>NZ_JBIUUU010000004.1:0-587191 GCF_044742595.1 Streptomyces sp. NPDC087859 | reverse complement strand
CGCTTCCTTTGTACTCACCCTCTCGGGCTTTCCTCCGGGCTTTTCCCTTCGGTCTTGCGTTTCCGACTCTATCAGACCGTTTCCGGTTCCGATTTTCCTCGGTGCTTTCCAGGTTCCCGCTCTCGCGTTTCCCTTTCCGGCGGTTCCGACTTTATCAGAAGTTCCGGGCCGGACTGACCGGCCGCTCATTTCCGAATTATCGGGAGGGGCTTCTTCGAGACGATGTCTCAAGAAGCAGACAGACACTCACTGTCACCGACCGGACTAGATCCAGTTCTAGGCAACTGTTCGAATCTACCTCCCCGCTCTCTCCGTGTCAACGGTTCCTGCGGGGCGAAGAGGACACTAGCAGCTCAGCAGCCCCGTACGCACATCAGGCCGCCATGGGGACCGTGGCGCTGCGTTCGGCCTCCGCGACGTCGCCCGATTCTCCTGCGCGGGCAGCACGCCCGCCGAGGACGTAGACGTACGCGAGGAAGGCCAGTTCGGCGAAGACCCCGATGCTGATGCGCGCCCAGGTGGGCAGGCCGGACGGGGTGACGAAGCCTTCGATGGCGCCGGAGATGAAGAGGATCAGGGCGAGGCCGATGGCCATGCCGATCGCCGCTCGGCCTTCCTCTGCGAGGGCGGCTCGACGCGTGCGTGGGCCCGGGTCGATGACGGTCCAGCCGAGGCGCATGCCTGTTCCCGCGGCGACGAACACCGCGGTCAGCTCGAGCAGACCGTGGGGCAGGACCAGGCCGAGGAAGGTGTCGAGGCGGCCGGCCGAGGACATCAGGCCGAAGCCGACGCCGAGGTTGAGCATGTTCTGGAAGAGGATCCAGAGGACCGGGAGACCGAGGAAGACTCCGAGGATCAGGCACTGCGCGGCGGCCCACGCGTTGTTCGTCCAGACCTGGGCGGCGAAGGAGGCCGCGGGGTGGCTCGAGTAGTACGACTCGTACTGCCCGCCCGGGCGGGTGAGCTCGCGGAGCTCGTTGGGGGCCGCGATGGTGGCCTGTACTTCCGGGTGGGTGCCGATCCACCAGCCCAGGAGGGCTGCCACGGCTGTGGAGAGAAGCGCGGCGGGGACCCACCAATGTCGTGCTCTGTAGACCGCTGCGGGGAAGCCGTACGCCAGGAAACGCGTGACGTCCCGCCAGGAAGCGCGACGGGTTCCTGTCACGGCACTACGCGCGCGTGCCACGAGTTGGCTGAGCCGGCCCGTCAGCTGTGGGTCGGGGGCGCTGGACTGGATCAGGGAGAGATGGGTGGCCGTGCGTTGATAGAGAGTGACGAGTTCGTCGGCCTCGGCGCCGGTCAGCCGCCGCTGGCGTCGGAGCAGGGCGTCGAGGCGATCCCACTCCGCTCGGTGAGCGGAGACGAAGACGTCGAGGTCCATCGGTTCGGCTGCTCCTCGGCTGCTCGTCGGCGACTCGTCGTGGGTGTCAGCTTGTCGTACTGCGGTGCGATGCGCCCTCAGCTTGGCAGACTGGCCGTTCTCGGGGCGGGCCAGGGGAAGGACGGCGGACGTGAGTGAGCTGGTGACGGGCGAGGCGGTGGCGCTGGAGCTGCGTCCTGCGCGGCTGCCGAGCAGGGCGTTGGCCGTGCTGCTCGATCTGCTGGTGGGCGTGATCGTCTACGTGGTCGTGACCATCGCGCTGGTGGCTTCCACGGCTTCCTTGGACGAAGCGGCCCAGTTCGCGGTGTCTCTCGCGGCGTTCGTGCTGGTCATGGTGGGTGGTCCCATCGCGGTCGAGACGCTCAGCCACGGCCGCTCGCTCGGGAAGTTGGCGTGCGGGCTGCGGGTCGTGCGGGACGACGGCGGACCGATCCGGTTCCGGCATGCGCTGGTGCGCGGCGGGATCGGCGTCATCGAGATCCTGCTGACGTTCGGGGTCGTCGCCTGTGTCGCGTCGCTCGTTTCGGCGCGGGGGCGACGGCTCGGGGACGTGTTCGCGGGGACTCTGGTCGTACGGGAGCGGGTTCCGGTCGCGCATACCGGGTTCCTGCCTCCGCCGCCGCCCTGGCTGGCGGGACGTTTCTCCGGACTGGACCTGTCCGCGGTTCCGGACGGGTTGTGGCTCGCCATCCGGCAGTACCTGGGGCGAATGCAGCAGTTGGACCCACAGGTCGGCTGGGCGATGGCCGAGCGGCTCGCCACTGACGTCGCGGCTCGTACGGGGACCCCGGCGCCACAGGGTGTACCGCCGGCGGCGTATCTCGCGGCGGTGGTGCAGGAGCGGCAGGCGCGGGAGGCTCGGCGCGCTTTCGGGAACGCGTCGGCTGGGGCGTACGGAACGCAGCCTGCTCAGCCGCCTTCGCTCTCACCGGCCGCGGCTACTGCGGCCCCGCCTCCCTACTACGGTTCCGCCGCGGCGCCTCCGCCTCCCTCACCCGGCGCCGGGCCCGCGGAGACGCAGGAGACGCCGTCGCCTGAGCGCCCTGGTACCGGATTCGCGCCTCCTGCGTAAGCCGTACCGCCCCCCTGCTCACTCGAAGACGGACGGCGGCGATTCGAGGTCCTCCAACTCGATGCCGGGAGCCGAGAGGACCACGTCCCCGGCGATGTGCACGGTGTGCTGCTCTCCCGTGTCCAGGGCTGTGACCTGGTATTCGTCCACGGTCAGGGGGCCGTTGTCAGTGGCGTGTGCTTCGCTTTTCATCAGTGCCCAGGACTGGTCCACGGTGCGCGGGGCGAGGACCGGATCCGTGAAGGCGACGAGTCGTACGCGGGTGGCTGATGTGGAAGGGGTGAGGCGTAGCAGACGGGTCGTGGCGATGAGGAACGCGGGGGATGTGCCGGTGAAGGCGTGGGCGGGGACATTGCCTTCCGTGGCGTGAACCCCGGTGGGGTCTGTACGGACCCAGGTAACGCCGTCGAGAGCGGCGCCGCGTACCTGCCAGCCCGCTGCGTGGAGTTCCAGACGGATGGGGCGGCCGAGTTCGTCGAGGGCCAGGTCGACGGAGCCGGAGTGATCGCCCGCGGGGTTCGTCAGCTGGGCGACATAGCGCCAGCCGGAGGGGCCGGGGGCGCAGTGGAAGTGCTCTTCTGCGAGGGGGGTGTGATCGTGCGGATCATGGAGCGAATAGCGGCCGCGGGGCATGGGGGTCCTGGGTCTTGACGGGCTGGTCCGGGCATAGCGGCACGGGCTGGTCGGGCCGGAGTGGCCAAGCGGCCAAAGGGGCAGGCCCCCGGCACGGGGGTGCGGGGGCCTGCCTCGAAGGTCCTGCTGCTGAGGAGAGTGCTCAGTAGCGGTAGTGGTCCGGCTTGTACGGGCCGTCGACGTCGACGCCGATGTAGGAGGCCTGCTCCGGGCGCAGCGTCGTCAGCTTCACGCCGAGCGCGTCCAGGTGGAGGCGGGCGACCTTCTCGTCGAGGTGCTTGGGCAGCGTGTAGACGCCGATCGGGTACTCCGACTGCTTGGTGAACAGCTCGATCTGAGCCAGCGTCTGGTCCGCGAACGAGTTGGACATCACGAACGACGGGTGACCGGTCGCGTTGCCCAGGTTCAGCAGGCGCCCCTCGGACAGGACGATCAGGACCTTGCCGTCGGGGAACTTCCAGGTGTGGACCTGGGGCTTGACCTCGTCCTTGACGATGCCGGGGATCTTGGCCAGGCCGGCCATGTCGATCTCGTTGTCGAAGTGGCCGATGTTCCCGACGATGGCCTGGTGCTTCATCTTGGCCATGTCGCTGGCCATGATGATGTCCTTGTTGCCGGTCGTGGTGATGAAGATGTCGGCCTTGTCGATGACCTCGTCGAGGGTCGTGACCTGGTAGCCGTCCATCGCCGCCTGCAGAGCACAGATCGGGTCGATCTCGGTGACGATGACCCGGGCGCCCTGACCGCGCAGCGACTCCGCACAGCCCTTGCCGACGTCGCCGTAGCCGCAGACGACCGCGGTCTTGCCGCCGATGAGGACGTCGGTGGCGCGGTTGATGCCGTCGATGAGGGAGTGGCGGCAGCCGTACTTGTTGTCGAACTTCGACTTGGTGACGGCGTCGTTCACGTTGATCGCCGGGAAGAGGAGGAGGCCGTCGCGCATCATCTCGTACAGACGGTGGACGCCGGTCGTGGTCTCCTCGGTCACGCCGCGGATCTCCGAGGCGAGCTGGGTCCACTTCTGGGAGCCGTCGGTGATGGTGCGGTTCAGGAGTTCGAGGATGACGCGGTGCTCGTCGTTCTCGGCGGTGTCGACCGAGGGGACCTTGCCCGCCTTCTCGTACTCGACGCCCTTGTGGACGAGGAGGGTGGCGTCACCACCGTCGTCGAGGATCATGTTCGGGCCGCCAGTGGGGGTGTTCGGCCAGGTCAGAGCCTGCTCCGTGCACCACCAGTACTCCTCCAGGGTCTCGCCCTTCCAGGCGAAGACGGGGATGCCCTGCGGGTTGTCGGGCGTGCCGTTCGGGCCTACCGCGACGGCGGCGGCCGCGTGGTCCTGGGTGGAGAAGATGTTGCAGGACACCCAGCGGACCTCGGCGCCCAGAGCGACCAGGGTCTCGATCAGGACGGCGGTCTGCACGGTCATGTGCAGGGAGCCCATGATGCGGGCGCCGGCCAGCGGCTGGGTGGCGGCGAACTCCTTGCGGATCGCCATCAGGCCGGGCATCTCGTGCTCGGCGAGGGTGATCTCCTTGCGGCCGAACTCGGCCAGGGAGAGATCGGCGACCTTGAAGTCCTGTCGGTTGTCGACAGTCGTCATTACGGGCTGCTCCTCAAGGTTGGGGCGAGGTGGACACGGCTGGTCTGCGCGGCGGCGGACACAGGGGTGCCCGAAAGAGGACACAGGCATGCCCGGTGCGCGCAGCGCAGTCCGTCGGAGGCCCTCTCTCCCTCGGTCGATCCACATCGGGATCGCCCGACCGCCATCAGCAGCGACGTCTGGCTCCGTCCCAAGCTACACCGGTACGCCCGGGCGCCCCCAGTCCACCTCCGAACACATCGAGCCGATCACGAGGCAGCCACGAGAGGAGCGTCGGGGTGGCCGCGCCGTCGATAACAGGACACCCACGATCGCCGGACCAGGAGCCATCAGGCCGTGACAATCCGGGACTTTTGAACCTTTGAGCAGGGCGGCACGTGCTGCAGGATGCAAGGGATCGGGAACAGCTGATCGATCTTGCGGGGCGTCCGGGACGGCGTTCCGTGCGAACAACGGCGTTAGGAGATCGACGTGACCAGTCCGGCCGGCCCTCCCCCCACGGGCGGCGGCAGTGGCGAGCAGCAGCGGTTGAAGCTGCTCGCGGTGACCGCCTGCCCGACCGGCATCGCGCACACGTACATGGCGGCCGAGAAGCTCGCGCAGGCTGCCGAGAGCCGCGGCATCGACATGAAGGTGGAGACTCAAGGGTCCATCGGGGCCGAAAACGTACTCGATGACAACGATGTCAGCACCGCGGACGGCGTCATCGTCGCCGCGGACAAGGATGTGGACCTGAGCCGCTTCGTGGGCAAGCGGGTCCTGACCGTCGGGGTGGCGGAGGGGATCCACCACCCCGAGCAGTTGATCGAGCGGGTGCGGTCGGCGCCCGTGCACCAGCCGGACGGGGCGAGCGCGCCCGCGGCCGGTGCGGGTGGTGGCAAGGAGCGCAGCGTCGGGTACAAGGCGCTGATGAACGGGGTCAGTTACATGATCCCGTTCGTCGTGGTCGGCGGGTTGCTGATCGCGATCTCGCTCTCGCTCGGCGGACACACGGACCCGTCGGGTGGTCTGGTCATCCCGAAGGACTCCTTCTGGATGGACGTGAACAACATCGGTGTCATCGGCTTCACGCTGATGGTGCCGATCCTGTCGGGATACATCGCGTACGCCATCGGCGACCGCCCCGCCCTCGTACCGGGCATGATCGGCGGCTGGATCGCCAACACCGGTTCGCTGTACGACTCCAAGGCGGGTGCCGGGTTCATCGGGGCGATCGTGACCGGGTTCCTCGCCGGGTATCTGGTGTTGTGGATCAAGAAGGTCAAGGTCCCCAAGTTCGTGCAGCCGATCATGCCGATCATCGTGATCCCGATCGTGGCGACCACGGCGCTGGGGCTGTTCTTCATCTACGTCGTCGGGAAGCCGATCTCCTGGGTGTTCGAGCACCTGACCAGCTGGCTGAGCGGGATGACGGGTACGAGCGCGATCCTGCTCGGCGCGATTCTCGGGCTGATGATCGCCTTCGACATGGGCGGGCCGGTCAACAAGACGGCGTTCCTGTTCGGTACGGGGCTCATCGCGACCGGCAATCAGACGGTCATGGGCATGTGCGCGGCCGCGATCCCGGTCATGCCGTTGGGTCAGGGGCTGGCCACGCTGATACGCAAGCGGCTCTACACCGAACAGGAGAGGGAGACCGGGCTCGCCGCCCTCTTCATGGGCTGCTTCGGTATCTCCGAGGGTGCGATCCCGTTCGCGGCGGCGCGGCCCGCGCAGGTCATCCCGGCGAACATGCTGGGCGGCGCGGTGGCCGGTGCGATCGCCGGGGTCGCCGGGGTCGAGGACGCGGTGCCGCACGGCGGGCCGATCGTGGCGGTGCTGGGCGCGGTGAGCGGTGTGCCGATGTTCTTCGTGGCCGTGGTGATCGGAACGGTCGTCACCGCGCTCACAACGGTCGCCCTTGTCGACATCAGCGAGCGGAGGCGGCGCGGCGAGGCCGTCGTCGGGCTGCCGGCGGTCGGGCCCGAGCCTGTGCTGGTCGGAGCGGGTGCGGGCGGGGCGCCGGGTGGCGGGACCGTCGTGGCGCAGCGAGTCGTACGCGAGTCCGTGGCGGCGCCCGTCGCGACCGCCGAGGTCCTGTCCGGGTATCTCACCGAGCAGACCGTGAAGGTCGAACTCGATGCGGTCGACAAGGAGGCCGCCGTCCGGGAGATGGCCGGGCTGCTGGCGCGGACCGGCAAGGTCGCGGACGTGGACGAGCTGGTGGCGACCGCGCTGCGGCGGGAGGAGCAGGGCACGACCGGGCTCGGTGAGGAGATCGCGATTCCGCACGCCAAGACGGATGCGGTGAGCGCGCCGGTCGTCGGGTTCGCGCGGTCCGCCGAGGGCATCGAGTGGGGGTCGCTGGACGGTACGCGGGCCAGGCTGGTGTTCATGATCGCCGTACCGGAGGCGGCCGCGGGTGACGAGCATCTGCGGATTCTGGCGCTGCTGTCGCGGAAGTTGATGGACGCCGGGTTCCGGGAGCGGCTCACTGCGGCGCCGGACGAGCGGGCGGTGCTCGAGGTGCTGGGCGAGATCCAGTAGGACGGGGTGTGGTGAGTGCGGGCCGTGGCCACCGAGGTGGGGCCCGCACGAGCCATTCACAGCGGGGCGCTACCCTCTGCCGCCGCGGATGTTCCGTGTGGGGAGGGAGTGCCTGATGGGCAGGGCTCGGGGGCTGGGGATCGCGGCCGTCGTGGTGGGTCTGGTGGGGTTGTTGGCGGGGCTGGGCGGCGTCGGCTACGGACGGTATGGCTTCGGGGGTTCCGTCGTGTCGGGCGAGAGCATGGCGCCGACGTTCGGGCGGGGCGACCGGGTCGTCTTCGAGCGGATCGACGGGAGCGAGGTGCGGCGCGGGGACGTCGTGGTGTTCTCGGCGCCGGACCGGTACGGGTTCGACGGGCTGGTGATCGAGCGGGTCGTCGGAGTGGGCGGGGACCGGGTGGCGTGCTGCACCGGGGAGGCGCGGGACGCGCGGGTCACCTTGAACGGGGAGCCGCTGCAGGAGCCGTATCTCAAGGGCGCGGAGGCCGGCGGCGGATTCCCCGCCTACGACGTGCGGGTCCCCGAGGGGCGGCTGTTCCTGCTGGGCGACCACCGGGCGAACGCCCGTGACTCGCGGGCCTTTCTCGACGATCGCGGCGGGACGCTGCCGACGTCGGCGATCCGGGGGCGGGTGATCGACGACTACACCGTGCCGGTGGTCCTCGGGGTGGCGATGATGGCCGGCGTGGTGCTCGTGCTGGTCGCCGCCGGGCTGGGGATCGCCGCGATGGTCGTACGACGGAAGGCCCGGGCCGTGGTGCCGCCACCACCTCCCTGGGCGGTGCGGGTCTGACAGCCGAAGCGGCCCACCGGAATTCCGGTGGGCCCCTTCGGTGGGTGTCAGTGGCCGGCGTCGTGCTGCGCCGGTCCTCCGGGTGTCGCCTCGCGGTCGGCGCCCTTGGCGGCCTCGGACGCGCTGAAGATGTCCGGCTCGAGGTAGATCACACGGGCGATCGGGACGGCCTCGCGGATACGGGCCTCGGCGGCGTTGATGGCGTTGGCGACCTCGGCGGCCGTGTCGTCGTGCTGGACGGCGATCTTGGCGGCGACCAGGAGCTCCTCGGGGCCGAGGTGGAGCGTGCGCATGTGGATGATGCCGGTGACGACGTCGCCGTCGACGATCGCGGCCTCGATCTTCTGGACCGCTTCGATGCCCGCGGACTCACCGAGGAGCAGGGACTTGGTCTCCACGGCCAGGACGAGCGCGATGAGGATGAGCAGGACGCCGATGCAGAGGGTGCCGATGCCGTCCCAGACGCCGTCGCCGGTGGCGAGGGCCAGGCCGACGCCGCCGAGGGCGAGGATCAGACCGATCAGTGCGCCCAGGTCCTCCAGGAGGACGACCGGCAGCTCGGGCGCCTTGGCGTGGCGGACGAACTCCTTCCAGGACTGCCGGCCGCGCAGGCCGTTGGACTCCTTGATGGCCGTCCGGAAGGAGAAGGTCTCGGCGATGATCGCGAAGACGAGGACGCCCACCGGCCAGTACCAGTGCTCGATCTCGTGCGGGTGCTTGATCTTCTCGTAGCCCTCGTAGATGGCGAACATGCCGCCGACCGAGAAGAGCACGATGGAGACGAGGAAGGCGTAGATGTAGCGCTCGCGGCCGTAGCCGAACGGGTGCTGCGGGGTGGCCTCGCGCTGGGCCTTCTTGCCACCGAGGAGCAGCAGTCCCTGGTTGCCGGAGTCGGCGAGGGAGTGGACGGACTCGGCGAGCATCGACGACGAGCCGCTGAAGAGGAACGCCACGAACTTCGATACCGCGATCGCGAGGTTGGCGCCAAGTGCCGCCACGATCGCCTTGGTTCCGCCTGACGCGCTCATGTGTTCGCGTTGTCCCTTCGTACGTCCACGCAGTCCAGGCCTTTGCCCGTCCTTTGCCAGTGGGCCATTGTTGCAGCCCTTCCGGGCAGAGGTGTGTCAGGTGTCCACAGCCCCGGTCATACGATCACAGTGGCCCGGAAGACGGTGCCCGTGCCGGTCACTTCGGCCTTCTCACCTGCGGGAACGAAGACGGACTGACCAGGGTTCAACTCGTGCTCCCCCGCCCGGACGGAACCCGCCGTGCACAGCAGGATCTGCGGGGCGGCGCGGGTGAGGTCGTGGGCGGCGCCGCCCTCGGGGAGGACGTACCGGGACAGCCGGAACTCGTCGATCGGGGTCTCGTAGACCTCTTCGCCGTCCGGGGCCGCCTCGGGACGCAGCACCCCCGCGTCGGCGGCCTCGAAGCGGACGATGCGCAGGAGTTCGGGAACGTCGACGTGCTTGGGGGTCAGGCCGCAGCGCAGGACGTTGTCGGAGTTGGCCATGATCTCGACGCCGAGGCCGTTCAGGTAGGCGTGCGGGATGCCGGCGCCGAGGAACAGGGCCTCGCCGGGCTGGAGGCGGACGTGGTTGAGGAGCATCGCGGCGATGACGCCCGGATCGCCCGGGTAGTGGTGGGCGATGTCCGCGTACGGGGCGTACCCGCCGCCGAGGCGGGCGCAGGCGGCCGCGGCCTCCGTGACCGTACGGGCCATCTCCTCGCGGTCCGCGCTGAGTACGGCCGTCAGGACCTCGCGCAGTGCCGCTTCCTCGGGGTGGGCGTGCAGCAGGTCGACGTACGGCTTGAGGGAGTCCACGCCGAGGCCCGCGAGCAGGCCGGCGGCTTCGAGAGGGGCGCGGAAGCCGCACAGGCCGTCGAACTCGGTGAGCGCGCAGATGAGTTCGGGCTTGTGGTTGGCGTCCTTGTAGTTGCGGTGACCGGCGTCCACGGGGATCCCGCGGCGCTCCTCGTCCTCGTAACCCTCCTTGGCCTGCGCCAGGTCGGGGTGCACCTGGAGGGAGAGCGGGGCTCCGGCAGCGAGGATCTTGAGGAGGAAGGGCAGGCGGGGGCCGAACTTGGTGACGGCGTCCGCGCCCAGCTCTCGCTCCGGGTCGGCCTCGATGACCTCGACCAGCGTGCCGCGTCCGGTGCGCGAGGGTGCGCCCGGGTGGGCACCCATCCACATCTCCGCCTGCGGCTCGCCGCTCGGGGCGACGCCGAGCAGTGCGGCGATGGCGGTGGTGGAACCCCAGGCGTAGGGGCGGATCGTGTTGTCGAGGCGGTCCATGGGGTTCTTTCTGTACGACGGTCAGAACGGCCTGAGCATGATCAGGTGCCGGAAGCGAGCGCCAGGTAAACCGCGGCGAAATCCGTGACGGCGATCAGTTCCGCGAGGGTCTCGAGTTCGCCGCCCTCCTCCGGTTCCAGCTCGCTGATGGGGGTGTCGTGGCTCAGGGCCAGCTCACGGGCGGCGGGAGCGGCGGAGAGACCGCCGAGGGGACGGTCGCGCAGCAGCACCGCGCGCGCGTGCATCACCGGTGCTTCCTCCACGCGGTCGCGGAAGAAATCGTCCGGGTCGGCGCTGGCGGCGAGCGGACCGGCGAGCAGGGCGTTGTGCGCGGCGAGCGCCTCGGGCAGTTCGGCGACGACGGCGGGGCGGCCGGCGAGTTCGGCGAGGGCGGCGGCGAACCGGCGGCCCGCCGGACCGGCCGAGACGCCCTCCGTCCAGATCACCGGGAGCGCGTCGGCGAGTTCGGTGGCCAGGGTCTTGGCGGGATTGCTGTACGTCGCGATGGCCGGGCCGCAGCGTTCGGCGATGTGGTCCAGGCGGTCGGCGACCTTCTCCAGGACGTCCGGCGGGGCGGTGACCAGACCGGTGCGGTCGAGGATGGCGAGCAGCGGGGTGAGCAGGGCCCACAGGATGCCGGGGGCGGACGCGGCGAGGGCTTCGCCCTCCTCGTAGGGGGCCGTCGCCAGGGGGACGAAGAGGCCGTGGGCGCCTTGTACGGCCTCGGTGAGCGGGGTGTTCGCGGGGGCCACGGCGACGACCGTGCAGCCGCGGCGGTAGGCCTGGTCGGCGAGGAGGGACAGGCCCGGTTCGGTGCCGTCGGAGGTGGCGATCAGGAGCACGTCGACCGAGCCCGTCCAGCCCGGGAGTTCCCAGCGCAGGGCGCCGGCCGCGGGGGCCACGCCGGTGGGGGCCAGGCGGATGACGGGGCTGCCGGCGCCGGCGAGGGTGCCGAGGAGGTCGGCGACGCAGATGGCGGCGGCGCCGGGGCCCGCGATCAGGACCGCGCGGGGGCGGCCATCGGGCTTCAGTTCGTTGACGCCGGCCTCGGCGGTGTGCCTCGCCGCGGTGCGGACTCGGGCGCCTGCCTCGGCGGCCCCGCGGAGCAGGCCTCGGCGGTCGGCCGCCGAGAGGGCCTCGGGGGTGTCGAGCAGCGATTCGTCGAGCATGGGCGGCAGCCTCCTGCGATCGCCGGGTTCGTCGGTCACTCGGGGCGCCGTTGCCGGCGCTCCCTGCGGCTGGTCGCCGGGGGTCGCTTACGCGGGGCGGCGGGCCTCGTCGACGAGGAGGACGGGGATGCCGTCGCGGACGGGGTATGCCAGGCCGCAGTCCTGGCCGGTGCAGATCAGCTCGGTGTCCTGCTCCTCGAGGGGGGCGTGACAGGCCGGGCAGGCGAGGATCTCCAGGAGGCCGGCTTCGAGCGGCATGGGGTGTCCCTTCGGGGGCGGGCGGGTGCCTGTGCGGATGTGCCTGGTCAGGGTACCGCCGGTGCGGGGTGGGTGTGGGGCTTGGGGACAGGGTGGGTGGGTGTGGCCGCCGGAGGGTTTTCGCCCCTGCCGCCCTACTGCCGTCACGTCCGGATGATCGCCAGTACCTCGTCCCGGATCTTCGCCATCGTCGTCGCGTCCCGTGCCTCCGCGTTGAGGCGCAGCAGGGGCTCCGTGTTGGACGGGCGGACGTTGAACCACCAGTCGGAGGCGCTGATGGTGAGGCCGTCGAGTTCGTCCAGGGAGATGCCTTCCCGGGACTCGTACGCGGCGCGGATCGCGGCAAGGCGGCCGGTCTGGTCGGCGACCGTGGAGTTGATCTCGCCGGAGCCGGTGTAGCGGTCGTACTCGGCCACGAGGGCGGACAAGGGGCCCTCCTGGCCGCCGAGGGCGGCGAGGACGTGGAGGGCGGCGAGCATGCCGGTGTCGGCGTTCCAGAAGTCCTTGAAGTAGTAGTGGGCGGAGTGCTCGCCGCCGAAGATCGCGCCGGACTTCGCCATCTCGGCCTTGATGAAGGAGTGGCCCACGCGCGTGCGTACCGGCGTGCCGCCGTGCTCCTCGACGACCTCGGGCACCGACCAGGAGGTGATCAGGTTGTGGATGATCACGCCGCTGCCGCCGTTCCTGGCGAGCTCGCGCGCGGCGACCAGGGCGGTGATCGCGGACGGGGAGACGGGGTCGCCGTTCTCGTCGACGACGAAGCAGCGGTCGGCGTCGCCGTCGAAGGCGATGCCGAGGTCGGCGGACTCTTCGCGCACCCGCTTCTGCAGGTCGACGATGTTCGCCGGGTCGAGGGGGTTGGCCTCGTGGTTCGGGAACGTGCCGTCCAGTTCGAAGTACATCGGGACAAGCGTCAGCGGCAGGCCCGCGAAGACCGTGGGGACCGTGTGCCCGCCCATGCCGTTGCCCGCGTCCACGACGACCTTCAGGGGGCGGATGGAGGTCAGGTCGACCAGGCCCCGCAGGTGGGCCGCGTAGTCCTCCAGCGTGTCGCGCCGGCCGATCGTGCCCTGTGCGGCCGCCGGGGCCGGGGCGCCCGAGTCGATCCAGCCCTCGGCCAGTTCGCGGATCTCGGCGAGACCCGTGTCCTGGCCCACCGGGGCGGCGCCCGCGCGGCACATCTTGATGCCGTTGTACTGGGCCGGATTGTGCGAGGCCGTGAACATCGCGCCCGGCAGGTCCAGCGCGCCCGAGGCGTAGTACAGCTGGTCGGTGGAGCACAGGCCGATCTCGGTGACGTCGACGCCCTGCGCGGCCGCCCCGCGCGCGAAGGCACGCGACAGGCCGGGTGACGAGGGCCGCATGTCGTGCCCGACCACGATCGCGCTCGCCCCGGTCACCCGGACGAAGGCGACCCCGAAGAGCTCGGCCAGCGTCTCGTCCCACTGATCGGGAACGACACCGCGCACGTCGTACGCCTTCACGAGCTGTGACAGATCAGCAGCCACGGCCTAACCCTTCTCAAAGTCCTGTCGGTCGCCCCAAACTACCCGCCCCCACCGACAGCGGTGCTGTGCGTCCCCTGAGTGGAACCTGGACGTAACCTCAGGTCAGGGCAGCATCCACCCCAGGACCGGCGAGCTCTGCCCGACGACGATCAGGCACATCACCAACAGCAGCCCCAGGCTCCAGGGCAGCACCTTGCGCAGCAGGTCCCCCTCGCGGCCCGCGAGGCCGACGGCGGCGCAGGCGATGGTGAGGTTCTGCGGGGAGATCATCTTGCCGAGGACGCCGCCCGAGCTGTTCGCGGCGGCCAGGAGCTCCGGCGACAGCCCCGACTCGCGGGCCGCGGTCACCTGGAGCGCTCCGAACAGCGCGTTGGCCGAGGTGTCGGAGCCGGAGACGGCCACGCCGAACCAGCCCAGCACCGGGGAGAGGAAGGCGAGTCCGGCTCCGGCCGCCGCCACGAAGTGGCCGATGGTGGCCGCCTGTCCGGAGAGGTTCATGACGTACGCCAGCGCCAGCACCGAGGTGACGGTCAGGATCGCGAACCTCAACTCGCGGACGGTGGCGAGCCATTCCTTGACCGCCACGCGCGCGTGCACACCGAGGACGACCGCCGTACACAGTCCGGCGAGCAGCACGAGTGTGCCGCCGGTGGCCACGATCGGCCAGGTGAACACGTTGCCGCCGACCGGGTCGCCGTCGGGGTTCACGACGTTCAGGAAGGGCCAGTCGTAGGTCCGGGTCGCCTTCGCCAGCCAGTCCTTGACGGCGGGGACCTGCGCGAGGGAGAAGATCACGACGATCAGCGCGTACGGGGCGTAGGCGCGCACGACTTCGCCGCGCGGGTCGGCCTCGTCGAGTTCCTCGCTGCGGGTGCCGGTCAGCACGGACGCGCGTACGGACTCCGTGGCGGGCACACGGGCGCGGGGGACGGCGACGAGGGCGGCCGCGCCGAGCAAGGCGGCGCCGATGTCGGCGAGTTGGGCGGAGACGTAGTTGGAGGCGACGAACTGGCCGACGGCGAAGGCGGTTCCGCAGGCCAGAGCGGGCACCCAGGTCTCCCTGAGGCCGCGCCGTCCGTCGACGAGGTAGACCAGCACGAGCGGCACCACGAGGGCCAGCAGCGGGGTTTGACGCCCGACCACGGACGCGACGGTGTCCAGGGGCAGTTCCGTCACCTGGGCGAGCGTCACGACCGGTGTGCCCATCGCGCCGAAGGCGACCGGCGCGGTGTTGGCGACCAGCGCGACGACCGCCGCGCGCACCGGGTCGAAGCCGAGCGCGACGAGCATGACCGAGCAGATCGCGACGGGCGCCCCGAAGCCGGCGAGAGCCTCCAGGAGGGCGCCGAAGCAGAAGGCGACGACGAGGGCCTGGATGCGCGGGTCGTCGGAGAGCCGCCCGAAGGAGCGGCGCAGGATGTCGAAGTGCCGGGTGCGGACCGTCATCCGGTACACCCACAGGGCGTTGACGACGATCCACAGGATGGGGAAGAGGCCGAAGACGGCTCCCTGGGCACCGCTGGAGAGCGTCTGCCCCAGTGGCATGCCGTACGCGAGCCAGGCGACCAGAACGGCCGCCAGAAGGCCGGTGAGGCCCGCGAGGTGGGCTTTGAGGCGTACGCCGCCGAGCAGGACGAGGACGATCACCAGCGGCAGCGTGGCGACGAGGGCGGACAGGCCCAGTGAGCCGGCGACGGGTTCCAGTTCCTGGACGTACACGGGCGCCTCCCCGAATCCGATTCCGTCATGCGGAAAGCGATTTCTCGTTTCGGCTTCCGGAATGGTCGTGTCCGCGCCAAGCAGTCGTCAATGGTCGTGCGTCACTGAGCGGAACGTGCACCGAACGCACACAAGAACGGGGGCGGCTGGGCGAGCCCGGGAGAACGGCTCAGTTGTCGGGCGAGCGCAGCACCCGCAGATGGCCGCGGCGGGCGACCTCCATCGGGTCCGCCGCACGTCCTCCGCCGGCCCGTGCGGCGCGCTCCTGCGGCCGGGCCGCCTCGCGGACCGCGTTGGCAAGCGCTTCCAGGTCGTCACCGCTGGGACGGGCGGGGGTCGAACTGTCGAGGAGCCGGACGACCTCCCAGCCACGCGGGGCGGTGAGGCGCTCGGAGTGCTCGGCACACAGGTCGTAGCAGTGGGGTTCCGCGTAGGTGGCGAGCGGGCCGAGGACCGCGGTCGAGTCGGCGTAGACGTACGTCAGCGTCGCGACGGCGGGGCGGCCGCAAGCGGTGCGCGAACAGCGACGTACAGGGCTCACGACGTTGGACGGTACCGCACTCCTGAGCGGGCCGCGACGACTCTCCACCAGGTCACTCCACCGTGTCGTGGTGTGAAACGCCCCACAAGCCCCTCCGGTCACACCTCACTGACCTGCACAGACACCGCTTCCCAAGATCTCGGGCGGCATGCGGACCGATCACCAGTCGGTACAAACACGGTCAATTGCCTTGAGATCACCGGTCTCGGAGAGATACGGAATCGAGCCCAACCTTGGCCGGAATGGTCATCCCGCGACATGCCGTACCTGGCGGCCGAACACCGCCCGGACACCGCGTGGACCCGGGCACCCGGCCCCGCCGGGGACTACGCTTCACCAGTGATGGACAACCCCGTACCGCCCCGTGCCGCCGCCCCCGGGCCCCGCCGACGTGATCGCCACGGCAGGGGCATGCGCGGCCCGATCGCCCCGCCCCAGGTACCGCTCGCGGCGAGCCGTGCCGATGCGTTCGCGGACCTGGTGCAGGACTCCGTGGAGCGCCTGGAACGACGGTGGCCGCAGCTCTCCGACATCGATTTCCTCGTGCTGGAAGTACCCCGGCTGGAGGGCGAGACCTGGAACGACGAGGCGGTCCCCCTCGGCGGCACGATTCCCGCGCGCGAGGGACGCCCCGGACGCGTGGTGGTGTACCGGCGCCCCGTGGAGATCCGCACCAAGGGCCGCGACGAACGCGCGGCCCTGGTGCACGAGATCGTCGTCGAGCAGGTCGCCGAGCTGCTGGGCCTCACGCCGGAGACCGTCGACCCGCGCTACGGCGAGGACTGACCGGCTCTACCTCTGCAGCACCGACACGTCCTGATCGGCCTGCGGCACCTCGACCATTCCCCGGTCGTCCGGCAGCGTCTGCACCGTGAACCCCGGGACACCGTCCTGCGTGGCCGTCAGGGTCCGGGCCGCGTAGACCGGGCCGCCCGACACCGGCTCGACGGTCAGCGCGTACGTGCCCTTCAGACCGCTCGGGACCGGCAGTTCGATGTCCTGCGTGGTGCCGCCCTTGATCGTGTACGTCTTCGAGGCCGCCTTGCCACCGCCGCTGCCCGCCGACGCGGTCACCTCGACCTGCGCGCCCCGGCCGGGGGCCACGAGGGACAGCGTGGTGCCCTTGGCACTGTTGTCGACGACCGTCGCCCGCGTGCCCACCGCGCGCGTGGCCGGAATGAAAGCGGTCTCCTTCTGGTCGCCCTTGCCGCGGGTGACCCGGACCGCCGCGACGACCGGCACGGACTCGTCGGTCGGCGTCAGCACCAGCGAACCGGCCTCCCCGCGCATGACGTCGCCCAGGTCGACCGCGGAGGTCATGCCCGCCCTGACGTGCAGGGTCTCGCTCCCGGCGGGCGTGATCAGCCCGGACGGGGAGGCGAGCTGCACCTTCAGATCGGCGTCGGCGTCACCCGGCGTGAAGACGACCAGGCGTACGTCGGTGGCGTCCTTGGGGATGCCCGGCAGCACGAGACTGCCCGCCGGGTCCGTGGACGCCGCCAGCCAGTCGCCGCCGATCTTGTCGTCGAGGGCCTGTACGGCGGCCCCGACCCGCCCGCTGCGAACGTTGACGTGCACGGTCAGGTTGGTCTGCTTGTCGCTGACGAGCGTGGACAGCAGGATCGGCTCACTGGAGTGCGGCGGGACGGTGATGTCCTCGCCGGCCGGGGCCTCCAGCGCACCGTCCTTGCCGTACAGCTCGATGTCGACGACGGCCGCCGAGTCGTCGGGGTTGGTCAGGTGGACGTAGTCGGTGCGGTCCGCGTCGGTGCTGGCACCGGGGAACCAGAACTCCGTGTCGGCCGCGGTGCAGTTGACGCCCTGCAGACCGCGTCCGGTGCCGGCGGCGACCTCGGTGGTCTCCTGCACGGTCCAACCGGGCGCGAACTGCCCCTCGGCGGTACCGATGAGCGCCGGGGAGTCACCGCCGGAGGTGTCGCCCGTGACCGGGGTGCCGGGCTCCTTCGGGGTGAGGACCGGCTTGTCGGCCTTCTTCTCGCCGGATTTCTTCCCGTCCTCCGACTCCTGCGCGGCGGAGACGAGTTCGGCCTCGCCGTCACTGCCCGCGCCCTTGGTGACGGGCGTGAAGGACGTGTACGACGTCTCGGCGAGGTCGGAGATGCTCGGGCTCGGGCACAGCAGGCTCGTGCGCTCCACGGGCAGCTCGGTGGCGGTCGTGGCGGTGTCCGTGCCGGACGCGTCGGGCGTGGTGAGCGTGGCGAACCCGGTGACGGCGGCGAGGGCGGTCGCACAGGCGATCAGGGACACGGTGGTGCGGTTCACTGCTGGCTCCCGTCGGGGTGCTCGCCGCCGTGCTGCTGCGGCTGCGCCGGGTCGTACGTCGCGTCGTAACCCTGGTCGTACGGCTGCCCGTACTGGTCGTACGACGGCTGCTGCGCCTGTCCCCCGTACGCGTACGGGTCGTACTGGCCGCCCTGGTAGGGGTCCGCGTAGTTCTGCTGGTCGTAGCCGCCCGCCGGGTACTGCTGGGCGGCCTGGTACTGGTCACCGCCGTAGGCGGGGTACTCGGCGCCCTGGTAACCCGCCTGGTCCATCCCGTAGGCCTGCTGCTGCGGAACCGGCACCGGGGTCTCCTCCGAAGGAGGAGGGGCGGACTCGTCGCCCTGGGCGGACTCCTCGGCCTCTGCCTGGGCGCGCAGACGGCGGGCGCGGCGGCCCTCGCCCTCCACCGCCTGGGCGGGGATCGCCCGCTCCTCCTCGGGGAGGTCGTCGTCGATGTCGCGGCGCCGGCCCGGCAGGGCGAGCACCACGAGGACGACCGCGAGGGAACCCTGCACCCACAGCCAGGCGGTGTGGGTGATCGGGTCGTCGTAGACGACGTCCAGCCTGCCGCCGGAAGCCGGGAGCTCGAAGCCCTGGGCCCAGCCGTCGACCGTCCTGGCGGTCAGCGGCCTGCCGTCCAGGGTGGCCGTCCAGCCCTCGGCTGCGGTGTCGGCGAGGCGCAGGGTGCGGCCGTCGGCGCCGGCCGGGATCGTGGTGTGGATCTCGACGGGTCCCGCGGCGACGAGCGTCGGGGCGCCGGAGCCGCTGACGATGGTGGCGCGGGCGACATCCTGGTCGACGCGCCACAGCGCGCTGCGCTTCTGCTGGCTGAGCCGGGTCAGGCCCGGGGTGGCGTCCAGGACGCGGGTGATCTCGCGCGGGGCGCCCTTGTGGACCAGGACATAGCGCACCGCGAACTTGCCGAGCTGGTCGGACTGGTCGGCGCCGGAACCGGCGACGAGGTTGGCGACGACCTTGTCGAGGCGGCTGTTCTCGCCGTCGGCTGCGGTGAGTTCGGCGTCGCCGAGGCGGGCGCCGGAACCGCGGACCAGCATGTAGCCGACGTGGGCGGTGGAGTCGCTGTCCAGGACGAGGGTGCGGGCCCGGTCGCGGTTGTTGCTGTCCTCGGCGACGAACGCGGGCACCTGGACCGGGTCGCGTCGCTTCAGGGGGCCGTCGGCGCCGCCGAGCATCCAGCCGGCGGCGACGAGCAGCGGGCCCGCGGCGGCGGCGAAGGCGATCAGCGCGGCGACCGGCTGGCGCCAGCCGAAGCTCTGCTCGGCGACTCGCGCGCGTGCGCCGTCGGCGCCCAGCACAGCGGCCGCCAGCAGGGCGAGGCCGTAGACGAGGGTGGCCGGGCCCGCCCAGGCCGAGCCGTTGGACAGGACCGCGAAGACGAGGCCCGCCAGGGCGACCGTCCAGGCCGTCCAGATGCCGAACTGACGCTCCGAGCGCAGCAGGGCGGCCAGCGCGGCCAGCACGACGCCGATGAGCATCAGCCCGCTGACCGTGCCGGGGCCGCCGGGGCTGGCGCCGAGCAGGTCGAGGGCGGAGGCGGCCGAGGAGCCGTACGCGAGGCCGGCCTCGTCGAAGAACCCGAACGGGAGCAGCGTGAGCGACCAGGGCGCGAGGATCAGCAGCGGCGTGCCGAGCTGGGCCAGGAAGCGCAGGCCGTAGGCGGTGATGTCGGCGCGGCGCACGGCCAGGACGCCGAGGCCGAGGAGCAGCGCGAGGGGCCAGATGATCGGCGTGAACGCGGTGGCGACCGTCAGCAGCAGCGCGTACGCCCAGGTGGCGCGCCAACTGCCGCGCGCGTCCGAGGTGTTCGCGATGCCGGATGCCGCGATGCCCGCGCGGGCGATGAGCGGCAGCAGGATCGCGAGGACGGCGGTGCCGAGGCGGCCGCCGGCGAGCGCACCGGTGGCGGCGGGCAGGAAGGCGTAGACGACGGCCGCCCACGCGCGCAGGAGCCGCGACTCGACGAGCGGGCGGGAGGCGAAGTAGGCGGTGACGCCGGCCAGGGGCACCGAGCAGACGAGCAGGATCGTGATGGCGAGGCCCGTCGACCCGAACAGCAGGGAGGAGAGCATCGCGACGAACGCCAGGTACGGCGGCGCCGACGTGGTCCCTCCGGCGCCGACCGCGTGCCAGGAGTCGAGGTAACGCGACCACAGCTCGCCGGAGTCGGCCGGGGCGGGCAGCAGGGCACCGCCCGTGAGCGCGCCGGCGCCGAGGAGTGCCCGGCAGGCGGCCAGCGAGACGAGCAGCAGCACCAGGAAGAGCACCGGTCCCGGCTTGCGGGCGATGCGCTTGACGCGGGCGAACTGCTCGATCTCCAGGAAGTCGGCGTCGTCGCCGCCGGGCCCGGACTCGACCGCGCCGCCGTGCCGTCCCGCTCCCGAGGTGGCCTCGGGGTCGGAGCCGCCGAACAGATCGCCGGCGACCTGTTCGACGGTGGCCCGCACGGTCGCGCCGGGTGGCGGGAACAGCGGCCGCATCTCACCCTTGTCGACCACCGGTGTGCCGCGCCTGCGGCGGCCGGCGATGATCCGCTCGGGCCGCAGCAGTGTGCCGAGCAGACCGCGGATCTCGTCGAGGGCCTGTCCGGGGACCTTGCCGACGAGGTTGGCGACCGTCCGCAGCACCGTGCCGACGACGAGTCGCAGCAGGACCCAGGGCAGCACGGCCGCACGGCTGTTGACGAGCAGGGTGTAGGCGGCGCCCGCCTTGTCGACCTTGTGCGGGGAGGCGGCGGTGCGGCCCACGCAGTCGACGGCGCGGCGCTCGCGGGAGGCCGCCTCCGCGTGGCGTACGACCGCCTCGGGGGCGACGAGGACTCGGTGGCCGGCGGCCGTGGCACGCCAGCACAGGTCGACGTCGTCGCGCATCAGGGGCAGCCGTCGGTCGAAGCCGCCGAGCCGGTCGAAGATGTCGCGGCGCACGAGCATGCCGGCGGTGGAGACGGCCAGCACGGGCCGGACGTGGTCGTGCTGGCCCTGGTCCTGTTCGCGGCGGTCCAGGCCGGTCCAGCGGCGCCCGGAGTGGGCGATGGTGACGCCGACCTCGAGCAGCTGCCGCTTGTCGTACCAGCCGCGGAGCTTGGGGCCCACGACGGCGATGTCGTCCCGGCCGAGCTCCAGCTCGTTCTCCACGACCCTCAGCAGCTGGGCCAGGGCGTCGGGTTCGGGGGCGCAGTCGTCGTGCAGCAGCCACAGCCACTGCACCGGCTCTCCGTGCGGGAGCTCGGGCAGGTCGTAGGCGTCGTCGCGCCACGTGCGCGTGACGGGGTCCCAGCCGCTGGGCCGCTTCAGGTACGGCAGCTCCTCGGGGGTGAGGAGGGGCGCGCTGCGGTTGGCCTCCTCGACGGCCTGGCCGAAGCCGGTGCGGCGGGCGAGGTGCAGCACGTGGTCCGGTCCGAGGGCCTCGGTGACCAGCTGCGCGGACTCGTCCGCGCTGCCGGTGTCGGCGGCCATGGCGAACTGGACGGGGCGCTCCTGGCCGAGCAGCCCGGCGAGCGCGTCGGGCAGCCAGCGGGCGCCGTCGTGGGAGACGAGGACCGCGGTCACCACATGACGCGGAAACTCGGGAGTGGCAGCGTCGTGAGCTGCCGTGTGGCTGTGCACGGACATCGAGGTACGGGCCCCGGTTCGGTGGACTGCGGTGGACGCCTGTGCCCCCAGGGGGCAGCGGGGCGTCTCGGACGAGCGCCCACACTATCGGCTGGGCATGAGGACGGCCCGCCGCCTGTGGACAACCCACCTGCGACGGGCCGTAAGTCCCGTATGTGCGTGCGATGTGGCGCCGCCCGGTCAGACGGCCGCCTTCTTCAGCCGGCGGCGCTCCCGCTCGGACAGGCCGCCCCAGATGCCGAACCGCTCGTCGTTTGCGAGGGCGTACTCGAGGCACTCGGAGCGGACTTCACAGGACAGGCAGACCTTCTTGGCCTCGCGGGTGGAGCCACCCTTCTCGGGGAAGAAGGACTCGGGGTCGGTCTGGGCGCACAGCGCGCGCTCCTGCCAGCCGAGTTCCTCGTCCGCGTCGTCGACCAGCAGTTGCTGCACCAGCTCGGTCATGTGCGCCCCTCGTCTGTCTTTCGCGTCCCCGTGATCTAGCCGTTACCGATGTCGGCTGAACGACACGAGTGAAATTACAAGTGTGCTGCTCCGGGCGAGTCAAGCCGAGATCTGCTATTGGGCCCCTTATTCACTCTGCGGAACCAAGGCCTAGCAGAAAGTGTTCAAATCGCCATAAACCTTGACAAGCAGATAGGGCCCGGGGGAACTTCCGACCCGCGCAGGACCTGTACGGAGAAGGACGCCCAGAACTTCGATCCCGTTCCGTGCGCCCGGTTGTGCGCCATGTGTCCCGGTAGACCTCTGAACAAACCTTTCACCTCACAGATGGACCGGATGAGGTGAAACATGTCCCACATGTCGGTGTCGAGTTGACAGTGCCGGGTGTGAGCCGCTGTCCTTGTGGGCATGCTCGCGAACTCGGCACTCACCTCGACCCGCACCGCCGGGTCCCACGGTGCTGCCCGCGCGCGCTGTAGCTGTTGCTGTCCCAGCTGTTGAGCGACACCCGCTCCGGCTGAAGCCGAGTCGCCCCGCGACTCGGCTCTTCTGTTCCCCTCTGACCTTCTTTCACTGAGGAACCAGCGCATCCCATGAACAGCGACAACGACCTCCAGATCGCCGGCGACATCCTCGAGGTACCGCACCTGCTCCAGGCTCCGCGCGAGCACCCGGCCACCGTCGCCGAGTTCGTCGGGCTGGCCCGCTCCATCGCCGCCGACCGCTCCCAGTGGGAGCACCTGGTGCGGTACGACGCCACGTCGCGCTGGTACCACCGGCTGCGCACCGGCCCGGGCTACGAGGTGTGGCTGCTGTCCTGGGTGCCCGGTCAGGGCAGTGGTCTGCACGACCACGGCCGGTCCTCCGGGGTGCTGACCGTCCTGGACGGCGAGCTGACCGAGCGGACGGAGCGCGGCACGCGCGCGCTGGGGACGGGCTCGCAGCGGGTGTTCGCGCCGGGTTATGTGCACGAGGTCGTCAACGACGCCCTGGAGCCGGCGGTCAGCCTGCACGTCTACTACCCGGGCCTGACGGAGATGCCGATGCACACCGCCTGCACCGCGGCTCCCGCGACGTACGACGAGGTGGACGTCGTAACCGCCTGACGCGTTGTCGTACCGGCCTGCAAGACTTGCTCCCATGCGCATTGTGGTTCTGGCAGGCGGCATCGGTGGTGCCCGGTTCCTGCGCGGTCTGAAGCAGGCCGTGCCGGACGCGGACATCACGGTCATCGGCAACACCGGGGACGACATCCACCTCTTCGGGCTGAAGGTCTGCCCGGACCTCGACACGGTGATGTACACGCTCGGCGGCGGCATCAACGAGGAGCAGGGCTGGGGCCGGGCCGACGAGACCTTCCATCTCAAGGAGGAGCTCGCGGCGTACGGCGTGGGACCGGAGTGGTTCGGACTGGGCGACCGGGACTTCGCCACACACATCGTGCGGACGCAGATGATCGGTGCCGGGTTTCCGCTCAGCGCGGTCACCGAGGCGCTCTGCGACCGCTGGCAGCCGGGCGTGCGGCTGATCCCGATGTCCGACGACCGGGTGGAGACGCACGTGGCCGTCGAGGTGGACGGTGAGCGCAAGGCGATCCACTTCCAGGAGTACTGGGTGCGGCTGCGGGCCTCGGTCCCGGCGGAGGCGATCGTGCCGGTGGGTGCGGAGCAGGCCAAGCCCGCGCCGGGCGTCCTGGAGGCCATCGCCGAGGCGGACGTCATCCTCTTCCCGCCGTCCAACCCCGTCGTCTCGGTCGGCACGATCCTCGCGGTGCCCGGCATCCGCGAGGCGATCGCCGAGGCCGGGGTGCCGGTGGTCGGGCTCTCCCCCATCGTCGGGGACGCGCCCGTGCGCGGGATGGCCGATAAGGTGCTCGCCGCGGTGGGCGTGGAGTCGACGGCCGCGGCGGTGGCCGAGCACTACGGCTCGGGGCTGCTGGACGGCTGGCTCGTCGACACCGTGGACGCGGGCTCCGTGGAGCGGATCGAGACGGCGGGCATCCGCTGCAGGGCCGTACCGCTGATGATGACGGACCTCGACGCGAGCGCCGAGATGGCCCGCGAGGCGCTGGCGCTGGCGGAGGAGGTACGCGCGTCGTGACCACGGACGGTTTCCGCGCCTGGGCCGTGCCCGGCCTCCCCGAGATCGCGCCCGGCGACGACCTCGCCAAGCTCATCGCCGCCGCCGAGCCCGGCCTCGCCGACGGGGACGTCCTCCTCGTCACCTCGAAGATCGTCTCCAAGGCCGAGGGCCGGGTCGTCGAGGCGGCCGACCGGGAGGCGGCGATCGACGCCGAGACGGTCCGCGTGGTGGCCAGACGCGGCGCCCTGCGCATCGTCGAGAACCGGCAGGGCCTGATCATGGCCGCGGCCGGGGTCGACGCCTCCAACACCCCCGCCGGCACGGTCCTCCTGCTGCCCGAGGACCCGGACGCTTCCGCCCGCGCGATCCGCGAGGGCCTGCGCGATCTGCTCGGCGTCGACGTCGGGGTCGTCGTCACCGACACCTTCGGGCGGCCGTGGCGCGCGGGGCTCACGGATGTGGCGATCGGCGCGGCGGGTGTGCGGGTGCTCGACGATCTGCGTGGCGGCACGGACGCGCACGGCAATCCGCTCAGCGCGACCGTCGTCGCCACGGCCGATGAACTCGCCGCCGCCGGCGACCTGGTGAAGGGCAAGGCCGCCGGGCTGCCCGTCGCGGTCGTGCGGGGGCTGGCGCACGTGGTCGCCGAGGAGCACGGAGAGGGGGCGGGGGCCATGGTGCGCGACGCGCGCGACGACATGTTCCGGCTGGGCACCTCCGAGGCGATCCGGCAGGCGGTGACCCAGCGCCGTACGGTACGGGCCTTCACGGACGAGCCGGTCGACCCCGGCGCCGTGCGCCGCGCGGTCGCCGCGGCCGTGACGGCTCCGGCGCCGCACCACACGACGCCGTGGCGTTTCGTGCTGCTGGAGTCCGCGGAGTCGCGGACCCGGCTGCTGGACGCGATGCGGGACGCCTGGATCGAGGACCTGCGGCGGGACGGCAAGAGCGAGGAGTCGATCGCCAAGCGGGTCAAGCGCGGGGATGTGCTGCGCAACGCGCCGTACCTGGTGGTGCCGTGTCTCGTGATGGACGGCTCGCACGACTACGGCGATCCGCGGCGGGACGGCGCCGAGCGGGAGATGTTCGTCGTCGCGACCGGGGCCGGGGTGCAGAACTTCCTCGTCGCGCTGGCCGGGGAGCGGCTGGGATCGGCGTGGGTGTCCTCGACGATGTTCTGCCGGGACGTGGTGCGCGAGGTGCTCGGGCTGCCCGGGGACTGGGATCCGATGGGGGCGGTGGCGGTCGGGCATCCGGCGCGGGAGCCGGGGCCGCGTCCGGACCGGGATGCGGGGATGTTCATCGAGGTGCGGTGAGGGCGGCACTCGTGCCTCTACGCTCGATGAGACCCTCGTAGGACTCTCGCAGGCCCCCTCCATCTCTCCCGGGACTTCATTCGTGGCTGGACGGTTCACTCCGCGGCCCACGCGTACGACCGTGCGCGGCGGGCATGTCGCCGTGCCCGAGGGTGTGCCGCGGCAGGCGGCGGCACCGGGGCGGGTGCGGACGTGGGTGCCTGAGGGGCCGCTGGATCTGGGCCTGGTGCTCGGGCCGTTGCGGCGGGGGCCCGCCGACCCGACGTTCCGGGCGATGCCGGACGGGTCGGTGTGGCGGGCCAGTCTCACGCCTGCCGGGCCGGGGACGCTGCGGGTCACCGCGGCCGGTGGCCAGGTGCGCGGGGAGGCGTGGGGGCCGGGGGCGGAGTGGCTGCTCGACGGGTTGCCGTCGTTGCTCGGGGCCGCCGACGACCCGTCCGCGTTCGCGCCCCGGCACCGGTTGGTGGCCTCGGCGCAGCATCGGCGGCCGGGGCTGCGGCTGACGCGGACGGGGCTGGTGCTGGAGTCGCTGATCCCGTCGATCCTCGAGCAGAAGGTGACGACCGACGAGGCGTACCGGGCGTGGCGGTCGCTGGTCCGCAAGTACGGCGAGCCGGCGCCGGGGCCCGCGGCCGGTGGACGGCTGTTCGTGATGCCCGCTCCCCGGACGTGGGCGTTGATTCCGTCCTGGGAGTGGCATCGGGCCGGGGTCGACAACAAGCGGGCGTCGACGATTCTGCGGGCGGTCCGGGTCGCCGCCCGGCTGGAGCAGGCGATGGCGATGGAGCCGGCCGAGGCGCAGGCCCGGCTGGAGGTCGTGCCCGGGATCGGACCGTGGACGTCCGCGGAGGTCGTGCAGCGCAGCCATGGGGCGGCGGACGCGGTGACCGTGGGGGATCTGCATCTGCCGGGGATCGTCGGGTGGGCGCTGGCCGGGGACCGGGACGCGGACGACTCCGTGATGCTGTCGCTGCTGGAGCCGTATGCGGGGCAGCGGCATCGGGCGGCGCGGTTGATCCTGTTGAGCGGGCGGACGCCGGCGCGGCGGGCTCCGCGGATGCCGCGCGGGGACATCGGGCGACTGTGAGTGGGGGCGGCCGGCCCCAGGCGTTTTTCGCCCCCGCCGCCCCTACCCGTCCCATCCCCCAGGGGCTCCGCCCCTTCGACCCCGGTCCCTGGGGGCTCCGCCCCCAGACCCCCGACGGCCCCGAAAGGGCCTCGTCCTCAAGCGCCGGAAGGGCTGAAAGGGGCCCCTACTGGTCCGAGGAGAAGCGCACCGCGCCCGCCGGGATCCGCGCGTCGCACCACACCCGGGCGCCCTCGCGCAGTTCGTTGTCGGCGCCGACCACCGCGCCGTCGCCGATGACCGTGCCGGTGAGGACCGAGCGCTCGCCCACGCGTGCCCTGGTGCCGATCAGGGAGTCCGTGATGACGGCGCCCGGTTCGATGACCGCGCCGGGGAGGATCGTGCTGCCGAAGACGCGGGCGCCCTCGGCCACGAAGGCGCCCTCGCCGACCACGGTGCCGCCCGTCAGTTTGGCGTCGGCGGCCACCCGTGCCGTGGGCAGGACGAGACGGTCGCCGCAGCGGCCGGGGACGGCCGGGGAGGGGGCGCGGCCGAGGACGAGGTCCGCCGAGCCTCGTACGAAGGCGGCGGGGGTGCCGAGGTCCAGCCAGTACGTCGAGTCGACCATGCCCTGGAGGTGGGCTCCGGCCGCGAGGAGGCCGGGGAACGTCTCGCGTTCCACCGAGACCGGGCGGCCCGCCGGGATCGTGTCGATCAGGGAGCGGCGGAAGACGTAGGCGCCCGCGTTGATCTGGTCGGTGACGATCTCCTCGGGGGTCTGCGGCTTCTCCAGGAAGGCGAGCACCCGGCCCGACGGGTCGGTGGGGACCAGGCCGTACGCCCTCGGGTCCGTCACCTGCGTCAGATGGAGGGAGACGTCCGCGTTCGTCGACTCGTGGGTGGCGACCAGCGCCCTGATGTCGAGGCCCGTCAGGATGTCGCCGTTGAAGATCAGGACCGGGTCGTCCGGTGCGGAGTGCAGCCGGGACGCCACGTTGCGGATCGCGCCGCCCGTGCCCAGTGGCTCGTCCTCGGTCACGTACTCGATGTGGAGGCCGAGTGCCGAGCCGTCGCCGAAGTGCGGCTCGAAGACCTCCGCCAGATAGGACGTGGCGAGGACGATGTGGTCCACGCCCGCCGCTCTCGCTCTCGCGAGCTGGTGTGTGAGGAAGGGGACCCCGGCCGCGCGCACCATGGGCTTCGGCGTGTGCACGGTGAGCGGGCGCAGCCTCGTGCCCTTGCCGCCGACCAGGAGGATCGCTTCTGTCACCTGTCGTCTCCGCTTCCTGCCGGTGACCGGCCGAACTGTCTTTCGACCGGTCAGTGTATGCAGACCGTTGTGCGGCGCTTTCGGCGGCAGTGCGGTGCTCCGCCCCAGGCCCCCGACGGCGGTGGAGATGACTGAACGTGGTCCCCCGGTTCCCCTAACGCCCCTGGTAGTCGGCCGCGCTGGAACGGGCCGAGCCGAGCTTGCGGTAGAGCTCCTTGCCGGGGCATGCGGTCGAGAAGCCGTCCCGGTGGCCGGAGATCACGTTCAGGCGTACCTTCTTGCCTTTTCGGTAGAGATTGCCACCACCGGACTTCAGGTATGTCTTGCCGCTCGGATTGGCGCCGTAGAGACCGAGCTTCCACGCCGTCAGCCGGGCGATCGCCGTCACGGCGGCGGCCTTGGGACGGGAGGAGCCGAAGCTGCCGAGAACGGCGATCCCCATGCTGTTGGTGTTGAAACCGAGCGTGTGGGCGCCCAGGACCGGCTTCGCCACTCCGCCGGCACGGCCCTCGTAGATCTTTCCGCACTTGTCGACGAGGAAGTTGTAGCCGATGTCACGCCATCCCATGCTCTGGACGTGGTAGCGGTAGATACCGCGAATGACGGAGGGCGCCTGCGAACACTTGTAGGTGTTCCCGGTGGCGGTGTGGTGGACGAAGGCCGCCTTGACCTTCTTCGTGTAGACGAAGGTCTTCTCGCGCAGTCCCTCGTTCGCGCCCCAGCCGCGCCGGGTGACGATACGCGGGCGCGGGCCGATGTACGGCTTGACCCGCTGCTGCTCCGTCAGTTCGCCGGACCGCAGGGCCAACAGTTCCCGTTCGGTCCGCGCACGGTCGAGGGCGGGGATCTCCAGGGCACCGAGGGGGACGAGGTCGGCGTTGGCGGCGGAGGCGGTGACGGACTCGGTGCCGAGCGAGCCGGCGCGCACGCCCCTCACCGGCGGGCCCTCGGGAGCCGCGGCCTCCCCGGGATCCACGAGTTCCAGACGCAGCCCCGGCGGCAGGACGCCGGGCGACGCGGCACGCTGCTCGCCGTCCGCACGCACGCGTACCTCGACGCCGTCCGAGTCCCCCACCCACAGCGGCGCCGTCGCCCCGCGCACCCGGCCCGAGGTGCGCTCGGCCGTGCCGGGGTCGGCGCCGTCGTCGCCGTAGTGCGTCTCCACGTCCTGCCAGCCGGACCAGGTGCCGGACGTGACGGCACGCGTGCGTACCCGGACGCTGCCGTGCAATGCGGTGTCCGGGTCGTCCCAGACGACGCCGACCATCGAGAAGCGGCGCACATCGCGGGCCGGCAGGCCCTGTTCGGCGATGGGGCCGAGGGCCCGGTCGCGGCCCAGGGGGGCGAGGGGCAGGGACTGGGTGCTGCCGGGGACGAACCCTTCCGTGTTCGGCGCCGGGCGCGCGACGGTCGCGGCGGCGGGTGGGCCCGGCGGAAGAGCCAGAGCGGCCGCGCACGTGACACCGATCGAGGAAGCAAGAAATCCACGCATGCCAACGATCGTGGACACAGCCCGATATTTCCGCCATTCGGGAATTGACGGACCGTCGGGTCGCGTTCCCCCGAACCGGCGACCCCGCACCTCGTTGCGCGGCGCCGCCCCCGCGTACGCTTGCGCGGGTGACCACCACCGACCGCACCCCTGCCGACCTGCTGCGTTCCGCGCTCGCCGCGGACGCCGGACGCCCCCTGGTGACCTTCTACGACGACGCCACCGGCGAACGCGTCGAACTGTCCGTGGCCACCTTCGCCAATTGGGTGGCCAAGACCGCCAATCTGCTCCAGGGCGAGTTGTCCGCGGAACCCGGCGACCGGGTCGCGCTGCTGCTGCCCGCGCACTGGCAGACCGCGGTGTGGCTGCTGGCCTGCTCGTCGGTGGGCGTGGTCGCGGACGTGGCCGGCGATCCCAAGGCCGCCGACATCGTGGTGAGCGGCCCGGACACGCTGGACGCCGCCCGGGCCTGCTCGGGCTCGCGCATCGCCCTCGCGCTGCGCCCGCTGGGGGGCCGGTTCCCCCAGGTGCCGGACGGCTTCGCCGACTACGCCGTCGAGGTGCCGGGGCAGGGCGACCGCTTCGCGCCGTTCGCGCCGGTCGACCCCGAGGAGCCGGCGCTCGTCGTGGCCGGGCGGGAGTTCAGCGGCGCCGAGGTCGTCGAGCGGGCGGCCGCGGAAGCCCCGGGCCTGGGCCTCACGGGGCCGGGGGCGCGGCTGCTTTCGGGGATGCCTTACGACACCTGGGAGGGGCTCAGCGCCGGGCTCTACTCCCCGTTGGCCACGGGCGGGTCCGTGGTGCTGTGCCGGAACCTGGATCAGCTGGGCGAGGAAGGGCTGGCGAAGCGGATCGAGAGCGAGCGGGTGACGGCGACCGCGCGCTGAGCGGGGCGGTCGTTCGTCCGCGGGACATCGTGGCCGGTCGCGCAGTCATCCGCGCCGCCCGCTCGAAAAGTGCCCTCACTCCCCCGTCCGGCCCACCACCATCCGCCCCAGCCCTCCCATCCACGCCATGGTCGTAGGAGCAGCCGCAGTCGACGCTCGTACGCCATGAGGGGTGGATCCGGACGTGACCGACACCGCTGGTACGCCCTCGGCAGGCACCCTCGGTCCGGGAGCGGGGGCGTCCGCGACCGGGAGCGGGCTGATACGACGGCGTCGGCGGCGGTGGCTGCGGTACGGGGCGGTCGCGGTGGCCGTCACGGTGGTGGCCGCCGTGGGGGCCGGCTGGGCGGTGTACGCGAAGCTGGACGGCAACATCACGCCGGACAACGCGGCGGCCGCGGAGCTCGCCCGGTACGAGAAGGAGCGGCCCACCGCGCTCGTCAAGGACGCGCTGAACATCCTGCTGATCGGGTCGGACTCACGGTCGGGGGACGGGAACGCGCGGTACGGGCGAGACTCGGGGACCGAGCGGTCGGACACCACCATCCTGCTGCACCTCGCCGCCGGGCGGCGCAGCGCCACCGCGGTCTCGCTCCCCCGCGACCTGATGGTGGACGTGCCGTCCTGCCGGCAGCCGGACGGCAGCCGCACCGAGCCGACGTTCGCGATGTTCAACTCCGCCTTCCAGAAGGGCGGTTCGGCCTGCACCATCCGAACCGTCGAGAAGCTCACGGGAGTTCGCATCGACCATCACGTGGTCGTCGACTTCCACGGCTTCAAGGGCATGGTCGACGCGATCGACGGCGTACGGATCTGTCTCGCCGAGCCCATCCACGACAAGGCCGCCAAGCTGAACCTGCCGGCGGGCAGGGTGACGCTCAACGGCGAGCAGGCGCTCGGGTACGTGCGGGCTCGCAAGTCGCTCGGCGACGGCAGCGACACCGACCGGATGGACCGCCAGCAGCGGTTCCTCGCGGCGCTCGTCAACAAGGTGCAGAGCAATGACGTCCTGCTGAATCCGGTGAAGCTCTACCCCTTGCTGGACGCGGCGACCTCGTCGCTCACCACCGACCCGGATCTGGCTCACTTGCACGGTTTGTACGACCTCGTCCGCGGGATGCGCGACATCCCCACCGGACGTGTGCAATTTCTGACCGTCCCCAGGGAGTCGTACGTCCGCGACGCCAATCGCGACCAACTCGTCCGGGCCGACGCCGAGAAACTGTTCGAACGGCTGCGCAGGGATCAGCCGGTGGCGGTCGCCGAGGAAGTTCCACAGGATTCCGCGACAAAAAGCCCCAATTCGAGCGATGGCTCGCAAGGAGAAGCGGATTCCTACGAGGATTCGTCCGCCGACGACTACTCCGAGTACGGAGACCGCTACGACGGCAAATCCGGCGCGAAGCGGCCCGATGAGCCCGTCGCGGCCGTTTCGCCCGCGCCGACGTTCCGCGGAAACACCGCCGCCGAGGACACCTGTAAGTAAAGCGATTGCCAAGGCGACGTACAGGTGTTCAAGGAAATGGGGCGGATTGACCAGTTGTAGGGACGTGGAATTTGTCACCGTCGTCGCTTGACGATGAACTGGCCGGATAGTGTGAGCGATCCTGTGCATCCGGCCATCAGGTCTTCCTGGGGTCGGGCACAGTGTGACCGAGACCCGAGCGCCTTTGAGGGGGAAGGCGCCGCGTGGCCCCGACGGAGGATTCAGACAACCGTGGACGCGCAAGGCCGTGGGCGGGCGGACGACATCGACCCCGCAGACCAGTGGGTGCTCAATCCGACCACTGGCGAATACGAACTGCGACTGACTCCTTCCGCACCGCAATCGCCGGTGCCAGGACCTCGTAGATCCGCTCCCCGCTCCGGCGGCGGAGGGGGCTCTGCGGGTGGAGCGACGCGCAACAGGTCGGCGGCCCCGGGCCGTACGGCACCCGCCGAGGCGCCCGGCCGTGACGTGCCGCCGCCACGCAGACGCCGTGGCGCGCCCGAGGAACCGCTGCCGGGCCGGCGCAACCGGCGGCCGGTCAAGAAGAAGTCGAAGGCCAAGAAGGCCGTCGTGTGGACCGGCGGCGTCATGGCCTTCGTCCTGATCGGCACGGCCGGTGCCGCCTATCTGTACCTCAAGCACCTCGAGGGCAACGTCACCACCGAGGACGTCGGCTCCGTGGCCGACAGCGGCTTCAGCAAGGACGAGGCCTTCAACATCCTGATCATCGGCACCGACAAGCGGACCGGATCGGGCAACGAGGGCTACGGCGACAAGGGCAGCGTCGGGCACGCCGACACCAACATCCTGCTGCACGTCTCCAAGGACCGTACGAACGCGACCGCGATGAGCATCCCGCGCGACCTGATCGTCGACGTGCCGGACTGTGAGGGCAAGGACGGCGCGGTCATCCCGGGCACTCAGAACAAGCGCTTCAACACCAGCCTCGGCCAGGACGGGCGGGACCCGGGCTGCACCATGAAGACGGTCGAGGAGCTCACCGGCATCGACGTGAACCACTTCGCGATGGCCGACTTCAACGCGGTGAAGACGCTGACGAGCGCGGTGGGCGGTGTGGAGGTCTGTCTCGCCAAGGACGTCAACGACCCCGACTCGCATCTGAACCTGTCGGCCGGCAAGCACACCATCGAGGGCGAGGAAGCACTCGCCTTCGTCCGCACCCGGCACAGCTTCGGCAACCAGGGCGACCTGGACCGCATCAAGGTGCAGCAGCAGTTCATGAGTTCGCTGATGCGCAAGATGACCTCCGGCGACACCCTCACCAGCCCCACGAAGCTGATAAAGCTGGCCAATGCCGCCACCAAGGCGCTCACCGTCGACACGGGCATCGGCAAGGCCAGCACGCTCAAGGACGTGGCGCTGGAGCTGAAGAAGGTGCCGATGAAGAACATCACCTTCCTGACGATTCCGGTGAAGGACAACCCGGCCGAGGTGGTCAAGGCGACCGTCGTCGTCGACGACGCGAGCGGCCCGCAGGTCTTCAACATGATCAAGAACGACGTCTCCTTCACCGAGGTCAAGGCCAAGGAGAAGAAGGAGAAGGCCGCGGTCGCCGCCCGCCTGAAGGGCACCAAGTCCGCCGCGGACGAGGTGCGGGTGCAGATCCTCAACGGCGGAGCGCCGGGCGGCAGCGCCCAGGAGGAGCTCACCTACCTCCAGACCGAGGCGGGTGTGTCCAAGTCGGAGAACGCGGGCAACGCGGAGAAGACGCTGAAGAAGACGACCCTCGAGTACGCCCCGGACCAGGCGGACCAGGCCCGCAGGCTGGCCGCGATCATGGGGCTGTCCGGATCGGCGATGAAGCCGGGCGAGAGCGTCACCAACTCCCAGGGTCTGCCGACCATGACGCTGACGCTGGGCGAGGACTTCAAGGGGGCCGGGGTGAAGATGAACTCCTCCTCGGCGTCGACCCCGGAAGTCCCGAAGACCACGGCGAACGAGGTCAAGTGCGCGAGTTGACCGTGTGAAGTGTGTGACCTGACAGGCCTGTCGTACGTCTAACAGGGCGTGACGGCAGGCCTGTTCAGTGCTGTCAGGGTGGGGAGGGGACGGGGAGATGACCCAGAACAGTGTGCAGGGGGAACAGACGCGAGAGGGCGTCCCGCAGGCTCGGGAGGGGGCCGCGGAGGGGAACGGGAGCGGGAGCAGACACGGCAGACGCCGGGCACGGCCGCGCCGTAAACACCGCGTGCTGAGATGGTCCGCGACGACGCTGTCGGTGCTGATACTCGGCACGGCCGGCGCCGGATACCTGTACTACCAGCACCTCAACGGCAACCTCGGCACGGGTGAGCGCAGCAGCGGTGACTCCAAGGCGAAGAAGAGCGCGCCGAACGCGGCCGGGCAGACCCCGCTGAACATCCTGCTGATCGGCTCCGACAGCCGCGCCTCCGCCGAGAACGTGAAGCTCGGCGGCAGCAAGGACAACCGCGGCAACCCGCCGCTGGGGGATGTGCAGATGCTCATCCACCTGGCCGCGGACCGTAAGAGCGCCGCCGTGGTGACCATTCCGCGCGACACCCGGGTGCCCATCCCCGAGTGCACCGACCCGGAGACGGACGAGGTCTACCCGGCGACGACCAGAGAGATCATCAACACCACGCTGGCCCGCGGCGGGGCCGGCTGCACGCTGGCGACCTGGCAGAACCTCACCGGGGTCTACATCGACCACTGGATGACGATCGACTTCGCCGGCGTGGTGCGCATGGCGGACGCCGTCGGCGGCGTCGAGGTCTGTGTGAACCAGAACGTCCACGACCGCCCGCTGCCCCGTGTGCCCGGCGGCTCCGGCCTCAAGATGAAGGCCGGCCGCAAGGAGATCAAGGGAAAGCAGGCGCTCCAGTGGCTGCGCACCCGGCACGCGTGGGGCAGCGACCCGCTGCGGGCGCGGGCCCAGCACATGTACATGAACTCGATGATCCGCACGCTGAAGAAGCAGAACGTCTTCACCGACGGCGGGCGCCTGATGGACCTGGCCGAGGCGGCCACGAAGTCGCTGGACGTCTCCGAGGAGATCGGCAGCGTGAAGAAGCTGTACGACCTCAGCAAGCAGCTCAAGTCGGTGCCGGCGGACCGGATCACCATGACGACGATGCCGAACATCGAGGATCCGCAGAACAGGAACCACCTGGTTCCGCAGGAAGCCGACTCCGAGAAGATGTGGCAGATGCTCCGCGACGACGTGCCCTTCGACGACAAGGGGACGGGCTCGGGGAAGAAGAAGCCCGAGGAGAAGGTCTCCGACGACCCGGCGGCGGCGGACGCGGAGATCGGCGTCCTGGTGCAGAACGCCACGCGGTCCTCCTCGCTCGGTCCGGTCGACGGACGGGCGCGGACCGTCAGCGGGCTGCTCACGGAGAAGGGCTTCACCCGCGCTTCGGCGGACACCACGGCGGGGCTCGCCGAGGAGCGGACCGTGGTGCGCTATCCGAGCGCGGATCTGGAGGGCGATGCCCAGCGGATCGCCAAGTCCCTCGGGATTCCCCTGAGTTCGGTGAAGAAGTCGACGGACGTCTCCGGGGTCACCCTGGTCGTCGGCGCCGACTGGCGCGAAGGCACCACGTACCCGAAGAAGTCCGACCCGAAGGCCGGGGACCTGCCGTCGACCTCCGACGAGCTCAACGGGGCGGACAGCAGCAAGTGCATGGACGTGTACAAGCCGTACCGCTGGTAGCGGCCGGCGTCCTGGAAATGTTCGGCTGAGCCGGCTTCCCGCACTCCACAGCGAACTCCTAACTGCCTGCAGAATGATGAAGCGTGCTCAGGTTCCGGAGCTCGAACAGCGCTTCGACAGCGTATTCGACAACGGTTCTCGCGTACGCTTCCGACGAGGCGGACCAGGCACACAGCCGACCGCCGGGCTGGGGAGGCTCGGCAGTCCGTCAGGCGCAGGGTGGGGAGGGCAGGGAGTTGGCGCAAAGTGTGCGCGGCGAGGTTCCCGCGGTGGAGGACACGATGTCCCTCACACCGCAGGACCCCGGGCCGCCGGCCGGGCACGGCGGGGGACGGCGCGGAAAAGACGGCCGACGACGGGCGCGACGCGTCCTGCGCTGGTCCGCGATCGTGCTGTCGGTGGTGATACTCGGCACCGCGGGTGCCGGATATCTCTACTACCGGCACCTCAACGGCAACATCAAGAAGGACGACCTGAACCTCGGCAACGCGAAGGACAGAGCGGCCGAGACGGAGGCGAACGCCGCCGGGCAGACCCCTCTGAACATCCTGCTGATCGGCTCGGACGCGCGGAACAGCAAGGAGAACCAGAAGCTCGGCGGCGCCAAGGACACGTACAACACCGCACCGCGCGCGGACGTCCAGATGCTGTTGCACGTCTCGGCGGACCGCTCCAACATGTCGGTGGTCAGCATGCCGCGCGACACCCTGGTCGACATACCCGAGTGCACGGACCCCGACACCGAGAAGACCTACTCGGCGCTCACCTCGGCGATGACGAACGACTCCCTCGGCCGCGGCGGCCCCGGCTGCACGGTGGCGACCTGGGAGAAGCTCACCGACATCCACATCGACCACTTCATCATGGTCGACTTCGCGGGCGTGGTGTCGATGGCGGACGCCATCGGCGGCGTACCGGTCTGCGTGGACGCCAACATCCGCTCGCACACCTCCTCGGGCAAGGGCTCGGGCCTGGAGCTGGAGAAGGGCACCACGTACATCAAGGGCGAGCAGGCGCTCCAGTGGCTGCGCACGCGGTACGGCTTCGAGGACAACACGGACATCGCGCGGGCCAAGGCCCAGCACCAGTACATGAACTCGATGGTCCGCGAGCTGCGCGAGAACGCGACGCTGAGCAGCCCGAACAAGCTGCGCAAGCTCGCCGAGACGGCCACCGAGGCATTGACGGTGGACGACGGACTGGGCAGCGTGACGAAGCTGTACGACCTGAGCAACGAGCTGCGGAAGGTCCCCAGCAAGCGCATCACCATGACGACGATGCCGTGGCAGTACGCCTCCGACGGCAACCGGGTGGTGCCCAAGCCGGAGGAAGCGGAGAAGGTGTTCCGGCTGGTCCGTGAGGACATCGCGCTCGACGGCAAGGACAAGAAGAAGGCGGAGGACGAGACCTCCGACGACCCGGCCGCCGCGGACGACGAGATCGCCGTCCAGGTGCAGAACGGCACCCGCACCAGCACGCAGACGGCGGTGACGGGGCGGGCCGGCGACGTGACCGAGCTCCTCGTCGGCAAGGGGTTCACCGCGGCCGAGTCGGACTCCTCGGCGGCGCCCAGCCAGGCCAGGACGGTCGTCCGCTACCCGAGCGCCGACCTGGAGGGCGATGCCCAGCGGATCGCCAAGTCCCTGGGGATTCCGATGAGTTCGGTGAAGAAGTCGACGGACGTCTCCGGGGTCACCCTGGTCGTCGGCGCGGACTGGCGCTCGGGTACGGCCTACAAGGCCGCGGCGGAGGACGACGCGCTGCCCGAGTCGGAGGACACCTTCAACGGCGCGGATACCAAGGCCTGCATGCACGTCAATCCCGACTTCACCTGGTAGCCGCCGACCACATGCCGAACTCCGGTTGCTTCCAACGCGGTTGAGCCGAAGCCCGTCGAACTCACCCACAGCGAAGGCCCCTTCCCCGGCGGAAGGGGCCTTCGCCGTTCATGAAATGATCACTTCGGTTCTGCAGTAACACCTGACAGGAGCTCAACCATGCTCACCATCAAGCGGATCGGCTCCGCGGTGGCCGTCCTCGGTCTCACCGCGGCCGGAACGATCGCCGCCACCGGAAGCGCCTCGGCGGCCTCCTACGCCGGTACCTGCGGGTCCGGCTACAGCGTGATCGACACCATGGACGTCGGCGACGGAACCGCCTACCTCACCTACAGCGGCGCCAGCGGCAAGAACTGTGTCGTCACTGTCAGCGACACCCAGGGGACGCCCATGGTCCTGGGCGCCAACCTGCGGCTGCACCGCACCGACACGGTGTGGAAGGACAGCGAGGAGGACTCCGGCACCTTCAAGTACTACGCGGGCCCGCTGTACGTCTCCGCCGCGGGCAAGTGCATCGACTGGGGCGGCCGCGCGGCCTCCAACTACACGCGCATCGACTACGGCGTCCACTGCGGCTGAGCCGCGGACCTCGAAGGCCCCCTGCCCGCGCCGGGAGGGGGCCTTCGGCGCGTTCTAGGCCTCGGTCAGCACGGCCGGGCGGCGCGACGCGATGACCCTCTTCGCCAGCGACTTCGGGCTGGTCAGGAAGCCGAAGCCCCAGCACATGTGCATGGTGGCCAGCGCGACGGGGATCTGCAGCCGTGCCTTCAGCGGCAGGCCCCTGCCCGCGGGCAGCGAGCCGAGGACGATCGCCGCGAGATAGCCGCCGGGGATCACGAAGCCGAGCGGGGTCAGGGCCGCGCCCACCACGATCCCCGCCGCGATCGCGCACACCGCGGTCGGCGGGGCGAGGTAGCGCAGGTTGATGGAGCCGGAGTGGTAGCGGGCGACGACGTGCCGCCAGCGGCCGTAGTCCTTGTACTGCTTGGCGAGCGCCTTCACCGAGGGCCTCGGGCGGTACGACACCCTGAGCTCCGGCGAGAACCAGATCAGCCCGCCCGCCTCCCTGATCCGGAAGTTCAGCTCCCAGTCCTGGGCGCGGATGAACTCCTCGTTGTAGCCGCCCTGTTGCTCCAGCGCCGCGCGCCGGAACACCCCGAGATAGACGGTCTCCGCCGGTCCGGCCTCGCCGCCCGTGTGGAACGCGGCGTTGCCGACCCCGATCTTCGAGGTCATCGCGGCGGCGACGGCATGCTCCCAGTCGTTCTCGCCCTCGGCGTGCATGATGCCGCCGACGTTCTGCGCGCCGGTCTCCTCCAGGAGCCGTACGGCGGTCGCGATGTAGTTCGGGGAGAGCATGCCGTGGCCGTCGACGCGGACCACGATCGGATGGCGGGAGGCCTTGATCGCGGCGTTGAGGGCGGCGGGCGTGCGGCCGGTCGGGTTCGGGACCGTGTGCACGCGCTTGCTGTCGGATGCAGTTTCGCGTACGAGCTCGGCGGCGATCTCGTCCGTACGGTCCTTGGACGGACCGAGGGCGATCACGACCTCCATCTCGCCGGCGTACTCCTGCGCGAGGATCGCTTGGACGGCTCCGCGCAGATGCCGCTCCTCGTTGAGGACGGGCATGATCACAGACACGGCGGGGAGCTGCACGTCGGGCTTGGCGTTCATAGGGGGCTCACGTTACCGCGAACGGGGGACACCGATGCGCCCCGCCCAGGTGGTTCCGGCGGCCGCAGATCGTATGGGCCTACGGTGCTGATGATCCCACGTACGGCCCTCGCGGAGGTGTCCCCCATGCCCACGCCGCCCCGCCGCTCCCCCGCGCACCGGCCCCGACCACGGCCGCCCGTACGACGGCGCAAACCCCGTTGGGCCGCTCGGGTGGTCACGACGCTCTCCGTGGTGATCCTCGCCTCGGCCGGGATCGGACACGCGGTCCTCTCCAGCCTGGACGCGGACATCGCGCGCGTGGACCCCTTCAAGGACATGAAGAACCGGCCCAGAGCCGGCCACGGCATGAACGTGCTGCTGGTCGGCACCGACGGCCGGGACAAGATCACCGAGGCCGAGCGGCAGAAGTACCGGCTCGGCGGCGCCCCCTGCCACTGCACCGACACGGTCATGATCGTGCACATCTCGGAGGACCGGGAGCGGGCGAGCGTGGTGAGCCTGCCACGCGACTCGTACGCCATGACACCGGCGCACACCGACCGGACCACCGGCAAACCGCACCACGGCCACCCCGTCAAGCTCAACGCGGCGTACGCGGAGGGCGGCCCGAACCTCACCGTGCGCACGGTCGAGAACATGACCCATGTGAAGATCGACCACTATCTGGAGGTCGACTTCACCAGCTTCATGAAGACGGTCGACGTGCTCGGCGGCGTGGAGATCTGTACCGCCGACCCGCTGAAGGACGCGTACACCGGACTCGACCTCCCCGCCGGAACCCACACCCTCATGGGCGGCGAGGCCCTCCAGTACGTCCGCTCCCGGCACATCGACGGCGCCGCGGACCTCGGCCGGATGAAGCGCCAGCAGCGGTTCATGGCGGCGCTGATCGACCGGGCCACCTCCTCCGGGATCCTGCTGAACCCGATGAAGTTCCGGGACATCACCCGGGCCGTGCTCGGCTCGGTACGCGCCGACAAGGGCTTCGGCACGGACGAACTGCTGGACCTCGGGCGGGCGATGCGCAACTTCTCCCCCTCCTCATCGGAGTTCACCACGGTCCCGATCGGGCAGATGGGATTCGCCGTGAAGGGCGTCGGTTCCACCCTGAAGTGGGACCCGAAGAAGTCCGGCCGCCTCTTCCAGGCGCTGCGCGACGACAGGCCCCTGGCCGTGCACAAGCCCAGGAGCAAGGCCGTACGCGTGGGGGTGGCCCCGCAGCAGATCCGTGTCCAGGTCGAGAACGGCACCGCCACCGCCGGTCTCGGCAAGCGCGTCGACTCCCAGCTCGCCGCGACCGGCTTCCGCACCACCCGCCAGCCGGTGACCTCCGCGAACCGGACCGTCAAGCGCACGGTCGTCGCCTACGACCCTCGCTGGGACCGCTCCGCGAAGTCCCTCGCGGCGGCCCTGCCGGGCAGCGAACTGCGGGCGGTGAAGGGACAGGGACCGGTGCTGAAGGTGGTCGCCGGGGCGGACTTCCAGAAGGTGCGCAAGGTGCGGGCGGAGGATCCGTACCAGGGGGAGTTCGGGGTGGTCACGGGGGACGAGGTGGGGTGCCTCTAGGGCATCCCGTCATCCCGATGGCCCTTCCTGCGGAAATGGCAAGGTCCGCACGATTACGTCGCTTACGTTCCGGATTGTTGCCGTCCGCCCGATGGCGCCCGACGCCGTCCGGGCGTAGGACGGAAGGGCGACGGGGCCCGGCCCGGGCCCCCGCATCCCCCAGGAGGAGCCATGACCCAGCCCGGAATGACCACGATGAGCAAGGCGATGCAGGACTGCGTCGAGGCCTGCATGTCCTGCCACAGCATGTGCGAGGAGACCATGAGCTCCTGCATGCAGATGGGCGGCCAGGCCCAGATGCAGATCATGCGCGCGCTCATGGACTGCGCCGAGACGACCCGCATGTGCGCGGACATGATGATGCGCCGCTCGCCGATGTCGACGGAGATGTGCGCGATGTGCGCCAAGGCCTGTGAGATGTGCGCCGAGGCGTGTATGGCCATGCCGGACGACGAACAGATGATGCGCTGCGCCGAGGCGTGTCGTCGCTGCGCGGAGATGTGCCGGACGATGGCGGGCGCCACGATGTGAGGCGGGCCTGAGGCCGTTCCAGGGGCACCCTGCGGGGTGCCCCTGATCCTTTGTGCGGCAGGCTGCTCCCATGGCCGCCCTGCCCGTGTTCCGCTACCACCCCGACCCGCTCGCCACCGGCTCGGTGGTGCCGTCCGACGCGTCGTGCGACTGCTGCGGGCAGCGCCGCGGGTTCGTGTACGACGGTCCGGTGTACGCCGTCGCCGATCCCGGGGCCCTGTGCCCGTGGTGCCTCGCGGACGGCAGCGCCGCCGAGCGGTACGAGGCGCAGTTCACGGAGACCGAGGGGCGGGTGCCGATGGAGGTCCGCCTCGAGGTCGATCGGCGCACCCCCGGCTTCCGCGGCTGGCAGCAGGAGCGGTGGCTGACGCACTGCGGGGACGCGGCGGCGTTCCTGGGGCGGGCGGGCGCCGCGGACGTACGGCGGCACCCGGATGCCCTGGCCGACCTCCTGGCGGAGTTCGGTGCGGAGTTCTGCGAAGCCCTGGACGCCGACCGGCAGCCCACGGCGTACCTCTTCGCCTGCCTCCACTGCGACCGGCACCTCGCCTACGCGGACTTCACGTGAGCGGCGTGACGAACGCGCCGGCGAGGTCGCGGCGGCTCAGTTGCCCGAGACCGTGACCGTCTCGTCGTTCTTCAGCTGCTCCACGAGCGTCTTCACCTTCGCCTTGTCCCAGACGAGGTTGCCGTTGGAGGAACCGGAGATCGGCATGTTCATGGACTTGCCGTCGCCGCTGTTGACGCTCTTCATGGCCCAGAACATGTCGCCCAGGTCGAAGAGGCCCATGTCCTTGTCGACGATGAGCGAGTCGAGGCCGGCGCCCATGGTCGGGTAGAGCTTGAAGGGGTTCAGGACCGTGCCCGGGGTGGCGACCTGGTTGGCGAGGGCGGCGAGGAACTTCTGCTGGTTCTTCGTGCGGTCCAGGTCGGAGCCCGCGAGCGCGTACCGCGTACGCACGAAGGCCAGCGACTGCTCGCCGTTCAGGGTCTGCTTGCCCGCCTCGAAGTCGGCGCCGGACTTGGTGTCCTTCATGCCGCCCTTCGGGATGGTGATCTCGACGCCGCCCACCGCGTCCACGATGTTGGCGAATCCCGCGAAGCCGATCTCGACGTAGTGGTCGATGCGCAGCCCGGTGTTGAACTCGACCGTGCGGACCAGCAGCTCGGGCCCGTCCTCGGCGTACGCCGCGTTGAGCTTCGTGTGGCGGCCGGTGCCCTGGTACGTCTTGCCGGACTCGGAGCCCTTGAACGTCGGGATCTCCACGTCCGAGTCACGCGGCAGGGAGATCAGCGTGTCGCCGTTGCTGCCGGTGTGCAGGATCATCATCGAGTCCGTGCGCTTGCCCTCGGCGGACCCGGTGTGCAGCTTCTTCTTCTCCTCGGCGGACATGCCGGCACGGCTGTCGGAACCGACGATCAGGTAGTTCGTGCCCTCGCCCGCGTCCGGTCTGTCGATGACCTTGGAGAGGTCGACCTCGCGGTTGAGCTTGGAGTCGGCCCAGAAGTAGGTACCGATCGTCGTCACGACCAGGACGGTCACGACGGTGATCGCCGTCCACTTGATCCGGCGGCGCCAGTTCGGCGCGGGCCGCTCACGCGTACCGTCGCCGGGACCGCCCGGTCCGCCGCCGCCGTAGACCTGGCCGGTGTTGTAGCCGCTGTCGTAGCCGTCGGCAGCGGTGCCGTCGCCGTAACTGCCACCCCCGTACGCCGGCTGCTGCGGCACCCCGCCCGCGTGCGGCGGCGCGGACTGGCCGGGGCCGCCCCCGTACGCGCCCGAGGCGGGCCGGCGGACCTGCCGCATGGCGCGCGCGCCTTCGGGCTGTGCGCTCGCGCTGCCGCGTCCGTACCGGTTGCCGCGGTTCTCGTCGGACCATGCCTCGGGCCAATCGTTCATGGGGCCCAGTGTGCAGGGAACGACTGTGTCCTTTACAAGGGTCGTAGGAAAATCAGGGCACTGCTGTTGCGAACCCAACACAAAGTCCGCTGTGGCGGCCTCGGCATAAGGTGGAGGCCATGACAGACCAGGCCCCCTCAGCGGAGTCCGACATTCCGGGCAAGCCCACTTCCGCGTCCCGCACCACGCTCAGCCACATCATGACCCACAACGACACCAACCTTCTGGGGACGGTGCACGGCGGCGTGATCATGAAGCTGGTCGACGACGCGGCGGGCGCGGTGGCCGGACGGCACTCCGGCGGGCCCGCCGTGACCGCCTCCATGGACGAGATGGCCTTCCTGGAGCCGGTCCGCGTCGGTGACCTCGTCCATGTGAAGGCCCAGGTCAACTGGACCGGCCGGACCTCGATGGAGGTCGGGGTGCGGGTCCTGGCCGAGCGGTGGAACGAGTCCGACCCGGCCACCCAGGTCGGCTCCGCCTACCTCGTCTTCGCCGCGGTCGACGCCGACGGCAAGCCCCGCATGGTGCCGCCCGTCCTCCCGGAGACCGAGCGCGACAAGCGCCGCTACCAGGAGGCCCAGATCCGCCGCACACACCGGCTGGCCCGGCGCCGCGCGATCATGGAGCTGCGGGAGAAGCGGGCGGCGGAGGGGTTCGAGGACTGAGGTCCGCCTCCGTGGAAACAGCGAGGGGCGCCCGGATGCCGAGCGCCCCTTCGTGCCTCTCCGTCCTTACGGCAGGTTGCGGGCCATCACGATCCGCTGGACCTGGTTCGTGCCCTCGTAGATCTGCGTGATCTTGGCGTCGCGCATCATGCGCTCCACCGGGTAGTCGCGGGTGTAGCCGTACCCGCCCAGCAGCTGCACCGCGTCCGTGGTGACCTCCATCGCCACGTCCGAGGCGAAGCACTTGGCCGCCGCGCCCTGGAAGGTGAGGTCGGAGTCGCCGCGCTCGGAGGCGGCCGCGGCCTGGTAGGTGAGGGCGCGGGCGGCGGCGATCTTCATGGCCATGTCGGCGAGCATGAACTGGATGCCCTGGAACTCGGCGATGGCCTTGCCGAACTGCTTGCGCTCCTGGACATAGCCCTTGGCGTAGTCGAGGGCGCCCTGGGCGACACCGAGGGCCTGCGCCGCGATCGTGATGCGGGTGTGGTCCAGGGTCTTCATCGCCGTGGCGAAGCCGGTGCCCTCCTCGCCGATCATGCGGTCGGCGGGGATGCGGACGTTGTCGAGGTAGACCTCGCGGGTCGGGGAGCCCTTGATGCCGAGCTTCTTCTCGGGGGCGCCGAAGGAGACGCCCTCGTCGGACTTCTCGACGACGAACGCGGAGATGCCCTTCGAGCGCTTCGTCGGGTCCGTCACGGCCATCACCGTGTAGTACTCGGACTCGCCCGCGTTGGTGATCCAGCGCTTCACGCCGTTGAGGATCCAGTGGTCGCCGTCGCGGACCGCCTTGGTCTTCATGCCGGCCGCGTCGGAGCCGGCGTCGGGCTCCGAGAGCGCGTACGAGAACATGCCGTCGCCCTTGGCGAGCGGGCCCAGGTACTTCTTCTTCAGCTCCTCGGAGCCGGAGAGGATGACGGGCAGGGAGCCCAGCTTGTTGACCGCTGGGATCAGGGAGGAGGAGACGCAGACGCGCGCGACCTCCTCGATCACGATCACCGTGGCCAGCGCGTCCGCGCCCGCGCCGCCGTACTCCTCGGGCACGTGTACCGCGTGCAGGTCGCTCGCGACCAGAGCGTCGAGGGCCTCCCGCGGGAAGCGGGCCTCCTCGTCCACCGCGGCGGCGTACGGCGCGATCTTCGCCTCGGCCAGCGAGCGGATGGCGTCGCGGAGCATGTCGTGCTCCTCGGACGGGCGGTACAGGTCGAAGTCAGCCGATCCGGCCAAGGTGTCTCACGCTCCAAATGCGCTGCGGTGCCGACGCTAATTACCGTTAAGTAACTCAAATTTTAGGGGCCTGCTCACTGGAGTGATACGTGAGCTTGGCGACAGAGGGAAAGCTGCCCGCCGAAGGGCCCGGTCACGCCCCTACTAGGATCGGGCAGCGCACCGAACGACGTCCCTCTCTGGAGCACCCATGAGCCTCAAGATCACCGTGATCGGCACCGGCTATCTCGGCGCCACGCACGCCGCGGCCATGGCCGAGCTCGGCTTCGAGGTGCTGGGGCTCGATGTCGTACCCGAGAAGATCGCCATGCTCCAGCGCGGCGAGGTCCCCATGTACGAGCCCGGCCTGGAGGACCTGCTGCGCAAGCACGTCGCCGGGATCGAGGGCTCCACCGGGCGGCTCCGCTTCACCATGGACTTCGCCGAGGTCGGCGCGTTCGGTGACGTCCACTTCGTCTGCGTGAACACTCCGCAGCGGCACGGCGAGTACGCGTGCGACATGTCCTACGTCGACTCCGCGATCGCCTCTCTCGCGCCTCACCTCGCCGGTCCGGCCCTCGTCGTCGGCAAGTCCACCGTTCCGGTCGGCTCCGCGGACCGGCTCGCCACGTACCTCGCCGAGCACGCGCCCGCCGGTGCGGACGCCGAGCTGGCCTGGAACCCGGAGTTCCTGCGCGAGGGCTTCGCCGTCGGCGACACCCTGCACCCCGACCGGATCGTGGTCGGGGTGCGCAGCGAGCGGGCCGAGAAGCTGCTGCGCGAGGTGTACGCGACGCCGGTCGGCGAGGGGACGCCGTTCGTCGTCACCGACTTCCCGACCGCCGAGCTGGTGAAGACCTCGGCGAACTCCTTCCTCGCCACGAAGATCTCCTTCATCAACGCGATGGCGGAGGTGTGCGAGGCCGCGGGCGGCGATGTCGTCAAGCTGGCCGAGGCCATCGGGTACGACGACCGGATCGGCAGGAAGTTCCTGCGGGCCGGCATCGGCTTCGGCGGCGGCTGTCTGCCCAAGGACATCCGGGCCTTCCTGGCGCGCGCCGGGGAGCTCGGCGCGGACCAGGCGCTGTCGTTCCTGCGCGAGATCGACTCGATCAACATGCGCCAGCGCGGGCAGATGGTGGAGCTGGCGAGGGAGGCGCTGGGGGGCGGGTCGTTCCTCGGCAAGCGGGTCGCGGTGCTCGGCGCCAGCTTCAAGCCCGACTCGGACGACGTCCGGGACTCGCCCGCGCTGAACGTCGCCGGCCAGATCCACCTCCAGGGCGGCCAGGTGACGGTGTACGACCCGAAGGGCATGGCGAACGCCCGTCAGGTCTTCCCGACGCTCGGGTACGCCGACTCCGCCGTCGAGGCCGTCCGGGGTGCCGACGTCGTGCTGCATCTGACGGAGTGGCGGGAGTTCCGTGAGCTGGACCCGGCGGCGCTGGGCGAGGTCGCCGCGACCCGGCTGATCCTCGACGGGCGGAACGCGCTCGACCCGGAGGTATGGCGCAAGGCCGGATGGTCGTTCCGGGCAATGGGCCGGCCGACGGCCTGATCCTGCACGGTGACGGAATTCGGAATTATGCAATAACGCGGCAAAGAAATACTCGGCGAGCGGGTCCCCGTACATGAAAGCGGTGGCCCGCTTCGTCTTGCCTGGGCCTGTGGGGCCCCTCCAGCACTGGGCGGCAGGCCCTTCGCGCGGCCGCATATGCCGGAATTCCCGCCGGAACAAAGGCGGTCTAGCCCGTTTCCCTTCCCGGGGACGAACGCCGGTCCGGCCGAGGCTCAGTCGGCCGGACCGGCGCCGCTCCCCATTCTCCACGCCCCCGCCTCCCCACGGGAACCGCTTTCAAGGAGCCCCCGGATGAGAACCGTCACGCCGCCCTCCGAGCAGCGGCACCACCCCCGGGCCGGGCGGTACGCCGTCGCACCCGGCCGCTCGCTCGTCGAACTCGCCTGCCGGTACGGCCCGTTGCCCACCTTCCGCCGCCGCCTCACCCCACCCTCGCCGCCGCCTCGCTCACCATGCCGGACGACGACCCGGACGCCCGGCCCTCCTTCCGCTTCGAACTGCTCGACCCGTGTGCCGTCCTCACCGGCGCGCACGTCGGGCCGCTCGACGGCAGCCGGCACCTCCAGGTCACCGGCGACCTCGAACTGCGCAATGTCGCCTTCCCGGTGCTGCTGCGGCTGCTGATCGCGGCGGAGTTCGCGTGCGCCACGGAGTCCGCGTAAGGGCGGCCAGGCGGGCGGCGCTCGGCGCCGTACTCGCCCTCCTCGCCCTCACGTTCCTGGCACCGGGGCAGGCCTCGGCGGCCTCGTACCGGGTGGCCATGCAGGGGTACGCCTTCGCGCCCGCGTCCCGCACCGTGCACGTCGGCGACACAGTGACCTGGACCAGCGGGGACACGCCACCGCACGACGTGAAGACCACGTCCGGTCCGGTAGCGATCCGCTCCCCGATGCTGAGCAAGGGGCAGAGCTGGACCTACACGTTCACCGCGGCCGGTTCGTACGGCTACAAGTCAATACTGCACCGTGCACCCGGACATGACGGCGCGGATCACGGTGCTGGCGGCACCGAAGCCCACCCCGAAGCCGACGCCCGCCCCCACCCACCAGCACGGGACCGGCACCTCGCACGAGGCCATGCCGATGCCGACCCGGACGGCCCCGACCACGCACCGGGCCGCCGGCACGTCCCCGAAGCCCTCCGCGCCGGCCTCACCGTCGCAGTCGCCGAGCACCTCGCCCCCTGTCGCTGCGGCGGCCCCGCAGACCGAACCCGTGGCCGCGGCCCGCCCCCTGCGACCCCTGCTGCTCCTGACCGGACTCGTCGCCGGGGTGGCCGTCCTCTGTCTGCTCCTGGTCGGCTCCCGCGCGGCCGCGTCCCGCGGCGAGGACTGACCGTGCGGCGCTACCTCGCCCGGTAGCGCCGCATCTTCGCGCGTGCCCCGCACACCTGCATCGAGCACCAGCGGCCCCGGCCCGCGGGACTGCGGTCGTAGTAGGCCCAGTGGCAGTCGGCCGCCTCGCATGCCTTCAGCCGCAGCCAGGTCCCCGCGACCAGGGCCTCGGCCACGGCCGCCGCGACCCGGAAGAGCAGCGGCGTCCCGTCGGCGGGCGCGAGCGCGGCCGAGCCGTCGCCCGCGTCGACCGTCACGACCAGCGGCGCCGCCGCCAGCAGCTCGCCGAGCGGGGTCACCGCGCGGTGCGCCGGGTGGCCGGCGTGCGCGAGCAGGGCCGCGCGCAGTGCTTCGCGCAGCTCACGGGCGCCTGCGGCCTCTTCCTCCGTGAGTCCGAAGCGCGTCCGGCCGTCCGCCGTGTCGAGCGCGTCGGCGCCCGACTCGAGGTCGAGGGTGTTGACCAGGGACTCCACCAGAGCCAGGCCCCCCGGCGCGGCCGATCGTTCACTCATGCTTGCGACGTTACCTCCTATGCGGCAGCATGCAGTAACCGTTACCGGTTACCCGGCTATGGAGGTAACCCCGCTCCGAGGAGGAAGTCATGGCTCTCGCCACACTGGGCGTCGTCGTCCTGGACTGTCCGGACCCCCGTGCGCTGGCCGGTTTCTACGCCGAGGTACTGGGCGGCACCGTCGAGGGCGACGGCGACTGGGTGGACCTGAAGGTGCCCGGCGGACAGTCGCTGGCCTTCCAGGCCGCATCCGGGTTCGTACCGCCCGAGTGGCCGCGCGCGGACCACAACTCACAGCAGTTCCACCTGGACCTGACCGTCGACGACCTGGACGCGGCCGAGAAGGGCGTGCTGGCCCTCGGCGCGCGGCCGCTGGACACCGCCGACCGCTCCCGCTCCTGGCGTGTGTACGCGGATCCGGCGGGGCACCCGTTCTGTCTGTGCGCCTGCTGAGACCTGGAGGGTCCGCCGTGACTGTGGCTCGTTTCCGTTCCGTCGTGATCGACTGCCCCGACCCGCTCGCGCTCGCCCAGTTCTACGCGGCGATCGTGGGCGGAACCCCCCGCGTGGAGGAGGCGGACTGGGTCGTCCTGGAGACCCCCGGCGCGCCACGGCTCGCCTTCCAACAGGCGACCGGGTTCACCCCGCCCGAGTGGCCGCGGGCGGACCGCAACGGGCAGCAGTTCCACCTCGACCTCGACGCCGGGTCGACCTGGGAGGAGATCGACGCGGCGGAACAGGAGGTACTGGCCCTGGGCGCGCGTCTGCTGCGCGCGGAGGACAAGGAGGACTTCCGGGTGTACGCCGATCCGGCGGGGCATCCGTTCTGCCTCTGCCGGATCGAGCACGCGTGACCGGTGGGGCGCCGCCGAGCCCTACGAGGACGGCGCCGGATCGTCCCCCTCGATCGGTATGCCGCTAGCCGTCCAGGTCGGAGATCTTCGCCGTCGACGGCTCGCGGCGCTCCTGGGCCGCGCGGGCCGCGAAGTCGGAGCCGCGCAGTACACGCTGGACGTTGCCCCAGGCCAGCAGGGCGATGTCGGACTCGGACCAGTCGCGGCGCAGGAGCTCGGCGATCAGATGCGGGTAGCAGGAGGCGTCGGTGAGGTCCTGCGGATGGGCGGTGCCGGCGTCGTAGGTGCCGGACAGGCCCACGCACTCGGCGCCCGCGAGGGAGCGGACGTGGTCGAGGTGGTCGGCGACGTCCCGCACGGACGGGCCGGTCTGCTCGGCGGTGAGCGGCACCATGCACAGCCCCTTGGCGGCTCCCAGCTCGGTGAGCAGGTCGTCGGGGAGGTTCGCCGGGTGGGGGCGCAGGGCGCGGGCGGCGGAGCGGGTGCACACCACCGGCGCCTTGGAGACGGCGAGGGCGCGGCGGGCGGTGTCGGCGGAGGCGCCCGAGAGATCGGCGAGGACACCGAGCCGGTTCATCTCGCGCAGCACCTCCTCGCCGAACCGGGTCAGCCCCGCCTCGCTCGCCCAGGTCACGCCGGACAGGGTGAGCACGCGCAGGCCGAGGGCGTGCAGCGAGCGCAGGATGCCGAGCGAGTCGCCGAGCGCGGCGGCACCGGCGGGCCCGAGCAGCACGGCGACCCGGCCGCAGTGCCGTACATCGGCGGTCTCCCCGGCGGTACGGGCGAGCCGTAGCCCCTCCGGATGGGCGCTGACGACGGTCTTCACCAGGTCCAGCTGCTCCAGCGTCGCCCCGACGGCCCGGTCGCCGCCGATGCTCTCGGGCAGGTGCAGCGACCAGAACAGCGCGCCGACATGCCCTTCCCGCAGCCGCGGCACATCGGTGTCGACGGAACTCTCGCCGAGCTCCAGGTCGAACCACGGCAGATGCCGCAGCGCCCACGGCAGTCCGCTGTACCCGTCGGCGACGGGATGCGCGGCGAGGATGGCGTGCGCCCGCTCCAGGGGCTCGGTGTCCGGATCGGAGACCGGCGTGTAGGGCTCCGGCTCGACGAACGGGTCGGGCAGGTCGTCGAGCCCGGCGACCTCGCTGGTGGTGTGCAGTTCGTCCTGGAGGTCTGCCATGGCGGGCTCCGTACGTCGTGATCGGCGGCATCAGCAGTACGGTCACCGTCGCACGGGGGGCGGAAGGCTTCCTGGTGGGCGGGGCGTTCGGGGGTACTCCGGTTCAGCGACCCCGCGCCGCGTCGATCACCTCGTCCAGGGTGTCCCGGGACCGGACCAGGTCGGCGATCATCCGGTCGATGCGGTCGCGCTCCGCGGTGAGGTCGGCGACGAGCCGCGGTGTGGCGACGGCGGAGGGGCCGCCGTCGGCGTCCCGCATACAGGGCAGCAACTGGGCGATCCGGCTGCTGTGCAGTCCGGCCGCGAACAGCTCCTGGATCCGGACGACCCGGTCGACGGCCGCCTCCGGGTAGTCACGGTGCCCGCCGGGGGTCCGGTCGGCGCGCAACAGCCCCTGAGCCTCGTAGTACCGCAGGGACCGCTCGCTGACATTGGTCCGCCGGGCCAGCTGACCGATCCGCATGAGCAGCCACCCCCGGGCTTGAAACTGACATCAGTGTCAAGTTCTACCGTGCGGTCATGACGCAGACAACGGACTTCCTCGCACCGGCCCGCCTCGGCTCCCTGGCCCTCCCCAACCGTCTGGTGATGGCCCCGATGACCCGCAACAGGGCCGAGGACGACGGCACACCCTCCCCCCTCATGGTCACCTACTACGCCCAGCGCGCCTCCGCCGGCCTGATCATCGCCGAGGCCGCGACACCGAACGCGGTCGGGCAGACGTATCCGAACATCACCGCGATCCACGCCCCGCGGCATGTGACGGGGTGGCGGCAGGTCACGGAAGCCGTACGGAGGGCGGGCGGCCGGATGTTCCTCCAGCTCCAGCACGGCGGCCGGGTGGGCCACCCGGCCACCAGCGGGCACACCCCGGTCGCGCCCTCTCCCGTCCCGCTCCCGGAGACGATCTTCACGCCCGAGGGGCACCAACAGGCCGTGACACCGCGGGAGATGACCACCGACGACATCCGCTCCACCGCCGCCGACTTCGCCTCGGCCGCGCGCAACGCGATCGAGGCCGGATTCGAGGGCGTCGAGGTGCACTCCGCCAACGGCCATCTCCTGCACCAGTTCCTGTCCGCCAACACGAACCGGCGCACGGACGCCTACGGCACCGAGCGGACCCGCTTCACGGCGGAGGTCGTCGAGGCCGTCGCCGCCGCGATCGGTCCCGAGCGGGTGGGCGTACGCATCTCCCCCGGAGTCACCGTGAACGGCATCGAGGAGGGCGACGCGGAGGAGATCTATCCGCCGCTCGTCGAGAGGCTCGGCACTCTCGGACTCGCCTATCTGCACATCGTGTACGCCGACCCGGACTCCCGCCTGTTCCGGCGGATCCGCGCGCAGTGGCCGGGAACGCTGATCGCGAACCCGGTGCTGAAGGACTTCTCCGCCGGCGAAGTACGTGACGGCGCCGAGCGCGCCCTCGCCGCCGGAGCCGATCTCGTCGCCCTCGGACGCCCGTTCCTCGCCAACCCCGACCTGGTGGCGCGGCTGCGAACGGGCGCGCCGCTCAACCCCGTTCGGGACCGCTACCTGATGTACGTGGGCGGGGCGGCCGGATACACCGACTACCCCGCCCTCGACGAACTCTCCGAAGAGCCCGCTCAGCCGTCCAGCGACTCGATCGTCGCGTTCGACGGCGAGCGCGTCACCTGAAGGTCCCGGGCCACGTCCTCGGCGGCCCCGAGCACCCGGACCGCGTTCTGCCAGGTGAGCTTGGCCAGGTCGGACCTGGACCAGCCGCGGTCCAGGAGCTCGGCCACGAGGTTCGGGTAGCCGGAGACGTCGTCCAGGCCGTCGGGGGTGAAGGCCGTGCCGTCGTAGTCGCCGCCGATGCCGAGGTGGTCGATGCCCGCCACCTCGCGCATGTGGTCGAGGTGGTCGGCGACCGTGGAGACCGTGGCGACGGGGCGCGGGCGCTGCTCCTCGAAGGCGCGGTGGACCTTCATCGCGTCCGGAGTCGTGGCCAGATGGTGGAAGCCGTGGGCGCGCATGTTCTCGTCGGCCGCGGCCGTCCAGTCCACCGCGGCCTGGAGCACGAACTTCGGCACGAACGTCACCATCGCCATGCCGCCGTTGGCGGGGAGGCGTTCCAGGACGTCGTCCGGGATGTTGCGCGGGTGGTCGCACACCGCCCGCGACGACGAGTGGGAGAAGATCACCGGCGCGAGCGTGGAGTCGAGCGCGTCCCTCATCGTCGTGGCCGCCACATGCGACAGGTCGACGAGCATGCCCTCGCGGTTCATCTCGCGCACCACCGCACGGCCGAAGGCCGACAGCCCGCCGACGCGCGGCGCGTCCGTCGCCGAGTCCGCCCAGTCGTTGTTGTCGTTGTGGGTGAGGGTCATGTAGCGGACGCCGAGGGCGTACAACGCGCGTAGCGTGGCAAGGGAGTTGGCGATGGAGTGGCCGCCCTCGGCCCCCATCAGCGACGCGATACGGCCCTCCGCCCGCGCCGCCTCCATGTCCGCCGCGCTCAGCGCGGCCCGCAGGTCGGCCGGGTGCCGGTCGATCAACTGCCGTACGCAGTCGATCTGTTCCAGCGTCGCCGGCACCGCGTCCGGCAGGTCCGAGCGGACGTACACCGACCAGTACTGCGCGCCCACGCCACCGGCCCGCAGCCGGGCGAGGTCGGTGTGCAGATGGGCGCTCTGGTCGGTGGCGATGTCCCGGGCGTCGAGGTCGTAGCGGACCTGTTCGCGCAGTGCCCAGGGCAGGTCGTTGTGGCCGTCGACGACGGGGAACTCCCGCAGCAGTGCCCGGGCGGTCTCCACGGAGCTCACAGCCGTCACTTCCCGAAACCGAAGCCGTTGCCCGGCCCCTCGACCTTGGCGCGCAGCCGCTTGCCCTTCTCGGCGGCCTGCTCGCCCAGCTCCTGCTGGAACTCCTTCATCCGGCCGAGGAGCTCTGGGTCGTGGGCGGCGAGGATCCGGGCCGCGAGGAGGCCCGCGTTGCGGGCGCCGGCCACGGAGACGGTCGCGACGGGCACCCCGGCCGGCATTTGCACGATCGACAGCAGCGAGTCCATGCCGTCCAGGTACTTCAGCGGGACCGGCACACCGATGACCGGCAGCGGGGTGACGGAGGCGAGCATGCCCGGCAGGTGGGCCGCGCCGCCGGCGCCCGCGATGATCACCTTGATGCCCCGTCCGTCCGCCTCCTCGCCGTACGCGATCATCTCGCGGGGCATGCGGTGGGCGGAGACGACGTCGACCTCGTACTCGATCTCGAACTCGTCGAGTGCCTGGGCGGCGGCCTCCATGACGGGCCAGTCGGAGTCCGACCCCATGACGATGCCTACAACGGGGCTCATTCGGTGATCGTGCCTCTCAGGTAGCCGGCTGCGTGACGGGCGCGCTCCAGCACGTCGTCGAGGTCGTCGCCGTAGGTGTTGACGTGGCCGACCTTGCGTCCGGGCTTCACGTCCTTGCCGTACATGTGGATCTTCAGCTGGGGGTCGCGGGCCATGCAGTGCAGGTACGCGGAGTACATGTCCGGGTAGTCGCCGCCGAGGACGTTCGCCATGACCGTCCACTTCGCGCGGGGGCGCGGGTCGCCGAGGGGCAGGTCGAGGACGGCCCGGACGTGGTTGGCGAACTGGGAGGTGATCGCGCCGTCCTGGGTCCAGTGGCCGGAGTTGTGCGGGCGCATCGCCAGCTCGTTCACCAGGATGCGGCCGTCGCGGGTCTGGAACAGCTCGACGGCGAGGTGGCCGACGACGTCCAGTTCCTTGGCGATGCTCAGCGCCATCTCCTCGGCCTTGAGCGCGAGGGCCGGGTCCAGGTCGGGCGCCGGGGCGATCACGGTGTCGCACACGCCGTTGACCTGCTGGGATTCCACCACCGGGTAGGCGACGGCCTGGCCGTGCGGCGACCGTACGACGTTGGCGGCGAGCTCACGGGCGAAGTCGACCTTCTCCTCCGCGAGGACCGGGACACCGGCCCGGAAGGGGTCGGCGGCCTCCTCGACGCTGTCGACGACCCACACGCCCTTGCCGTCGTAGCCGCCGCGGACGGTCTTGAGGACGACCGGGAAGCCGTCCCCCTCCGCCGCGAAGGCGGCCACGTCCGCCGGGTCGCTCACGATCCGGTGCCGTGGACACGGCACCCCGATCGCGTCGAGCCTGGCTCGCATGACGCCCTTGTCCTGGGCGTGCACGAGCGCGTCGGGCCCGGGGCGCACGGGGATGCCGTCCGCCTCCAGCGCCCGGAGGTGCTCGGTGGGTACGTGTTCGTGATCGAAGGTGATCACATCGCAGCCCCTCGCGAAGTCACGCAGCGTGTCGAGGTCGCGATAGTCGCCGATGACGACATCGCCGACGACCTGCGCCGCGGAATCCTGAGGGGTGTCACTGAGGAGCTTGAACCTGATGCCGAGCGGGATGCCTGCCTCGTGTGTCATACGAGCGAGCTGGCCTCCGCCGACCATGCCGACTACCGGGAACGTCACGCTCCTAGGGTATCGGCCATATCGGGGCGGCCGGATTCCGTCCCTGGTGCACGCGATTTCCGCCGATCTGGCCCGAAACACGCACCCGTCTTCACGTCCTGTTCTCAATCTGTGAGCTCGTCCACAAGCGTTTGCACAGGGGGGTGGTTAGCATGGCTTGGTTGACGAAACCGGACGGACGGGGCAGGCACGACCATGGGACGTGGTTCCTCGGCGCTTCATGCGGCGCCTCCGAGCGCGGTACGACAACGCGTCGACCGGCTCGTGCGCGAGGCCGCCAAGTTCGGCGCCGTGGGCGGAGCGGGTCTGCTCGTCAACCTTCTCGTCTTCAACCTGGTGCGGCACACGACCGACCTCCCGGTGGTGCGCGCCAGTGTGGTCGCCACGGTCGTCGCGATCATCTCGAACTACATCGGCTTCCGGTATTTCACCTACCGGGAGCGCGACAAGAGCGGCCGCACCAAGGAGCTGACCCTCTTCCTGCTGTTCAGCGCGGTCGGTCTGGTGATCGAGAACGGCGTGCTCTACGCGGCGACGTACGGATTCGGCTGGGACAGCCCGCTGCAGAGCAACATCTTCAAGTTCGTCGGCATCGGCATCGCCACCCTCTTCCGCTTCTGGTCCTACCGGTCGTGGGTGTTCAAGACCCTGCCGGGGCCCGAGGTGGTCGCCAGCGCGGAATCGTTCCTGGCGGAGGCGGAAGAAGTGCAGGCCCGTCGGCCGAAGCAGCGGACCAGGCAGCGGGTCGGCTGAGCCGCCCGGTCACCGTACGGTCGGTTCCGCTTCCGCTACCGGCTTCTGCACCGGCGTACGCGACAGGAACAGTCCGAACACCGCCGGCTGCGCCTGGAGCATCTCCAGACGCCCTCCGTCGGCCTCCGCGAGGTCCCGGGCCACGGCGAGGCCGATACCCGTCGAGTTCCGCCCGCTGATCGCCCGCTCGAAGATCCGCGCGCCCAGGTCCGCGGGCACCCCCGGCCCCTCGTCCGTGACCTCGATGACCGCCTGGTTGCCGGTCACCCGGGTACGCAGCGCCACCGTGCCACCGCCGTGCATGAGCGAGTTCTCGATCAGTGCCGCCAGCACCTGCGCCACCGCGCCCGGTGTACCGACCGCGCGCAGATGCCGCTTGCCGGAGCTCACGATGGCGCGGCCCGCGCTGCGGTAGGCGGGGCGCCATTCGGCCAGCTGCTGCTGGATGACCTCGTCGAGCTCGAAGGAGACGGCGGAGCCGGTACGGGGGTCGCGGGAGTTGGTGAGCAGCCGCTCCACCACGTCCGTCAGGCGTTCCACCTGCGTGAGCGCGATGGTGGCCTCTTCCTTCACCGTGTCCAGGTCCTCGGTGAGGGTGATCTCCTCAAGCCGCATGGACAGGGCGGTGAGCGGCGTGCGCAGCTGGTGGGAGGCGTCCGCCGCCAGCCGCCGCTCGGCGGTGAGCATGCGGGCGATGCGCTCGGCGGAGGAGTCCAGGACGTCGGCGACCCGGTCGAGCTCGTGGACGCCGTAGCGCTTGTGCCGGGGGCGCGGGTCGCCGGAACCGAGCCGTTCCGCGGTCTCGGCGAGGTCGGTCAGGGGCGACGCCAGCTTGTTGGCCTGCCGTACGGCGAGCAGCACGGCCGCGATCACCGCGAGCAGCGCCACCGCCCCGATGATCAGCAGGGTCCGGCCGACCTCCCGGGTCACCGACGAGCGCGGCTCCTGGACGGTGACCGTCTCGCCCTCCTCACCCGTCTCCGTGGCGCTGATGACGTCCCCGGTCGCCTTGGTGCCGACCTCGATGACGGGCTCTCCCGGGATCCGGATCACGGCGTACCGGTCCCCGGCGACCTGCTCCTTCAGCACCTGCGCGTCGACGGTCTGCTCGCCGAGCAGCCGGCTGTCCACGATGCTGGCCAGCCGCACGGCCTCGGAGTCGACCCGCTCCTGCGCGCTGTTGCTGATGGTGCGGGTCTCGACGATGACGAGACTCACACCGAAGACGGCGATGACGACCAGCACCACGGCGAGGGTGGACTGAATGAGACGGCGACGCACGGAGCCCTCCGGGCAGGTGACTTACGTTGAGCTGTGTGCCGACGGCACGGTCAACTCCCTAGGGGCGCGGGGACCTGCGCGACCAGCCCCCCAGGGGCCCGCGGCTGCCGACGAAGCTCAGCTCTTCTCGAACCGGAAGCCCACGCCACGCACGGTGGCGATGTAGCGGGGATTGGCCGCATCGTCGCCCAACTTCTTCCGCAGCCACGAGATGTGCATGTCGAGCGTCTTGGTCGACGACCACCACGTCGTGTCCCAGACCTCCCGCATGAGCTGGTCACGCGTGACGACCCGCCCGGCATCCCGTACGAGGACCCGCAGCAGGTCGAACTCCTTGGCCGTGAGCTGAAGCTCCTCCTCGCCCATCCAGGCACGGTGGGACTCCACGTCGATGCGCACCCCGTGCGTCGCCGGCGGCTGCGCCGGCTCCGCGGCACCGCGCCGGAGCAGGGCCCGGACACGGGCGAGCAGTTCGGCGAGGCGGAACGGCTTGGTGACGTAGTCGTCGGCGCCGGCGTCGAGCCCCACGACGGTGTCCACCTCGTCCGCACGCGCGGTCAGGATGAGGATGGGCACGGTGAGGCCTTCGGCGCGCAGTCGGCGTGCCACCTCGAGGCCGTCCATGCCGGGGAGTCCGAGGTCCAGCACGACCAGATCGATGCCGCCCTGGATGCCGGCGTCGAGCGCGGTGGGGCCGTCCTCGCGCACCTCGACCTCGTACCCTTCCCGTCGCAGTGCGCGGGCCAGCGGCTCCGAGATGGACGCATCGTCCTCGGCGAGCAGTACACGGGTCATGAGCTGATGGTAGACCGCGCTTGACAGAAGCTGGGGTGTGATCGCAAGCCCGTGATTCTTACCATGGGGCGTTCTGGTGCGAACCTATGTCTTGACGGTGAGAACCCAGTAAGAGCCTTGGAAAAGGTGCGTACGGTTCCCTTGACACCTGTGATCCATCTCTCAAGTCCTTTCATTTCCGGCGCTGTCCTGCCGTATGGTGAAAGACGCCTTTAGCACCACGGGGACCTTTGGCAATCATTTGACGCTGAAGGTCTCTTTTGTGTGCGGGCCGGCATCCGCCGGCCCGAAGGAATGACCCGTGGCCGGGCCCCCAGGAGGGGACGGCGACCACCGGGCGCGCAGCGCCGTTCACGCATCAGCACGCGCGTCCCGACCAGCAAGGAACGACCATGGCGTCCAGCCTGACGAAGGACTCGGCCCGCCCGGGCACCCCCGGCACCGAGCAGACCTTCTTCGGCCACCCCCGCGGACTGGCCACTCTCTTCATGACCGAGATGTGGGAGCGTTTCTCCTACTACGGCATGAGGGCTCTCCTCCCGCTGTACCTCGTCGCCCCGGGCGGCCTCCACCTCAGCGCCGCGACGGCGACCGCGATCTACTCCGTGTACGTGTCGCTGGTGTACCTGCTCGCGCTGCCCGGCGGCTGGTTCGGCGACCGCGTCTGGGGTCCTCGCAAGACCGTCGCCGTCGCCGGTGGCGTGATCATGCTCGGCCACCTCACCCTGGCCCTGCCGAACTCCGGAACCTTCTACGCCGGTCTCGGCCTCGTGGCGATCGGCTCCGGTCTGCTGAAGGCCAACATCTCGACGATGGTCGGCCACCTCTACGACGGTCCGGACGACCCGCGCCGCGACGGCGGCTTCACCGTCTTCTACATGGGCATCAACCTCGGCGCGTTCGCCGCGCCGCTGGTCATCGGCACCATCGGTGAGAACGTCAACTGGCACCTGGGCTTCGCGCTCGCCGCGCTCGGTATGGCGCTGGGCCTCGGCCAGTTCCTGATCGGCTCCCGTCACCTCGCCGACCGCTCCAGCGTCGTCCCGACGCCGCTGTCCGCCGAGGAGAAGGCCTCCACCCTGCGCAAGGCCGCGATCTGGGCCGCCGTCGCCGTGGTCTTCTACGCGATCGTCGGCTTCTCCGGCCACTACACGCTGAACTGGATCCTGGTCCCGCTGACGCTGCTCGGCCTGATCATCCCGGTGATGGTGCTGGCCCGCATCAAGCGCGACAAGGACCTGGACCGCACCGAGCAGAAGTCGATGTCGGCGTACATCTGGTTCTTCGTCGCCGCGGCCGTGTTCTGGATGATCTACGACCAGGGCGGCTCGACCCTGTCGATCTTCGCCGACTCCTCGGCCGACAACACCATCTTCGGCTGGGAGTTCCCGGTCTCCTGGTACCAGTCGGTCAACCCGGTCCTGATCATGGCGCTGGCCCCGGTCTTCGCCTGGTTCTGGCTCGCGCTGAACCGGCGCGGCAAGGAGCCGAGCACGATCGTGAAGTTCGCCTCGGGCCTGGTCCTGGTCGGCGCGTCGTTCTTCCTGTTCCTCGCTCCGCTGTCGATCGCCGAGGGCGGTCACAAGGCGGCCGCGATGTGGCTGGTGGCGATCTACTTCGTGCAGACGGTGGGCGAGCTGCTGCTGTCGCCCGTCGGCCTGTCGGTGACGACGAAGATGGCCCCGGCCAAGTACGCCTCCCAGATGATGGGCGTCTGGTTCCTGGCCGTCACCGCTGGTGACGCCACGACCGGTCTGCTCTCCATCGCCGGCGTCGACCTCAACAAGACGGGCATCGTCGCCCTGGAGGCCACGCTCGCCGTGGTCGCCGGTGTCGCGGTGTGGATGTACCGCAACCGCGTCAAGGAGCTCATGGGCTCCGTGCACTGACGTTTCTTCGAACGAAGGGCCGCCTCACCACCCGGTGCGGTGGCCCTTCGGGGTTTTCCGGCCGCGCTCGAGGACCGCACCACACCATCGGGAGCATGCGTCGTACGTTCCTGTCCGTGGCCGCGGCCCTCGGCTTCCTCATGTCGTCGTCCGGCACGGTCGTGGAGGCGGTCCCGGAGACGATCCCGTACGGCGGCCACGAACGGCAGACCATCACGGTCTACGGCGACCGGGGCGCCCCGCCGCTGGTGATCCTGCACGGCGGGTACTGGGCCGAGGACGCCGACTGGAGCCGCACGGCACGGTGGCTTGCGGCCCAGGGCTTCCGCGTCTACGAGACCGACTACCGCCTGAACACCGACGCCCGCTGGCCCGCGCAACGCGAGGACGTCCGGGCGGCTCTGCGCTGGATCGCCGCCGACTCCCCCGGCCGGCCCCTGCTGCTCGGCTCCTCCGCGGGCGGCCAGCTCGCCCTGGACGCGGCGACGTACGGCGCGGGCGGATCGCTGGTCCGGGGCGTGGTGGCCCTCTCCCCGGTCGCCTCCCCCTACCGCGCCTGGGTGGACGGCGGCCGCCCCGGAGCCACGGCCCAGCAGCGCCGCCTACGCCAGGAGGCACAGCGCCTGGTCGGCTGCGACCCCGACCGGACCGGCCCCCGCTGTTGGGACCGCTGGGGCGACCTCGCGGCCCGCGCCCACGCCTCCGGCGCGGACGACGCCCCGATGCTGCTCATCCACTCGGAGCGGGACTTCGTACCACCGGCCCATTCGACGGAACTGGCAGCGGCGGAAAGGCGGTTGGGCCACAAGGACATCACCGTACGCACGCTGGAGGGCGCCTCACACGGAGGCGCCCTCATGAGGCAGACAGAGAAGCTGGTCCTACGTTGGCTGTCGAAGCATGCGTAAGCAACAGCCCACCCAGGGGCGCGGGGAACTGCGCGACCAGCCCCCACCGGCCGTCGGACCCATCACCGCAGACGCCGCCGCCCCGGAAGGAAGGTGAACACACCCGCACCCAGCAAAACGGCCGTACCAGCCACCAACCCCAGGGCCTTCAACGCGCCATGGTCCTCGGCCCCCGTCGCGGCGAGCCCCCCGGAGGACGACGAACCGCCGCCTCCCGTGGACGACGATCCACCGGACGCCCCACCCTCCTGCTCGGTCGTGTCCAGGGTCAGCGACACGGACGTCTTGTCCGGCGTGCACTTCGTCGTCGTACCGAGCGCCTCGATCGTCAGCACCCCCGGCGACAACGTCGACTCCCCCGTCGCCCCCGGCTTGTACGTGCCGGTCATGTCGGGGATCTCGATCGGGTCGCCCGCCTTGATGTCCTCGGTGTTGGTCGGCCCCTCCACATGCACCGAGCCCTCGTCGTCGCCGCCCAGGACCACGTCCATCGACGGCTTGATGGAGTCCTTCGGGATGTTGGCCGGGCTGTTCATCGGCGACTTCTTGAACTGCACGGTGAGCTCGAAGCTCCCGCCGTCCTTCTTGGCGTTGATCTGGATCGTGGAGGTCGCCTTCTGCGTGCCGATGGGCGACTCGCAGGTGTAGGGGATGTCGACGACCTCGCCGGTGAAGTCGGTCTGGCCGCCGCCGGTCTCGGACGGGCTGGCGGAAGGACTCTCCGTGGGCGTCGGGGAGGTGCTCTCGCTCTCGGTCGGACTCGGAGTCGGTGACGAACTCCCGCCCCCCTCCTCGACCTTGATGGTCGCCGCGGATTGCACGGTCTCCGTCGGCGTGCAGTTCGTGTCCGTGCCGAAGGCGGTGATCTTGTACGCGTCCGGCGTCAGCGTGACCTCGCCGGCCGTCGTCAGCTTCAGTTTGCCCTTCATGTCGGAGAGGACCATGGCGCCCCCCTTGGGGATCGCCGGGTTCTCCTGCGGACCCTCCAACGGGACGTCGGCGGTCTGGGCGCCGGCCGCCTTCAGGGTGCCGGACGGCTTGACGGAGTTCGCCGGCAGGTCGATGAGGTCCGGGTTCTTGGAGGCGGCCTGGACGAACTTCCACACCACCTCGACCTCGTCGCCGACCTTGGCGGTGGCCGGCGCGGTGATCTCGACCTTGGTGGTGCCGTCGACCGGGTCGAGCCCGGAGGCCGCGGGCGGTACGCACTTGGTGGCGAACGACACCTCGGCGGCCTGCGCGGGCCCCGCGGCCACACCGATCAGCGCTCCCGCACAGCCGAGTGCGAGCGCGACTCTCGCGCCCGGCAGGACTCTCCTTCGCTGTCTCACGTGGATCCCTTTCTGGTGGGGGTCGTGGAGTGGTCGTCGTGCGGTGCGGAGAGCCGGCCGGCCGCGCCCGGATCGGAGTCCGGGGTGAACCACGGCAGGGTCGAAGAGGGCGGCGGCTCCCGGTCCGGGCTGTGCAACCCCGGAAGCCGCAGGGTGAGTTCGGGCAGCCGCAGCCGGACCGGGGTCCGTGCGCGGCCGGACCGGTGCGGCCGCGCCCGGTCGATCACGGCCATCCCGATACGGAACAGCGCGGCGGGCACGACCAGACAGACCAGGATCCAGAACAGGGTCACGCCCCAGGGCCGGCCCACGCCCCAGGGCTGTTCGGCGAGGACCTTGCCGCCGTACTTGAGGGACACCGTGTAGTCGCCGTGCGCTCCGCCCGTGAGCTCGACGGGCAGTTCGATGCGCGCTTTCCTGCCGGGCTCGATCGTGCCGCGCCACTGCTGTTCCTCCCACTGCGGCGCGAACACGCCGTGGGAGGTGCCGACCTGGAAGAGGGGGTTCTTGATCTCCGAGGTGCCGACGTTGCCGACGGTGAAGACGAGGGTGCGGACGGGGGGTGCCCCGAACCAGGTCAGCAGTCCGCTGGAGCCGTCGAGCCGGGTGTCGGTGAGCACCGAGAGCCGCCCGCCGGAAGCCTCGGCGGGCAGCGGCTCCACGGCGTGTCCGGCGACCTGGAAGATGGCGTCGGCCTCTGCCTTCGCCCCGGTCACCGTCGCCACGTGCACCACACAGGGGCAGGGCACGGGCGGCTCGGCGACGGGCAGCTTCTTGCTGAAACGGCCGTCGGCATCCGTGGTGACGGCCCGACCGTCGGCGTTGGCACAGGAGTTGGTGCCGCCGGGGACACCCCGTGACGGCACCGCCTGACCGCAGACCAGGATCATCAGCAGGGCTTTCGAACGCCAGCCGCTGCCGGTGACGGTGATCGAACCGCCGGTCCCCGCCTGGGACTTGGAAAGCTTCACGGTCGGCCGCTCGGCGGCCTGGACGGGCAACGACACGACCGACACCAGCGCCAGGAGCGCCGCCAGCACCAGGATCCGCACCTTCACGACACCGCTCCCGTCAACTCGACCTCGGCACAAGAGGGTTCAGGCGCGTCGCCCTTACGGCGCCTTCGACGTCGTACGACGAACAGCGCACCCCCGGCGGCCACCGCCCCGGCGACCCCCGCCCCCCCACGGTCCGCTCCCCGTCGACACACTTGCCGTGTCCCGCACCCCGCCCGCCGCCGTCACCGTCAGCCGCACCTCGACGGAGTCCAGCGCGGGCGCGCTCCATGACTCGCTGAGCCTGAGCCGCCGTCCCGGCGCCAGCTCGGCCGACAGGGTGCGCGGGGGCCGGTCGAGGACCCGGCCGAAGAGGCCGTCGGCGCGGACCGCGACCGTGGGCACGAGGGGCGTCGTCCCCCGGTTGACCAGCTCGTACGTGATGCGGTCCCCGTGCACGGCAAAGTGCTCGACGGTCAGCGCGGACACGGTGGGTACGGCGGCCCGGAGGTGAACGGCCACCCGCCGGATACGCCCGTCGGAGTCCCGGACCACGATCTCGGCGCCGGCGTCCTCGCCGGGAACGGTCACGGTGAAGGGCACCTCGGTACGCGTCCCCGGAGCCAGCCGGAGCCGGGAGTCGGCGAAGACGACACGGGCACCGACGCCCGACAACGAGACGTCAACAGCCCGCTCCCCCCGATTGACCAACGCCACCGTGTCCTGGAGCACCACCCCGGGCTCACCCTCGGCATAGAAGGCCGGCCGCGCCTCACCCGAGGGCGCGACGGACCACCCGTCGGCGGCGGCCGCGCCCGGAACGGCGAAGAGCAGAGCAAGCAGGGTCAGCCCCATCACCCGAAGGGCGAACGACATCGGCGGCTCCGTAGGTCGTACGTTGCGATAGCGCGCCCCTTCAGGGGCGCGGGGCTGTATCGATTTGCGGCTACCGCCGCGCGGGCGCGACAAGCCACAACGGCGCCGCGGCCGCAAACGGCCCTGGCGCGGCACCCCGGAAGGCGCACCTCATCCGGCAGAACGCCGACGCCTCCGCGTGACCCACAACGACCCCGCCGCCCCCGCGAGCAACACCGTGCCGCCCAGCGTCCCGAGCGCGATCGCCGAATCCTCGGGCCCGGTCTGCGGAAGCGAGTCACCGGAACCCGAGCCCGAACCGGAACCGGACCCACTCTGCGTACCCCCGGAGGAACCGCCCGCGGCGGTCACGTCGAGGCTCAGAGACGGCCCAGGACTGTTCGTCGGCGTACACGTCGTCGTCGTACCGAGCGCGATGATCGTCAGCACACCCGCCGTGAAGGTGACCTTGCCGGACTCCTTCGGCGTGTACGTCCCGCTCAGGTCATTGATCTTGATGGGGGTGTTGGCGGGCACCACCGCCTGGTTGGCCGAGCCGGTCACTTTCAGAGTGCCCTTCTCCGCACCGCCCAGCTGGATGACCGCGCTCGGCTTCATCGACCCCTTGCCCAGGTCGACCGGGCTGGACGAGACGCCCTTCTGCCAGGACATGGTGATCTTGTAGCCGCTGCCGCTCTTGACGCCCTTGATGTCGATGGGCGAGACGGCGCTCTTGTCGCCGATCGGCGTCTTGCACTGGTACTTGACGTCGACGACCTCGGCCCGGGCGGCGGGGGCGGCCATCAGCACCACCGAGCCGGCCAGGGCCGCGGTGGACGCGAGCGCGGCGGTTCGTTTCCGGTACGACACGGTTCCGCTCCCTTACTCGTTTCCCTGACTGGTTCCTGCCTTGCGCGAGTACCTGACGGCACATCAGATGGGCCGTCAAGGTACGCCCGGGCTCGCGAGGAGGGAAGACAAGGTGCGCGCCGGAGTTGTGACGATCCGGCGCGCACGCAAGGAGGTTCGCGTGGAGAGCTAACCCCGGGTAACCCGAGGACGGAGAAGTTCGGGGGCTCCCCAGCGCCTCAGCACCCGCGGCACCTCGACCGTTCCGTCGGCCCGCTGGTGCTGTTCCAGGAGGGCGGGCAGCAGCCGGCTGGTGGCGAGGCCCGAGGCGTTGAGGGTGTGGACGTACGCCGACCTGCCGCCGCCCGTCGGCCGGTAGCGGATGCCGCCGCGCCGGGCCTGGTACTCACGGGCATTCGACACCGAGCTGACCTCGGTGTACGCGCCGAGGCTGGGCAGCCACACCTCGACGTCGAAGGTCTTGGCCTGGGCGGGGCTGGTGTCCTCGGCGGCGAGCTGGGTGACCCGGTGGTGCAGTCCCAGTCCGGCGACCAACTCCTCGGCGCGGGCGAGGAGTTCCCGCTGAGCGGCTTCCGAGTCCTCGGGGCGGGCGAACTGGAACAGCTCGACCTTGTTGAACTGGTGGCCGCGCAGGGTGCCGCGGTCGGCGGTGCGGTGGCTGCCGCTCTCCTTGCGGTAACAGGGCGTGTAGGCGACGTACTTGAGCGGGAGCTCGGCCTCGTCGAGGGTCTCGCCGCGGTGCAGGTTCACCAGGGCGGTCTCGGCGGTGGGCAGGAGGAAGTGGTCGTCGTCCGTGCGGAAGACCTCGTCGGCGAACTTCGGGAACTGTCCCGCCGTATAGCCGGCTTCGTAGGTGAGCAGGTGCGGCGGCAGCACGAACTCGTAGCCCGCCCGGCGGTGGGTGTCGAGGAAGTGGTTGAGCAGCGCCCACTCCAGGGCGGCGCCCTCGCCCCGGTAGACCCAGTAGCCGCTGCCGGCGAGCCGGGTGCCGCGTTTGTGGTCGACCAGGCCGAGTTCCTCGGTGAGCCGGACATGGTCCTTGGCGTCGAAGTCGAACGCGGGCGGGGTTCCGGTGGCCCGTACGACCTGGTTGTGCTCCTTGCCGCCCGCGACGACGTCGTCGTCCGGGAGGTTGGGCAGGGCGTCCAGGAACGTCCGGTGTTCCCGCGCCAGCCGAGTGAGCTCCGTCTCGGCCGCGGCCAGCCGGTCGGTCAGCTCCTTGGCGCCGGCCCGGAGCTCCTCGGCGGCTTGGCCCGTCCGGTGTCGTACGGCGATGTCGGCCGAGATCCGCCGCCGCTCCCCGCGCAGCCGCTCCACGGCGGTACGGGCCTCGCGGAACGTGGCGTCCAGGGCGAGGAAGGCGGGGATGTCGGCGTCCACGGCGCGCTTGCGCAGGGCGTCCTGGACTCGGTCGGGGTGCTGTCGGATGAGGGTGACGTCGAGCATGGTGCCCGCTCCGTCCGGTGCTGCCGGAACGGCAGGCGCCGCCCCGGGGTGGGTCCCTCGGGGCGTGGGCGAGAGGGTGCTCGCGGTGCCACCACGCCTTCACCGTCGTGGAGCCGTATCGCTGCGGCCGGTACGACGGTCTCGTTCGGGCCCGATGACGGGGGCCGGCCGGCGGGGCATTTCCTCCCCGCACTCGGGAGTGGATTCGCACCGGGACCGCGAGGCCGCCTTCACAGCTGTCGGCGGCTCTCTCTGCTCGCGTGGCCCGGGACTACTTGTCTCCGTCAGCGCGTTGCGGTCGAGGGTAGGGGGGCCGCACCCGGCCCGCCAACCGGATTACGCCGGTGCGCCCAGTTCCGCCCACACCTTCTTGCCCGCCGTTCCGGGGCTGCGGACCACACCCCAGTCCAGGCAGAGGCGCTGCACGATGAACATGCCGTGGCCGCCGGGGCGGCCCGCGCGGTGCGGGGTGCGGGGGGCCGGCTGGCCGTTGCCCTTGTCGGAGACCTCGATACGGATCACCTTGTTGTCGAGCGCGATCCACAGCTCGTCGGGGCCCTCGGCATGCAGACAGGCGTTGGTGACCAGCTCGGAGACGACGAGCAGGACATCCTCGGCGGCGGCCCGCTGGTCGGCGCCGTCGGCGGGCAGCCAGCCCCACGCGTACAACGCCTGACGGGCGAAGTCGCGGGCCATGGGGACGACGCCGCTCGCGCCGTCGAAGTTCAGTCTGCGGACCTGCCGGCCCGCCGACGACTCGGGCGGCACGGCCGCACCCCCTTCGGACATCCCGGAAGCGCCGTCGGCCTCCGGGCCGCGGTCGCCCGGCGAGAAAGGCCGGGTGCTGCTCATCAGCGCTTCACCTCACCGATTCACCAGTTCACAATTCAATAGTCAGAGTTCAGTACGTAGATCGACGATGGATCCGTCGCCGCGCCTGACGCCTTTTTCAGGATGTCTCCTGCCCGACCGAACCGGCAGAACACCCCCCTGTTTCAGCACGCGCCTTTCCTCGCGAGGCGGACGCGCGTGGATTGCACCGGGCGCACAGGGACGCCCGGGGCACCACGAGGCCCGACGGACCGGCTCAGCCGGTCTCGTCGGCCAGGGCCGCTTCGAGCGTGTCATGGACGGTGAACACCGCATCGGCGCCGGTGATCTCGAAGACGCGCGCCACCACGGGCAGCATCCCGGCGAGATGCACTCCGCCACCGGCGGCCTCGGCCTTCAGTCGTGCGCCGAGAAGTACGTTGAGCCCGGTGGAGTCACAGAACTCCAGACGCGAGCAGTCCACCACCAGCCGATTGAAGCCGTCGTCGAGGCAGGCCTCGAGTGGCTCACGCAACAGATCGGCGGTGTGGTGATCCAACTCACCCGCCGGGGTCACAACGGCGCTGGCGCCTTGTTTCCGCACCTCGACCAGAAGCCGGCCAGACTGTGCGCTGCCGACCGTCCCGCGGTCCATGCCGTCTCTCTCTCCCGACGTCGTGGCTGCTCCTGACGCCCACGAACACTACGCCTTCCCTCCACGTCCTGACACCCGAACATCTGCACACAAACGGACATATCCGAACAGAATGCACTTGCGGTGAGGTCGGGAAAGCGGGTAGGGCTAGTAAGGACACGTACTCGACACGGCCGGCTTTGGAGGCGCCGCACACCGCAGTGCACGCAAATGGCTTCGGCAGCCCATATGCCGAGAACGATGGAGGACATCATGTCACCCCGGCTCGACGCCTCGCATACCCCGACCGCGACGTCGACATCCCCCCCGGAACATCTGGATCCCATCGAGCAGGACGACCCACTTGCCGGGCTTCCGGAGATCCCTCCGTTCGACGAGGTGGGGCCGGTGGACGCACGGGCCCTTTCCAAGACCCTCTTCGCGCGGCTGGAGTCGCTGGAGGAGGGCACCCACGAATACTCGTACGTCCGCAACACGCTCGTCGAGCTCAACCTCGCCCTGGTCAAGTTCGCCGCCTCCCGCTTCCGCTCCCGCAGCGAGCCGATGGAGGACATCATCCAGGTCGGCACGATCGGCCTGATCAAGGCGATCGACCGTTTCGAGCTCTCCCGGGGTGTGGAGTTCCCCACCTTCGCGATGCCAACCATCGTCGGTGAGATCAAGCGCTTCTTCCGCGACACGTCGTGGTCGGTGCGGGTGCCTCGCCGGCTCCAGGAGCTCCGGCTCGACCTCGCCAAGGCGGGCGACGAACTGGCCCAGCAGCTGGACCGCGCGCCGACGGTGGGCGAACTGGCCGAGCGCCTCGGCCTGACCAAGGACGAGGTCGTCGAGGGCATGGCCGCGTCCAACGCGTACACGGCCTCCTCCCTGGACGCCCAGCCGGAGGAGGACGACGCCGAGGGCGCCCTGGCCGACCGGATCGGCTACGAGGACCACGGCATCGAGGGCATCGAGTACGTCGAGTCCCTGAAGCCGCTGATCGCCGAACTCCCGCCCCGGGACCGGAAGATCCTCTCCCTGCGGTTCGTGGCGGGACTGACCCAGTCCGAGATCGGCGACGAGCTCGGGATCTCGCAGATGCACGTGTCACGGCTGCTGTCGCGCACGCTGGTGCGGCTGCGGAAGGGGCTGACGGTCGAGGAGTGACCGCACCCGGTGCGAGCGCGGTGCACGACGGTGGCGAGTGCGGGGCGTGCGGGAGGATCTGACGTTTTTGCTCAGATCTCGCGCACGCCCCGTCGCCATACCCCGGCGACCAGCGGTACGCCCGGCCGGTAGGCCAGGTGGACGTGGCTCGGGGCGTCGAGGAGGGTGAGGTCGGCCCGGGCGCCCGGGGTGAGGCGGCCGATGTCGTCGCGGCGCAGGGCCGCCGCGCCGCCCGCCGTGGCCGACCAGATCGCCTCGTCGGGGGTCATGCCCATGTCCCGTACCGCGAGGGCGATGCAGAACGGGACGGACGACGTGAAGGACGAGCCCGGGTTGCAGTCGGTCGACAGGGCCACGGTCACGCCTGCGTCCAGGAGGCGGCGGGCGTCCGGCCACTGCGCGCGCGTGGAGAACTCGGCGCCGGGCAGGAGCGTGGCGACGGTGCTGCTGTTCGCCAGTGCCTCCACGTCGGCGTCCGTGAGGTGGGTGCAGTGGTCCGCGCTGGCGGCGTCGAGTTCGACGGCGAGCTGGACGCCGGGGCCGTAGGAGAGCTGGTTGGCGTGGATGCGGGGGTGCAGCCCCTTCGCCTTGCCGGCCGTGAGGATCGCGCGGGCCTGGTCGCCGTCGAAGGCGCCCTTCTCGCAGAAGACGTCGATCCAACGGGCGTACGGGGCACAGGCGTCGAGCATCTCGCCGGTGACGAGGTCCACATAGGCGGCCGGGTCCTCGGCGTGGTCGGGCGGGACGATGTGCGCGCCCAGGTAGGTGACCTCCTCGGTGTGCGCGGCGGCGATGCGCAGGGCGCGGGCCTCGTCCTCGACGGTCAGGCCGTAGCCGGACTTCGTCTCGAAGGTCGTGGTGCCCTGACGGAGGGCCTCGGCGAGGTAGCGCGTGAGGTTGGCCTCCAGATCGGCGTCGCTCGCCGCCCGGGTCGCCGCGACCGTCGTACGGATGCCGCCCGCGCTGTACGCCCGCCCCGACATCCGGGCGTTGAACTCCTGCGTCCGGTCGCCCGCGAAGACGAGGTGGGAGTGGGAGTCCACGAAGCCGGGGACGACCGCCCGGCCGGCCGCGTCGACCCGGTTGTCAGTGGCGGGTGCTTTGCTTTGATCACCGGTCCACACGACGCGGTCGCCCTCGATGACGACGGCCGCGCCCTGGATCAGTCCGAGGGGGGATCCGTCACCGAGGGAGGGGTCGTTGGTGACCAGGGCGGCGATGTTGGTGATGAGCGTGCTTGCGGTGCTCGCGGAGTGGGCGGGGCTGACGGTCGTCGCGTTGCTCATGGCGTCCTTGGTGGCCTGGTCGGCGGTGGGGGCGGGTTCGGGGACCGGAGTCATCCGCGCAGGGCTTCGACCGCGTCCGCGAGGGCTTTCGGCACATCCGGTACGAGGCGGTGGACCCCGTCCCGTACGACATGGCGACCGCCCACGACCGTATGCGACACGTCTGCTGCCGACGCGGCGAATACGGCCGTCTCGGCCCCGAGCCGCGGCAGCGGCCCTGCCGTCCTGACCGAGTCGAGGGCGATGGTCGTGAAGTCGGCGAGCGCGCCGGGTTCCAGGGTCCCCGCCTCGTCCCAGCCGAGGGCCGCGTGACCGTCGGCGGAGGCGGCCCGTAGCAGCGCGGCGGCGGTCCAGTGGCCGCGGGTGCGGGTGCGCAGGCGCTCGTCGAGCTCCATCGCCCGTGCCTCTTCGAGCAGGTCGATGACGGCGTGGCTGTCGGAGCCGAGGGAGAGCGGGGAGCCCGCCCGCTGCAGGGCGACCGCGGGTCCGATGCCGTCCGCGAGGTCGCGTTCCGTCGTGGGGCACATGCAGGTGCCGGTGCCGGAGCCGCCGATGAGGGCGATGTCCTCGTCGGTGAGGTGGGTGTTGTGGACGCCGGTGGTGCGCCGGCCGAGGACGCCGTGCTCGGCGAGCAGCTGGGTGGGGGTGCATCCGTGGGCGGCCCGGCAGGCGTCGTTCTCGGCGGTCTGCTCGGACAGATGCACATGGAGCGGGGCCCGCCGCTCCTCGGCCCACTGCGCCACGGTCGCCAGCTGGTCGGCGGGCACGGCCCGTACGGAGTGGACGGCCGCTCCGATCCGCGCGTGATCCCGTTCCTTGAGAACTGAACAGCGTTCGGCCCAGGCGTCCGCGCTGCCGTCGGAGAAGCGCAGCTGGTGGGTGTTGGGCGGCTGTCCGCTGTGCTTGTTCAGGATGCCGGAGGAAAGGTAGGCGGTGTCGAGGAGGGTGATGCGGATACCGGCGTCGGCGGCGGCCGCGATGAGGGCCTCGCCCATGGCGTTGGGGTCGGCGTAGGGGGTGCCGCCGGGGGCGTGGTGGACGTAGTGGAACTCGCCGACCGCGGTGATGCCGGCCAGGGCCATCTCGGCGTAGGTGGCCCGGGCGAGGGCGTGGTAGGTCTCCGGGGTCAGCCGGTCGGCCGTGGCGTACATGACCTCGCGCCAGGTCCAGAAGGTGCCGGAGCCGACCTGGACGGTGCCGCGCAGGGCGCGGTGGAAGGCGTGCGAGTGGGCGTTGGCGAGGCCGGGCAGGGTGAGGCCGCGCAGGATCTCGGCGCCGGGGGGCGGGGTGGGTGTGTCGGTGCGGACGGTGGTGATGCGACCGTCCTCGGTCGCCACGGCCACGCCCGGCTCGACGTGGGTGTCGAGCCAGGCGTGTTCGAGCCAGTAGGTCTTCCGGGTCACCTGCAGGCCAGCCCTTCCAGTACGTCGGCGAGTGCGAGTACCCCGGCCACGCAGTCGTCCTCGGCCGCGAACTCGGCCGGGGAGTGCGAGACGCCCGTGGGGTTGCGTACGAACAGCATGGCGGTCGGGATGTGCCCGGAGAGGATCCCGGCGTCGTGTCCGGCGCCGGTTCCCAGGACGGGGACCTTGAGGTCGGTGCCGCTGCTCCTGCCGAGGATGCGGGCGAGTTCGTCGCGCAGGGCGTGGTCGAACTCGACGACGGGGGTGAAGGACTCGCGGACCACGTCGAGGTCGATGCCGTGGGCCGCCGCGTACTCACGGGCGGCCTTCTCGACCCCGCCGACCACGGCGTCCAGGCTCTCCTGGTCGGCGGCGCGGGAGTCGAGCCAGCCGCGGACGAGGGACGGGATGGCGTTGACGCCGTTGGGCTCGACGGAGATCTTGCCGAAGGTGGCGACGGCACCGGCGAGTTCGGCCTCGCGGCGGGCGGCGAGCACGGTCTCGGCGTACGACAGCATCGGGTCGCGCCGGTCGACGAGCCGGGTGGTGCCAGCGTGGTTGGCCTCGCCCCGGAAGTCGAACCGCCACCGCCCGTGCGGCCAGATGGCGCTGGCCAGCCCGACCTGGTCGCCGGACAGGTCCAGCGCCCGGCCCTGCTCGACGTGCAGTTCGACGAAGGCGCCGATGCGGGAGAGCCGCTCCGGGTCAGCCCCGAGGGCGTCGGGGTCGTACCCGGCGGCTTCCATGGCCCTGGGGAGCGTGACGCCGTCCCCGTCGGTGAGCCGGTGCGCCTGCTCCACGGTGAGCTGCCCCGAGGTGAGCCGGGAACCGACGCAGGCCAGCCCGAACCGGGCGCCCTCCTCGTCGCCGAAGTTGACGAGGGCGAGGGGCCTGGTGAACGTCGCCCGGCGGGCGCGGAGTTCGTCGAGCGCGGCGAAGGAGGACACGACACCGAGGGGTCCGTCGAAGGCACCGCCGTCCGGCACGGAGTCCAGATGCGACCCGGTGACGACGGCGTCCCCGGCGGAGGGGTCCCCGAGCCAGGCCCACTGGTTGCCGTTGCGGTCCAGCTCGTAGGTCAGCCCGCGGGCCTCGGCCTGCTCCTTGAACCAGGCCCGGCACTCGCCGTCGGCGCCGGTCCAGGCGTAGCGGCGGTAGCCGTGGGAGTCGGGGTGCCGGCCGATGGGGCGAAGGTCGCTCCACATGGTGTGGAAGGAAGCACCGCCCGAGGCCGGCTGGACCGCATCACCCTGCACAGGCTGTGGACGGTCGTTCCGCAGGGCGATGGGGTTCCCCCCGTTCGAAGGAAGCTGGGAGTGGGGGCGGGTGGGCGCGGCCGGACCCGCGTCCGGCGACGGGACCTCGGTCCCCGCCAAAGCGTTGCCGCGCCCGTTCTCGCTCACCGTCACGCGTCGTCACCCTCGCGCATGGGCACCCGCACACCCCGCTCGTCGGCGACCGACGCCGCGATGTCGTACCCCGCGTCCACGTGCCGGATGACGCCCATGCCGGGGTCGTTCGTCAGTACCCGCCGCAGCTTCTCGCCGGCGAGCTTCGTGCCGTCGGCCACGGACACCTGGCCCGCGTGGATCGAGCGCCCCATGCCCACGCCGCCACCGTGGTGGATGGACACCCACGACGCCCCGGACGCCACGTTCACCATGGCGTTCAGCAGCGGCCAGTCGGCGATCGCGTCGGAGCCGTCGAGCATGGCCTCGGTCTCGCGGTAGGGGGAGGCGACGGAACCCGAGTCGAGGTGGTCGCGGCCGATCGCCAGCGGGGCCGCCAGCTCGCCCGAGGCCACCATGTCGTTGAAGCGTTCGCCGGCCTTGTCGCGTTCGCCGTAGCCGAGCCAGCAGATACGGGCGGGCAGGCCCTGGAAGTGGACCCGCTCCCCGGCCATCTTGATCCAGCGGTGCAGGGACTCGTTCTCGGGGAACAGCTCCAGGATCGCCTTGTCGGTCTTCGCGATGTCGGACGCCTCGCCGGACAGGGCCGCCCAGCGGAAGGGGCCCTTGCCCTCGCTGAACAGCGGTCGGATGTACGCGGGGACGAAGCCCGGGAAGGCGAACGCCCGCTCGTACCCGGCGAGCTGGGCCTCGCCGCGGATCGAGTTGCCGTAGTCGAAGACCTCGGCGCCGGCGTCCATGAAGCCGACCATGGCCTCGACGTGCCGGGCCATCGACTCACGGGCGCGCTCGGTGAACCCGGCGGGGTCCTTCGCCGCGGCGTCCGCCATGTCCTCGAAGGCGAGGCCGGTCGGCAGATACGCCAGCGGGTCGTGGGCGGAGGTCTGGTCGGTGACGATGTCGATGGGGGCGCCCATGGCGAGCAGCTGCGGCACCAGGTCCGCCGCGTTGCCGAGGACGCCGATGGACAGCGGCTTGCGCTGGTCACGGGCCTCGACCGCCAGCTGGAGCGCGTGCTCGAGGCTGTCGGCCCGCACGTCCAGGTACCGGTGCTCGATCCGGCGCTCGATCGCCCGCGGGTCGCAGTCGATGCAGATCGCGACACCGTCGTTCATGGTGACGGCGAGCGGCTGGGCGCCGCCCATGCCGCCGAGGCCGGCGGTGAGGGTGATCGTCCCGGCGAGGGTGCCGTCGAACTTCTTCGCGGCTACGGCGGAGAAGGTCTCGTAGGTGCCCTGGAGGATGCCCTGGGTGCCGATGTAGATCCAGGAGCCGGCGGTCATCTGGCCGTACATGGTCAGGCCGAGGGCCTCCAGACGGCGGAACTCCTCCCAGTTCGCCCAGTCGCCGACGAGGTTGGAGTTGGCGATCAGCACGCGCGGCGCCCACTCGTGGGTCTGCATGACACCGACGGGCCGGCCGGACTGGACCAGCATCGTCTCGTCCTGCTTGAGGGTGCGCAGTGTGCGGACCATCGCGTCGAAGGAGCGCCAGTCACGGGCCGCCTTGCCCGTGCCGCCGTAGACGACGAGCTTGTCGGGGTGCTCGGCGACCTCGGGGTCGAGGTTGTTCTGCAGCATCCGCAGGGCGGCTTCCTGCTGCCATCCCAGGGCACTCAGTTCCGTACCGCGCGACGCTCGGACGGGGCGGGGTCCTGACATGGTCTGCCTCCTAGCGGACTGTTGCTGCTGTTATTCACATCCTGACTTTCTGAATAGACCTAGTCAATAGCGCGGTCCTCCGGCATGGGGCGGGAACCGGTGTTTGGCTGGATGCATGGGCACGGACATCGACCTGACGGGGGACGGCGTGGACAACGGCGACGGGGAGCACCTGGCACGCGCGGTACGGCGGGACGAGGCGGTGCGGGCCGCCGTGGAGCAGGGGCTGCTGGGGCCCGGCCACCCCATCGTCGGCCTTCTGGACGTGACCGGCATCCGGGAGTCGGCGGCCGAGCTGCGGGCGGCGTTCGACGCGGTCACCGCGCGCGGCACCCCGGTGCTGCACGCCTTCGCGGTGAAGGCGACCCCACTGGTGCCGGTGCTGCGGCTGCTGCGGGAGGCGGGGATCGGCGCGGAGGTGGCCAGTCCGGGCGAGCTGGCGCTGGCACGGACGGCGGGGCTGCGTCCGGAGATGACCGTTCTGGACTCGCCCGCGAAGACGCCGGCCGAGCTGCGGGAGGCGCTGGCGCTGGGGATCGCCGTCAACGCCGACAATCCGCAGGAGCTGGACCGCATCGACGCGCTGATGCGGTCCGCCACGAGCCGCTCCCCCATCGGGATCCGGGTCAACCCGCAGGTCGGCGGAGGCTCGATCGGGGCGACGTCCACGGCCACGGCGACCTCGAAGTTCGGGGTGGCGCTCCGGGACGAGGGCGCCCGGGAGTGGATCGTGCGGGCCTACGCCGACCGCCCCTGGCTCACCCGGCTGCACGCGCACACCGGCTCCCAGGGCATCCCGCTGTCGCTGATGGCGCAGGGGGCCGCGGAGACGTACGCGCTCGCCGAGGAGATCAACCGGAGCATCGGGCGGCGGCAGATCGACACGGTCGACATCGGTGGCGGGCTGCCGGTGAACTTCGCCTCGGACGCGACGGCGCCGACGTACGCGCAGTACGCGCGGCTGCTGCGCGAGGCGGTGCCGGGGCTGTTCGACGGGCGGTACGGGCTGGTCACCGAGTTCGGGCGGTCGCTGCTGGCCAAGCACGGGACGGTCGTGGCGCGGGTCGAGTACGCCAAGAGCGCGGGCGGGCGGGCGGTCGCGGTGACGCACGCGGGGGTGCAGGTGGCGACGCGGACGGTGTACGTGCCGGGGTCGTGGCCGCTCAGGATCGCGGCGTACGACGCGAAGGGGCGGCCCAAGGAGGGGCCCGAGGTGGTGCAGGACATCGCCGGGCCGGCCTGCTTCTCCGGGGATCTGCTCGCCGAGGGGCGGGCGCTGCCGCTGCTGGAGCAGGGGGACTACGCGGCGGCACTGGACACGGGGGCGTACTACTTCGCGCATCACTACGCGTACAACTCCCTGGCCCGGCCGGGTATTTACGGCTTCGCCCCGAGTGACGGCCGTGGCGACGGCGGCGGTGGCGGGGTCGCTTTCGCGACCGTCCGTACGCCGCAGACCCTCGACGAGATCGTGGCCGAATCCGGAGGGGCGCACGCGTCCGGGCTCACCACCCTCTGAGCAACCGCGCACTGTTGACGCACACGGTGGACATGTGGGTCAACTGTTCCGAAAACGAGCTCAGTTGACCCACCTTAGTCATCTGGCGCATGTTCCACTGGAAAATGCCAGAATCCTCACCCCCCGCGCACACCCTGCGTAGTTTCGGCGTCACTCAGCCGAACCCCATGCGGGAGGGGAACCGCGGTGCCCGGAATCGACGAGTGTCTGCTGGAAGCCATGCAACTACCCGGTGCCCGGGGCGTCGCGCTGGTCGACTGGACGAGCGGGCTGGCTCTGGGCACCGCCGGGGAGTCACCGGGCGGCGACCACGAGGCGGCCGCCGCGGAGGTGGCCGAGCTGGCCCGACTGGCCGCCGAACACCGGGCGTTCGCCCCGGACGACGACGTCACCGACCCACCGGTCGAGGACGTGATCATCAGCAACCGGGACAGCTACCACGTCCTGTGCTTCGTCCGGACGTCCTTCGACAGCAGCGTCTTCCTGCATCTGTGGCTGGCCCGCGTGGAGGGCAACCTCGCGCTGGCCCGGATCCGGCTCGGTGAGATGACCGGACGGCTGGTGCTCGGATGACCGCGGTCAGGACCCCACCGCCGCCCCGGCTGCCGGTACGGGACAAGGCGGAGGCCCGCGACCGGGCCTGGGGCGGCGTCTCGCCGATGCTGACCCGGCTCGCCGCCGAGCGGGCCACCGGCGTCCTCGTCCGCGAGCGCGGCACCCTGCATCTGGCCGAGGGCCGGGTGGTGCACGCCGAGAGCCCGTCGGCGCCGGGCCTCGACGTGCTCCTCACCGCCCACGGCACGCTGGACCCGGACACCTGGAGCAAGGCGGTCGCCGAGACCGACGGCGCTCCGGGCGCCGGTCTCCTGCTGGCCGGGCGCGGCCTGCTCACCCGGGGCACGCTGGAGCTGTGCCACCTGGAGGCGCTGTACGACGCCGCCTACTTCGCGCTGGCGCCCAGCAGCAGCCCGGGACGCTTCCGCTTCACGGGCGCCGGCCGCCTCGGTGCCGTGCGCCCGGTCACCGTGGCCGCCCTGGAGCACGAGACGCTGCGCCGCCGCGACCTGCTGCACCGCATCTGGCCCGACCCCACGACCGACGAGGCGCCGCTGCTGCCCTCCGACGCCCTGGCCGCCCCCGGCCTCACGGCCCGCCAGCGTGCGGTGCTGCACCTGGTCGACGGCGTCCGCGCGGCATCGGACATCGCCCACCGGCTGGGCCGCCCGGCGTTCCACACCCTGGTGGACGTACGGCGACTGGCGGCGGCCGGGGTCGTGACCCGCGACCCGGCGGCCGCGCCCCGCAGACCCGGTCCCACGAGCCGCGGCACGCCGATACCCCTGGCCGCCCGCGGCCCCCTACGCCCCTCCGACGCGGCCATGCCCGAGGTCGCCGATCCCGACATCACGTTGCTGAAGAGGCTCAGAGATGCGCTGGAGTCCCTTTGAGCGGCAGCGGGCACGCGCCGAGAGGAGAGACCTGATGGCGGCCGAACCCGAAATCCTGGACGAGCTGCGCCGGTTGCGGAGCCGGGTGCCGCACCTCACCGGCGCGCTGGCGGCGAGCGTGGACGGACTCGTCATCGCCCAGGACACACCCGGTGTCGAGCCCGAGGGCATGGCCGCGCTGACCGCCGCCGCGCTCGGTGTCTCCGTACGGCTGGCCGACGCGACCGGGCAGGGCGACTTCCGCGAACTGCTGGTGCGCGGGGCCTACGGCTACGTGTCGACGTACTCGGCGGGCCGCACGGCCGTCCTGACCCTGCTCGCCCAGGACGGCGTGAGCATCGGGCGGCTGCATCTGGAGGGCCGGCGCGCCAGTGCCCGCATCGGGGAGCTCGTCGACTCCCGGACCCCCGTCGAGACACCCGCGAAACCGGTCCGGGCGCCCGCCCGGACCACCACCCCACGAACGAGAACGGCGCGCACGCCACGTACCACCAACGCGCGCACATCCACGGAAAGTTGAACCCGACCCAGAGGGGCACACCACCATGGCCAACACCGAAACCTGTCTGAAGGAAGCTCTCGCCTCCATCGAGGGCGCGACCGGAGTCGCCCTCGTGGACTACACCAGCGGTATGGCGCTCGGCACGATGGGCGGCAGCAAGAGCTTCGACCTGAACGTCGCGGCCGCCGGTAACACCGACGTGGTGCGCGCCAAGATGCGCACCATGGAGCACCTGGGGCTCAAGGGACAGATCGAGGACATCCTGATCACCCTGTCCGACCAGTACCACCTGCTCCGTCTGATCAGCGGCCGCGGCGGCAACGGACTGTTCATCTACCTGGTCCTGGACGCCAAGCGCGCCAACCTGGCGATGGCCCGCCATCAGCTGCGGAAGATCGAGGAGGACCTGGAGGTCTGACGCTCAGACCAGTGCCGCGGCGCGGCGGCGCGCCCCGCCCGGGGCTGCGTCGCCCGCCGCGATGCCGGTGCCGCGGTACGCCTTGACCGCCTTGCCGGCCGGGCGTCCGCCGCGTGCGTCGAGCCAGTCGACCCGCACCCACAGCAGGGCCTCCTCGGCCCGCTCGCGCCGCCCGAGCCACGCGGCCTTCAGCCACAGTCCCACGCCGGTCCCGGCGAGCAGCATGCCGCCCGCCGCGGGGACGACGAAGGAGCTGCCCAGCGCGGCCGCGAAGGCGAGCAGCAGCCACCAGCGGTGGCCGCGGCGCCAGTTGCGTACGGTCACCGCGCGGTCCTGGAGCACATCGTGCTTTCCGGCGCGGGCGGCACCACGGGTCAGGGCGGTGTAGCGCCTGCGACGGCGGTACGCCACGAGGGCCGCCGCGACGATGAACAGCGCCGCCCCGGCCAGGACGCCGATCCGGCGCCCGGTCAGCCCCGGCACCAGGACGCCCACACCGGCCGCGAACACCCCGGCCCACCACAGCGGCGCGGCTCCCGCGCGCACCACCACGGCCACCCGGGCCAGACCTTGAGCTCTGCGATCTCCGCGTGCCACGTTCCGCCTCCTCGTCGCTCTGGCACAGTCCTTCGGCGGCGCAGAATAGTAAGCGAACGTGAGACGCGCCTTAAAGAGTCGTCATGGACGGGTCGTCATTCCACGAAAAGTCCCCGCGCCGCCGCCCGCGCGTCGAACTCCTCGAGCCGCGCCTGGGCATCGGGCAGGTCGTCGCACATCGCCTCGAGAAGCACCCGCCCGAGCAGCATCGGCGCGCACGCGGTGTCGAACGCGAGCCCGGTGCCCACGGCGGCCGGCAGCAGCAGGTCGGACACCTTGGCGACCGGCGCGAACGCGGAGTCGGCGACGGTGACGACGGTCAGCCCGGCCTCCTTCGCGTACCCGAGGGTGTCCACGACCTCCCGCGGATGCCGGGGCAGCGCGAAGCACAGCAGCGTCGAGGCGCCCGCGCGGACGGCGGCGTCGATCCGGTCGTGGATCATCGTGCCGCCCTCGTGGAGCAGCCGTACGTCCGGATGGACCTTGGCGGCGAAGTACGCGAAGCCGTACGCCTGGGAGGCGGCCGCCCGCAGGCCCAGCACCGGCAGCGGACGCGAGGCCGCGAGGAGCCGGCCGGCCTTCTGCACGGGCCGCGGGTCGGCGAGCAGGTCCGCCAGGTGCCTGAGGTTCTCGATCTCGGCCTCGACGGCCTGCTGGTATTCGTTGTACGACGCCGAGGCCGCCGTCTGTTCGGCGGGCGCGACCTCGCGCAGGTGCTTGCGCAGGGCCGGGTAGCCGTCGAAGCCGAGGGCGACCGCGAAGCGGGTGACGGACGGCTGGCTGACCCCGGCGAGCTCGGCCAGCTCGACGCTGGACAGGAACGGCACGTCGGCGGCGCGCCGCACCATGCTGTGCGCGATGCGCCGCTGGGTCGGTGTGAGCCGGTGCCCCTCGAAGAGCGCCTGGAGCCGTGCGGCCGGGCTGTCGGCCACGGCCGTGGCCCTCTCGCCGGCGCGCTCGGCACTCGGCTCGCCACCGTGCTCGCCGCCCCGCTCCACGGCCTTCTCCGCGCTCATGACTCGCTCCCCCTCCAGATGTCCGTGAACCGGTCGAGCAGTGCGGTCGCCGCCGTCACGTCGTCGGTGAGCGGCCGGTCGGCCTGGTCCTCGTCGAGCACCGACATGGCGAGCTCCAGCGCGCGGCCCACCGGGAGGTCCGGGTCGGGGCCGAGGTCGCGCTGGCGCAGCGCCCGTACGGCGGCGACGAGTTCGCAGCCCACCACCAGACGGTACGCACCGCACGCCCGCAGTGTCTGACGTGCGGCGAGCGAGGCGAAGCTGGCCTGTTCCTCGACGCCCCGGGAGAGTACAGCGTGCCCGAGCGAGGCGGGTGCCGAGAAGGCCCGCAGCTCGCCGAGGGCGGCTCCGGCGGCGTACTCCAGGATCATCACGCCGGAGGAGGCGGGTTCGTGGTCGGCGAGGAAGGGGCGCAGACGGGTGTAGGCGGGTTCGTTGAGGGTGGACAGCCGTGACGTCGACAGCCGTGCGACCTGGGTCAGCGCCAGCCTGAAGTGGTCCAGGGCGAGGGCGAGTTGGGCCTGGTAGAAGCCGCCGTGATGGTAGGCGGCCATGTCCTCGGGGGTGATCAGCGGGTTCTCCGCGGCCGCGTTGATCTCGATCGCGACGACCTCCTCCAGGGCGTCGGCCGCGTCATGGGCGGGACCGTGGATCTGGGGCAGACACCGGAAGCCGTACGGGTCCTGGATCCGCCCCAGCGGCGGGGTGGGCCGCTCGTCGGCGCCGATCAGCTCCCGCATGCGCCGGGCGACCTCGGAGGACCCCCGGTGCGGCCGGGCGGCGTGCACGGGCGCCGCGTACGCCTCGTGCGACCCGTCCACGGCGAGCAGCGACAGCGCCCCGACGACCTGCGTGGCCTCCAGCAGCCCCCGCAACTCGTGCAGGGCGAGGGCGGCCTGACCGAGCGTGAGGGCGTTGCTGCTGATGAAGGCGAGGGCGTCGTTGTTGTCGAGGAGCTGCGCCTCGGGCGCACCGACCGAGCCTCGGAGCTCCCTGGAACCAGCCGCACCGAGCCCGGCGGAGGCGCCGCGCGGTCCCGGGCCACCTGAGACACCGCGCGAGCCCGAGCCACCGGAGACGCCCGCACCCCGCTCACCAGGAGCGTCCGCACCCCGCCCGCCGGAGCCCTCCACACCTGCCCGGCCGGAACCACTCGCGCCTGACATGCCGGCGGCGCCCGGCCCGCCGGAAGTGTCGGCGCCGAGCCCTCTGGAAGGCCCGGTCAGACCCGCCCCACCGGAGGCATCCACGCCGGGCCCACCGCGAACGCCGCCGCCGAGCCCGCCGGAGGTTCCGCCCGCACCGAGCCCGTCGAAGGTGCCGGCAAGACCCCCGGCCGCTCCCGTCGCTCCCCGCCACGGGTGCTCCCCCGCCAGTGCCAGCCCCACCTGGGCCAGCGCGGCGATGTCCCCGGTCCCCACCGAGCCGAACTCGTTGACGACCGGATACGCCCCGCTCTCCAGCGCCTCGCACAGCGCGGTGACCACGGTCGGGCGCAGACCCGCGCCACCGGCCAGCAGCTGGTTCGCACGGACGGCGAGCATCGCGCGGACCTGCCTCGCCGGGAGCTCCTCCCCGATCGCCCCGGCATGGCTGCGCAACAGCCGCAGCCCGTGCTCCGCGGCCGCCTCGGTGGGCACGGACTCGTTCCGGTTGGCGCCGACGCCGGTGGAGCGGCCGTAGACGCGTCCGGTCGCGGCGATCTGCCGGGCCGCGTCCCAGGACTCGGTCACCCGCTTCATCGCATCGGTCCCGGGCACCGGCCGCGCGACCCCGTCGGCGAGCCGCACGACGTCCGCGACGCCGAGTCCGATCCCGTCGAGGACCACCAGACCGGTGTGCACAGAACCTGGCGTGTCCACGATTCGAGACGACATCAAGCCCAAACTCCCCTCAATCAGGACACACGATCTTGTCTGCCGGTCATCCGTTACGTCGGATTTACATCAACCCGTTGACAAGTTATTCAGCTACAGAGAACTCTGCATGACGTTATACAGCCGGGCAAGGGACATCTCATGATCCAGTTCGACGCGGTCCACAAGCGCTTCCCCAACGGCACGACAGCAGTCCACGACCTGACCCTCGACATGCCGGAAGGCGGCGTGACCGTCCTCGTCGGATCCTCCGGTTGCGGCAAGACGACCACCCTCAGGATGATCAACCGGATGGTCGAGCCGACCTCCGGCACCATCAAGGTCGGCGGCAAGGACATCACCCGCCAGGACGCGGCCGAACTGCGCCGCTCCATCGGCTACGTCATCCAGCAGGCCGGCCTCTTCCCGCACCGCACGGTGCTCGACAACATCGCCACCGTGCCACTCCTCCTCGGCCACGGCCGCAAGAAGGCCCGCGCCCGCGCCGCCGAGCTCCTGGAGACCGTGGGCCTCGCACCGGACGCCGGCCGCCGCTACCCGCACCAGCTCTCCGGCGGCCAGCAGCAGCGCGTCGGCGTGGCCCGTGCCCTCGCCGCCGACCCGCCGGTCCTGCTCATGGACGAGCCGTTCGGCGCGGTCGACCCCGTCGTACGCACCCAGCTCCAGGACGAACTCCTGCGGCTCCAGAAGGAGTTGGGCAAGACCATCGTCTTCGTCACCCACGACATCGACGAAGCGGTCCGGCTCGGCGACCGCATCGCCGTCTTCCGCACCGGCGGCCACCTCGTCCAGTGCGCCACCCCCGCCGAACTCCTCGCCCGCCCCGCCGACGACTTCGTGGCCGACTTCCTCGGCGCCGAGCGCGGCCTGAAGCTGCTCTCACTGAAGACCCTGGCGAACGTCCCGCAGGGCCCCGCGCCCGAGGGCGGCACGTGGTCCCTCGTCCTCGACGCGGCGGACAAGCCCCTGCGCTGGGCCTCGAAGGACACCGAGATCCCCGTACGACCGCTGACCGACAACGATTCCCTGCTGTCGGCCCTCAACGAGTCCATCGCCTCCCCCACCGGCCTGATAGCCCGCGTCGACGCGGCAGGCGTCCTCACCGGCGTCTCCTCCCGCGACGACATCCACGCGCACGCGGGCCAGGCACACACCGAGGCCAGGGTGGTGACCGCATGACCATCGACTGGTCATGGATCGGCGACCACACCGACGACCTCACCACCCTCACGATCTCCCATCTGCAGGCAGCCCTCGGCGCCGTCTTCTTCGGCGTCCTGATCTCGCTCCCGCTCGCGGTGATCGCCCATCGGATCCGGCCCCTGCGCGGCTTCCTGCTCGGCGTCTCCAACGTCCTGTTCACGATCCCGTCGATCGCGATCTTCGTGCTCCTGCTGCCGGTCAGCGGCCTCACCCGCACCACGACCGTGATCGGTCTGACCGTCTACACGCTGGTCGTACTGCTCCGGAACACCGTCGAGGGCCTCGACTCGGTCCCCGTGAAGACCAAGGAGGCGGCGAAGGCGATGGGCACCCGCCCGCTGCGCACCCTCCTCACCGTCGAGTTCCCGCTCGCGCTCCCCGTGATCATGGCGGGCGTCCGCATCGCGACGGTCATGTCGATCTCCCTCGTCTCCGTCGCGACCTACATCGGCGACGGCGGACTCGGCCAGCTCTTCACCGACGGCTTCCAGCGCAACTTCCCGACGCCGGTGATCGTGGGCGTGGTCCTCACGATCCTCCTCGCGGTGGCCGCGGACGCCCTGCTGGTCGCCCTCCAGTACGTCCTCACCCCGTGGAAGAGGCGGCGAGCCTGATGTACGAACTCTTCAAGAACCTCGGCACCTGGCTGACCAGCGGCGCGAGCTGGTCCGGCTCGGACGGCATCGCCCACCGCCTCGCCGAGCACCTCCAGTACTCGCTCCTGGCGACCCTCATCGCGGCCGCGATCGGCCTCCCCCTCGGCCTGCTGATCGGCCACACCGGCAAGGGCGCCTTCATCGCGATCAACCTCGCCTCCTTCGGCCGCGCCCTGCCGACCGTGGGCCTGGTCGTGCTGGTCTTCCTGGCCGGCGGACTGTCGATGCTGCCGGTGTACGTCGCCCTGGTCGCCCTCGCGGTCCCGGCGATCGTCACCAACACCTACGCCGGGATGACCGCGGTCGACCCGGACGTCCGCGACGCCGCCCGCGGCCAGGGCATGCGCGGCCACCAGATCCTGTTCCAGGTCGAACTGCCGCTCGCCCTCCCCCTGGTCATGACGGGCCTGCGCCTGGCGCTGATCCAGGTCGTCGCCACGGCGACCATCGCCGCCTATGTCTCCTTCGGCGGCCTCGGCCGCTACGTCTTCGACGGCCTGGCCCAGCGCGACCTCGTACAGGTACTCGGCGGCGCGGTACTGGTCGCCGTCATCGCCGTCGTCCTGGACCTGGCCCTGTCCGGCCTCCAGCGCTTCCTCTTCCGCCACCGCACTGCCTAGGGACCCCTCGATGAACCGACGCACTCTCCTCGGCGGCCTCCTCGCAGCGGCCTCCGTCCCCGCCCTGACCTCCTGCGCGGGCGGTATCACCTCCCTCGACGGCGAAGGCTCCGGCACCGGCGGCGGAGGCGGCTCCAGCAAGGACGGAGTCACCATCGGCACGGCCAACTTCACCGAGAACCAGGTACTGGGCTACCTCTACGCGGCCGTCCTGGAAGCGGCCGGCGTGAAGGTCAAGGTCCGCCCCAACCTCGGCACCCGCGAGATCCTCATCCCCGCCCTCAAGGGCGGCGACATCGACCTGCTGCCCGAGTACCAGGGCGCCCTCCTGCACTACCTCGACCCGAAGGCGACGGCCACCGAGGAGGGCGAGATGCAGAACGCCCTCGCCGTCGCGCTCCCCGCCGGGCTCCAGGTGCTGCCGTACGGCATGGCCGAGGACTCCGACGCCTTCGTCGTCACCCGGGAGACGGCACGCAAGTACGGCCTGACCTCCCTCGCCGACCTGCGCAAGCAGAACGGCAAGCTCGTCATCGGCGCGGCGCCGGAGGTGAAGAAGCGCCAGGTGGGCGTGATCGGCCTCAAGGACGTCTACGGGGTGGAGTTCAAGGAGTTCAAGTCCCTGGACTCCTCCGGCCCCCTGGTCAAGGGCGCCCTGAAGAAGGGCGACGTGGACGTGGCGAACCTCTTCACCACGGACACCGACATCGTGGCCAACGACTGGGTGGTGCTGTCGGACCCCAAGAACCTCATCCCCGGCCAGCACATCGTCCCCCTCATCGCCGACCGCAAGGCCGACTCGGCGGTCCGCAAGGCCCTCGCCCGCCTCGGCAACGTCCTCACCACGGCCCAGCTCACCGAGCTCAACCGCCAGGTCGACAAGGACAAGAAGGACCCGGAGGACGTGGCGAACACCTACGCGACCCAGCACGGACTGAGCTGACCGCGGGGCCGAACCCGACCATCAACACGGGGGATATCCCCAGTGCGGCGGGCGTCGGCGCTGCCTAACTTGGATCCCATGAGCGGAATGGACGCGCGGGACGCCGACCTGAAGAAGGAACTCGACGCCACCCTGCAGGCCCGCAGGGAACTGGGCGAGGAGTACGAGTCCGCGCTGGTCGACTCCTTCCTCGAGAAGGTCGACCAGCGCATCGACGGCGCGGTGGAGCGCCGGGTGCGCCGGCAGATGGCCGAGCAGCAGATGGTGGTGGCCCGGGGCTCCCGGTCGCCGAAGCCGACGGACTCCTGGGGGGAGCGCTTCGGCTTCGGCATCGTCTCCATGGTCCTGGCGATCCCGCTGTCCGCGATCGGCGGCGGCATCGCCCACCTCCCGGGCCTCCTGGTCGCCTGGGCCGGCATCGTGGGCGTGAACGCCTTCCAGGCGGTCCGCACGAACCCGGAGCTGTTCCGGGGCCGCCGCCGTCACCACAAGGGCGACGACGCCTGGGAGGACTGACCGGACGGGTCACGCCTGCCGGGTCGGCAGCACCATGATCTGCCGCAGGTTGACGTGCCGGGGACGGCCGGCGACGTACGCGACGACGTCGGCGACCTCCTCGGCCGACAGCGCGCCCACCGCGTCGACCATCCCGCCGATCTGCTCCCGCAGCCCGTCGCTGTCGATGTGCGAGGCGAGCTCGGTCTGCGTCAGCCCCGGCTCGACGTTGGTGACCCGCACGTCACGCGGCCCGAACTCACCCCGCAGGGACTGCGAGAGATAGGTCAGCGCGGCCTTGGTGGCCCCGTACACCGCGTAGTTCGGGAACGTGATGTGCGCGCCGATGGACGAGATGTTCACGAGGTCCGCGGTCCGCCCCTCGGCGGCGGCGCCCACCAGATCCGCGGTGAAGGCCCGGATCATCCGCAGCACCCCGGTGACATTGGTGTCGATCATCCGCTGCCACTCGTCGACGCGCCCGTCGTCGACCGGGTTCGGCAGCATGACGCCCGCCGAGTTCACCACCAGGTCGACAGCCCCGTAGGCGCCACGGATCCGCTCGACGGCCGCGTCCACCGAACCGTCGTCGGTCACATCGGCGACCACGGCGAGCGCTTCCCCGCCATCGGCCCGGATCTTCTCGACGGCGGCGTCCAGCCGCTCCTGACGCCGCGCCAGCAGCGCGACCTTCGCACCCCGCGCCGCCAGAAGGACGGCGATGGCCTCACCGATCCCGCTCGCGGCCCCGGTGACGACGGCGGTACGGCCGGACAGATTCTCGTACGACATTGCGGTGCTCCTCAGTGACCGGAAGTCCGCCGGGCACCCCCGGCGACGACCACCACCCTGCGCCGCCCGGTCCGCCCTACCCAGGGATGCGCTTTTCCTGGGTCTGCCAGTACCAGGTTCACAGCCCGCCGCTCCCCTACGATCGAACTCATGGACGGGGACCTCGGAGACTTTCTGCGCACACGCCGTGCTCGTATCCAGCCGGAGGAAGTGGGGCTGCCCTCGCACGGGCGGCGCCGCGTACCCGGTCTGCGCCGGGAGGAGGTCGCGCAGCTGGCGGGCGTGAGCGTCGACTACTACATCCGTCTGGAACAGGGCAGAGGCCCTGGGGGCCCCTCCCGGACGAAGTCCGGGGGAGTCTCCGACGCCGTCCTGGACGCCGTCGCGCGCGTCCTGCGCCTCGACGAGACGGAACGCGCCTATCTGCACGCGGTGGCCCGCCCCCGTAAACAAGGCGCACGCCCGGCCGCGCCCCAGGTCCGCGCGGGCATCCAGCTGCTGCTCGACAGCATGGACCGCACCCCGGCCTTCGTCCTGGACCGCCGTATGACCGTCCTGGCCTGGAACGCCCTGGCCGACGCCGTCTTCGGCTACAGCGGTACGACCGCCGAGACCCGCAACATCCCCCGCCAGGTCTTCCTCGACCCCGCGGCCCACGACTTCTACCCGGAGTGGCAGGCGGTGGCCGCCCAGTCCGTGGCCCATCTGCGGGTCCAGGCCGGCCACCACCAGAACGACCGGCAGCTGACCGCACTCGTCGGCGAACTCTCCCTCAAGAGCGAGGACTTCCGCCGCCTGTGGGCCGACCACCAGGTCAGGGAGTGCGCCTACGGCGTGAAGCGCGTCCAGCACCCGGTCGCGGGCCGGCTGGTCTTCCCCTACGAGACGCTGACGCTCCCGGGAGAAGGGGACCTGACGCTGCTGGTCTACACGCCGGAGCCGGGGTCGGAGACGGCCGAGAGGCTGGCGCTGCTGGGGAGTTGGGCTTCCGCCGAGGTGCGTTGAGGGTCCCGGAAAAGGCTTTCGCGGGGACCGCCGCACCCCCGTTGCCGGGGGGCGGGACGACGGCGGTCCCCGCGAGGGACGCTGACCGGGTCAGGGCCGGGCCTCGCGTCCAAGGCGTCTGTGGAGGTCCGGGAGCCGCTCCGGAGGTCCTGTGACGCCGTTTGGGTGCCGGCCGGGGCGGGGAGCCGCTCCCGCCCTGCCGACATCCACTAATGTGCCCGACCCGTGTTAAGCGTGTGCTGCGTGGACGTGACGCGCTCGTACCACTTCCGCGAAGTCCACCACTTCGGTAGGCAAACGGAAGTCCGCCTGCCACCCCGCCGGTTCACCGGACGTTCACCGTCACTTCCCGCCCTTGGCGAGGAAGGCCAGCAGATCCTGGCGGCTGACCACCCCGGTCGGCTTGCCCTCGACGAGGACGATCGCCGCGTCCGCGGTACCGAGCACCGTCATCAGGTCGCCGACGGGCTCGCCGGAGCCGACCTGCGGCAGCGGCGCCGACATGTGCTTCTCCAGCGGGTCCTCCAGCGAGGCCCGCTGGGTGAACAGCGCGTCGAGCAGCTCCCGCTCCACGACCGACCCGACGACCTCCGCCGCCATGACGTCCGGGTGACCGGCGCCCGGCTTCACGATCGGCATCTGCGAGACGCCGTACTCGCGCAGCACGTCGATGGCCTGGCCGACGGTCTCGTCCGGGTGCATGTGGACGAGGGACGGGATGGCGCCGTGCACCTTGTCGTTGAGGACGTCGGCGACGCGGGCGCTGGGGCCCTCGTCCTCGAGGAAGCCGTAGTCGGCCATCCACTCGTCGTTGAAGATCTTGGAGAGGTACCCGCGACCGCTGTCGGGCAGCAGCACGACGACGACGTCGTCGGGACCGAGCCGCTCGGCCACCCTCAGCGCCGCCACGACAGCCATACCGCAGGACCCGCCGACCAGCAGCCCCTCCTCCTTGGCCAGGCGGCGGGTCATCTGGAAGGAGTCCTTGTCGGACACGGCGACGATCTCGTCGGCGACGGTCCGGTCGTAGGCGGTCGGCCAGAAGTCCTCACCGACGCCCTCGACGAGATACGGCCGGCCGGAGCCGCCGGAGTACACGGACCCCTCGGGGTCGGCGCCGATGACCTTGACCTTGCCGTCGCTGGCGTCCTTGAGGTAGCGGCCGGTGCCGGAGATGGTGCCGCCCGTCCCCACACCCGTGACGAAGTGGGTGATCTTCCCCTCCGTCTGCTCCCACAGCTCGGGGCCGGTGGAGTGGTAGTGGGAGAGGGGGTTGTTGGGGTTGGAGTACTGGTCGGGCTTCCACGCACCCGGCGTCTCACGGACCAGCCGGTCGGAGACGTTGTAGTACGAGTCCGGGTGCTCGGGGTCGACGGCGGTGGGGCAGACGACGACCTCGGCCCCGTAGGCCCGGAGCACGTTGATCTTGTCGGTGCTCACCTTGTCGGGGCACACGAAGATGCACTTGTACCCCTTCTGCTGGGCCACGATGGCAAGGCCGACGCCGGTGTTGCCACTGGTCGGCTCGACGATCGTCCCGCCGGGCTTGAGTGCGCCGCTCTCCTCCGCCGCCTCGATCATGCGCAGGGCGATGCGGTCCTTCACGGACCCGCCCGGGTTGAAGTACTCCACCTTGGCCAGGACGGTGGCCTGGATGCCCTTGGTGACGTTGTTGAGCCTCACCAGCGGGGTGTTGCCGACGAGACTGATCATCGAGTCGTGGAATTGCACCGTTGTCTCCGGATGCTGCAAAAGATGTGGTCTAAGTGTTCCGCCAGCCTAAAGCCCGGAGCGGTCGTTCACTCGCCGTTGAGATTGGACGACGGCCTGTACGGGGCAAGGAGTGGGTGTACGGCTAGCACGGAGGTGGCGGCGACGTATGACGAGCATGTCGAGGGCCAGGGTGGCCCGGCGGATCGCGGCCGGCGCGGCGTACGGCGGCGGCGGGATCGGTCTGGTGGGCGCGGCGGCCGTGGGGCTGCTGCTGGCGGAGGTGCGGCTGGCCAAGCGGCAGGTGGGCAACGGCAACGGTCCGTCGCCGCATGTGCCGAACGCGCAGGGCCTGTACGGCATCGGGTACGCCACACCGGGTGTACCGGCGTTGCGGCTGGCGATGCTGGGTGACTCCACGGCCGCGGGCCAGGGCGTGCACCGCTCGGGCCAGACTCCCGGGGCGCTGCTGGCGTCGGGGCTGGCGGCGGTGGCGGAGCGTCCGGTGGAGCTGCGCAATGTGGCGAACCCCGGCGCCCGCTCCGACGACCTGGACCGCCAGGTGGCGCTGATCCTCGCGGACCCCGGCCGGCTGCCGGACGTATGCGTGATCATGATCGGCGCGAATGACGTGACGCACCGCATCGCGCCGACCCAGTCGGTCCGCCATCTGGCGGCGGCGGTGCGCCGGCTGCGCACGGCGGGTGCGGAGGTGGTGGTCGGCACGTGCCCCGATCTCGGTTCGATCGAACCGGTGCAGCAGCCGCTGCGCTGGCTGGCCCGTCGGGCCTCGCGGCAGCTGGCGGCCGCCCAGACGATCGGCACGGTCGAGCAGGGTGGCCGCACGGTGTCCCTGGGCGACCTGCTCGGTCCGGAGTTCGCGGCGAACCCCCGCGAGCTCTTCGGTCCGGACAACTACCACCCCTCTGCGGAGGGCTACGCGACCGCGGCCATGGCGGTCCTTCCCACGGTCTGCGCGACCCTGGGTCTGTGGCCGGCGGAGGAGGAGCGCCCGGACGTCTCCCGCCGCGAGGGCTTCCTGCCGGTGGCCCGAGCAGCCGCGGAGGCGGTCGCGGAGCCCGGCACCGAGGTGACGGCGGCGATGCCGACGGGCCCGAAGGGACCCTGGGCCCTGCTGAAGCGCAGGAAGCGCCGCCGGGTGTCGGTGACGGAACCGGAGCGGACCCCGGCACAGCCCTGACTCCGGCCCGGCGGGGCCAAGGAAAGCAAGCGCTTAGTAAACTGCGGTCAGGGTCACACCCCCATACCCGTGACCTAGTCCATACGTACGGGTAACTTCCCAACCAGCCCTTGCCCCGAAGAACCACGTACTCCCGCCCGCCGCCCGACCACCGCCCCTCGACGAGGCGCTACGCGCCGCACCCTTTTCTGGAGCCGTCATGCCCGAAGCAGTGATCGTCTCGACCGCCCGCTCGCCCATCGGCCGCGCCTTCAAGGGCTCACTGAAGGACCTCCGCCCGGACGACCTCACCGCCACGATCATCCAGGCGGCCCTGGCCAAGGTCCCGGAGCTGGACCCGAGGGACATCGACGACCTGCACCTCGGCTGCGGTCTGCCCGGCGGCGAGCAGGGCAACAACCTCGGCCGTATCGTCGCCGTGCAGATGGGGATGGACCACCTTCCCGGCTGTACGGTCACCCGGTACTGCTCCTCCTCGCTGCAGACGAGCCGTATGGCCCTGCACGCCATCAAGGCCGGCGAGGGCGACGTCTTCATCTCGGCCGGTGTCGAGATGGTCTCCCGCTTCACCAAGGGCAACTCCGACAGCCTCCCGGACACGCACAACCCGTTCTTCGCCGAGGCCGAGGCCCGCACCGTCGAGGTCGCCCAGCAGGAGGGCACGACCTGGCACGACCCGCGCGAGGACGGCCTCGTGCCGGACGCCTACATCGGGATGGGCCAGACCGCCGAGAACCTCGCCCGCCTCAAGGGCGTGACCCGCCAGGACATGGACGAGTTCGGCGTGCGGTCGCAGAACCTCGCCGAAGAGGCCATCAAGAACGGGTTCTGGGAGCGCGAGATCACCCCGGTGACGCTTCCCGACGGCACGGTGGTCAGCAAGGACGACGGTCCGCGCGCCGGCGTCACCCTGGAGGCCGTCGGCGGCCTCAAGCCCGTCTTCCGCCCCGACGGACTCGTCACGGCCGGCAACTGCTGCCCGCTCAACGACGGCGCCGCCGCGGTCGTCATCATGTCCGACACCAAGGCCCGCGAGCTCGGCCTCACCCCGCTCGCCCGCATCGTGTCGACCGGCGTCTCGGGCCTGTCCCCCGAGATCATGGGCCTCGGCCCGGTCGAGGCGAGCACCCAGGCCCTGCGCCGCGCCGGTCTGACCATCGACGACATCGACCTGGTCGAGATCAACGAGGCGTTCGCCGCCCAGGTGATCCCCTCCTACCGCGACCTCGGCATCGACCTGGACAAGCTGAACGTCAACGGCGGCGCCATCGCCGTCGGCCACCCCTTCGGCATGACCGGCGCGCGTATCACCGGCACGCTCATCAACTCCCTCCAGTTCCACGACAAGCAGTTCGGTCTGGAGACGATGTGCGTCGGCGGCGGCCAGGGCATGGCGATGGTCATCGAGCGCCTCAGCTGACCAACTGCCCGTGATCCCACGGGCACTCCGCGTGAGGCCCGGGCCCAGAACCCTTGAACCACCAGGGTTCTGGGCCGTTTTGTGATCCAATCTCCCCCAGGATGTGACCTATCTCCCTTCGCGAAGGGATTTACGCAGGTCAGAGCCGTTCTCACACTAAACTCCGGGCCCAAAGTCCTGCCCGTTTCGTGACGTTACGCACTGACAGCGGGATAGTCCGCCCTTCAAGCTGATGTAGGAAGTCGGGGGTCGACCTTGAACCGGGAGTACGTCAGTGAGCGCCATGCCGATCGCCTTGCTGGTCACCACGGCCGCCACGGGCGCCGTGGCCGTCGCCGTCCTGCGCACCCTCTTGCAGCTGCGCCGCCAGGTCGCGGCCCTGCACACCGAGCTTGCCAGGACGAACGCGGCCGCCGCGCGCGGTCTCGTGCCCGCCGCCCGCCACTCCGCCGACGCAGCTGAGATACGGGCCGCCGTGGCCGAGGCCCTCGCCGAGGAGCGGGAGCGGGAGCTCGCCGAGGCGCGGGCGTTCTGGGCCGCCCAGGAGGCCCGTGACGCCTCCGACGCGCCGACCCTGCTCGGCCTGCCCGACAGTGAGCTGTTCCTGCCCCGCCAGGCCGATTTCGTGGGCCTGGAGCCGCTGGAGCCGGTCTCCGAGCCGACGGCCGACATCGACGAGTTCGCCGGGGACTCCCCGGAGCTGGCCGCGGCCCGCCGCCGCCACCCCTCCCACCCGGACTTCGTCCCGGTGCAGTCGCCGGTGGTGAACGACCATGAGCGCACGGTGGCCACCCTGGAGGAACTGGCCGCCGGTCGCGTGGAACTGGCCGACGTCCGCCCGGGCCCGCTCGGCACCCTCGACGTCTATGTCTTCACCGACGGCACCACGCTCTGCATGACCCCGGGCCACCGGGAGACGGCGGAGCGCCTCTCGGCGGCCCTGACGGCCGGCGAGACCCCGATACTGCTGGGCGGTTCGGGAGTGTCGGGCGCGTACACCCTGACCTTCGCGTGCGGCGAGGAGAACGTCTACATCCTGGCCGACAGGGTCATAGCGAGCCTGTAGCTCAGACCCCGGCGCGCTTCTGCGCCTCCTCCACCAACTGCACGGCCTCATCGACTTGGCCCTCGTCCGTCAGGACGAGGGCCAAGTCATGCACGGCCACGGTGATTTGGTCCGCGGCCGCGAACATCCCGGCGTCCGGCATCTCCCGGGGCTCCTTCGAGGGATCCTCGAGAAGCTGTGCCCGGCGGACCAATTCCCTGGCCAGCCCCAGTGCCTCGGTGGCGGCCCCCCGCTGCAACCGGCTCTGGGGGGCTGCCCTCAACCGGTCGGCGAAGTGATCCACGGCTTGCGTCAAACGCGCTGTATCGGCCACGGCGACACCGTACGCGCCGCACCGGGACTGTTGCCAACGGGCGAACGCTCAGGCACGGTGACCTGAAGGACCGGCTTACATCCCCTTTGCGTCCGGAGGCGCCGATGTCCCACGTCCTCTCCGAGGAGACCCACCGCAATCTGCTCGCCCGCATCCCCCATTGCACCGGTCGTGAAGTATCCGACTGGCTCCGCACCGTCGAAGACGGCCCGGCTCTCTTCCGCTTCGAGGAAAAGGTCAGCTGGCTCCGCCACGAACACAACCTCGCCTACGGCCACGCGAAAGCGCTCATCCACGAGTACGACCTGAGGAGGGCCGCGCGCAACCTCCTCTAGGCGCGCGCACGCACCCAGACGACGAAGGGGCCCCGGGAGAACCCGGGGCCCCTTCACACACGCGGGGTGCGTCAGTCGCTGCTGTTGAGGATCGCGATGAGCCTCAGGAACTCGAGGTAGATCCAGACCAGCGTCATCGTCAGACCGAACGCCGCCAGCCAGGCCTCCTCGCGCGGGGCACCGTAGGCGATGCCGTCCTCGACCTGCTTGAAGTCGAGAGCGAGGAAGCACGCACCGAGCAGGACGCCGATGATGCCGAAGACGATGCCGAGGCCGCCGCTGCGGAAGCCGAGGCCGTCACCGCCGCCGAAGGCGGCGAACAGCAGGTTCACCATCATCAGCAGGACGAAGCCGAGCGCGGCCGCCATCACGAAGCCGTAGAAGCGGCGGTTGACGCGGATCCAGCCCGCCTTGTACGCCACCAGGACCGCGGTGAAGACCGCGAGCGTGCCGATCACGGCCTGCATGGCCGCGCCGCTGGCGATGCGGTTGTCCACGACGCTGGAGACGACGCCGAGGAAGACGCCCTCGAACGCGGCGTACGAGACGATCAGCGCGGGCGAGGCCTTGCGCTTGAAGGACTGGACGAGCGCCAGAACCATGCCGATCAGGGCGGCGCCGATGGCGATGCCGTACGACCGGCCGATGTTGGCGTCGTCGACCGGCAGGGCCGCCCAGGCGACCGCGGCCGTGACGACCAGGATGCCGAGGGTGGTGCCGGTGCGCAGGACGACGTCGTCCATGGTCATCCGGCCGGTGGTGGCCGGGGCCTGCGGCGGCGCGCCGTGCTGCAGGTCCTGCTGGGCGTAGGGATTCTGCGCGTACGGGTTCTGCGCGTAGGGGTCCGCCTGCGGCTGGGCATACGGGTTGCCCTGCGCGTAGGGGTTGCCCTGCGTGCCTACAGCGGCGCCCCCGGCCTGCGGCTGGGCATTGAAGCCCGCGTAGCCGTTGTCGCGGCTGAACCCCCGTCGCGAGAAGACCGGGTTGCTGCTCCTCATTTCACTCCTCCATGGCCACTGTGGTGGGCCTTGGCCTAAGAGTAATAGGTAGGCAAAGGATTGACCCTAATGCTTGGGGAGGATCTTTCCCTTGCTGTGCTCGCCAACACGCTACGCGGCCCACTGATTCCCGGCCACGGAGGGGCAGGTTCATGACCAAGCCGGTACATCGCCGCGACCGGCCGGAGATCACTCACCCGAACGGGAACCCCGTGTACCCCTCGGCCAGATCGGTCTCGGCGGCCTCGGACGAGGCGATCCGCTCCAGCCGCGCCACCTGGAGCCGGTCCTCGAAGGGGGTGGCGTCGGGGGCCCGGTGCAGCAGCGTCGTCATGTCGTAGGAGAACCGCTCGGCCTGCCAGACGCGGCCCAGACAGGTCTCGGAGTAGGCGTCGAGGAGTTCGGTGGATCCCGTCTCCTTCTGGTGCGTCAGCGCCCGCGCGAAGGTGACGACGTCCCCTACGGCGAGATTCAGCCCCTTGGCCCCGGTCGGCGGCACGATGTGGGCGGCGTCCCCGGCGAGGAAGAGCCGGCCGTGCCGCATGGGCTCGTGGACGTACGACCGCATGGGCGTGACGGACTTCTGGGTGATGGGGCCCCTTTGGAGCCGCCAGTCGTCGTCGGTCTCGAAGCGCCGCTCCAGCTCGTCCCAGATCTCCTCGTCGCCCCAGGTCTCCGCGTCGGTTCCCTCGGGCACCTGGAGGTAGAGCCGCGAGACGGACGGCGACCGCATGGACAGCAGGGCGAAGCCGCGGTCGTGGCGGGCGTAGACCAGCTCGTCGTGGGAGGGCGGGACGTCGGCGAGGATGCCGAGCCAGCCGAAGGGGTACGTCCGCTCGAAGACCCGGGTCAGTTCTTCGGGGATCGCCTTGCGCGCGACGCCCCAGAACCCGTCGCACCCGACGACGTACTCGCACTCGAGAACGTCCTCGCGCCCTTCGTGCCGGAAGCGGATGCTCGGGCTGCCCCCGTCCGCCCCCTCCACGGCCAGCGCCTCCGCCTCGAAGAGCAGCGGTCCGCCCTCCTTGAGCTGGAGGGCGATGAGGTCCTTGCACACCTCGGTCTGCGCGTACACCATCACGGACCGCCCGCCGGTGAGGGCCGGGAAGTCGACCCGGTGGCGTTTCCTGTCGTACCGCAGCTCGATCCCGTCGTGCCGCAGCCCCTCCCGCTCCATGCGGTCCCCGGCCCCGGCCGCGCGCAGCACGTCCACGGTCCCCTGCTCCAGGATCCCGGCCCGCTGGCGCTGCTCGACGTAGGAGCGGTCGCGGCTTTCGAGGACGACCGAGTCGATGCCGGCGTGGTGAAGCAGCCGGGCGAGGAGGAGGCCGGCGGGGCCGGCTCCGATGATGCCGACGGTGGTGCGCATCGGTCGTTCCCTTCGGTGGGCGTCATTGCCGCTGTTCACGTGGCTCGCGGTGCGTGGCCCGCGGTTTCGTGATTCGTGGTTCGTGTAGTGAAATTTCCTTCACTACATTGCTCTCGCGAGTCTGCGACGGGTGGCGCCGTGTGTCAACGGTCGGTGCGGGGCAGAACGCCTGGGCGGGTCGCGAGGGTCCGGCCGCGCCATCCCGCTGTCGCGATGTGCTGAAGGAAGGACCCCACGGGAAGCGGTGTCTGCCTACGGTTCCTGAAAAGGTCGGAGGTGCCCGGAACCGGACTTGAACCGGTACGCCCGCGAGGGGCAGCGAGGTTTAAGCTCGCCGTGTCTGCATTCCACCATCCGGGCAGGCCATGGGCTCCGCGTCGAGGTTCGAGCCTATCGGGATACATCCCCCGAACAGCGGACGGGCGGACCGATGTTGTCTTATTTTATTGACGTCTGAGGGTGCATCAGCCCGTGGAACGGGCCATCCGCACTTGCCAATAGCCTTACGCGTGACGGCCGGCCGCGCATGCGGAATGACGGAATTTCACCGCCCGAACGAGGGGGCTCCACCTGTTCTCGACGCGGGCCGCCCTCAGGGGCTCCCGTCATCCCCAGGTATGACACGGCCGGGCCCGGTCAGCCGCAAGTCGCCCCCCGGAACCGGAACAGCGGCTGACTACACGGCGGCGGGGTACCGAGACGATGGATCACGTCCCCCGAACATGTCGTCGTCCCGTCAGGAGCGCCCACCCGTGACCACCACTCCCATCGCCGGCCGAGCCACCACCGTGGCCGCTCGCGCCACGGATCTGTCGAAGATCTACGGACAGGGCGAGACCCAGGTGGTCGCCCTCGACCGGGTCTCCGTCGAGTTCCGGCAGGCCGAGTTCACCGCGATCATGGGCCCGTCGGGGTCCGGCAAGTCCACGCTGATGCACTGCGTGGCCGGACTGGACACGTTCTCCTCCGGGTCCGTACGCATCGGCGACACCGAGCTGGGCTCCCTCAAGGACAAGCAGCTCACCAGGCTCCGCCGGGACAAGATCGGCTTCATCTTCCAGGCGTTCAACCTGCTGCCGACGCTGACCGCGCTGGAGAACATCACGCTCCCCATGGACATCGCGGGCCGCAAGCCCGACAAGGAGTGGCTGGACTCGGTGATCCGGATGGTGGGGCTGAAGGACCGGCTCTCCCACCGGCCCTCCCAGCTCTCCGGCGGCCAGCAGCAGCGCGTCGCCGTCGCCCGTGCCCTCGCCTCCAGGCCCGACATCATCTTCGGCGACGAGCCCACCGGAAACCTCGACTCACGCTCCGGCGCCGAGGTGCTGGGCTTTCTCCGCAACTCCGTAAGGGAGTTGGGGCAGACCGTGGTGATGGTGACCCATGACCCGGTGGCCGCCGCGTACGCGGACCGGGTCGTCTTCCTCGCCGACGGGCGGATCGTGGACGAGATGTACCGGCCCACCGCCGAGTCGGTCCTGGACTTCATGAAGCAGTTCGACGCGAAGGGCCGTACCTCCTGATGTTCCGCACCGCCCTGCGCAACGTCCTCGCGCACAAGGCCCGGCTGCTCATGACGGTGCTCGCCGTGATGCTCGGCGTGGCCTTCGTGTCCGGGACGCTGGTCTTCACCAGCACCATCTCGAACGCCTACCAGAACAGCTCGGCCAAGGGCTTCGACCAGGTTGACGTGGCCGTGCAGCCCAACTACCAGGAGAGCAAGGGTGACAGGGTCGGCAAGACGCCCGAACTCACCCAGGCACTGCTCGACAGAACCGCGAAGGTCGACGGGGCCGCCTCGGCCATCGGTGTCGTCAACGGCTTCACCGCCATCGCCGACAAGGACGGCAAACTCATCGGCGGCGGCTTCCAGTCGCAGGGCGGGAACTACTGGGGGGACAAGGACCCGCGGTACCCGCTGAAGGAAGGTGCGGCACCGCACGGCAGGAACCAGGTCGCCATCGACTCCGAGACCGCCGAGCGCGCCGGGTACAAGGTCGGCGACACGGTGCGGATCTCCGTCGACGGGCCGGTCCTCGCACCGAAGATCACCGGGATCTTCACCACCGACGACGGCAATGTCGCGGCCGGCGGCAGCCTCGCCCTGTTCGACACGGCGACCGCGCAGACGCTGTTCGGCAAGACCGGCACGTACGACCAGATCGACGTGAAGGCCGCCTCCGGCACCTCCCAGACCACGCTGAAGGCCGCCCTCGACAAGGCGCTGCCGATGAACCTCGTGGAGACCACCACGGGGCGGCAACTCGCCGACGACCAGGCCGAGATGATCTCCGCGTCGATGGCCGGGCTGAAGCAGGGTCTGCTGGTCTTCGCGGGCATCGCGCTCTTCGTGGGCACGTTCATCATCGCCAACACCTTCACCATGCTGGTCGCCCAGCGCACCAAGGAACTCGCGCTGCTGCGGGCCGTGGGCGCCTCGCGCCGGCAGGTCACGCGGTCGGTGCTGATCGAGGCGTTCGTGGTCGGCACGGTCGCCGGGGTGACCGGTCTGGTCGCGGGCATCGGCATCGGCGCCGGGCTCCGCTCGCTGATGGGCGCCCTGGGCGCCACCGTCCCCGACGGCCCGCTGATCATCTCCGGCGGCACGGTCGCCACCGCCCTCGCGGTCGGTGTCCTCATCACCATGCTGGCGGCGTGGCTGCCGGGCCGCCGGGCCGCGAAGATCCCGCCGGTCGCCGCGATGAGCAGCGTGCACGCGCAGGCCACCACCAAGTCGCTGGTGCTGCGCAACACGCTCGGCGCCCTCTTCAGCGGCGCCGGCGTCGCGGTCGTCCTGGCGGCCACCACGATGGAGGGCTCGGACGGTCAGGCCCCGATGGGCCTCGGCGCGGTCCTGCTGATCATCGGTGTGTTCATCCTGACCCCGCTGCTGTCCCGCCCGCTGATCGCGGCCGCCGCGCCCGTCCTGCGGATCTTCGGCACGGCGGGCAAGCTGGCCCGTCAGAACTCGGTCCGCAACCCGCGCCGTACCGCTGCCACCGCCTCCGCGCTGATGATCGGCCTGACCCTCATCACCGGTATGACGGTGATGGCGGGCAGCCTCCAGAAGTCGATCGACAAGATGGCGTCGTCGGCGATCCGCGCGGACTACGTCGTGTCGATGGCCAACGGCAACGAGCTCTCGCCGGACGTGGCGAAGGAGCTGACCCGGGTCGACGACGTCACCGAGATCAGCCCGATGCGCAACTCCCCCTCCCGTATCGGCGGCGAGACGGAGTACCTGACCGGCGTCAACGGAGCCTCGTTCGCCAAGCTCACCGACCTCAAGGTCGACGACGGCGCGTTCAAGGTGGGCGGCACGCGGATCGTCGTGGACGCCGATCGTGCCGAGGAGCGCGGCTGGAAGGCCGGTTCGAGCTTCACGGTCGCCTACGAGGACGGCAGGAAGCAGAAGCTGACGGTCGCCGGGGTCTACGAGGGCAACGAGTTCTTCAGCGGTGTCCTCGTCGACAACGCCACGCTCACCCCGCATCTGTCGGACACCGCCGACATGATGGTCATGGTGAAGACGTCCGACGGCGCGACGAGCACGACGAAGGACAAGCTGGAGAAGGCCCTCGGCACCAACCCGGCCATCAAGGTCCAGAGCAAGCAGGACCTGTCCGACGACATCGCGCAGATGTTCACGCTGATGCTGAACATGCTCTACGGCCTGCTCGCCATGGCGGTGATCGTCGCGGTCCTCGGGGTCATCAACACCCTGGCCATGTCGGTCTTCGAGCGTTCCCAGGAGATCGGCATGCTCCGCGCGATCGGCCTGGACCGCAAGGGCATCAAGCGGATGGTCCGCCTGGAGTCCCTGGTCATCTCCCTGTTCGGCGGGGTGCTCGGTATCGGCCTGGGCGTCTTCTTCGGCTGGGCGGCCGGCGAGCTGCTGGGCACCAAGATGGCGACCTACGAGCTGGTCCTGCCGTGGACCAGGATGGGCCTGTTCCTGCTGCTGGCGGCGGCGGTGGGTGTCCTGGCGGCCCTGTGGCCGGCGCGGCGCGCGTCCCGGCTGAACATGCTGACGGCCATCAAGTCGGAATAGCCGTACGGCGTCCGGGGCCCGTCGCGCGCGAGCGGCGGGCCCCTTTCGTCCGTTCAGTTCCAGGTGCGCGCCCGCAGCGGCAGCCCGGAGGCGCCGGACTGCGGTGGCCGGACGGCCAGGATCTGGTTGACGCCGATGCGGTTGCGTTCGAAGGCCAGGGCGCAGGCCGCCATGTAGAGGAGCCAGACCCGGGCCCGGCCGGGGCCCGCGATCCGCTGGGCACGGGGCCAGTCGGCCTCCAGGTTCGCGACCCAGCGGCGCAGGGTGAGGCCGTAGTGCTCGCGGATCGACTCGACGTCACGCACCTCGAGGCGGGCGCGCTCCAGTTGGGTGACGGTGGTGCCGAGGGGGGCGAGTTCGCCGTCGGGGAAGACGTAGGCGTCGATGAACTCGTCGACGTGGTAGGTGGTTTCCTCGCGTTCGGGGCGGCGGGCGATCTGGTGGTTGAGGAGACGTCCGCCGGGCTTCAGGAGGGCGTACAGGTCTCGGGCGTACTCCAGGTACCGGTCGGCGCCGACGTGTTCGGCCATCCCGATGGAGGCGATCGCGTCGTAGGGCCCGTCGGTGACGTCCCGGTAGTCCTGGACGCGGATCTCGACCCGGTCGGTGAGTCCCTCGTCGGCGACGCGCTTACGGGCGTAGGCGGCCTGTTCCTGGGAGAGGGTGACGCCGACGACGCTCACGCCGTGCTCGCGGGCGGCGTGGACGGCCATCGATCCCCAGCCGCAGCCGACGTCGAGGAGTCGCCGGCCGGGGGTCAGGCCGAGTTTGCGGCAGACGAGTTCGAGCTTGTCGCGCTGGGCGGCTTCGAGTGTGCTGCCGGGGGACTCCCAGTAGGCGCACGAGTAGACCATCGACGGGCCGAGGACGATCTCGTAGAAGTCGTTGCCGACGTCGTAGTGGTGGCTGACGGCCCGTCTGTCGGTGCGTCTGGTGTGGAGGTGACCGCGGCGGCGGACCTCCTCGCGGGGCGGGGCGGGCGGCAGCGGAACTCCGCCGAGCTTCACGAGGTCGCGTACGGCGGACCGTACGCGGGGGTCGCGCAGCGCCTCGGAGAGGTTCCTGGAGTCCTCGTCGCGCTCCCAGACCAGGCCCGAGATGAGGCCGAGGGCGGTGTAGAGGTCGCCGTCGATGTCCAGGTCGCCGGCGACCCAGGCGCGTGCGAGGCCGAGCTCGCCGGGCTTGAACAGCAGCCGCCGGACGGCTCGGCGGTTGCGCACGACCAGCACGGGGGCGCCCGGCGGGCCTGCCTGGGATCCGTCCCACGCGCGGATACGCACCGGGAGAGGGCTTCCCAGTAGTTGTTCCAAGACGCTCTTCAGCCGCAGGGCGGCATCGGACATGGCGCACACCTCCGTGACGAGGATCCCGGTTTTGTCCACCTGCTAAACAACGACAGGCCGGGACGCAATCCCGGGAACGCCGAAGGACCTCCCGCACCACGGATGGCGGGAGGTCCTTCGGGTGGTTCGGTGACCGGAGCGGGTCAGGAGGCCTTCGCCTCGGTCTTCTGCTCCGGCTTCGCGGCCGCCGGCACGGGCTTCGCGGCCTCGTAGAACTCCTCGCGCGGGTGCTCCATCGCGCCGAGGGAGACGACCTCGCGCTTGAGGAACATACCGAGGGTCCAGTCGGCGAAGACGCGGACCTTGCGGTTCCAGGTCGGCATCGCCAGACCGTGGTAGCCACGGTGCATGTACCAGGCGAGACGGCCCTTGACCTTGATCTTCATCTTGCCCATGACGATCATCGCGACGCCCTTGTGGAGGCCGAGACCGGCCACCGCACCCTTGTTGGAGTGCGCGTACTCCTTCTGCGGGAAGCCCCGCATGCCGGAGACCACGTTGTCGCCGAGGACCTTGGCCTGACGCAGCGCGTGCTGGGCGTTCGGCGGGCACCAGGCGTTCTCGACGCCGGCCTTGCGGGCGGCGACGTCCGGGACCTGGGCGTTGTCGCCGGCGGCCCAGATGTAGTCGGTGCCCTGGACCTGGAGGGTCGGAGCGGTGTCCACGTGGCCGCGGGGGCCGAGCGGGAGGCCGTAGCGCGACAGGACCGGGTTGGGCTTGACGCCGGCGGTCCACACGATGGTGTTGGAGTCGACCTCCAGCCCGTTCTTCAGCACGACGTGGCCGTCGACGCAGGAGTCCATCGAGGTGGAGAGGTAGATCTCCACACCGCGGCTCTCCAGGTGCTCCTTGCCGTACTGGCCGAGCTTGGGGCCGACCTCGGGCAGGATCTTGTCCGCGGCGTCGACCAGGATGAAGCGCATGTCCTCGCGGGACACGGTCTTGTAGTACTTGGCCGCGTCGCGGGCCAGGTCCTCGACCTCACCGATGGTCTCCGCACCGGCGAAGCCGCCGCCGATGAAGACGAAGGTGAGCGCCTTGCGGCGGATCTCCTCGTCGGTGGTGGAGTCGGCCTTGTCGAGCTGCTCGAGGACGTGGTTGCGCAGGCCGATGGCCTCCTCGACGCCCTTCATACCGATGCCCTGCTCGGCGAGGCCGGGGATCGGGAAGGTGCGGGAGACCGCGCCGAGCGCGATGACCAGGTAGTCGAAGGGCAGCTCGTACGCCTCGCCGACCAGCGGGGCGATCGTGGCGACCTTGCGGTCCTGATCGATGGTGGTGACCCGGCCGGTGAGCACCTCCGCCTTGGGCAGCACGCGTCGCAACGGGACGACGACATGGCGAGGGGAGATGTTGCCGGCGGCGGTTTCGGGGAGGAAGGGCTGGTAGGTCATGTACGACCGGGGGTCGACGACCGTGACGGTCGCCTCGCCGTAGCGCATCTTCTTGAGAATGCGCCGAGCTGCGTACAGGCCTACGTACCCACCGCCTACTACGAGGATCCTGGGACGCTCCGTGGTGCTCATGCCATCGAGTATCCACCCGCCCCTGGAGGGTCGCTCGTGCGCCCCTTCACAAGCTCCGACGGGGTGTGTGTTATCCTCCGCGGCTCGCGTGATCCAGGTCATGGCGCGGACCGGGAACCGGCGTGTAGGGCGGGCCGTTGTCAATGCCGCGTGAGCTGCCTCTCCGGGCTTTCGGAGGCTTCGTGAGACCTTCGAAACGATCTCGCGCGACACCCTCGCGAAGGGTCCGCGTCCGGCCGTTTTGAACGTGTTCACAGGGCCGTTGGGGCCTCGGAAGGGTCAACCGGGCCACATTCGCCGCCCAACAGGACCGATTTCCTTGTGAAGAACTTCACGAACTTTTCCGACGGCACACGACAGAGGGGCCCCGAAGGGCCCCTCAGACGTGCTCATACGTTGTTCTGCCTGCTCAGCAGAGGGCTACGTGATCGACCACGCGATGCCGTCGAGGATGTCGTGCTCGCTCACGACGACCTCCTCGGCCCCGGTCCGCTCCATGATCGAGAGCAGTACGAGAGCCCCCGCGGCGATGACGTCCACGCGCCCGGGGTGCATGGAGGGAACGGCCGCGCGCTCGGCGTGCGTGGAGCGCAGCAGCCACTCGGTGATCTCGCGGACCCGCTCGCGGGAGACCCGGGAGTGGTGGATGCGGGCCGAGTCGTACGCGGGCAGCTCCTGCGCGATCGCCGACACGGTGGTGACGGACCCGGCGAGCCCCACCAGCGTGCGCGCCTCGCGCAGCGGCACGGACTCCTCGGCGAGGTCGAGGGCGGCCTCGATGTCGGCGCGCATGGCGGCGATCTGCGCCTCGGAGGGCGGGTCGGTCACGACCCCGTCCTGGACGAGATGCCGCTCGGTCATCCGCACACAGCCGATGTCGACGGAACGGGCGGCGCGCACCCGGTCGTCCCCGACCACGAACTCCGTCGAGCCGCCGCCGATGTCCACGACGAGATACGGCTCGGCGAACCCGTCGTGGCCGGTCAGCTCCTTGGTGGCGCCCGTGAAGGAGAACTCCGCCTCCCGCTCGCCGGAGATGACCTCGGGCTCGACACCGAGGATCTCGAGGACGCCCCGGACGAACTCGTCCCGGTTCGAGGCGTCCCGGGAGGCGGAGGTGGCCACGAACCGCACCTTGCCGGCGCCCAGTCCACGGATCACGTCCGCGTACTCCCGGCAGGCCGCGAACGTCCGCTCCAGCGCCTCCGGGGCCAGCCTGCCGGTCCGGTCCACGTCCTGGCCGAGCCGCACGATCGTCATCCGCCGGTCCAGCTCCACCAGCTCACCGGTGGCGGGGTTGACGTCCGCGACGAGGAGGCGGATGGAGTTCGTACCGCAGTCGACGGCGGCGACCCGGCCGAACCCCTCGGGGGCCGGCGGGGCGTCGGCGAAGGAGCCGCCGCGGGCCTCGGCGGGACCGGAGACCACGCCCTCCTCGCCCGGCAGCTCGTCCGCCGGGTCGGGAGCCACGAGCGGCTGCACGCACGGACCCTTGCGCCACCACTCCGGCAGCATCTCGATCGCCTCGTCGCCCAGCGGGTTCACACCGGGCCCCGCGGCCAGGGAGTGCCCCACCAGCACATGCAGGCACTTCACCCGGTCCGGCATGCCACCCGCGCTCGGGAAGCCCTCCAGGACCTCGATGGCGTCACGGCGCGCGATGTAGTCCTCGTGCGCGCCGCGGTAGGCGGCGGCGAGCTCCGGGTCGCTCTGGAGCCGCTCCGTCATCTCCTTCATGACGCCGTTCGCCTCCAGCGTGCCGATCGCCGAGGCGGCGCGCGGACACGTCAGGTAGTACGTCGTCGGGAAGGGCGTGCCGTCGGGGAGCCGGGGGGCCGTCTCCACCACGTCCGGCTGGCCGCACGGACAGCGGTGCGCGATCGCGCGCAGGCCGCGCGGCGGACGCCCGAGCTGCTGCTTGAAGGCCTCGACGTCGGCGTCGGTGGGCTCGGTGCGCTCGGTGGTCGGCGGGGGCGTTTCCATGCCGTACGAAAGTCTCTCTGCTGTCTGACTGCGGAAAAGGTCGGTTCACTGGTCGGAGGCGTCGGACTTGTCGACCCCGTCCCAGACGTTGGAGTACCAGGGGCGGTCGGCCGCCCCCATGTCGGCCCGCGACTGCCGCGCCGCGCCCGGATCGACGACGATGAACCCCGTCTCCCCCGGCATCACGTAGTGGAGCCGCTCGCGGATCCGCTGCTCGGCGTACGCGTCGTCCTGCCAGCGTGCCTTCTGGTCCCGCAGCTGCTCGACCCGCTGCCGGGCCTGTTCCTGCTGCCGCTGGAGGTCCGCGATCTCGGCGCGCTGGGAGACGTACTGCCTTATCGGATAGGCGAGCGCGACGATCAGCGAGCACAGGACCAGCGCGAGCAGTGCCGCCCGGCCGGTCAGCCGGGAGCGGCGGGCCTGCCGCTTGGTCTGGGAACGGTAGACCCGGGCCGCGGTCTGCTCGCCGAGCAGCCGGATCCTGGTCGCGGTGGAGAACCGGTCCCGGTCCTTGACGGCCATGTCCCAGCCCCTCCTTCACACACGCGCGTACGTCCCCGCACACGGTACGGGACCGGTGCGGGGACGTACGTACGACTGGCTAAGCCTTAGCCCTGCCGAGATCAGCCCTTGAAGCGGGGGAACGCGGAGCGGCCGGCGTACACCGCGGCGTCGTCGAGGATCTCCTCGATGCGCAGCAGCTGGTTGTACTTGGCGACGCGGTCCGAGCGGGCCGGGGCGCCGGTCTTGATCTGACCGCAGTTCACCGCGACGGCGAGGTCGGCGATGGTGACGTCCTCGGTCTCGCCGGAGCGGTGGGACATCATGCACTTGAAGCCGTTGCGCTGGGCCATCTCGACGGCGTCCAGGGTCTCGGTCAGCGAGCCGATCTGGTTCACCTTGACGAGCAGGGCGTTCGCGGAGCCCTCCTCGATGCCGCGGGCCAGGCGCTCGGGGTTGGTGACGAACAGGTCGTCGCCGACGATCTGGACCTTGTCGCCGATCTTCTCGGTGATGGTGTTCCAGCCGGCCCAGTCGTCCTCGTACAGCGGGTCCTCGATGGAGACGAGCGGGTACGCGGAGACGAGCTCCTCGTAGTACTCGGTCATCTCGGCGGCCGAGCGGGACTTGCCCTCGAACTCGTACTTGCCGTCCTTGTAGAACTCGGACGCGGCGACGTCGAGCGCGAGCGCGATCTGCTCGCCGGGGACGTAGCCGGCCTGCTTGATGGCCTCGATGATGAGGTCCAGGGCGGCGCGGTTGGACTCCAGGTTCGGGGCGAAGCCGCCCTCGTCGCCGAGGCCGGTGGACAGGCCCTTGGTCTTCAGCACCTTCTTGAGGGTGTGGTAGACCTCGGCGCCCCAGCGCAGCGCCTCGGAGAAGGACTCCGCGCCGATCGGGGCGATCATGAACTCCTGGATGTCCACGTTGGAGTCGGCGTGCGAGCCGCCGTTCAGGATGTTCATCATCGGAACGGGCAGCAGGTGCGCGTTCGGGCCGCCCAGGTAGCGGAAGAGCGGGAGGTCGCTGGCCTCGGAGGCGGCGTGGGCGACGGCGAGGGAGACGCCGAGGATGGCGTTGGCGCCGAGCGAGCCCTTGTTGTCGGTGGCGTCCAGGTCGAACATCGCCTGGTCGATCAGGCGCTGCTCGGTGGCGTCGTAGCCGACGAGCTCCGGGCCGATCTGCTCGATGACGGCGAGGACGGCCTTCTCGACACCCTTGCCGCCGTAGCGGTTGGGGTCACCGTCGCGGAGCTCGATGGCCTCGAAGGCGCCGGTGGAAGCACCGGAGGGAACGGCGGCACGACCCGTGCTGCCGTCGTCGAGGCCGACCTCGACCTCGACCGTGGGGTTGCCTCGGGAGTCCAGGATTTCCCGGGCTACGACGACGTCGATGGACGGCACGAGCATCTCCTTCTTGGGATGTGACACGGTCCGCCGGGACCGCGGTGTGTTCTGCGAGACGAGCCTAACCGGCTCCGGGCGTTCGGCCACCGTGCGGACCGCCCCGTGGACAGAACCGAGAGTAAATTGTTTCCGAACGGAACAAAGACGGTTTCGGAAACCTGGCAGAAACCGGCGCAGAAAAAACCCCGCCCCGGTGCGTACGGGGGAACACGCACCGGAGCGGGGAGCCCGTGGGGACGGGGGGACCCTCACGAGGCCTTCAGTATGAGGACCACGGATGTGAGGGCGCTGTGGTTCAGCCGGGTCCTGCTCGAATGCGGCGGACCCTTACGCGAGGCGCAGCTACTACTTGAGGTGCAGCTGCTGACCCGGGTAGATGAAGTCGGCGTCGCTGACGATGTCCTTGTTCAGCTTGAACACCTTCTGCCAGCCGCCCTTGACGTCGTGCTCCTCGGCGATGGAGCTGAGGGTGTCACCCTTGACGACCTTGTACTCGCCGTCGCCCTTCTTGACCTTCTTGCCGGTCGGGGTGGTGACGGTCTTCTTGGCGGCCGGGCGCTCGGAGGAGCGGGAGGCCTGCTGCTCGGAGGAGCGGGTGCTGGTGCCGCTGTCGCTGGAGGAGCTCGACGAGCCGCCGCCGGTGTAGCTCGCGCTGGACAGGTTGACGCCGCAGGACGGCCAGGCACCCTTGCCCTGGCTCGCGAGGACCTTCTCGGCTATCTCGATCTGCTGACCCTTGGTGGCCTGGTTGGCCTGCGAGGCGTACGCCGTGCCGCCGTACGCGGCCCAGGTGGAGGCGGAGAACTGCAGACCGCCGTAGTAGCCGTTGCCGGTGTTGATGGTCCAGTCGCCGCCCGACTCGCACTGGGCGACGGCGTCCCACTCGGAGGCGGTGGCGGCGGAGGCGTTGCCGGCCGCCATCAGCGGGGCCGCGATGGCGACACCGGTGACGCCGGCGAGCGCGGCGGCCCGGGTGGCCTTGGAAGGACGACGGTGCTTGCCCTTGCCGGAAAACAGCATGGTGGATCCCCTCACCGACGCCTGCGAGGTGAGCTGTCGGGTTCGGGCCGGTTGAGTTGCCCGGCCGCGCATCTCGCGATGCGCGACTTCACCCCAAGCCGGTCCAGCGTGAACTGCTGGGCCCGGCACTTACCTTGGGTCCCCCGCTCCTGCCTACGGCGCTTGACGCGACGACTGTTCCCGTACGGCCGCTGGCAGGATTCGGCGTTGCGGCAGCCGGGGCTCGCGGTGACGAGCGGTGTTGACCGTAGACAGGGAATCCGGCGAATTTCAAAGACGATCAGGGCTTCTGAGACTCATCCCACACTTTCATCAAACCGGACATTTGATGAGAAGTGTGGTCTGAACTCCCGGCATTCTCCTGGGGTTTTCGCCCTATTCGCTACCGAGTACGAGGGTCTGACCGGGCTCGATGTCGCTCGGGTCGGCGCCGATGACCTGCTTGTTCTCGGCGTAGAGCCGGCGCCATCCGCCGTCGACGTCAAGGGAGTCGGCGATGGAGGCGAGCGTGTCGCCGACGCGGACGGTGTAGGACCCCTCGTCGGCGCTCGCGCCACGGTGCCGGCCGGTGCTCTCCTGGGTGGCGGAGAGGGCGCCGGTGTCGACGAGAGCCGAAGAGCCGCCTTCTTGCCATGAGTTGTCCGATTCAACACCCTTTGTCGGCGCTATGGATGGACTGTCGGGCGACTGTGAGTCTTCGGCGCCAGGGTCGGATGTGTCCGACTTGGATGAGTTGTCCGCTTCGGTGGACGCCGAGGGTGAGGACGTCGGATCGGCGGAGGACCCGTTCGACGAGTCGGATGATCCGGAGGAGTTGGACAGCCCGGACGAGGCGGATGAATCAGACGATTCAGATGAACCCGACTCTTCGGACTCCGACGGGGTGCCGCTCCCGACGCCGGTGTCGACATCGTCCGAGGCCGAGTCCTTGCTCAGCCCGTTCAGCAGACCGCAGGTGCCCCAGACGCCAACACCCTGGTCCGCGAGGACCTTCTCGGCGACGGCTATCTGCTGGTTGCGGCTGGCGAGGTCGGGACTCGTGGCGTAGTCGAGGCCGCCGTACTTCTCCCAGTTCTCCTGGGACAGCTTGAGCCCGCCGTAATAACCGTCACCCTTGTTCGCGCTCCAGGAACCGTCGGTCTCGCACTTGGCGACCTGGTCCCAGGTGTTCCCGTCGGCCGCGCTCGCGCCGGTGGCGCCCAGGAGCGGGATCGCGATGGCGGAGCCGGTCACTCCGGCCGCGACGAGCAGTGCCGGAGCCTGGCGGGGGCGACGGTGACGACCGTTCCCGGTGAGCATGCGGAGGCCTTTCGCGAGACAACAGTGACCGGCGCGGCGGATGAAGACAGTCGCCGCGCTGATGCGTGAACGTATCGGCAGTCGATCACTTGTCACAAGTTAATGCCGCGTAGATCACGTGAAGATCACAGAGTTGAGGGCAAATCATCTTTGCAAGGAGCTGCGGGGACGCGCGAGTTGGCGTGAAGCCATGCAAGTAATCGACGCGAAGCCGATTACCGGGCCCGGCTCGTGGGCGTGAACTCGACGGGCAGGGTGCGCAGTCCGCGCATGATGAGACCCCCACGCCACCTCAAATCGGCCGAATCCACCGCGAGTCGGAGGTCCGGAAGCCGGGTGAGGAGCGTGGCGAGCGCGGTCTGGCCCTCCAGACGGGCGAGCGGGGCGCCGAGGCAGTAGTGAATGCCGTGGCCGTATCCGAGGTGTTGGTTGTCACGCCGGGAGAGGTCGAGGACATCGGGATCGGCGAACCGCTCCGGGTCCCGGTCCGCGGCGGCGAGTACGACGAGGACGGGGTCGCCGGGTGCGATGTCCTGTCCGCCGACGGTGAGCGGCTGGGTGGCGAAGCGCCAGGTGGCGAGTTCCACGGGACCGTCGTAACGGAGAAGCTCCTCCACGCCGGTTTCCAGGAGGTCGGTCTCCCCGGCGGCGAGCGAGCCCTGGAGGCGGGTGCGCTGCTCGGGATGGGTGAGGAGCGCGTACGTGCCGTTGCCGATCAGGTTGACCGTGGTCTCAAAACCGGCGAAGAGCAGGATGAAGGCCATCGCCGCGGCCTCGTTCTCGGTGAGGTGCTCGCCGTGGTCCGAGGCGCGGATGAGACCGGAGATGAGGTCCTCGCCGGGGACGGGTTCGGCCGGGAGCCCCTCGCGCTTGCGGTGGATGAGTTCCAGCAGATAGCCGCGCATCTTCTTGACGGACCGCGCGACACCCCCCCTCGGTCCTCCCCCGTGCCGGATCATCATGCCCGCCCAGTCCCGGAAGTCGTCCTGGTCCTCGCGCGGTACGCCGAGCAGGTCACAGATCGCGTAGATGGGGAGTGGGAAGGCGAACTCGTGGATGAGATCGGCGGACCCCTTCTCCGCGAACTGGTCGATGAGGAGGTCGGTGAGCTCCTGCACACGCGACGCGAACTCGGCGACCCTGCGCGGCGTGAACGCCTTGCTGACGAGCCGACGGAGCCTGGTGTGGTCCGGCGGGTCGATGTTCAGCAGATGCGTCATCAACTCGGCCTTGCGCTCACCGGGGATCCCTGTCTTCCCCTTGGCGTGCGCGGGCTCGGCGTGATGCGCCGGGTTCTTGCTCAGCCGCTGGTCGGCGAGGGCCTGCTTGGCATCGACGTAACGCGTGACCAGCCAGGCCTCCACCCCGCTGGGCAGCTTCGTCCGGTGCACGGGGGCGTGCTCGCGGAGCCAGGCGTACGCGGGGTAGGGGTCGGTCGCGAACTCCCAGGTGAAGAGCTCGGGGGGTTCGGGGGTGGTGCAGGTGGGCGCGGGCTGGTCGGTCACTCCTTGACCGTATCCGGGTTTCCGTCGAGGACCTTCTTCGCCGCCGGGTGGCCCATGTCGGCGGCTTTGCGGTACCAGGTTCTGGCCTCGTCGGACTTCGCCTGCGCTTCGAGGAGGACGGCGAGACGGTACGCGCCGTAGGAGTCGCCGGACGCGTGGGCCTCCTCGTACCGGGCCCGGGCCTCGTCCAGGCGTCCCTGCTTTTCCAGTACGACACCGTGGTGGGCGACGTCCAGGGGGTAGCCGTCGGTGTCCTCGAAGTAGGACTCGGCATTCGCCAAGGTGTCAGGAGTGTCCCAAGCGAGGTTCAACGCCTCGGTCGCCGACTCGTTGCCCGCGTCCGCCGCGCGTTGCAGCCAGACTCTGGCTGTTTCCCCCTCGTTGTGCAGCATGTGCCACCTGGCGAAGCTGATGGCGACCTCGGCTCGTCCCGCCATGGCCGCCGAGACGTAGTGGTCCCAGGCGCCGTCGTCGTCCCCGCTGCCGAAGGCCAGATCGCCGAGCAAGTGGTACGCCTCCTGGTCATGGCCGGCCGCACCGGTCCGCAGCCACTCACCCGCCCGCTCCAGCAACACCTTCCCCAGAAGGGTCGCCGCCCCGGCATCCCCCGCCTCGGCGGCCACCTCCAGGAAGGGCTCGGCGTCCTTCGTCTCGCCCCGCTGCACGAACAGCCGCCCCAGTCGCCCCGCCGCCTCCGTATGCCCGGCCTCGGCGGCCCGCCGGAACCACTCCTCTGCCTCGGCGTCCTTCCCCAAGTCCTCGCGCAACCGCCCCAGATCGAACATCGCCTGACTGTCCCCGGCGTCGGCCGCGCTCCGAAACGCCTCCCCGGCACGACGGGCCACCACCTCGAAGTCGTACGCCGCATCCCCCCGCGCCGCCTCCAGCGCGCACCGCCACACCGGCACGTCCACCGCCGGGTAACTCGTGTCCTGGGCCACCGTCTCCACGAGATACGGCGCCGCCTCCCACATCCGCGCGCCGCTCCGCCGCAGCATGCGCAGCGCCCCGTGCCGCTTCTCAACGGCCCACAGGAGGGCTTCGTCGACCGACTCCCGCTCCATGCCCGCCACGCCGTCGTACACCTCGTGCACCTCCACGAGCAGGTCCAGCGATACCGGCCCCTGGAGCCCGCAGCGCGCCAGATCGATCGCGGCCCGCACCAACGCGTGGCCGCGCGGATGGCGGTCGGCCCGACGCGCCCGCCGCCATTCCTCCCAGAGCAACGGCCCGACGGAGAGATAAGCCGCGATTCCCTCCGCCCCGCTGCGCCGGGCGGCCCCTGCCAGACGGACATCGCTCGCCCTCCCGGCCCGCTCCCGCTCGGCCTCGCTCCACCCCCGGGGCAACTCGACCATGTGGGCCAGGTCCAGGACCCGCCCGCGCGGAGTGTTCCGGCACTCGTCGTACGCGTCCTCGCGCAGCGTGGCGAGCACCATCACCCCCTGTCCGGTCAGCTGCGCCAGCAACCGCGGTTCCAGTCCGTCGCCGAGGTGGGTGTCGAGGTCGTCCAGCCACAGCACGAACGAGTCGGGCCGACCCCGCAGCACGGCGGGCAGGGTCCGCAGATCCTCGCCCCGCGCGGGCGCGAACACCCGCGTGTCGGGGTGGACTTCGGCCACCGCGTCCAGCGCCGTACGTGTCTTCCCGGCGAACGGCTCCCCCAGCACGACCACGAGCCCGCCGTCCGCACCGGCCTGCTCCACGGCGGCCCGCACCGCCCCGTCCGCGTCCCGCCGGACGTACGGCGGGAGCAACGGCAGCCCCTGCACCCGGCGCGTCGGCCGCACGCCGTGCGCGAGCGGCTCCACGTCCTTCGCCGACGGCCAGTCCTCGACCACGGGTTGAGGCACACCCGACCGGCTCTCGTAGGTGTTGCGGACGTGCTGGACTCCGATGACCTGATCGTGGAACGTGGCATCGCGGAAGTCGAGGTGGTCGCCGGCAACGTGGGTTACGGAGTCGCCGGTGATGGCGACGCCGATGTCACCGCCCGCGGCGATGGATCGGGATCCGGCGGCCGTGACACCGGAGGCGGTCCCGGTCTGCCGGGGCGCGGAGTCCTGCTCGGCCGCGACGGCCTGGAGTTCGGCGAGCACTCCCGGGTCGTAACGGCGCAGCTGCTTCAGGGAACTGGTCTGCAGGGCAGCCCAGTTCTCTCCCTTCTGAGGCTGCATCCAGGTCTCGAACAACCCGGGGACCACCGACGACTCCAGCACTTCCGCGATACGTCGCCGCCCGGCCGGCGAGCTCTCGATCACCCGCAGCAGCGCATCCCGCAGGTCCTCCAACTCCGTTGCCACGCCCGCCCCCACGCCTCGCGCTCACCCGTGCGGGCAACGGTACTAAGCGCCGACGCCCTCAGTAGCGCGAACCGCATCCCGATAGGCCCGCGCGGCAACACGCAGCGCCGCCTCCGGATCGACACCGTCGGCCTCCGCCCGCGCCGCCAGCGCGAGCAGTTCGTACCCGATGCCCTCCCCGGTGGGAAGCGGTACCTCCAGCCCCGCCGTGCGCACCCGGGACGCCAGTTTGGCGGCGAGCGCCAGGCCCGGCTGGCCGAGGGGGATGCCGTCCGTCACCGACTCCCGCTGCTTCTCTATGGCCTTCGTGCGCAGCCAGTGCTCCTTCACCTCCTCGGGGGTCGTCGCGGTCTCGTCGCCGAAGACGTGCGGGTGGCGGTGGATGAGCTTGGTGACGATGCCGCCCGCCACGTCGTCGATGGAGAAGGGGGCGTCCGGGTCCTCCTCCGCGATGCGGGCGTGGAAGACGACCTGGAGGAGGACGTCGCCGAGTTCTTCGCGGAGTTCGTCGCGGTCGCCCTCCTCGATGGCCTCGACGAGTTCGTAGGCCTCCTCGATGCCGTACTTGGCGAGGCCCTTGTGGGTCTGCTGGGAGGACCAGGGGCACTCGGCGCGGATGCGGTCCATGACCTGGACGAGGTCGAGGAGTCGGGCGCCCGGGAGGTCGTAGGAGGCGGGGAGGAGTTCCAGGTCGGGCATGGACACGCGGCCCGAGCCGGCGAGGCGGGCGAGGCCGTCGGTGAGCCGGGGCTCGCCCTCGCCCGTGGCGACCACGACCACGGTGTGGCCGCCCGCGCACGCCTCGACCAGTTCCTCCGCGGTCGGGGAGGCCTCGTCGACCTGTATCCCGGCCTCACGCAGATACGGCAGCTGCGGGTGCGCACCGTCCGCGCACAGCACCCGGTCGGCGTCGTGCAGCGCCTGCCAGGCGGGCCAGGACAGCAGGCCGGGGGCGACACGGTGGCTGGTGGTCAGCAGGACGATGCGGCCGGGGGCGGCCGGAGCGGATTCGGGGCTGGTGGTGTTCACAGCTCGAAGCTAACCCACACCGCCAACAGAGCCGATCACTTGTCCACAGACCCGGAGGTGCGGTGGGGTCGTATGACCGGCGATGGCGTTACGCCGTCTCCTCTGTCCCCGTTGCCGTGACCTCCCGGACCCACGGCGTCTTCGCGTCGACGCGGCTGCTCTTCGCGTCGTCCCAGGTGCCGTAGCGGGGGTTGAGGTCGATGTCGAGTTTCTTGGACGCCTTGGCCAGGGCCTGCCAGAAGTCGGCCTTGCCGGTGTCGGTGCCGAGGACGGCTGCGAGTTTCTGCGCCTCGAGCTGGAGGCGGAGGTTCTCGTCGAGGCGCTCGGGGGCGATGCCGTAGCGCTGGAGCCAGGCCGTCTCCAGGGCCTTGGCGCCGCCCGCCTGCTGTTCCAGGCCGGTGCGCATGTCCTGGATCTCCTTGCGGGTGACCGTCACCCCGGCGTCCTGCGCCGCGCGGTGCAGGACCTCGTCGAGGACCATGCTGTGCAGGGTGTCCCGGCTGAGGGTGCCGGTCTTGGCGATGGCCTGCGCGTACTGCGCCTCGTCGGGCACCGCGGCGCGCTGTGCCTCGCGCACCTCGTTCACCCTGGTCTCCAGCTGGGCGACGGTGATCCGCTGGCCGCCGACGACGGCTGCCGCACCGGGATGCGCGTCGTTTCCGCAGGCGGTGAGGAAGGGCGCGGCGACGATCGCGGCGGAAAGGAGGAGCGCGGTGCGACGGCGGCGGTGCAAGGAAGCCTCCCGAGGAGATTGTGCGACGGTGCACAAAGTCTTGCGGTGATCGATGGTAGGCAGTGGACAAGCTCTGGCCAACCCATTCGACCAACGATTCACCAGGACTTCGGGCACCGACGCACTCTGTCGAGGAACGCGGGGCGGTATCCGTGTGCGGCCAGCGCCGCGTTCAGCCGCGCACCTGCCCCAGCCACTCCAGCGTGCGCCGGACCTCGACCGCGAGCGGGTGGCCGGGGCCGTGCAGGCGTTCCACGTCGTGCACGAGGCGGGCCAGGGTGTCGTGGGCGGCGGGGCGGTCGCCGAGGGCGAGCAGGAGGTGGCCGATGCGGCGGCGGACGTCGTGGGCGAGCTCGGGGTCGCCGGCCACGTACTGGTTCTCGTAGTACGGCAGCAGCGCGCGGTACTCGGCGAGGGCCGCCGCCGGTTCGCCGAGCTGCTCCAGGCACTGGGCGGCCTCGTAGCGGAAGCGCAGCGACTGGGGGTCGGCCTGGCCGGCCTCGGCGGCGCGTTCGTCGGCGAGGCGGCGCAGTTCGGGCAGCGCGCGCCGGTACTGGCCGTCGTCCATGAGCGTGGCGGCGTACTGCTTGCGCAGGGTGCGGACGACCGGGGAGTGCTCGCCGTGCTGTTCGGCGGCGGCGGGCAGGATCGCGCCGAGGATGTCGACGGCCTGGGTGATGCGGCCTTCGCCGAGGAGGCGCTTGACCTCGTCGACGGCGCGTGCGACGTCGGGTTTCTCGGCGGGGGGCGCGTGCGGCGCGGCGGGCGCCGGCTGGGGTGCGGGGGTGCGGGCGCGGTCCGGCCAGGGGGCGTGCGGGCGAAGGAAGGGGCGCGTGGGGTCGAGGGGCGCCCCTGTGGGGGTCCCGCGCGCGGGCAGGAGCAGCGACAGGTGCTCGTACACCTCCTGCGCGCTGGCGGGCCGGTGCTGCGGGTCCTTGGCGAGCAGGCGCAGGACGAGCGCCTCGAGCGCCTCGGGGACCTCGGGGCGCAGGCGGCGGACGGGGAGCGGGGGCTCGTAGAGGTGGCGGTGCAGCACACCGAGCGCCGTGGAGCCGGAGAACGGGACGTCGCCGCTGAGGAGCTCGTGGAGCAGTACGCCGAGTGCGTACAGGTCGGTGTAGGGGCCGACCGCGCCGCCCATGGCCTGCTCGGGCGCCATGTAGGCGGGCGAGCCGATGGGGGTGCCGGTATGGGTGAGGCGGGTGGTGTCGGCGTCCATGACGGAGGCGACGCCGAGGTCGAGGACGGTGACGGTGCCGTCCTGCTTCACCATCACGTTGCGGGGCTTGAGGTCGCGGTGGACGATCGGCACGGCGTGCACGGCGCTCAGCACGGCGCAGAGTTGCGCGGCGACCGCGACGGCCCACTGCCAGGGGTACGGGTCGTGCTCGGCGAGGTGGTCGGAGAGGTCCGCGCCGTCGACGTACTGCATGACGAGGAACAGCTCCTCGCCCTCGCTGCCCGCGTCGTGCACGGTGACGAGTCCGGGGTGGTCGACCTGTGCGGTCACCCGGCATTCGCGGACGAACCGGCGGCGCAGTTCGTCGGCCTCCTGCCCGGCCACCTTGTCGGGGCGCAGCAGCTTCACCGCCACGCGCCGGTCGAGCCGTTGGTCGTAGGCCGTCCAGACCTGTCCCATGCCGCCCTGTCCGATGAGCGTGGACAGTTCATAGCGGCCTGCGACGACACGTCCTGTCGTCACGGTCACCTTCCGCCCTCATAGCCGCCGTTGGGGTTGCCGTCCTGGCGGCGCAGGTAGTCGCTCAGTTCGTCGAGTTCGGCGCGCACCTGGTCGATGCGGGCGGGCGCGGGGCGCTGGGGCGGCTGCGTCGGGGGCACGGGCGCGGGGGGCGCCGCGTCGCGGGGGGCGGGCGGGGGCGGCAGCGGGTTCCGCGGCATCGGCGCGGGTGTCTGCGGCAGGGTCGCGGCGGTGTACGGCGACTGGGGTTGCGGATACCCGTACGCCGGGGCGGGCTGCGGGCCGTAGGCCCCGTAGCGGAGCTGGTGGAAGTGGCGGATGTCCGCGGAGAGGTAGTACGCGATCGTGGCGATGAGGGTGCCCAGGAGCAGGACCAGGCCGGTCCAGCCGCCCACGGTGTGGATCTCGTCGCCGGGCTCCGTGCCGAGCAGTACCAGTCCGAGGACGACGGCGACGAACGAGGCCACGAACAGGACCCAGTCGAGCCCCCTGCGCGTCACGAGCGCCAGACGCAGCAGCATCGTCCAGGCCAGCAGGCCGATGGAGAAGATCGAGATCACCACGAACAGCACGCGCAGGAAGACCAGCAACGCCGGATGGGGCGGCTGCTTCACCGGCTGCGTGTAGCCGTGGCCATGCATGACAGCTCCTGGTGCCTGAGGTGGGCATACGTGGGCGGCCGACGCCCGGCAACCCCGTTCCTGCGATTGTCGCTTCGAGCGTATAGGCCGACAACGACATGCGGTCCAGGGTTGTACCGAACCGTTGTCGTGCTGATCACGTCGTACGGCGGCGCAGGTCATGGCGGGCGCGGCCGGAGGGCCGGATTCCGCAACTGTCGGGTGCCGCCCGGGCGTCAGTCGGGTGCGACCGTGCCGTCGGTGAGGCCGTCGTACATCCCGCGCACGAGCTGGTTCCCGAGCCTGCCCGCGTGCCGTAGCGCCCGCTCGAACTCGTCGAGTGCGCGGAAGCGCGCGCCGTAGCGCCGTTGTTCGTCGAGCGGGAGCCGGGGCAGTTGCAGACGGCGCACGTCCAGGCGGGTCGCGGTGGAGGCGTAGCTGCTGGCCTGACGGTTGTTGGCGGTGCCGCGCAGAAAGCCGGCGAGGAACCAGGGGTCGAGCGCCGTGGGATCGGGGCGCAGGAGCACGAGACTGCGCCCGAGGGCGGCGCCCCCGCTCGCGTCGTCGATCACGCGCGCCATCGAGCCGCCGCCGAGCACCGGCACGACGACGTCGCCCGGCTCGACGAGCACGGCCTCCTCGTCGCTCTCGGGGAGGGTGCCGGAGGGGGCGGTGCCGGCGATGACGTCGTGGTCGGTGAGGACGGGCACGCGCGCGTGGCCGCCGTTTCCGCCGGTGCGCATCACCAGGGCGCCTCCGCGCGCGAGTTCGCCGACGGTGGTGAGCGGCCAGCGTGCGGGCTGTGCGGTGTCGGCGGGTGGCGGGGTGAGGTCGGTGGTCAGGCGCAGGGTCTCCCCGAGGCGCTCGCGTACGGCTGTGAGCGCCTCCGCGCCGTCGGCCGCCGTGGCGGGCGGGAGGTGGCGGGCGGGGGCGAGGTCCACGTCGTCGTCGAGGAGGTCGATGACGGGCAGGGAGCGCGCGAGGCCGGGCCGCTCCTTGAGGGTGCCCGCGCGGTCGAAGGCCCGCCAGGCGTCGAGCACCGCTTCCCGCACGGCCCGCCAGTCGGGGCCGCCGCGCCCTTCGGTGGCGAACCGGCCGGTGTCGGCGAGCAGCACCTCGGGCTGGGCCGGCGCCTTCTCGGGGCGGCGCAGCACCCACAGGTGGAGCGGGATGTTGTACGGGGGCGCCGCGCCGACCGGCAGGGCGACGACCGCGCGCAGCGCACCCCGGCGCAGCAGGTCGGCGCGGATACGGCGACCCGAGCGGCGGGAGGCGGCGGCGGGCGGCATGAGGAGTACGGCGGTGCCGCCGTCCTTGAGGCGGGCGAGCGCGTGCTGCACCCAGGCCAGCTCGGACTCGGTGCGGGCCGGGAAGCCGTACTCCCAGCGGGGGTCGTAGGCGAGTTCGTCGTGCCCCCAGTTGCGCTCGTTGAACGGCGGGTGGCACAGGACGGCGTCGGCGCGCAGCTCGGGGTGGGCGTCGGCGCGCAGGGTGTCGCCGGTGGCGGCGTGCACGCCGGCGCGGGTGTGCAGGGCGAGCCGGAGTGCGGTGAGGGCGGCGAGGTCGGGGGCGCTGTCCTGGGCGTACAGCTCCTGGTCGGCGCGGGCGGTGACGGCGCGCAGCAGGGCGCCGGTACCGCAGGCCGGGTCGAGGACGGTGCGGGCGGGGCCCGCGAGGTCGGCCATGAGGCCGGCGAGGTCGGCGGGGGTGAGCGTGTACTGGCGCGGGTTGGCGTCGAGGTGGCGGCCGAGCAGGAACTCGAAGGTCTGCCGGGCGCCCAGCTCCGCCGCGAGCTCGGCGGCCCCGCGCAGGAGGGGGACGGAGGGGAGGAGTTCGGGGCCGAGGGGGGTGTGAAGGGCGGCTCGGGGGCTCACCGAGGGTGGGGTGTTCACAGCGCCGGGGCTGTTCACGGCGTCCGAGGTGTTCACAGCCGCCGCGGCACCGAACCGTGGTGCCAGTACCTCCTCCAGCACGCCCGGCAGCATCGCCGCCAGCCGCGCGTCGGAGCCGGCGCTCGCGTCCAGCCAGACGGTGGGGCGGTCGTGGATGAGCAGCAGGACGCAGCCGGCGTGGGTGAGGGCGGTGACCGGGCCCTCGGGGTGGCCCGAGAGCTGCTGCCAGACGCGTTCACGCAGCGGGACCTCGGCGAGTTTCCCCTGGTCACGCAGCCAGGTTTCGACCTCGGCGAGGGCGAAGGACGGGCTGGTCTCGGTGCCGCCGACCGGCTTGGGGAAGTCGGCGTGGCGGCGGCGCCAGTTACTGACGGCGGCGCGGCCGACGCCGGCCAGCCGGGCGATCCCGGCGGCGGTCACCTCTGTGGCGTTGTCCTGCACCGGTCCGGCTCCCCTCGTCGTACTGCGTGGCCCCGCGCGTCCCCGCAGTTGGCTGCGCTCCGCGTGTGACGCCGAGCATAGCGGCGTACGCAAGATCTACCGCTTCACGGCCGTGTACTCGCACCATCTTGTGAACCGTGTTGACTCGGTTCACACGCTCTGGTCTTATTGACCCAGCGAACGAAGGGCAGCCGAAAGGCGGCTGTCACCGTGTTGGAGGGGACACAGTCATGGGCATGAAGGGCAAGGTCGCGCTGGGGGCCGTCGTGGGGATCGTCGTCATCGGTGCCGTCTCGGCGAACGCCGGCGACGACAGCAGCGACTCCACGAGCAGCGACAAGGGCTCTTCGGCGTCCGCACAGGCGAAGCCCGGCGGCGAGAAGGAGGCGGCGGGGGCCGCCGAGGAGAAGAAGGCCGCCTTCGAGGGGGACGGCGACTTCCAGGTCGGTGCGGACATCAAGCCCGGCACCTACCGCACCAGCGGCAACGACGACGGCATGTGCTACTGGGAGCGCGCCAAGGACTCCTCCGGCGAGATGGACTCCCTGCTCGCCAACGACAATGTCACCGGCACCAGTTACGTGACCGTCAAGGCCTCCGACAAGCTCTTCAAGTCGAGCGACTGCAACGACTGGGAGGCCGTCGACACCAAGGCGAAGGGCTCCCCCGCGGCCTCGATGGCCGGCGACGGCGGCATGTTCAGAGTGGGCGCCGACATCGCCCCCGGCACCTACAAGTCCACCGGCAACAAGGACGACATGTGCTACTGGGAGCGCGCCAAGGACGCCGAGCACGGGCTCGACTCGATCATCGCGAACGACAACGTGACCGGCTCGGCCGTCGTCACGATCAGCGCCTCGGACACCTACTTCAAGACGTCCGGCTGCACGGACTGGAAGAAGACCGGCTGACGCCGGCCACCGAACGGCGCGGTCCGGCGGGGCCGACCCACGGCAGTACCCGCCGGACCGCGCTCCCTTTCCGCACGCCGCGCGTCCCACCGCGCCCGCTCACCACACCGCACACCACCGAGGAGTTCCCATGCGTCGTACCGCCCTTGCCGCTCTCTGCCTCACCGCCGCGACCGCTCTCGCGCTCACCGGCTGCCAGTCGGACCAGTCCGGCCGCTCCGGGAAGGACAAGGCGGACGGCAAAGCCCGCGGCTCCAGCCCGTCGAGCAGCCCGAGCAAGGCGAAGGAGCCGTTCGCCGGACTGACCGGCGGCGAGATCGCCGACCGGGCCGTCGAGGCCACGACCGGCGCCTCGTCGCTGCGGATGAAGGGGAACGTCCCCGACGACGAGTCCGGGGGCACCATCGCGATCGACATGGCCCTGGACAAGCAGGGCGAATGCGCCGGCACGATGAGCGTGGGCGGCCAGGGCAAGGCCGATCTGATCAAGGTCGGCGACATCGTCTACATGAAGTACGACGAGGCCTTCCTTCGCGCCCAGAGCAAGGGCGAGAAGAAGTCGGACGTGGACGCGGCCGTGGCGCTGCTGGCCGGGAAGTGGACCAAGATGTCCGCGAAGGGCGAGGACGCCAAGGCGATCACGGGCTTCTGCGACCTGGACACGGTGCTCGGCGACGCCGACGACGTGGACTCGGACTCGTCCCGCGGCAAGACGACCACCGTGGACGGCACGCCCGCGATCGTGCTGCACGAGCGGGAGGGCAAGGAGCGCTACACGCTCTACGTCGCCACCGAGGGCAAGCCGTATCTGCTGCGGGTGGACAGCGTCTCCGCGAGCGACCCGGGCAGCCTGACCTTCAGCGAGTACGACGAGCCCGTCCCCGCGCAGAAGCCCGGCGGCGAGATCCTCGACCTCGACGCCCTGGGCGCCTGAACCGCCCTACGGCTGCAGCGGATGCCGCATCCATACATTGGGCTCGACGTACACCGCGTACCCCCGCTCCGGCTCGCACCGCACCGGCACCAGCGCTCCGGGCACCTCGATGTCGCCCCGGGTGTCGAAGGGCAGCCCCGTCCAGCGGCGCCACTGCTCCAGCGAACCGGCCACCGTCATGGAGGCCGGCGACACGGAGTGGACGGTGGCGCCGGCCCGGGCGTGGACGCGCAGCCAGGGGTCGTGCGGGAGTCCGTCGGGGCGTACGCGGTGGGCGTACTCCTCGATGGGGGTGTGCGGTTCGAGGTGCTTGGCGCTGGGGCGGACGGGGGCGACGACCTCGCTGAAGCCGTGCGCCCGGGCGTTGTCGCGCATCGCCGACAGCATGCGGCCGGACAGGCCCTGGCCCTGGGCGTCAGGCCGGACGTTGATGGCGATCGCGCTGACGGTGTCGGGCCGGACCCCTCGGCGCAGGTCGGCGAAGGCCCACAGAAGCACTTCGTCCCAGCCTCGGGAGGGCAGTTCGCCCCGGCCCTCGGCGCCGAGGGCGAAGGGCACGCTGAACCCGGTGGCGACGACCTCGCCCCGCTCGTCCTCGGCGAACAGCACATACGCCGGGAACTCCCTGGCGATCCGGCCGTAGTGGTGGTCGCCCACCAGGTCCCTGGTGACGAACTCCGGCCAGCTGTCGGCCATCGCGACCACGCGCCCGTGGTCGTCGGGGCGTTCGGCGAGACTCGACACCGTCGCTTCCATGCGGTCACCGTAGGCGGGCGGCACCACGGCCGGGAACCGCTTTTCCGGCCCGGCCGGGCGGGTCAGCCCCCGCACTGCCGCAGCATCATCTCCTTGTCGGCCTTCGTCACAGGGAGCTCGTACTTCAGCGAGACCTGTGCGAAGCGCACCACGTACGAGCAGCGGATCTGCTTGTTCGGGGGCAGCCAGGACGCGGGGCCCGAGTCGCTCTTGGAGCCGTTGGTCGGGCCGTCCACCGGTATGAGGTTGAGCGGGTCGTTGGCGATGTCCTCGCGTTTGCCCTTGTCCCAGCGTGAGGCGCCCATCTGCCAGTCGTACGACAGCGGCATCACATGGTCGATCTGCACCGCCGTGGCACGGGACTTGACCCAGTCGATCTCCCTGCCGGTGTAGGGGTCGGCCAGGCTCATGGAGACGACGACGCAGTCCGAACCGGAGCGGAAGCGGACGTCCTCGCCGTCCCTCTGGAGGAGGTCGTTGCGGGTGTCGCAGCCGTTGCGGGAGAAGGGGATGCCGCCGGGCGCGGAGTCCATCCAGGCGTAGCCGAACTCGTCCCGGTCGTAGCCCGTCTTGGGGCCGCGGCCCTTGGTCTCCACCTTCTCGATCAGGGCGCGCGCCTCGGCTCTGTCGGCGTCCGTGGTGATGGCCGCGAGGCCGGCCTTGGTGCCGTCCGGGTTGTCCAGCGGGCTCACCGCCCGGCCGGAGCTCACGGCCGGGCCGGAGCCGGACGGTTCGCTGTCCGCGGGCAGTTCCACGCCCTCACAGCCGGCGAGCAGTACGACCATGCCGAGCATCGCCGCGGCGCCCGCGGCCCCGCCCCTCAGACGCGTCACGGTGCGTCCCTCCCCTTGTTCTCCTGGTCCACCCCGCACGAGCCGGTCGTGCCCGCTCTCACGGTACTGGCCGAGAGGTCCAGACCATATAGGGCTTCAAGGGGCATACATCTCATCTCGGGCGTATGGTCATTGCTGAGTCACCTCCGGAAGGAGCTCTGGATGGGCATCCTCGACAGGTTCAAGAGCAACCGCACGGCGCAGGACAAGGCCAAGAACATGTCCGACGCGGCGGAACGCAAGGCCAACGAGAAGACGGGCAACAAGTACGAGAGCCAGGTCGACGACGGGCAGCAGAGGATCGAAGGCGCGATGGGCATGGATCGCGACAGGCCCGAGCAGCCGTAAGACCGGCAGACCCCACGGAGGAGCACGAGACCCCTGCCGGGCGCACCGCCCAGGCGACCGGGGTCCCCTGAACCACCTTGCAACCGAGGCCGTCCACGGAGACACGACTCCCGCGGACGGCCTCGCGCTTCCGGTGGGCCCTCATCTCTCCCCCAGGAACACGACGCGGTCCGCTTCCGCGTCGAACGCCAGGAACGGATGACCACAGGCGCCCTCGGGGTCCATGAAAACCGACTTGCCGAGCCGCCCGCGAGCATGTTCTCCGCCGGCCGGACCCGGAGTTGGGGGCACTCCGCATCCGGCGGCGGGGCGAGTACCTTCGCGGCTCGCGGCAGCGGGAGCTCGGTGGCGCCTTCCCTGTACTCTTGGCTCCAGCCGCGTTCCACGACGAGGTCGAGCAGCGTCTGCCAGTCGGCGGCCGAGGTGCCCGGGACGCGGAGGTCCGGCAGTGACCCCGTCACGTCCGGGTCGATGTACTCCTTGACGTCGCGCCACAGCAGGTCGGACATGCCGCCATGCTGCCGCGAGAGCACTGCGGACGCAGTCGGTTTTCCGGCGGCCGCCTCCCCGGACTCCGTTCAGACCTTGCCTATCCCCAGCGTCGTCTCCGAAGGGAGCAGCCCCGAGGACAGCACCATCACCCAGAAGTCGCCGAGCAGTTCGACGAGGCGGTCGGTGTCGGTCCGGCCGAGGGAGTGCCAGGGGGCGGCGGCTAGTTGGTCGGTGTGCTGCTCGACCTGGTGGCGCAGGGCGCGGCCGGCTTCCGTTGCCGTGCCGTCCTCGTCGACCAGGCCTCGGGCGGTCAGGCGTTCGCGGGCGGCCGACCATTCCGCGTCGCTCCAGCCGCGGCTCCCGAAGCGCTCGACGGACGCGGCGCCTATCCCCGCGAAGGAGACGAGCGACTCGGCCGGGTCGAGGTCGGCGATGAGCAGGGCGGCGAGATGGCCGTCGCCGCGATGCTCGCGCAGGATCGTCGCCGCGTGCCACAGCTGGAGGTGCGGGATCGTGGGCCACTCCAGCTCGGCGTTGGCCGCGGCGAGGGGCCGGCCCGCGATGTTCACCGCTTCGGCGGCCCGGCGTGCGAGGGCGGCGGCCTCCGCCAGTTCGGGGCTGTCGACGCGCTCGCCGAATATCTCCCGGTACGCCCTGTCGATGCCTCGCAGCCGCGCCGCCAGCACCGCCTCGGGGCTCGCGACGCTCCACGCGGAGCCGATGTGCTCGGCGACCATGCGGGGGCTGAAGCTGTAGAACGCGGAGGTCACCCGCTCGGCGCCCACCGCGCCCAACGGGGCCGCGCGGAGCGGGAAGTAGCTCGGCCAGCGCTCCTCGGTGTCGTAGCCGAGCGTCGCCGCCTCCTCGAAGACCTCCGGCGCGTAGTACACCACCGCGTGCAGAGGTTCCAGCAGGTGCCAGAGCTGGCGCACGCGGGCCGGGGCGACGCCGGCGGTGACCGTACCGGTACCGGTCTCGCTCTCGTGCTGCGACATGACATGACTCCTCGTCGTATCCACGTGCTTCGGACCAGCTCCACAACTTGACACTGACAAGATTGCCCGAGCCGCACCAACTTGTCAATGCCTAGATTGGGCGTACGCTGCTGTCCATGGCATCCGCGGACACCACGAAACCGGCCTCGCGCCGCCCCTATCACCACGGCGATCTGCGCCGCGCCATCCTCACCGCCGCGCTGGACGTCATCGCCGCCGACGGCCCGTCCGCGCTGAGCCTGCGCGACCTCGCCCGCCGGGCCGGGGTGTCCCACGCGGCCCCCGCCCATCACTTCGGGGACCGCACCGGCCTGCTCACGGCGATCGCGGCGGAGGGGTTCGGCCTGCTGGCGACCGCGCTGCGGGAGGCACCCGACCTCAAGGAGGCGGGCGTGCGCTATGTGCGCTTCGCGCGCGAGCACCCGGCGCACTTCCAGGTGATGTTCTCGCCGGGACTGCTACGCGCGGACGACCTCGAACTGACCACCGCCCGCACCCTCGCCGGCGACGCCCTGCGCGAGGCCGTGTCCGGGGTGGACCCCGAGGGCATCGAGCCCCGCCTCGCGGGCGTCGCGGCCTGGTCCCTCGCGCACGGCTTCGCCACGCTGCTGCTCGGACACAACCTGGACGGGCCGGTGGACGGCAGGGATCCGGAGGAGGTCTTCCGCACGTTGGCGGGAATGCTGTTCCGGGCCACGTGAGCCGGTGGTGCTCCGGGCCACGTGAGCGCGTGCTGCTCCGGGCCACGTGGCGGGGTCGTCAGGAAGGCGGCAGTGATTGCGGCTGATACAGCAGCCGCTTCCCACTCCCGCCTCCAACGGACATTCCGACAGGCATTCCGACAGCCGTGTCCGGCACGGCCCCGGAAACCGGGCGGGCTACGACCCCAGGATCGACGCCAGGAACTCCCCCACCCAGCCCAGCAGTTCCCGCCCGACAAGCGGCTTGCCGCCCACCTTCGCCGTCTTCGGCCGCGGCACCAGCAGCTGATGCGCCGCCGGCTTGATGACGGTCCCGGGGTACAGCCGCTTGACCCGCAGTTCCTGCGACTCGCGCAACTCCACCGGTGCGAAGCGGATGTTGGTGCCCTGGAGGACGATCTCGCCGACGCCGCACGCGCGTGCCAGCATCCGCAGACCTGCCACCAGGAGGAGGTTCTCCACGGGTTCCGGCAACTTGCCGTAGCGGTCGACGAGTTCTTCCCGTACGGCCTTGACGTCGTCCTCGGTGTTGGCCGAGGCGATCGAGCGGTAGGCCTGGAGGCGGAGCCGCTCGCCCGGGGCGTAGTCGTGCGGGACGTGGGCGTCGACCGGGAGCTCGATCTTGACCTCGAGAGGCGGCTCCTCCTCGACGCCGCCCTCCAGGGAGGCCCGGTAGTCGGCCACGGCCTCGCCGACCATGCGGACGTACAGGTCGAAGCCGACGCCCGCGATGTGGCCGGACTGTTCGCCACCAAGCAGGTTTCCGGCGCCTCGGATCTCCAGGTCCTTCATCGCCACGTACATGCCCGCGCCCATCTCCGTGTGCTGGGCGATGGTCGCCAGACGCTCGTGGGCCGTCTCGGTGAGGGGCTTCTCCGGGGGGTAGAGGAAGTAGGCGTAGCCGCGCTCCCTGCCTCGGCCCACCCGGCCCCGCAGCTGGTGCAGCTGCGACAGACCGAAGTTGTCTCCCCGCTCCACGATCAGTGTGTTCGCGTTCGAGATGTCGATGCCCGACTCCACGATCGTCGTCGACACGAGCACGTCGAACTTCTTCTCCCAGAAGTCGACCACCACCTGCTCCAGCGCCGTCTCCGACATCTGGCCGTGCGCCGTCGCGATCCGGGCCTCCGGCACGATCTCGCGCAGGCGGGCGGCCGCGCGGTCGATGGACTCGACCCTGTTGTGGATGTAGAAGACCTGGCCCTCGCGCAGCAGTTCACGGCGGATCGCCGCGCCGATCTGCTTCTCCTCGTACGGGCCGACGAAGGTCAGTACCGGGTGGCGCTCCTCCGGCGGGGTCGTGATCGTCGACATCTCGCGGATGCCCGTGACCGCCATCTCCAGGGTCCTGGGGATCGGTGTCGCGGACATCGTCAGTACGTCGACGTTGGCGCGCAGCTTCTTCAGCTGCTCCTTGTGCTCGACGCCGAAGCGCTGCTCCTCGTCGACGATGACCAGGCCCAGGTCCTTGAACTTGGTCTCGGACGAGAACAGCCGGTGGGTGCCGATGACGACGTCCACCGAGCCCTCGCGCAGGCCCTCCAGGACCGCCTTCGCCTCGGTGTCCGTCTGGAAGCGGCTGAGCGCCCGCACGTTCACCGGGAACTGCGAGTAGCGCTCGGAGAAGGTGCCGAAGTGCTGCTGCACCAGCAGGGTCGTCGGTACGAGGACCGCGACCTGCTTGCCGTCCTGCACCGCCTTGAACGCGGCCCGGACCGCGATCTCCGTCTTGCCGTAGCCGACGTCGCCGCAGATCAGGCGGTCCATGGGGACCGACTTCTCCATGTCCTCCTTGACCTCGGCGATGGTCGTCAGCTGGTCCGGGGTCTCGACGTACGGGAACGCGTCCTCCAGCTCGCGCTGCCACGGGGTGTCCGGACCGAAGGTGTGCCCGGGTGCCGCCATGCGCGCGCTGTAGAGCTTGATGAGGTCGGCCGCGATCTCCTTGACGGCCTTCTTCGCGCGGGCCTTCGTCTTCGTCCAGTCGGCGCCGCCCAGCCGGTGCAGGGTCGGGGCCTCGCCGCCCACGTACTTGGTGATCTGTTCCAGCTGGTCCGTCGGGATGTAGAGACGGTCGCCGGGCTGGCCGCGCTTGGCGGGGGCGTACTCGACGACGAGGTACTCGCGCGTGGCGCTCTGCACGGTGCGCTGCACCATCTCGATGTAGCGGCCCACGCCGTGCTGCTCGTGGACGATGTAGTCGCCCGCCTCCAGGCTCAGCGGGTCGATCGTCTTGCGGCGCCGGGCGGGCATCCGGGCGCCGTCCTTGCCGGCCGCCTTCTGGCCGGTCAGGTCGGTCTCGGTGAGCACGGCGAGCTTCAACGAGGGGTCGATGAAGCCGTAGTCGATCGAGCCGCACGCCACGTGTACGACGGACGGGGCGATCGTCCCCAGCTCCGCCTCCAGGCGGGCCGCGATGCCCTCGCCGCCCAGCACCTCGACCGTACGGGCCGCCGGGCCGTGCGCCTCGGTCACGAAGACCGTGCGCCAGCCGTCGGCGAGCCAGCCCTTGGTGTCGGCGAGGGCCTTCGCGGTGTCGCCGCGGTAGGTCTCGGGGGCGTGCATCCCGAGCTTGAGGGTGTCCGCCTCCAGCTCCAGATCCGCCGCGAACGGCGACACCGACCACCACATCATGTCCAGTTCGCGCGCCCGGTCCCGGACGTCCGCGATCGACCACAGGGAGGCCGCGCCGACGTCGATCGGCGCCTCGCCGCCTCCCGCCGTGGCCGCCCAGGAGGCCTGCAGGAACTCCTGCGACGTCGCCACGAGATCCGCGGCACGCGTGCGTACCCGCTCCGGATCGCATACGACGGCCATGGCGCCCTTCGGCAGTACGTCGACCAGGAGCTCCATCTCGTCGACGAGGACCGGCGCGAGGGACTCCATGCCCTCCACGGCGATCCCCTCGCCGATCTTGCCGAGCAGTTCGCCCAGCTCCGGGTGGAGCTCGGCGAGGGCGCGTGCACGCGCGCGTACGTCGTCGGTGAGGAGCAGCTCGCGGCAGGGCGGGGCCCACAGGCCCGGCTCGGCGACCTCCAGGGAGCGCTGGTCGGCGACCTTGAAGTAGCGGATCTCCTCCACGTCGTCGCCCCAGAACTCGATGCGGAGCGGGTGTTCCTCCGTGGGCGGGAAGACGTCCAGGATGCCGCCGCGTACGGCGAACTCTCCGCGCTTCTCCACGAGCTCCACGCGCGCGTAGGCGGCGGCGCCGAGGGCGTCGACAATGGCGTTCAGATCGGCGGTCTGTCCCGTGCGCAGGGCGACCGGTTCGAGGTCGCCGAGGCCCTTGACCTGTGGCTGGAGCACGGAGCGCACCGGGGCCACGACCACCGACACCGGGCCCGTCTCGGGGTCGTCCGGGCGGGGGTGGGCCAGGCGGCGCAGGACGGCGAGGCGGCGGCCGACGGTGTCGCTGCGGGGGCTGAGGCGTTCGTGCGGGAGGGTCTCCCACGAGGGGTACTCGACGACGCCCTCCTGCGGGAGCAGGGAGCGCAGGGCCGCGGCCAGGTCCTCGGCCTCGCGGCCGGTCGCCGTCACGGCGAGTACGGGGCGGCCGGCTTCCCGGGCGAGTGCGGCGATCGCGAAGGGGCGGGCTGCCGGGGGGCCGACCAGGTCGACGTGCATGCGGTTGCCGTCTGCGGCCGCGGTGATCGCTTCCGTGAGGGCGGTGTCCTTGACGACGGCGTCGAGCAGACCGTGCAGGCTCATTCGGGGCGGCTTTCGTCCGAGGGTGGGCAACGCGAATCGCCCGACGCGGTGACCGGCCGGGGGGTATCCAGCGTACGTCGCCGCGGTCGCGGGTGCCGGGGCTGTGGATGACGCCGGTTCTCCTCACCCCCCGCGCCCGTGCCGACGCCCGGCTGTTTTCGCCCCCGCCGCCCCTACCCGTCCCATCCTCCAGGGGCGCCGCCCCTTCGACCCCGTTCCTGAGGGCTCCGCCCCCAGACCCCCGACGGCCCCGAAAGGGCCTCGTCCTCAAACGCCGGACGGGCTGAAATACCCGGACCGGCTCGAGAGGCGCAGCCACCCGCAGGCGGGTGAGGCATCGAGGCGCCAGACCCCACCCTCCGGCGCCGTACTGGCTGACACACCCGGACCGGCGTCGAGAGGAGCAGCCACCCGCAGGTGGGTGAGGCATCGAGGCGCCAGGCCCCACCCTCCGGCGTCGGACGGGCTGACACACCACGGGCAACCTCCCCGTCCCCGCCGTCCCCGCACAAAAACGCCCGGCGCCGAGAAGTCCCCCGTGACTTCTCGGCGCCGGGTCCTGCTCCCCCGTTCGATATGGCTATTCGGTCGCGATGGCGTTGAGGACGTTCATGCGGCCCGCGCGGAACGCCGGGACGAGTGCTGCGAACAGGCCCACGAAGGCGGAGCCGATGAAGACGCCGATGATGGTGGGCCAGGGGATGTCGAGGACGTTGAGGCCCTCCATGGCGAGGAGCTTCTGGGCGGTGGCGCCCCAGCCCATGCCCAGGCCCAGGCCCAGCAGGGCGCCGAAGAGGGCGATGACCACCGACTCCATGCGGATCATGCGGCGCAGCTGGCGGCGGGAGAGGCCGATCGCGCGCATCAGGCCGATCTCGCGGGTCCGTTCCACCACCGAGAGGGCCAGGGTGTTCACGACGCCCAGGATGGCCACGATGATCGCGAGACCCAGCAGGCCGTAGACCATGTTCAGGAGCTGGCCGACCTGGTCCTTCAGCTCTTCCTTGTAGTCGGTCTGGTCGCGGACCTGGTACTGCGGGTAGTCGTGGAGCGCGTCCTTGAGGGCCGCGTAGGCCTGCTTCTCCTGGCCCTCCTTGGCCTTGGCGAACATGATCGAGTTCGGCGGGATCTGGTCGGCGGGGACGTACTGCTTCATCGTCGCCATGCTGAGGTAACGCGCCCCCTGATCCAGCGCCCCGCTGTCGTCGGTGATCGCCGCGACCTTGAGCTTCGCCGTGTCGCCGCCCTTGAAGGCGACGGTGATGGTGTCGCCGACGCGGATGCCGTGGTCCTTGGCGTAGTCGGAGCCGACGGACATGGCGTTCTTGCCGTACGCGGCTGACAGGGTGCCCGCCGTCGTCGGGCGGCGCAGGTCCTGGGCGTACGTCGGGTCGGCCGCGGTGACGCCCTTGGTGTCCTTCTTGCCGTCGGGCGAGGTCAGGGTCGCCTCGAGTTCCTTGTACGAGGTGACGTGCGCGAGGTCCGGGCTCTGCTCCATCGCCTTCTGGGCCTGCGGGACGATCCGCTGGCCGCCCTGGACGATGAAGTCCGCGCCGACCGACTTGTCGAGCTCACTGGTGGCCGAGGCGACCATCGAGGAGCCGACCACCGAGAGGCAGGCCACCAGGGCGAGGCCGATCATCAGGGCGGCGCCCGTGGCACCCGTACGACGGGGGTTGCGCAGCGCGTTGCGCTCCGCCATGCGGCCGACCGGGCCGAAGGCCCGCAGGATCACCGCGCTGATGACCCGTACGACCCCGCCCGCCAGCAGCGGGCCGATGACGACGAAGCCGATCAGGGTCAGCACCACGCCGCCGGCCAGCAGCAGCGAGCCGTCCTTCGCCGTGTCGGCGGTGGCGGCCGCGTAGAGCGCGAAGCCGCCCGCGCCGGTCAGGACCAGCCCGACGATGCCCCGCACCAGGCCCGCCTTGCCGTCGGCCGGTGTACCGGCGTCGCGCAGCGCGGCCATCGGGGAGACCTTGCCGGCCCGGCGGGCGGGCAGGTAGGCGGCGAGGACGGTGACCACGACGCCGAGGATCATGCCGATGACCGGGGTGGTCGCCTTGACGGTGAGGTCGTCGGTGGAGAGGTTCATGCCGGCCATGCCCATGAGCTTCATCAGCCCGACGGCGATACCGACACCGGCGCCGACGCCGAGGATCGAGCCCACGATGCCGAGGAGCAGCGACTCCACCAGCACGGAGCGGTTGACCTGCTTGCGGGAGGAGCCGATGGCCCGCATGAGGCCGATCTCGCGGGTTCGCTGGGCGACCAGCATGGAGAAGGTGTTGATGATCAGGAAGATGCCGACCAGGAACGCGATCCCGGCGAAGCCGAGCATGGCGTACTTGATGACGTTCATGAACTCGCCGACGCCCTCGCGGTTCTCGTCGGCGTTCTCCTTGGCCGTCTGGATCTTGTACGTGCCGTCCAGGGCCTGTGTGACGTTCTGCTTGAGCTGGGTGTCGCTGACGCCGGCCGCGGCGGTGGCGTAGACCTGGGTGAACCGGCCCTCGGCGCCCAGGAGTTCGCGCTGCGCGGTGGCGGTGTCGAAGTAGACGATCGCGGCACCGGGGTTGGTGATCTTGAAGGTGGCGATACCGACGATCTTCGCCTTGAAGTCACCGATGACGGAGATGGTGCGCAGTTCGTCGCCGATCTTCAGATCGTGCTTGTCGGCGGTGTCGGCGTCGACCATCGTCTCGGTGGGCCCGCGTGGCGCGTGTCCGGAGGTGATCTCCATCGAACGCAGGTCGCTCTTCGTCCAGTTGCCCGCGATGGTGGGCGCTCCGGTCGACGATCCCATGTTCTTGTTGTCGCTGTTGACGACGGTCACGTTCATCGAACTGACCGCGCCCTCGGCCGACTTGACGCCGTCCGCCTTCGTCACCTGCTGGACCGTGGAGGCCGGCAGCGACTCGGGCCTGCCGTTCTGCGGGGTGTCGTCGCTCTTGGCCGCCTTCGGGGAGACCGTGACATCGGACGCGGTGGTCGAGAACAGTTTGTCGAACGTCGTGTTCATCGTGTCGGTGAAGACGAGCGTGCCGCACACGAACGCCACCGACAGCAGCACGGCCACGGCCGACAGGGCCATACGCCCCTTGTGCGCGAAGAAGTTGCGCATCGAGGTCTTCAGGACGGTCATGACGTCCGTCCCCGGGCGTCGAAGTCCTTCATGCGGTCCAGGACGGCGTCCGCGGTCGGCTTGTACATCTCGTCGACGATCCGGCCGTCGGCGAGGTACAGCACACGGTCGGCGTAAGAGGCCGCGACCGGGTCGTGCGTGACCATCACGATGGTCTGCCCGAGCTCGGTCACGGACTTGCGCAGGAAGCCCAGCACCTCGGCGCCCGCACGGGAGTCGAGGTTTCCGGTCGGCTCGTCACCGAAGATGATCTCGGGCCGCGCGGCCAGCGCCCGGGCCACCGCGACGCGCTGCTGCTGACCGCCGGAGAGCTGGGTGGGCCGGTGCTTGAGCCGGTCGCTCAGCCCGACGGTGTCGACGACCTGCCCCAGCCACGCCTTGTCCGGCTTGCGGCCGGCGATGTCCATGGGCAGCGTGATGTTCTCTATGGCGTTCAGCGTCGGGAGCAGGTTGAACGCCTGGAAGATGAACCCGATCCGGTCCCGGCGCAGCTGCGTGAGCTTCTTGTCCTTCAGCCCGGTGATCTCGGTGTCGTCCAGATAGATCTGCCCGGAGGTGACGGTGTCGAGTCCGGCGAGGCAGTGCATGAGCGTGGACTTGCCGGAGCCCGAGGGGCCCATGATCGCGGTGAACTGCCCGCGTGCGATGTCCACGTCCACGTGGTCGAGGGCGACGACACGGGTCTCGCCGGACCCGTACGCCTTGACGACCTGCCGCGCCCGCGCGGCAACGGCCGTAGTCCCTCCAGTGCCCCCGTGCCTGGTGATGGTCACAGCCGATGTCACGGTATATCTCCTATGTCGGTCAGGAATTGGCGCGCACTGATCTCTTTCGATCCGTGCCGAGTCGTACGTGCTGCTGTGGTGATGAGTCTGTCCGCGGCGGGTGGTCCGGCGCGCTGGTGCTGAGCGCCGTCTTCTGGTGGGGAAAACCCCACCCCCGCTGCTGCGGTGCACCGCCCCCCAGCGGCGTAAAGCCAGGTTAAGGACGGGCCGGGTGCCCTCACGTCCTCCGGCGGTACGAACCCTCCCCCAGCCGTAGTACGGAGGTACCCCTAGGGGCGATCCACCCGAGGGTGGAGCCGATCTAGGGGTCGGCTCCACCCTCGGCCCCGCTCAGGCTGCACCCTGCCGCGACGTGAGGGTCAAGTGAGAGGGTGTTGCGCGGCGGATAGATGCAGGGGGAAGGGATCTCATGGGCCAGGGGGACACGGAGATACAGCCCGCGGCGACGGCCGGCGATCCGAAGGACTCGCGCCGCCGCGGCGCCGTCGTCGCCGCGCTGATGCTCGCGATGGCCCTGGCCGCCCTCGACTCGACGATCGTCTCCACGGCCGTCCCCCAGATCGTCGGCGACCTGGGCGGCTTCTCCGTCTTCTCGTGGCTCTTCTCGGGCTATCTGCTGGCCGTGACGGTGTCGCTCCCGGTGTACGGCAAGCTCTCCGACACCTTCGGCCGCAAGCCGGTCCTGATCGCGGGCGCGGCGCTCTTCCTGCTGGGCTCCCTGCTCTGCGCGGTCGCCTGGAACATGGGCTCGCTGATCGCGTTCCGTATCGTGCAGGGCCTGGGCGGCGGCGCGCTCCAGGGCACGGTCCAGACCCTGGCCGCCGACCTCTACCCCCTGAAGGAACGCCCGAAGATCCAGTCCAAGCTGTCCACGGTGTGGGCGGTGTCGGCGGTGGCCGGCCCGGGTGTGGGCGGCCTGCTCGTGGCGTACGCGGACTGGCGCTGGATCTTCCTGGTCAACCTGCCGGTAGGGGCACTCGCCCTCTGGCTGATAGCCCGTCACCTGCACGAACCGAAACGGGACTCCCCCGCCCGCCGCCCCCGTGTCGACTGGGCGGGCGCCCTGACGGTGTTCGCCTGCGGAGGTGTCCTGCTGACGGCGCTGGTGCAGGGCGGGGTGGCCTGGCCGTGGCTCTCGGCCCCGTCATTGGCGTTGTTCGGTACGGGACTTGCCCTGGTCGCGGTGGTGGTCCTGGTCGAACGCCGGGCGGCCGAGCCGATCATCCCCGGCTGGGTGTGGCGCCGCCGCACGATCGCGGCGGTCAACCTGGCCCTGGGCGCGCTGGGCCTGCTGATGGTGGCACCGACGGTCTTCCTCCCGACGTACGCCCAGTCCGTTCTCGGTCTGGCACCGGTGGCGGCCGGCTTCGTCCTGACGATCTGGACCCTGAGCTGGCCGGTGTCGGCGGCCCTCAGCCAGCACGTGTACCGGCGGATCGGCTTCCGCAACACGGCCATGCTGGGCATGGGAGCGGCGGCGCTGATCCTCTTCGCCTTCCCCTTTCTGCCGTATCCCGGCCGGGCCTGGCAGCCGACCCTCCTGATGCTGCTCCTGGGCGCCGCGCTGGGCCTCTTCCAACTGCCGCTGATCATCGGCGTGCAGTCGACAGTGGTCTGGTCGGAGCGCGGCACGACCACGGCGTCGGTCCTCTTCTGCCGCCAGACCGGCCAGACGATCGGCGCGGCCCTCTTCGGCGCGGTGGCCAACGGGGTGCTGTCGGCGCGGCTGGGCGGCGCGAGCGACCTGGACTCCGTGACCCGGGCGCTGGATTCGGGCGCCGGTTCGGAGCCGCTGCGGCGGGCGATCGCGGACGCGGTGCACGCGGTGTATCTGGGGGCGGCGGGGGCGGCGGCGCTGGCGTTCGTGGTGCTGCTGGTGCTGGCGCCACGGAAATTTCCGGTGATCACGGAGTGAGATGCGTACGGTGCCGGACATGGCGGAACTGAGACTTGAGCGACTGCGGCCGGACCACGCGGAGGCCCTGCTGGCCTTCGAGCGGGAGAACCGGGAGTACTTCGCGTGCTCGGTGCCGGATCGTGGCGACGCCTATTTCACACCGGCGGGATTCGCCGCCCGCCACCGTGCCCTGCTGGACGAGCAGGAGTCCGGCGACTGCCACTTCCATGTCCTGCTGGACGCGGAGGGTTCGCTGCTCGGCCGCTTCAACCTCATGGACGCGGCGGGCGGTTCGGCGGAGCTGGGATACCGCGTCGGCGAACGGGCCGCGGGACGCGGGGTCGCCACGGCGGCGGTGGGCGAGGTGTGCCGGGTGGCGGGACCGTCGTACGGCCTGGGCTCCCTGACGGCGAAGACGACGGAGGACAACACCGCGTCCCGAACCGTCCTCGAACGCAACGGCTTCGTGCTCACCGAGCGGATCACCCTGATGGAACGCCCGGGAGTGCGCTACGCGCGCGTGCTCCTCGGACACTGAGGGGCCGGGCGCGACCGGTCCGGGCCCTCACCGCCCCCGATCGAACCAGGCCGTCGACTCCGGCAGAAAGAGCAGCACGACGACCGGCACCCCGAGCAGGATCCGCAGCGCGGCGTCCAGGAACTGCCCCGGCCCCACCGCCTCGCCCAGCTTCGTGACGGTCGGCAGCACCATGAACACCATCAACACGATGGTCGTCATCCGCACCCCGCCCCGGGCGCCCCCGTCGTAGGTGAGGGCGAGCAGCGCACAGACCCACACCAGCGCCCAGGGCGCGAGCATCTCGCCCTGCCCGTAAGCGGTGAGCCCGTCCGAGAGCGCGAGCATCGACACGAGGCCGCCGACGGCGAGCACGAACAGCAGAACCTGAGCGCCCCGCACCTGTCTGGGCATGACGGCTTCACGTACGTCGGACATCAGCACTCCCCCGGTAGAGCCCGCATCGTATCCGTCCGTAGCGTTCGTTCACTTTCGGTAGCCGTTCACACCACTCAAAAATCTGAGTTAATCCGGGTAACACCCGAGGTCAGAGAAGTAAGCGCGTACCGACCAATCAGTTTGGTGAAGCATCTCCCGCATCCGACTACCAACGAGTAGCGTGCGTGGCTCCGCTCACCCACCCCCCAACTCCCTGCGGTCCGCACCGGGCCCCGAGCCACGCAAGGAGCCACCGGGATGTCTTACGACCCGGCCCCACCGCCCACCTACCCCTGGCAGCCGCCCTTCGCCCCCGAACACGCTCCCGGCCGAGCCCCCGGACACCGTCCCCGCCACGAGGCGCTCGGGCACCACAGCGATCTGCGGATCCTGCGCAGCGCCTACCGCTGGCAACGCCGCGTCGCGACCCTCACCGCGCTCGGCTACTTCACCCTCTTTCTCATCCTGTCCGCGTTCGCCCCGTCCTTCATGACCGGCCGCATCGGCGACGCACCCCCGACCGGTCTGCTGCTGGCCCTGTTCCAGCTCCCGGTCACCTGGCTGGCGATCGTCCTGTACGAGCGCACGGCCCGGGTCCGCGTCGACCCGCTCGCCGACCGCATCCGCAAGCAGTCCGAACTGGACGTCAAGCGGGGAGCGACGCGATGACGGGACAGACAGGCTTCAGCGACTCGGCGCAGGCGATGTCCCTGGTGGCGTTCTCGGCCGTCGCCACGATCACGCTGCTGCTGTGCGTGATGACCGGGCCCGACCGGGACGACCTGGACGAGTTCTACACCGGCTACGGCTCCCTGGGCTCCCTGCGCAACGGCCTCGCCATCGCGGGCGACTACATCTCCGCCGCGACCGTGCTCGGCACGGGCGGAGTGATCGCCTTGTGCGGCTACGACGGGATCGTCCTCGCCCTCAGCACCGCGCTGTCGCTCATGCTGCTGATGTTCCTGCTGGCCGAACCCCTGCGCAACGCGGGCCGGTTCACCATGGGCGACGCGCTGGCACGGCGCATGCCGGGGCGTTCCGTGCGGATCGCGGCCTGCGCGGTGACGCTCGCGGCGCTGCTGCCGCTGATGCTGGTGCAGCTCGCGGGGACGGGGCAGTTGCTGTCCTTCATCCTCGGCTTCTCCGGCGAGGGGCTCCAGACGGGCTGCATCATCGGGCTCGGCGTCCTGATGATCAGTTACGCGGCGATCGGCGGGATGAAGGGCACCGCTCTCATCCAGATCCTGAAGATCGTGATGCTGCTCGGTTCGGGCGCCGTGGTCGCCGTCCTGATGCTGCGGCGCTTCGACTGGAACCCCGGCACGCTGTTCGACGCCGCCGCCGCGCAGAGCGCGGTGGGACCGGCCTTCCTGGAGTCGGGGCTGCAGTTCGCGGGCGGGTCCAACCCCCGGCTGGACATGATCACTTCGCAGCTGACGGTGGTCGTCGGCGGTGCCTGCCTCCCGCACGTCACCATGCGCATGTACACGGCCTCCAGCGCCCGCCAGGTACGCCGTTCGATGTCCTGGGCGGTGTCGGCGGTGGTGCTGTTCGTGCTCATCATCACGATCGTGGGGTTCGGTGCCACCGCCCTGATCGGGCGCGCGGCGATCGCGGAGGCGGACCCGCAGGGCAACACGGCGTATCTGCTGGGCTCCCGGGCGGTGTTCGGCGCGGACGTCTCGACGGCGGAGACCCTGCTGTTCACGACGGTCACCACGGCGCTCTTCCTCACCCTGCTCGCCTCCGTCGCCGGCATGATCCTCGCCTGCGCCAACTCCCTCGCCCACGACGTGTTCGCGGTCCGGGCGCGGGAACTCTCGACGCGCCGCGAGATGACCCTGGCCCGGGTCTCGGCGCTAGCCGTCGGCGTCCCGGCGATCCTGCTGGCCACGATGGTCCAGCACCGCAGCCTGCAGCCTCTGGTGACCCTGTCCTTCTGCCTGGGCGCCTCGGCGATAGCCCCCGCCCTGGTCTACGGCCTGTTCTGGCGCCGCTACACCCGAACGGGCCTGCTCTGCACCCTGATCGGCGGTTCCCTGACGGTGCTGCTGCTGATGCCGGGCACCAACCTCGTCTCCGGCTCCCCCGTCTCCGCCTTCCCCGACGCCGACTTCAACTGGTTCCCGTTCACCACCACCGGCCTCGTCTCCATCCCGGCCGGCTTCGCCTTCGGCTGGCTCGGGACGGTGGCGTCGGGGCGGCGCAAGGCGGAGGAGCAGCGACGGCAGTACGAAGCGGTGGAGGGGTGGATCCTGGCGGGGGCGGTACGACGTGAGGAGTGAGCGCCGGGAGGAGTGAGCGCCGGGAGGAGTGAGCGCCGGGCCGGGCGCCCCAGGGGGCGTGCGCGCCCTACTCCGCCGGTGCGCGTCCCGTCAGTGCGGTCAGGCTGTTGCGTACGAGGTCGATGTGGGCGTGCACGTCGTCCCAGCGCTCTCCGTGCTCACGCAGCACCCGCTCCGTCTCACGGGCGATCCGCTCCTCCCGGACGCGCGCCTCGGCGAGGATCTCGGCGGCACGTACGTGTGCCTCCTCCTGGCGCTGCCGGGCGGAGGCCTCCGCGTCGGCGAACGCCTGCTTCGCCTCGGACAGCGCGGACTCGGCGCGCGCCACCTGTTCGGCGTGCCGGGCGTCGAGCGCCGCCGCGCGTTCGGCCTCCTCGCGCTCCGCATCGGCCCAGCGCTCGGCGTGCTCCTTTTCCTGTTCGGCGAGCATTCCGATGGTGCGCTGTCGTACCTCGCGCAACGCGGCGAGCGCCTCCGTGCGGCCCTCCTTCACTTCGCGCCGGGCGGCGACGCGGATCTCGTCGGCCTCGGCGCGCGCGGCGAGCAGGCGCTGACGGACGCGCTCCTCCGCATCGGCGCGTACGGCGTCGGCCTGCGCCTGTGCCGCGTCGCGCACACCGTTCGCACGTTCCCGCGCCGCCTCCGCGAGGCGCCGCGCCTCCTGCCGCGCGCCGTCACCCACGGCCGCGGCCTCCTCCTGCCCGAGCTGGAAGATCCGGCGCGCACGCTCCCCGAGCGTCTCGTACGTCTGCGGAGCGAGCCGCGCGACCCTCTCGCGCAACCCTTCGAGCTCCGCCTCCATCTCCTTGGCGAGCACGGTGAGACGGGCGGCGCGCTCCCAGGAGATGTCACGGTCCTGGGAGAGCGCCGCGGCGTACGCGTCGACCTGTTCGGGGCGGTAGCCACGCCGTACGGCCATGAAGCCGTGGGACGGGACAGATGTGCCGCTCATCCTGGGACCCCTCTCCATCAAGATGTGTGCGAAATGACGATTTCGCGCATATCTTGATGGATCAGGCATAAATGTGCATAACGCGACACTCCGCACAGAGGTCACGGCCGTCCCTCTGCGGTCGGGCGGCCGAGGCTCAGCCCCAGGTGGTGCCCGCGGGCTCCTTGATCGTCGTGTTGACGCGGTTGAACAGGTTCATGAGCGAGACGAAGAGGATCAGCCCGGACAGTTCCTTCTCGTCGAAGTGGTCGGCCACCTCGTCCCACAGCTCGTCCGGCACGGACTCGTGCGACCGGTCCGAGAGCCGCGTCATCGCCTCGCTCAGCCGCAGCGCCGACCGCTCGGCGTCACTGAAGAACGGCGCCTCGAACCACGCCGCGACCGCCGCGATCCGCTCCTCGCCCGCCCCGGCCTTCCGCAGATTCAGCACATGCGCGTGCACACAGGCACTGCACCCGTTGATCTGACTGACCCGCAGTCCCACGAGCTCCGACAGTTCCTGGTCCAGGCCGCTCTCGCCGATCGACTGGAAGATCGTGCCGATGCCGTTCATCGCACCGGGGAGGACGTACGCCGGGTTCGTCATGCGTGCCTTCATGGTCTGCCTCCTGAAGCAAGTGGTGAGCTGCTGTCACTCCACTGACGGAGCGCGAAGGACGGATGTGACCGTGCGGCGCAAGCACTTCGGCGCCCTGCCGGGACAGCGGAAAGCCGGGCCCGGTCGCGATGACCGGGCCCGGCTTCGGAGCGGTGTCAGACCGTGTCAGAACGGTCTCGGTGAAGGCGCCGCCTCACAGCAGGCCGTCCCACATCTGCTCCAGCAGCACCGACCACCAGCTCTCCGGCGAACCGAGCGCCGCCGGGTCGAGCGAGGCCAGCTGGGCCTGGAAGTCGACGGTCCAACGGCCCGCCTGCTCCTGGTTCAGCCCGAACCTGAGCCGCCACATCCGCCCGAGCAGCGCCAGGCACCGCTGGAACTCGGGCAGCCCCGTGTTCACGAACTGCGGCGGCACCGGCGCACCGCCGGGCCCGGCCTCCACCGGCACGGCGACGATGTTCGCCGTCCCGTACTGCACACAGATCGCCTTGCCGAAGTCACTGCCCATGACGAGGTACGACCCCGCGTCCGCCGCCGGCTGCACCCCCCGCTCCTGCGCCAGTTCGGCGAGCGTGGGCACCGGCCGCCCCGGCTGGGCCTGCGCCCAGAAGAACGGGCCCATGTCCATCGGCAGCCCCGCGGCCACCAGCGAGTGCGCCACCACCGGCGGCACGCCCTGCCGGGAGACCGCGGCCTGCTCGAACCGGAACACTCCCGGCCCGAACGCCCCCGCCATCTCCTGCGCGATGCTCTCCGGCGGAATCGGCGGCGCCGGCTGCACCGGGGGAAGCGGGGCGCGGACGGGCGCCGGACGCGCCGGCCCGTCCGCCACCTGGTGCAACTCGCCCTGGTGCGCCAGCAGTTGCTGCATCCCCTGCTGCCGGCTCGCGTGATCGGTGCCGTACGGCGCGATGCTCGCGATCCTCGCCTGCGGCCACTGCTCCCGGATCATCCGCGCGCAGTAGGCGCCCGGCAGCGCGCACGACTCCAGCTCCGTGTGCAGCTCCAGCACCTGGTCCGGCGGGATGTTCATCCCCCGCAGCTCATGGAAGATCTGCCACTCCGGGTGCGGCGTACCCGGCGCCGAACGCCGGATCAGCTGCTGCTCCGACCCGTCCTGGGCGCGGTAGCGCAGAACGGCCTGGTACCCGGGACCGACGGTCGGCTGCCCCTGCTGCGGGTAGCCGTACGCCGGCGGCTGACCCGGCCCGGGCTGCCCGGGCGGCGGCACGGCACCGGGAGGCATCCCTCCGGGCGGCATCGGCTGGGGAGCGCCCGGAGCCATGCCCGGAACACCGGGTGCGCCGGGGGCCTGCGGCGGCGGAGGCGCGCCGGGGGCGCCCATGGGGGGCGCGGCCAGCATCGTCTCGGCGTGGTGGACAGCACCACGCGGGCCCCCTGAGGAGCCCTGCGCAGCGGGCATACCCGGGGCTCCGGGAGGCTGAGGTGCGCCGGGGGCGTGCGGTGCTCCAGGCACACCCGGGGCGCCGGGCGGCATCGGCGCGCCGGGGGCACCCGGTACGCCAGGGGCGCCCGGAGGTTGCGGCGCGCCCCCACCCGGGCCCATGCGCCCCGGGTCGGCGAACATCGTGGCGGCGTGGTGCATACCGCCCGGAGGCGTACCGCCGGGCGGATTCGGCGCACCCGGCGGAACGGGCGCGCCCGGAACACCCGGTGCGCCCGGAGGCTGCGGTGCCCCCGGTCCGGCAGGTCCGCCCTCAAGCCCGTTGGGCCCCAGCGCGGAGACGAGCTGCGTCGGTACATACCCACCCGCCGGCGCACCCGGCGCACCCGGCGCGGGCGGAGGCGTGGCTCCCGGTCGCGCGCCCGGCGCCCCGGGGCTGCCCGGCGGAGGCGGCGTGGTCGAGCCACCGCCCCGGCGCGGCGGAGGCGACGCCTTGCTCGTGGCGGCATCGGCGATGTCCCCGGCGTTCGCCGCGAGCGACCGCTCCGGCCCGCTCGGCGCACCACCGGGTCCCTGCGGATACCCATAAGAAGGGGGACCCGGTACAGGCGGCGGCGTACTGCCCTGCGGCACACCCGGAGGCGGCGTACCCGGCGCACCCGGATAGCCGTAAGCCGAGCCACCCGGACCAGGCGCAGGCGCACCACCCGGAGGCGGCGTACTGCCCTGAGGCGCGCCCGGCATTCCGCTCGCCGGCGTACCCCCGCCGGCACGCGGCGCATGCGGATCGTCGAGCGCCGGTGCGAGCGCCGTCGACGGAAGCCGGCTGCCGCCCGACATGAGAGCCGTCTTGGCGTCCGGCGGCGTCGCGGGCGGCGGGGTGTCGTCGTCGGTACCGCTCAACGGCGGCGCGAACACGGTCGCGGGCAGCGGCACGGAACGGTCGTCCCCCGCATCCGCGTTGGTGTCCGTACCGGCCCACGGCGTGGCCCCGGCAGGCACACCCGCCGGGGAAGGCGCCCCCGCCGGCACCCCGCCCTGCGTCTCGGGAAGAGCCCCGGACCGGGCTCCGGCACCGGACGCACTGCGCCGATCCGGAATCCCCAGCTGATCCGCCGCCTCCTGCAACCACTCCGGCGGCGTCAACAGGAAGGACGTCTGATTGAGATCGACCCGGGCCGCGGGCGCCGGCGCGGCAGCGGCGTCGTCGTCGTCGGCACGTCCGTACTCCTCCTCGTACCGGCGGATCACCTCACCCACCGGCAGCGAGGGCCACAGCGTGGCCTCCCCGCTGTCCCGGGCGATCACCAGCCGCTGCGCACCGCCGTCCGAGCGCGGCCCGTCCGCACGGTCCTCCGCCCATACGACGAAGCCGAGCTCGAACTCCCGCACCCGCACCTCGCGATGCTGGTACGCGGGCACATCCCCGTTGATCCACTCTTCGGCGCGCTCCTGCGCCTGTGCGAAGGTCACCATCGGTCAGTTCACTCCCCAGCCCCGGAAACCGGCACGGACCGCGCGAACCCGCCGTCCACCATCAGGTTCGCCACCGTCTCCAACTCGGGCGGATTGCCCGCCAGTCGGGACAGGAAGGCGTCGAAGTCCTCGCCGCACGGCAGCAGCAGCCGTTCCACGCGGTCGGCGGGCGGCACGGAGGGATCCACGTCCCGCGCGTCGTCGTAGGCGCAGAACCACACCGATCCGATCCGCTCGCCCTTGACCTTCACGGCCAGCAGCCCGCCCTGGACGAAGCCGACGCCGAGGTAGTCCTTGGTCAGATGGTCCCGGAGGCACTTGTTGACGTAGACGAGGTCGTTGACGGCGGCCTCGTCCCGCACCGTGAAGAACGGCTGGTCGACCAGGAGGCCCAGCTCCGGGTCCAGGGCCGCGCCCACGGGGGCACAGCCGCCCGCCGCCTTCAGGAACGACCGGTAGGCGCCCGGCAGCCGGTACCCGAGCTCCTCCTCGACCCCCAGCACCTGCGACTCCGACACCGCCGCACCCGACTTCGGCAGACCGAAGTGCGCGGGCCGCGTCTCCTGCAACGGCCGCGTCCCCCGCTTGCCGTGGTCGACCGCCGCCGTCGCGATACCGCCGTGATGCCGCAGCAGCGCCTTCACCTCTACGGGCACCAGTTCGAGCCGCCGTGAACCCACCACGTGGTGCCACGTCCAGCCGTGCGGGGTCGCCACCGCGGGCACCGTGTCCCACAGCTCATGACCGGTCGCCGCGAGGGCCGCGTTGGCCGACACATAGTCCGTCAGCCGGAGCTCGTCGACACCGAACCCCTCCGGCGGATCGGCGATCTCCGTGGCGGCACGCGCATACGCGGAGAAGTCGGGGTAGCCGTGCTCGTCCACCCGCACCCCTCTGGGGTGACGGGAGGCCCGGACCGGATCCGGGAAATGCACGACCTGCCCGGCGTAGGCCGCGTTCGGCGGCGCGGCTTGCTGCCCGAGCCGACCTGTCGTCATGGCGGTTGCCCCCTGCGGCACTCTGTACGGCCTACGGCACGACCGGCTCCGGCCCGCCCCAGCCCGTATTCGACTTCTCCAACGCGTTGACCGCATACATGCGGGTGCCGACAGCCTATGCGGTACGACGACACCGGTCACCGGGCGCCGGTCAGCGGCCCTCCGGTTCCGTGACCTGCCGTCACCCCGCCGTGACAGCCCGCCCAAACCCGGGCGTGTCGCGCCGCCCCAGCTTCCGCACCAGCCACGGCATTTGGCACTCTGTGTCGTCCGGGGGGATGCTCGGGAGGGGATGACGATCATGAACACGACGCAGACGGGACCGCACACAGGGCCGCGACCAGCCACGTCCCACGACCCGCGGGACGGTATGTCCGGCGATCCCCGGATCGGCTGGAGCAGCACCGACACACCCCAGGCGCCCACTCTCCGGCACCGCCGCGACGGCATACTCCCGACCGTCGCCGCCGCCCTGTCCGTCCGCGGCGCCACGCTCACCGGCACCGCCGCCCGCGGTGACCAGGGCCCGCCCCTGCACCCGCTCGTACAGGACTTCCTCGACACCCTCACCTCCGCCCAGCGCGACCGCTTCACCGGCCGCTGCGCGGAGACGATCCTCATCTCGCGCCATCTCGCCGCCGCCGACGAGGCCCGCAGCAGACGCGCCGCCCGCAGACCCATGACCAACGGCGAGGCCCGCAAGGCCCTCAAGCAGGCCAAACTCACCGCCCGCCGGATCCGCGAGGACGGCGACCCCCTCCACGGCAGCTTCGCCGCCCCCTGCCGCGCCTGCACGGCCCTCAGCGCCCACTTCGGCGTACGCGTCGTCGACCCGGCGGCAGCCGACGACTGATCCCCCACGCACCACAGGCAGGACGGCCGGCAAGCCGGGCACCACGTCAGCGAACTCGACGATCGAAGGGCAGATGCACCCCGACCGCACCTCCACCACGCGCTTCCCGGTCCCCGTCGACGCCGCCCTGCGCGACGCCGGCTGGCAGCCCGGGCGCTGGGACATCAAGCAGGCCGAGATCTGGGCCGACGCCCTGCGTGAACACGTCTCCCCCGCGGGCCACCGCCACGCCGTCTTCCCCGCCGCCGTCGAGGCCTGGGCCGAATTCGGCGGCCTGCACATCACCCCCACCGGGTCCGGCCGCCAGATCGCCCCGGTGAGCCTCCATCTCGACCCCCTGCACGGCCTCCACATGGCCCGCACCCTCGCCGACCTCGGCCGCGCCCTCGACACCGAGGTCTGCCCCCTCGGCGCCGAGACCGAGTCGTCCGCGCTCCTGGCCCTGGACACCGAGGGCCGCGCCTACGCCCTCGACCACACCGGAGACTGGTACCTCGGCCCCGACATCGACCAGGCCCTGGCCACCCTCGTCGCGGGCATGGAGCCGGTACGGCTCACGGCGGGCTGAGGCGGGAAGGCGCACGAAGCGGTACGAGGAAGGACCGCCGGGTCACGCCGCCGGAATGACCGCCGACACCCGGAAGCCGCCCGCGTCCGTCGGCCCGGACACGAACACCCCGCCCAGCGCGACGACCCGTTCCTTCATCCCGACCAGACCGTTTCCCCCGGACGGCAACCGCGCCGACGACGCCGACGACACCTCCGGCGGCGGCTCGTTCTCCACCTGCATCGCGATCTCGGACACCCGGTGCGCGAGCCGCACATGCGTCTTGGCGCCCGCCGCGTGCTTGTGGACATTGGTCAACGCCTCCTGGACGACGCGATACGCGGTCTGCTCGATGTCGGCGCCGTAGTCCCGGGCGTCACCGTCGACGGTCAGGTCGACGACCATCCCCGTGGCGGCCGACTGCCCGATCAGCTCCTCCAGTTCGGACAGACAGGGCCCGTCCGACTCGTCGACGGCCCGCGAGGCGGCAGCGGCGGCGGCGAAACCGACGGCGGCGAGCGGCACGGAGTCGGGCGAGCGGACGCTCCTGACGCCCTCGCCGCTGCGCAGCACCCCGAGCATCTCCCGCAGTTCGGTGAGCGCCTGGCGCCCCATGTCCCCCACGAGGGCGGCGTTCTTGACGGCCTTCTCGGGATCCTTCCGGGCGACGGCCTGAAGCGCGGCCGCATGGACGACCATCAGGCTCACCCGGTGCGCGACGACGTCGTGCATCTCGCGGGCGATCCGGGTCCGCTCCTCGCCGCGCGCCCACTCGGCCCGCTCCTCCGCCCGCTCGGCGAGCAGTTGCAGCTCCCGCTCCAGGCTGTCGGCCCGTTCCCGCAGGCTCTCCATCAGCCGGCGCCGGGCGCCGACGTACAGCCCGAGGAGCAGCGGAGGCGCGGTCAGTCCGATGGCGATGGTGATCGCGGCGAACGGGACGAACCAGTCCCCGAGCTCCCAGCCGCCCCGCGTGGTGCCCTGCCGTATCCGCACGAACATCACGATCAGCTGACCGACCAGCGACATCCCCGCGAGGGAGCCGATGATCCGGCGGGGCAGTTCGGAGGCGGCGAGGGTGTAGAGGCCGACGATCGCCATGAGGTAGCCCATCTGGGCGGGTGTGATGGCGATGGAGACGAGCACGACGGCGATGGGCCACTTGCGCCGCACGAGCAGTGCGGACCCGGCGAGAACGCCGAACACGATCCCCGCGGCGCTGGGGATCCCCGCATCCCCCGCGAACCGGTACCCCTCCGCCCCGCACTCGACGACGGACGCGAGAGCCAGGCTCGCGTCCAGTACGGCACTGCGCCACCGATCCCACCACCAGGGCCCTGGCCGGGCCGCGGCGTGGTCTTCCCCCGTCGTGGTCATGTCTCCAGCCTACGGTCGGGCAGCACGCGTTTTCCGGTGAGTTTCCGGGATTGGCCTACACCACACTGCGTGACCGGCCGGATGCGAAACAACCCGATATCCCTCGAACTGCCGAATCGCACACCGTTCCGCCCCGGAAGATCGAATTCCGCCCCGGCGACGAGGACTTGTACCGTCGCATGAAAGGGGCCCGGTACGGCATAGTGTTGGGTGCCCGCTCGGCGACCTGACCAGGTGTCCGGTCCAGTCGAGTCCATCCCCCGTGGTGTAATTGGCAGCACCGTGGCTTTTGGTGCCATTTGTCCGGGTTCGAGTCCTGGCGGGGGAGCACAAGCACAGATCGGGCCCTGACCGGTGACAGCACAGTCAGGGCCCGCTCCCATGTCCCCCATGAAACGCCCCGGTATCCTGCGGATGTCACCCACCCCCTCCACAGCCGAAGGGCATCCCGTGAGCGCCATTCGCCCGGCAGCCGTCGTCGTTCTCGCAGCGGGTGAGGGCACCCGTATGAAGTCGGCCACACCCAAGGTCCTGCACGAGATCTGTGGCCGCAGCCTCGTGGGCCATGTGCTCGCCGCAGCGCGGGAGTTGGACCCCGAGAATCTCGTCGTCGTCGTCGGCCACGCGCGCGAGAAGGTCACCGAGCACCTCGGCGTCATCGACCCCGGCGTACGCACCGCCGTCCAGGCGCAGCAGAACGGCACCGGGCACGCCGTACGCATGGCACTCGAAGAGCTGGGCGGCGTCGTCGACGGGACCGTCGTCGTCGTGTGCGGGGACACTCCCCTTCTCACCGGCGAGACCCTGCGCGCCCTCGCCGCCACCCACACCGCCGACGGCAACGCCGTCACCGTGCTCACCGCCGAGGTCCCCGACGCCACCGGCTACGGCCGTATCGTCCGCGACGGTGCCTCCGGTGCCGTCACCGGGATCGTCGAGCACAAGGACGCCTCCGAGTCGCAGCGCGCCATCCGTGAGATCAACTCCGGGGTGTTCGCGTTCGACGGGCAGCTCCTCGCCGACGCCCTCGGCAAGGTCCGCACCGACAACTCGCAGGGCGAGGAGTACCTCACGGACGTCCTCGGGATCCTGCGCGAGGCCGGTCACCGCGTCGGCGCCTCCGTCGCCGGCGACCACCGCGAGATCGCCGGGATCAACAACCGGGTCCAGCTCAGCGAGGCCCGTCGCATCCTCAACGACCGCCTCCTGACCCGCGCCATGCTCGCCGGCGTCACCGTCATCGACCCGGCCACGACCTGGATCGACGTCACCGTCACCTTCGAGCAGGACGCCCTCGTCCACCCCGGCACCCAGCTGCACGGCGCCACCCACATCGGCGAGGGCGCGGAGGTCGGGCCGCACAGCCGGCTCCGGGACACCGTGGTCGAAGCCGGAGCCCGCGTGGACAACACCGTCTCCGACGGCGCCCATGTCGGCCCGAACGCGACCGTGGGCCCGTACGCCTATCTGCGGCCCGGTACCCGCCTGGGCGCCAAGGGCAAGATCGGGACGTACGTCGAGACCAAGAACGCCTCGATCGGCGAGGGCACCAAGGTGCCGCACCTGTCCTATGTCGGCGACGCCACGATCGGCGAGTACACCAACATCGGTGCCGCGAGCGTCTTCGTGAACTACGACGGACAGGACAAACACCACACCACCGTCGGCTCGCACTGCCGCACCGGTTCGGACAATATGTTTGTGGCTCCTGTCACGGTCGGGGACGGTGCGTACACCGCCGCCGGGTCCGTGATCACGAAGGACGTGCCGCCCGGTTCGCTCGCTGTGGCCCGTGGTCAGCAGCGGAATATCGAGGGTTGGGTGGCTCGCAAGCGTCCGGGAAGCGCGGCCGCGAAGGCTGCCGAGGCGGCGTCTCGGCAGGTCGAGAGCGAAGACTGACCGGAAACGGGTGCGTCCGGGACGGCGTACCGTGATAAATGCACACCCAGTTGAGACACCTCTGAGGAGACAGCTGTGACCGGGATCAAGACGACCGGCGAGAAGAAGATGATGTTCTTCTCCGGCCGCGCCCACCCCGAGCTTGCCAAGGAGGTTGCCGAGCAGCTGGGCGTCGGGGTTGTCCCGACCAAGGCCTTCGACTTCGCCAACGGCGAGATCTACGTCCGCTACGAGGAGTCGGCGCGCGGCGCGGACTGCTTCGTGATCCAGAGCCACACGGCTCCGATCAACCAGTGGATCATGGAGCAGCTGATCATGATCGACGCGCTGAAGCGTGCGTCGGCCCGCTCCATCACCGTCATCGTGCCGTTCTACGGTTACGCGCGGCAGGACAAGAAGCACCGTGGGCGTGAACCGATCTCGGCGCGTCTGATCGCGGACCTGATGAAGACGGCCGGTGCCGACCGCATCCTCACCGTCGATCTGCACACCGACCAGATCCAGGGCTTCTTCGACGGCCCGGTCGACCACCTCTTCGCCCTTCCGCTGCTCGCGGACTACGTGGGCCGGAAGGTCGACAGGTCCAAGCTGACGGTCGTGTCCCCGGACGCGGGCCGGGTGCGGGTCGCCGACCGCTGGTGCGACCGCCTCGGCGCGCCCCTGGCCATCGTGCACAAGCGGCGCGACAAGGACGTGGCGAACCAGGTGACCGTCCACGAGGTCGTGGGTGAGGTCAAGGGCCGTGTGTGCGTCCTCGTCGACGACATGATCGACACCGGTGGCACCATCTGCGCGGCCGCCGACGCCCTCTTCGCGCACGGCGCCGAGGACGTCATCGTCACCGCCACGCACGGTGTGCTCTCCGGTCCGGCCGCCGACCGGCTCAAGAACTCCCGGGTGAGCGAGTTCGTGTTCACCGACACGCTGCCGACGCCGGGCGAGCTGGGCGCGGACCTGGACAAGATCACGGTCCTCTCCATCGCGCCGACGATCGCGAGCGCGGTGCGTGAGGTGTTCGAGGACGGTTCGGTGACGAGCCTCTTCGACGAGCAGTAAGACCTGCCCCCGCGGAAGAACGCTTCTGCATGATCGATTTTTCTACGGCCTCCCCTGCCGAGTAGACTGCGCAAGTTGCTCGGCGAGGGAGGCCGTACCTGTTCACGCGGGTGCCGGCGCTCCGTTATCGACGCGCTCTTCGTAGCAGGCCGATGGTTTGGCCGGGTGACCACCTTCCCCAACTGTTCTACGAGGAGTGACCATGGCTGACGTCAAGCTCGCCGCCGAGACCCGCACCGAGTTCGGCAAGGGTGCGGCCCGCCGTATCCGCCGTGACAGCAAGGTTCCCGCCGTTGTCTACGGTCACGGCGCCGACCCGGTCCACATCACCCTGCCGGGCCACGAGCTGAACCTCGCCCTGCGCACCCCGAACGTCCTGCTCACCCTGGACATCGAGGGCAAGAGCCAGCTGGCGATCCCGAAGGCCGTGCAGCGCGACGCCATCAAGGGCTTCCTCGAGCACGTCGACCTGCTTCTGGTGAACCGCGGCGAGAAGGTCAACGTCGAGGTCTACGTGCACACCGAGGGCGAGCTGGCGCCGGGTGCCTTCCTGCTCGAGCACGTGCTGAGCACGCTGAACGTCGAGGCCGAGGCCACGCACATCCCGGAGTCGGTCACCGTCTCCATCGCGGGCCTGGCGGCCGGCGACTCCATCCTCGCCAAGGACATCCCGCTGCCCGAGGGCACCACGCTGGCGACCGACGAGGACGCGGTCGTTCTCCAGATCCTGGCCGCCCAGGCCGAGGAGGCCCCGGCGGACGCCGAGGCCGAGGCCACCGAGGCCTGATCCTCCCCGCAACAGCGACTGCCGGCCGCCGCTCCCCTCGGGGGCGGCGGTCGGCGCGTATCAAGGGACCCTGAAGGAGACATGGACGTGACGACCGATGCCAGCGGGCCCTGGCTGATCGTCGGCCTCGGCAACCCCGGGCCGGAGTACGCGGCCAACCGGCACAACGTCGGTTTCATGGTGGCCGATCTGCTGGCCGAGCGGATCGGGGGGAGGTTCAAGCGGGCCGGCAAGGCGCAGGCGCAGGTCGTGGAGGGGCGGATCGGGCCGCCCGGGCCGCTGAACCGCCGGGTGATCCTGGCCAAGCCGATGTCGTACATGAACCTGTCCGGTGGGCCGGTGAACGCGCTCAAGGACTTCTACAAGGTGCCCGTCGCCAACATCGTGGCGATCCATGACGAGCTGGACATCGACTACGGAACGCTGCGGATCAAGCTCGGCGGCGGCGACAACGGGCACAACGGTCTGAAGTCGATGACGAAGGCGTTCACCGCGGAGTACCACCGGGTGCGGTTCGGGATCGGGCGGCCGCCGGGGCGCATGCAGGTCGCCGACTTCGTGCTGAAGGACTTCTCGTCGAGCGAGCGCAAGGAGCTCGGCTACTTCGTGGACCGGGCCGCGGACGCCGTGGAGTGCCTGGTCATCGAGGGGCTGGAGCGGGCGCAAAGCACGTACAACTCCTGACTTGTCACCCACCCGAGTTGACGGGCTGATCAGGCATGGCCAATGATCCCCGCCATGCCTGCCACAGCCACCAAGTCCCGTCAGGCCTCCCGCCCGTCCTCGGTCGCCGCCCTCCGCCTCGGACGGCTCGCGGCGATGGGCACGGTCGCGGCGCTGATCCTGATCGCGGGAGTGTGGGCGTCGTGGGGCACCGCGCAGCACGTGCTGCTGACCAAGGGCCGGGAGAGCGGCACCATCGAGGTGACGCGGTGCGAGGACGACACCTGCACCGGGCCGTACACGCCGATCTCTGAGGGGTCCACGCCGCGCGCGAAGGTCGTCATCGAGAAGACGGTCGCGGTCCGGAAGGGACAGACGTACACCGTCGTCGTGAAGCCCAGCAGCGACGACGTCGTCCGCTCCGGGCCGGCCGGGATCCTCTACGCCTGGGTTCCGCTGGGCGGTGCGCTGCTGCTGGCGTCGGTGGTCGTCGCGGGCGGGCTGGGGCGCACGCGGGGCGCGTGGGTCATGGCGGGGGCGGGAATCGCCCTGCTCACCGCCGCTTTCGTGACCATCTGACGGCTTTCGGGGTTCTCCACATCTGTGGAGGAGCAGAGCGTTGCCTGTTCGTGATTGACCTTGGGTCAGGCGAGGTGGAAGCTGAGCCGCCCCCTCCACATCTTCCCTGTCACATCTCGAAGATGGACTGCCCATGCGTACCCTCCCCCGGGCCGGCGCCTTGTCCGCCGTCGCCGTGGCCGCCCTGCTCGCGGCCCCCTCCGCCCACGCCACCGCTCCCGGTGACAACGGCACAGTGAAAATCCACGACGCCTCCACCGGCGAGGAACTGCGCCGCAACGAGCCGCACGTCTGCACCTTCTATCTGGACGCCTTCGGCTTCGACAGCGTCCAGGAGGTCGACTGGCACATCGAGGCCTGGGCCCCGACGGCCGACGTCAAGGGCGAGACCGTGAAGTCCGGCGAGATCACCCTCGACGGCGAGGGTCACGGCCGTACGGAGGACCTGTCGCTGCCGGACGGCCACTACAAGCTGTTCTGGAACTTCGACGGCGAGCACGGTTCGGCCAAGCACAAGGTGTTCTGGACGGACTGCGAGGACTCCGACGACGGCAACCCGGGTGACGGTACGGCGACGCCGTCCGCCTCCGCTTCCGCCTCCCCGTCGGCCTCCGCCTCGCCGTCGGCGTCCGCCTCGCAGCCCGCCGGGGCCGCGGGAACCCCGTCCGCCTCCTCCTCCCCGTCCGCCCAGGGCACCGGCGGCGACCTCGCCGAGACCGGCAACGGCGCCCCCGTCGGCCTGCTGGGCGGCATCGCGGCCGCACTGGTCGCCGCGGGCGGCTACCTGGTGTTCCGGCGCCGGAAGGCGTCGTAGGGCCGGAAGGCTCCACATGACGGTGCCCCCGAGCCGGTACGAGGCTCGGGGGCACCGTCATGTCACCAGAGACCGTCAGCCGGTGTTGCGCAGACCCGCCGCCACACCGTTGACCGTCAGCAGCAGGGCGCGGGCCAGCGTCGGGTCCGCCTCCTCGCCCGCGGCGGCCGCCTCGCGCTGCCGCTTGAGCAGGGCGACCTGGAGGTAGGAGATCGGGTCGAGGTAGGCGTCGCGGATGGCGAAGGTCTGCCTCAGGACGGGCTGGGCGTCCAGGAGTTCGGTCTCGCCGGTGATCTTCAGGACCTCGCGCACGGTCAGCGCGTGCTCGGCCTCGATGTCGGCGAAGACATGCCGGAGCTCGGCCGGGACCAGGGTCTCGACGTAGTGGCGGGCGATGCGCAGGTCGGTCTTCGCGAGCGTCATCTCGACGTTGGAGATGAAGTTCTGGAAGAAGTGCCACTGGCCGTGCATCTCGTCGAGCACCGTGTCCAGGCCCGCCTCGCGCAGCGCCTTCAGGCCGGAGCCGACGCCGAACCAGCCGGGGACGATCTGGCGGGACTGGGTCCAGCCGAACACCCACGGGATGGCGCGCAGTCCGTCGAGGGAGACGCCGGAGCCGGGGCGGCGCGAGGGCCGCGAGCCGAGGTGCAGGTCGGCGAGCTGGTCCACCGGTGTCGACGCGAGGAAGTACGTCGGCAGGTCCGGGTCCTCGACCAGGCGGCGGTAGGCGGCGTGGGCCGCGTCGCTCACCACGTCCATCGCGGCGTCCCAGCGGGCCAGCGCCTCGTCGGACTGACGCGGGGACGTGTGCAGGGCGGAGGCCTGGAGGGTGGCCGCGACCGTGAGCTCCAGGTTCTCGCGGGCCAGCGAGGGGACCAGGTACTTGTCGGAGATGACCTCGCCCTGCTCGGTCACCTTGATCTCGCCCTCCAGGGTTCCCCAGGGCTGGGCGAGGATCGCGTCGTGCGAGGGGCCGCCACCGCGGCCGACGGTGCCGCCGCGGCCGTGGAACAGGCGCAGGCGCACGCCGTAGCGGTGCGCGACGTCACGCAGACGGCGCTGGGCGCGGTGGATCTCCCACTGGGAGGTGGTGATGCCGCCGAACTTCGAGGAGTCGGAGTAGCCGAGCATGACCTCCTGCACGTCCCCGTTCAGCGCGACCAGGCGCCGGTAGGACGGGTCGGAGAACATGTCCTCCAGGATCGTGTCGGCGGCCTTGAGCTCGACCGTGGTCTCCAGCAGCGGCACGATGCCGATCTTGGCCCAGCCGGCGTGCAGGTCGATCAGGCCCGCCTCGCGCGCCAGGACGGTGGCGGCGAAGACGTCGTCGGCGCCCTGGCACATCGAGATGATGTACGACTCGATGACCTCGGGTCCGAAGACCTCGAGAGCGCGCTTGACGGTGTGGAAGACGCCGAGGGTCTTCTCGCCGGCCGCGTCCAGCGGGGCCGGGGTGGGCGCCAGCGGCCTGCGCGACCTGAGCTCCTTGGCGAGCAGCTTGCCGCGGTAGTCGCGGGGCATGTCCGCGTAGCGCCAGGACTCCTCGCCGAGCCGGTCGAAGAGCTGGCCGAGGGCGTGGTGGTGGGCGTCGGCGTGCTCGCGGACGTCCATGGTGGCGAGCTGGAGGCCGAAGGCGGCGAGCGTACGGATGGTCCGGTTCATCCGGCCCTCGGCGATCAGGCCGCCGCGGTGTTCGCGCAGGGAGGTCTGGATCAGCGTCAGGTCCCGGAGCAACTCGGCGGTGCCGAGGTAGTCGCGGCCGTCCTCGTGCGGGGTGTTCTTGGCGAGCCGCAGCTTGGTGTTCTCCAGCTTCTGGCGGATCGCGGTGGCCTTGAGCCGGTAGGGCTCCTCGGCGTTGAGGCGCTTGTAGCGGGGGCTGATCTCCGGGAGGCGCTCCAGGTCGGCCTGGAGCGAGGCGAGCAGTTCCTCGGTGGCGCCGGTGTAGCGGATGGAGTTGGAGAGGAAGCCGCGCAGCTCGTCGATCAGGTCGAGCGCGTCGTTGATGCCGTGCTCGTGCTGGAGGATCAGGACGTCCCAGGTCACCTGGGGGGTGACGTTGGGGTTGCCGTCGCGGTCGCCGCCGATCCAGGTGCCGAAGGTGAGGGGGCGGGTGTCCTCGGGGAGGGTGACGCCGACGCGGCCCAGCTCGGCGGTCAGGTCCTCCAGGACGTCGCCGACGGCGTTCGCGTGCAGTTCGTCGAGGTAGTAGATGGCGTTGCGGGACTCGTCGGTCACCTCGGGGCGTACGACCCGCAGCTCGTCGGTCTGCCACACCAGGTCGATGTTCTCGGCCAGACGGGTGTCGTAGCGGCGGCGGTCGGTCTCCAGGACCGGGGTCTCCAGCAGCGCGGCGATACGACGGAGCTTGTTGAGGACCGAGCGGCGGGCGGCCTCGGTGGGGTGCGCCGTGAACACCGGACGCACGTTGAGGTTCTGCACCGTCTGGCGCAGGTGCTCGGGGTCGGCGTCCTTGAGGCGGTCGGCGGTGCGGGCGAGCAGGCTGCCCTCGGCGGCACGCCTGGCTCTGAGCTCGCGGCCGCGGTGGACCTGCTCGGTGACGTTGGCCAGGTGGAAGTAGGTCGAGAAGGCGCGCACCAGCTTGGCGGCGGTCTCCAGCTCGGTGCCCCGCAGCAGTTCGGCGGCGGCGTCACCGTCCTCACGGGTGAGGCGGCGGACCTTCTCGACGAGTTCCAGCAGCTCCGGGCCTTCCTGCCGGACGAGGGTCTCGCCGAGGAGGTCGCCGAGTCGCCTGATGTCGGCGCGCAGCTCGGTGGAGGTGGTCTCCTGAGAAACGGTCTTGTCGTCGGCACTGCTCACAGGTGCGGCTCCTTGCAGTGTTGAAGCTCGTCCGGGAGGGAACCCGGGACCGGTCGAGCGGCGGCTGCCGCATATGGACCGGACATCCGGGAAGAATTGAGAGCGGACCGCGCTGTCCGAACGACTCCAGGATAGGTGTCCGTGCGGACGCGCAGACTCTCGGGCTCTTGCCGTCGGGCGACGCGCTGCCATACTTACGACGCCGTAGGTTACGGACCCGTAGGGAAGTCCCGCTCTCCTTCCCGGGGCTCCGCTGACCAGGCCCTTGTCTCAAAACCCTCGAACCCCACAGGGGACGCCCCATGACCACAAGCTCCGATGTGATCGAAGACGCCCCGGAAGCGTCCGACGATCCCTCGATGCCGTCCGCCACCCTGGGCGGCGAGCAGAAGCGTTCGCTCGAGCAGATCACCCTGCTGCTCTTCATCATCGTCCCGTTCCTCGCCGTGCTCACGGCGGTACCGCTGGCGTGGGGCTGGGGGGTGAGCTGGCTGGACCTCGGTCTGCTCGTCTTCATGTACTTCCTCGGCTGCCACGGCATCACGATCGGCTTCCACCGCTACTTCACGCACGGCTCCTTCAAGGCCAAGCGCCCGCTGCGGATCGCGCTGGCGATCGCGGGGTCGATGGCGGTCGAGGGGCCCCTGGTCCGGTGGGTCGCCGACCATCGCAAGCACCACAAGTTCTCGGACGCGGACGGCGACCCGCACTCCCCGTGGCGGTTCGGCGAGACGATTCCGGCGCTGATGAAGGGCCTGTGGTGGGCGCACATCGGCTGGATGTTCGACGAGGAGCAGACCCCGCAGGAGAAGTACGCGCCGGATCTGATCAAGGACCCGGCGATCCGTCGGATCTCCCGGGGCTTCATCTTCTGGGCGATGCTCTCCCTGGCCATCCCTCCGCTGGTCGGCGGTCTGGTGACGATGTCGTGGTGGGGCGCGTTCACGGCGTTCCTGTGGGGTTCGCTGGTCCGGGTCTGTCTGCTGCACCACGTGACCTGGTCGATCAACTCGATCTGCCACGCGGTGGGCAAGCGGCCGTTCAAGTCCCGGGACCGCTCGGGCAACGTGTGGTGGCTGGCGGTGCTGTCCTGCGGTGAGTCGTGGCACAACCTGCACCACGCCGACCCCACCTCCGCGCGGCACGGGGTGGAGCGCGGTCAGATCGACTCCTCGGCGCGTCTGATCCGCTGGTTCGAGATGTTCGGCTGGGCGTACGACGTCCGCTGGCCGTCACGCTCACGTATCGATTCGCGCCGTAACACCGACGAAGGCGACTCCCGACGCGGGAAGGAGCCCGCGAAGGCGGCATGATTGACGCCGTGGCGACCGACTCCAGCAGCACCGAGAGCAATGAGAAGCCGAGGCGCACGCGCCGCACCCGGATGACGGGAGCCGAGCGCCGTCAGCAGCTGCTCGAGATCGGTCGCACCCTCTTCGCCGCCAAGGGGTTCGAGGGCACGTCGGTGGAGGAGATCGCGGCGAAGGCCGGGGTGTCCAAGCCGGTGGTGTACGAGCACTTCGGCGGCAAGGAAGGCCTGTACGCGGTGGTGGTGGACCGTGAGATGCGGCGCCTGCTCGACATGGTGACGAGCTCCCTGACCGCCGGCCACCCCCGCGAGCTCCTGGAACAGGCGGCCTTCGCGCTCCTGGACTACATCGAGGAGTACACGGACGGCTTCCGCATCCTGGTCCGCGACTCCCCCATCCCGCAGTCGACGGGGACCTTCGCCTCGCTGATCTCGGACATCGCCACCCAGGTGGAGGACATCCTGGGCCGCGAGTTCAAGAGCCGCGGCTTCGACCCCAAGCTGGCCCCGCTGTACGCCCAGGCCCTGGTCGGCATGGTCGCGCTGACCGGCCAGTGGTGGCTGGACGTGCGCCGCCCGAAGAAGGCGGAGGTCGCCGCGCACCTGGTGAACCTGTCGTGGCACGGGCTGGACGGGCTGGAGCAGAAGCCGCACCTGATAGGGCGCCGCAAGAGCTGAGTCCTGCGGCGCCCCGCGGGTCAGTGCTTGAAGGCGTCCTTGGTCTTCTCCTTGGCCTGGCGCATGTCGCCCTTGCCCTGTTCGGCGCGGCCCTCGGCGGTCATCCGCTCGTTGCCGACCGCGCGGCCCATGGTCTCCTTGGCCTTGCCCTTGGCCTGTTCCTTCTTCGCGCGGGCCTTCTGTTCCTTTGCCACGTCACTCACTCCCGGGCTGGATCTTCTTCCCACTGTCACTCCGGCGAGTGGCCCGCGGCGGAGGGCTCAAACAACCGGCTCCAGAAACTCCAGCCGGTTGCCGACGGGGTCGTGGGAGTAGAAGCGCCGGTGTCCCGGCAGGTCCGCGTCCCAGGTCACCTCGGCGCCACGGGCCCGAAGCCGGGCGGCGTAGGTCTCGATGTCCGTGACCCGCAGCCCGGGGTGGGCCTTCCCGGCGGGTCGGAAATCGTCCTCGATCCCCAGATGCAGCTGCACGGCCCCCGCCCGGAACCAGCACCCGCCGCGCGCGGCGAGCACCGGCGGCTTGGGGATCTCCGTCATGCCGAGCACGCCGGCGTAGTACGCCCGCAGCCGGTCCTCGGAGCCCGGCGGCGCGGCGAGCTGGACGTGGTCGACCCCGGTGAGCATCACTGCCCCTTGCGGGCGACGGCGAAGATGCGGCGGAACGGGAAGGGGGTGCCGTGCGGTCCCGCCGGATAGGCCTTGCGCAGGGCGTCCCGGTAGCGGCCCACGAAGTCGTCGCGGGTCCGCGGATCGTCGGCGAGCGCGGTGAGGACGGGCCGCAGTCCCGTTCCCTTCACCCAGTCGAGGACCGGGTCCTCGCCGGTGAGGAGATGGATGTACGTCGTCTCCCACACGTCGGCCGTGCAGCCGAGGCCGGTCAGCTGCTCCAGATAGGTCTCGGGGGTGAGGACGGCGTCGTCGTGGCGCAGGAGGTCGCCGAGGCCGGTGGTGTGGGCGAGTTCGCGCATCAGCTGGTGGCTGGGGGCACCGAAGTTCCCGGGCACCTGGAAGGCGAAGGTGCCGCCCGGGGCGAGCCCCGCGATCCAGTCGGCGAAACGCTCGGCATGGCCGGGGACCCACTGCAGTGTGGCGTTGCTGACGATGAGGTCGTACGGCTGTGCGGGCGCCCAGGTGCGGACGTCGGCGTGGGCGAAGTCGAGGCGGCCACCGCCCGGCGTGGGGCCCTCGTGCTCGGTGCGGGCCCGGTCGAGCATCTCGGGCGAGTTGTCGTAGCCGGTGACGCGGGCGGTGGGCCAGCGGTCGGCGAGGACGGCGGTGACGTTGCCGGGGCCGCAGCCGAGGTCGGCGATGCGGGGCGCCTCCTCGGTGGGCAGGCCGGGGACGCGGGCGAGGAGGTCCGCGAAGGGGCGGGCGCGGTGGTCGGCGTGGCGCAGGTACTGGGCGGGGTCCCAAGTCGTCATGGATCCACTGTGACCCTCGATTTATCTCGACGTCAAGAGACTTCACGTCAAGAGACTCCACATCGACACAACCACTAGACTGATCGCCATGGAGGACGAGGTCGATCGGCTGGTCGCAGCATGGCGCCGGGAGCGCCCTGACCTCGACGTGGAACCGCTCGAGGTGCTCAGCCGGGTGAGCAGACTGGCCCGGCACCTGGACCGGGCACGTCGACTGGCCTTCGCCGAGCACAGCCTGGAGCCCTGGGAGTTCGACGTCCTCACCGCGCTGCGACGCGCGGGAACGCCGTATCAGCTCTCCCCCGGGCAGCTGCTGACACAGACCCTGGTCACCTCGGGCACGATGACGAACCGCATCGACCGGCTGACCAAGAAGGGCCTGGTGGAGCGTCTGCCGGACCCCTCGGACCGGCGAGGTGTGCTGGTCCGGCTGACGGACGAGGGCCAGGACCGCGCGGATCAGGCCCTCGCCGGACTGCTCGACCAGGAGCGCGCGATCCTCGCGGAGCTCTCCCGGGCCCAGCGGGGCGAACTGGCCGGGTTGCTACGCCAGTTGACCGCCCCGTTCGACAACATCCCCGGCTAGGTCGACGGGCCCGACCCCGGCACGGCGGGCGAGCGCGACGGCGGCCAGCGTGGAGTGCACGCCGAGCTTGCCGAGGACGTTCTGCATATGGGTGCGGACGGTGTGCGGCGAGAGGAACAGCCGCTCGGCGACGGCCTTTCTGCCCAGACCGGCGACCATGCACCGCAGCACCTCCCGCTCGCGCGGGGTCAGGGACTCGACGAGCCGCTCGCTCTCGGTGCGGTGCTTGCGAGCGGCGGTGAGCTCCCTGAGGACCCCCGTGAGCAGGGCGGGCGGCAGATGCGTCTCGTCCCGCAGCACCCCTCGTATGACGGTCAGCAGTCTGGACAGCGAACAGTCCTTGGCCACCCACCCCGACGCCCCGGCCTGCAGGGCGAGCGCGGCACGCCGCTGGTCGTCCTTCTCGGCGAGGACGACGATGCGTACGCCGGGCTGCGCGGAACGCACCCCGACCACCAGCGAGATGCCGTCGACGAGCCCGTCCTCATTGCCCTCCTGTACGGGCACGGCGGGCCGGATGCCCTGGACGTTGCCGCCCAGGTCGGCGTCGACGAGCAGCACGTCGTAGCGGCGCCCCTCGGCGGCCGCACGCTCCAGACTGCGCAGCGCGGCGGGACCGCTGCCGGCGGCGGATACGTCGACATCGGGCTCGGCCGCCAGAGCTGCGGCGAGCGACTCGGCGAAAATGCGATGGTCGTCGACTACCAGGACTCGGATGCGAACCACGAAACCCCCTTCCCCAAGCTCTGCAAGAGCAGGGGATACCCCATCGTCGGGAGACGGAAAGACCGGCGCGGGTACGACGTCCGAGCGCGATGGCCGCACGGCCGCCGCCGTGCACGAACTGTTACCCCCACTTCGGGCGTCGTACCCGACTGTCTCGCCCCCTGATCAGCACCGGCCCCCACCGGTGCTGTTCATCAGGGTACGGCCGGGGGCCGGGAGCGGAAGGTAATTTGCAGAACTGGCTGTCCAGCACGTTTATGGTGAGCCGCATGTTTCGCATTGAGACAGAAGTCGACAGAGGCCGACGTGATCTGCTCCACAGACGGCTCCGCGACACGAACACGGCCGTCTCCCCGGTCCTGCGCGCCCTGCGCGGAACCCCAGGTGAACGGGAACTTCCGCTCCACGTCTGGGCATTGGACGGGGCGGGCGAACTGGCGGGCGGTCTGGTCGGCCACACCTGGACGACGTGGCTGCACGTGACGTACCTGTGGGTGGACGACCGGTGGCGCGGGGCGGGCCTCGGTTCGCAGTTGCTCGCGACGGCGGAGTCCCTCTCCCGGGACGAGCGGGGGTGTGTGAACTCCCGCCTGGAGACCTGGGACTTCCAGGCACCGGAGTTCTACCGGAAGCGGGGGTACGACGTGGTGTGCGTGATCCCCGACTATCCGCCGGGGATCACCGAGTACACGCTGACGAAGCGAATCGGCTAGAACGCGCGGCCGCAGACGGTGTCGTACGGCCGTCCCACCACGATCGTCAGCCGGATGGGGTCGGTGGTGCCGGAGGGACAGCGGGCGGATCCGGCGTCCACGAGCCCGAGCACCTGGAAGTCACCGGAACCCGCCTGGTCGCACGCGATCTCCTCGACGTCCGCTGCGACACAGTCCCCCTTCACCAACTGTCCGCCGCCCGCGCCCGCGTCGCCGGGGTGGTCGTCGGAGAGGTTGCGTCCGCAGACGGTGTCGGTGGGGATGCCGCCGCTCGGCTTCTCGTCGGACCCGAAGCTCATCGACACCTCGATGATCACGTCCGTCCCCGCCGGGCACCGGACCGCGGCGGGCAGGATGCCGGCGTCCATGATCTTCAGTGCCGTGAAGATGGCGTCGGGGTCGTCGCAGTCGTACACCTCGTACCCTTCGGGAGCCCGGTCCGGATCGGGGCCGCCGCAGTCCCCGGCCTTCCACTCCCCCGAACCGCCGCCGCCGGTGGCCGAGGCGGACACGGACGGCGTGGAGGAGGCCTCGTCGTCGCTGTCCTTGCCGCCCGTGAACCACCAGATCGCATAAATGATCCCGATGAACACGACCAGCGCCACCAGACCCCTGAGGCATCCCGGCTCCTTGCGCGGTGAAGCCTGAGGACCGCCCTGCACAGCCATGAAATCCCCCTCGCTCACGGCGATATGCCCCACCGTCACACGGAACGGGCGGCTGTGCGGGGGAGTCGCGGGGCCGGTTACCGACCGGGGACGACCGGGACGACCCGGCGACAATCCCCACAACGTGTTCGCACGCGGGCAGCACATGGGTCAGCCCCGCGCTCGGCGAGGAGCACGGGGCTGACCGGAGCAGGGAACCTCAGGAGAGCCTGCGCGCCCCCGGCGAAGGCACCGCCTCGAACACGCGGGGCGCCGTGAACCCGGCCGCGGCGAACGCCTCCTCCACCGCCTTGGTGATGCTGTCCACGTCGGCGACGTCCGCCAGCACGATCGCCGAGCCGCCGAAACCGCCACCGGTCATCCGGGCACCCAGGGCCCCCGAGGCGAGGGCCGTGTCGACGACCAGGTCCAGCTCCGGGCAGGAGATACGGAAGTCGTCGCGCAGGGAGGCGTGGCCCTCGACCAGGACCGGGCCGATGGCGCGGGTGTCACCCGACTCCAGCAGCTTGACGACGCGCTCGACGCGCTCGTCCTCCGTGACGACGTGACGCACCAGTCGTACGACCTCTTCCTCGTCGCCCAACCTGGCCAGCGCCGCGTCCAGTTCGCCGTACGGCACGTCCCGCAGCGCGTCCACGCCCAGCAGGGCCGCACCCTTCTCGCAGCCCGCGCGGCGCTTGCCGTACTCGCCCTCGCTGTGGGAGTGCTTGACCTGGGTGTCGACGACCAGCAGACGCATGCCCTCGGCCGCCAGGTCGAGGGGGATCTGCTTCTGGGACAGGTCGCGGGTGTCGAGGAACAGCGCGTGGCCGTCCTCGCAGCAGGCCGAGGCCGTCTGGTCCATGATGCCGGTCGGGGCGCCGACGTAGACGTTCTCCCCGCGCTGGCACAGGCGGGCCAGCTGCCAGCGCGGCAGACCGAGTTCGAACAGGTCGTTGACGGCCAGGGCCACCACGACCTCCAGCGCCGCCGACGAGGACAGACCCGCGCCCGACGGGACCGTCGACGACAGATGGATGTCGGCGCCGGTCACCGGGTGGCCGGCCTCGCGCAGGGCCCACAGGACACCCGCCGGGTACGCCGTCCAGTTCTTGTCGGACTCCGGGGTCAGGGCGTCGAGCGTCAGCTCCACGATCCCGCCCTCGACGTCCGCGGAGTGCAGCCGCAGGACGCCGTCCGTGCGCCGCGAGACCGCCGCCACGGCGGTGTGCGGCAGCGCGAAGGGCATCACGAAGCCGTCGTTGTAGTCGGTGTGCTCACCGATGAGGTTGACGCGGCCCGGCGCCGACCAGACACCTTCGGGTTCGGTTCCGTAGAGCTCGACGAATCCGTCCCGCACCTGCTGCCCCACTACTGCTCCCTTGCTGTGCCGATGTTCTGCGCGAACTCCCACGCGTCCGCGACGATCCCCGCGAGGTCCGCGCGGGACGGGTTCCAGCCCAGCTTCTCGCGCGCGGCCCGCGCCGACGCCACCAGGATCGCCGGGTCGCCGCCGCGGCGGGGGGCCACGACCTCGGGGATCGGGTGGCCGGTGACCTGGCGGACGGTCTCGATGACCTGGCGGACGGAGAAGCCCTCGCCGTTGCCGAGGTTGCAGATCAGGTGCTCGCCCGGCTGCGCGGCCTTGAGCGCCAGCAGGTGGGCCTCGGCCAGGTCGGCGACGTGGATGTAGTCGCGGACGCAGGTGCCGTCCGGCGTCGGGTAGTCCTCGCCGAAGACGGAGATCGCCTCCCGCCGGCCCTGCGCGACCTGGAGGACCAGCGGGATGAGGTGCGACTCGGGGTCGTGGCGCTCGCCCTGCCGGCCGTACGCGCCCGCCACGTTGAAGTAGCGCAGCGACACCGCGCCCAGACCGTGGGCGGCCGCCTCACCGGAGATCATGTGGTCGACGGCGAGCTTCGAGGCGCCGTACGGATTGGTCGGCGAGGTCGGCGCCGACTCGACGATCGGCACCTCCTTCGGCTCGCCGTAGGTGGCCGCGGTGGAGGAGAAGACGAGCTTGCGCACGCCCGCCTCGCGCATGGCGCCCAGCAGCGCCATGGTGCCGCCGACGTTGTTGTCCCAGTACTTCTCGGGCTTCACGACCGACTCGCCGACCTGCGAGAAGGCGGCGAAGTGCAGGACTCCGTCGTAGGAGCCGTCCAGCCACTTGCCCGCGTCGCGGATGTCGCCCTCGATGAAGGTCGCGCCCGCCGGGACGCCCTCGCGGAAGCCCGTCGTCAGGTTGTCGAGGACGACGACCTCGTGACCCGCCTCCAGCAGATGCTGGGCGACCACGCTGCCGACATAGCCCGCGCCACCGGTGACCAGGTACCTACCGCTCATGAACTCGCTACCTCTCGCAGTCGCTCGGCCGCGGCCTCCGGCCGGATGTCGTTGATGAACACGTTCATGCCGGACTCGGAACCCGCGAGAAACTTCAGCTTGCCGGGCGTGCGGCGGATGGTGAAAAGCTCGAGGTGGAGCGCGAAGTCGTCACGGTTGACGCCCTCGAACTCCTCCAGCGCACCGAACGGGGCCTGGTGCCAGGCCGCGATGTAGGGCGTGAGGGGCTCACCTTCGCCGAAGATCCGGTCGAAGCGCCTCAAGAGTTCCAGATAAACCTTGGGGAATTCTGAGCGCGCGTCCTCGTCGAGCCCCAGCAGGTCCGGCACCCGGCGCTTCGGGTACAGGTGGACCTCGTACGGCCAGTGCGCCGCGTACGGCACGAAGGCCACCCAGTGTTCACCCTCCAGAACGACCCGCTCGTCGGCGAGTTCGCGCTCCAGGACGGCGTCGAAGAGGTTCTCCCCGCCCGTCGCCTCCTTGTGGGCGGCGACCGAGCGCAGCGTCAGTGCGGTGCGGGGCGTGGTGAAGGGGTACGCGTAGATCTGCCCGTGCGGGTGACCCAGGGTCACACCGATCTCGGCACCGCGGTTCTCGAAGCAGAAGACCTGTTCCACGGAGGGCAGATGAGACAACTCCGACGTCCGGTCCGTCCACGCGTCGAGAACCAGCCGCGCCTGCTCCTCGGTGAGGTCGGCGAAGGACGCGTTGTGGTCGGAGGTGAAGCAGACGACCTCGCAGCGACCGGAGTCACCGGCGAGGGACGGGAAGCGGTTCTCGAAGACCACGGCGTCGTACGACGAGTCCGGGATCTCGCTGAGCCGCTCTCCCTGCGACGGGCACAGCGGGCACTCGTCGGCCGGCGGGTGGTAGGTGCGGCCCTGGCGGTGCGAGGCGATCGCGACCGAGTCGCCGAGCAGCACGTCACGGCGGACCTCGGACGTGGTGACCGTCCGGTCCAGCGGACGGCGGTCCACCGCGTCCCGCACGGTGTCGTCGCGCAGGTCGTAGTAGATGAGCTCGCGACCGTCGGCCAGTCGGGTCGAGGTCTTCTTCACCGCCGGACTCCTTCACTCAAACAGAACTAAACACAAGTAACCATAACTCGACAGTCGCGTCAACGTCGGAATCAAACAAAGCGCACCAGCGGAAGGGTTGAATGGCTGCCCATGCAAACCGTTACAAAAGGCACATATCTAGCAGCCGAGCTGCGGCTCCCCACTAACTGGCTCGACTACACGATCCTCGGCATCTACTTCGTGGTGGTCCTGGGCATCGGCTTCGCGGCCCGCCGCTCGGTGAAGACCAGCCTCGACTTCTTCCTCTCCGGGCGCTCCCTGCCCGCCTGGATCACCGGCCTGGCCTTCATCTCCGCCAACCTGGCCGCCACCGAGATCCTCGGCATGGCCGCCAACAGCGCGCAGTACGGCGTCTACACCGTGCACTGGTACTGGATCGGCGCCATCCCGGCCATGGTCTTCCTCGGCCTGGTGATGATGCCCTTCTACTACTCCTCGAAGGTCCGCTCGGTCCCCGAGATGCTGCTGCTGCGCTTCGACAAATGGGCGCACCTACTGAGCTCGGCGCTCTTCGCCTTCGCCGCCATCCTGATCTCCGGAGTCAACCTGTACGCCCTCGCGATCGTCGTCGAGGCGCTGCTGGGCTGGCCGCAGTGGGTGGCGATCGTGGTCGCGGGCGCGTTCGTGCTGGCGTACATCACGCTCGGCGGTCTGTCGTCGGCGATCTACAACGAGGTCCTGCAGTTCTTCGTGATCCTCGCGGCCCTCATCCCGATCGTGGTGCTGGGCCTGAAGAAGGTGGGCGGCTGGGGCGGCCTGACGGACAAGCTGACGGCCGAGCACGGCGCCGACTTCACGACGGCGTGGGGCGGTACGGGCATCGGCTCGGACAATCCCCTCGGCGCGAACTGGCTGACGATCGTGCTGGGCCTGGGCTTCGTGCTGTCCTTCGGCTACTGGACGACGAACTTCGCGGAGGTCCAGCGAGCGCTGTCGGCGAAGAACCTGAGCGCGGCCCAGCGGACCCCCCTGATCGCCGCCTACCCCAAGATCTTCATCGTCTTCCTGGTGATGATCCCGGGCCTGACGGCCGCGGCCCTGATCCCCGGCTTCGGCACCCCGGAGTCCGGCTACCAGTACAACGACGCGATCCCGTACCTGATGGAACAGCTGCTGCCCAACGGGGTCCTGGGCATCGCGGTGACCGGTCTGCTGGCCGCCTTCATGGCGGGCATGGCGGCGAACGTGTCGTCCTTCAACACGGTGTTCACGAACGACATCTGGGCGCGGTACGTGGAAAGGGGCCGCGAGGACGGGTACTACGTGCGCTTCGGCCGCCTGATCACGGTGATCGGCGTGGTGGCGTCGGTGGGCACGGCGTTCCTGGCGTCGTCCTTCTCGAACATCATGAGCTACCTCCAGACCCTGTTCTCCTTCTTCAACGTGCCGATGTTCGTCGTCTTCATCGTCGGCATGTTCTGGAAGCGCGCGTCCGCGAAGTCGGGCTTCTGGGGCCTGCTGGCAGGCACGGTGGCGGCGATGGTGAACTACTTCTGGATCTACAAGCAGGGCATCGTCGACATCCCGACCGACCAGGGCGCCAACTTCGTCTCGGCGATCGTGGGCTTCGTGGCGGGCGCGGTGGTCATGGTCGCGGTGTCGCTGTTCACCGCACCCAAGCCGGCGGCGGAGCTCCAGGGCCTGGTCTACGGCACTCGCTCGCCGGGCATGTCCGAGGCGCCGGCCGAGGGAGACGACGCCTGGTACCGCAGGCCGGCCCTGCTGGGCTGGGGCGCGGTGATCCTGGCGGCCGCCTGCTACATCCCGTTCTCGTTCTGATCGCGCTCCGGAAGGGAGTTTGAGAGACCATGTCCGACCACTCCGGATACTCCGACAAGGACGTCCAGCGGGAAGTCGCCGAACTACAGGCCAAGTCCACCACCGCGGCCCGCATCTTCGACCTGCGCCGCATCATCGGCGGCCTGTTCGTCCTCTACGGCGTCATCGTCACGATCGCCGGCATCAACCCCTCCGACGCCACTCTCGACAAGGCCGAGGGTGTCAACATCAACCTCTGGACCGGCCTCGGAATGCTGCTCCTCGGCATCTTCTTCCTGGTGTGGCTGAAGCTCCGCCCCACACCGCCGCCGGTCGCGTCGGAGCCGGCGGAGACCGAGAGCCCGACCGAGTAAGGACCTCACCGGGGCCGGAGCCCACGGGGACTCCGGCCCCGTGCTCGTCATCCCCCCGGCTGCTCCGGTGGTGGTCCGGGCGATGCCGTCGCCGCACCGCTCAGGCTTCCGGTCCCCCGCCCAGGTCCGGAGTGGAGTGCGGGATCGGGCCCGCTCGGTCCAGCAGGCCTGTTCGGGCCGCCAGGGCCGCCGCCTCCAGGCGTGATCCCACTCCCAGCTTCATCAGGACGCGTTGGACGTGGGTGCGGGCCGTGGAGGGAGCGATGCCCATGCCGGCCGCGATGAGCCTGGTGTCCTCGCCGTCGGCGACGCGTACCAGGACCTCCACCTCCCTCGGGGTGAGCATCTGGAGCAGACGCTGACCCTCGTCGTCGGGCTGGGCGGCCGGGTTGAGGAGTTCGCTGAAGGCGCCTTGCAGAAGCTGGGGCGCTACCGCCGCCTCGCCCGCCCTCGCCTTCATGATCGCCCGCTCGACACCCTCGATGCGCTCGTCATGGCGTACATAGCCCGAGGCACCGGCGGCGAAAGCGGCCGCGATGCCGCGCGGACTCGGTACCGGGCCCAACACCAGCACCGCCACCTGCGGACGGTCGCGCTTGATCTTCACCACCGGGTCGAAGATGCCCGGTTCGGCCGGTGTCGCCGTGCCCAGCAGGCACACCTCGGGCGCCCGGGTGATCACCAGCTCCGCCGCCCCCGCGGCGGGTGCCGCCGCGGCGAGCACCCGGTGCCCGCGCAGCTTCAACGCCGAGGCCAGCGCCTCCGCGAGCAGTCGGTGGTCGTCGACCACCATGAGCCGCACTCCCATCGAGCAACCCCCCAGTCCCCCCGGATCCCCATGCAACGATCCCCATGCCCCGCCGTGGAAGCTCCACTATGGATGCCCACTGATCGCACGGACAGGAGCCCCCTCCCGGCTCCCCCGCCCTTCATGCCCCCGGAAGCTACACGCTTGTTCGACGTTGCGCTCCCCCTACTGGTGAGAAGTGCCCCGGATCGACGGAATTTCCGGCATTCGGGGTTGATGGGTGGTACGCGCACGGCCCCGTCCCTGAGCAGGGACGGGGCCGTGGTTTCCAGCGGATTTCACACGCGCTGAGCGATCACTTCGTTCCGAAGGCGACCGCGAGATACTCCTTCTCGGTCGAACTGGCACCGAAGTCGCTCGCGTAGACCTGCGCCATGAACAGCCGTCCGTCGTGGTAGAGGATCTCGGAGTACTCGGGGAGCATGCTCGTCTCCACGTCGCGCACCGCGTCCGTCGCCGGGTTCTCCAGGAGTTTCGTCTCCTTGAAGGTGCCACCGTCGATGGTCACGATCTGACCGCCCTTGTCGTACGGCGGCCGCTTGTACGCCAGCACGTTGCCGCCGTCCATGCGCAGCGGGGTGAGCGTGTAGCCGTCGCCCGCGTCGGCGCGCTGGCCGGTCTCCTTGCCGCTGTTCAGGTCGATGGAGACGATCGAGTTGGTCCGGGAGTAGTCGCTGCCGGTGACCTCGCGCTCCTCGGTCGGCAGGTAGAGCCGGTCGTTGCCGACCACGATCTGGAAGCAGTACTCGACCCTGCTGATCCCGTCGCAACGGGCCACGTACTTCTCGGGATCCACCGAGATGCGCGAGCGCAGCTTGCCGGTCTTGTTGTCGATGGCGAAGACGTCCGAGATGCCCTGCGCGCCCTCGACGTCGCCGACCTCGGCGGCCACGACGAGAGGCTCGGTGGAGACGATGCTCGCGTACTCGATGCCCGTCGCCATCTTGTACTCCGAGATCACCTTCCCGGAGGCCGGGTCGATGGTCTGGATCTGCAGCCGGCGCTGGCCGTAGGAACCGCACTTGCGGACCGCGACCAGCTTCTCGCCGCCGCCGTAACCCGCGTCGTAGCAGGTGTCGGTCGGCTTCGGGGCCCACAGCGACTTGCCGCTCTCGATGTCCCAGGCGCCGCCGCCGCTGGTGCTGCCCGCGGCGACCGTGTTCGCGCTGACGGTGACGTTGTCCCAGCGGATCGGCCGGTCACCGGACTTGGCGGTCTTGGTCCACAGCTTCTTGCCCGCGGTCAGGTCGATCGCCGCGATCTCGCTGCAGCCGCCCGTGCGTTCCTTCGTCGGCATCGAGGGCTCGTAGGCGATCGCCGTCACACCGTTCTCGGTGGCGTGGCGACTGGCCTGGCACACCGGGCCGGGCAGCTTGATCGTCCACAGCTTGGTGCCCTTGTCCGGGTCGTAGCCGACGACCTCGGCGATGCCGCTCTTGGCGTAGACCGTGTCGGTCAGCCAGGAGCCGTTCACCGTGTACGTGGTGTCGACCGGCGGCTTGGGCTGCGGAACCTGGAAGAGGACGGACGCGGCCGTGCTGGACGGGACCTTCTCGTCGCCCTTGCTGGAGGTGCCGCCGGTGCCACCCTTCTCGTCGCCGCCGCCACCCCCGGTGCCGCCGCTGGAGCTCGCGGTGTCCTTCTTGTCGTCGCCGGACGAGGACGCGTACCAGACACCGCCGCCCACGATCAGCGCGATCGCCACCACCGCCGCGACGATGATCGCCAGCTGCGGACTGATCTTCCGCCCGCCGGCCGGCTGACCGGGCTGGGGGTGCATCGGCATGGTCGGCTGCTGGTAGCCGTAACCGGGCTGCTGGCCATAGGGGTTGGGCTGGCCGTAACCGCCGGGCTGCTGCTGTCCGTACGGGTTCGGCTGCTGCTGGCCGGGATAGCCGTAGCCCGGGCCCGCCGGCGGTGTCTGCGGGGGCGGGGGCGTCTGCGGGGCACCCTGGGGCGGCGGGGGCGCCTGGGGGTAGCCGTAGCCGGGCTGCTGGGCCGGCGGCTGCGGGGCGCCGAATCCGGGCTGCTGCGGCGGCTGGTCCTGCGGCGGGCCGAAACCTCCCCCGGGCGGGGGCTGGTTGGGCGGCGGGGGCGGCGGCTGGGTCATGACGCGGGTACCTCGGGAAGTAGGGACGACGGCGGGAACGTGACGGTGCGAGGGGCTACTTGCCGTAGGCGAGCATCAGCTTCTCCTGCGTGTCGTCGTTGCCGCTCAGCCGAGTGGTCGAGAGGTAGAAGCGTCCGTCGACCCAGTCGACGGCCTTGGAGTAGAAGCCGTCCTCGATGTCGGCGATGCCCGCCGGGTTCTGGAGCAGCTTGGCCGGCTTGTGGTTCGAGCCGGCGGTGGCGAGGGAGACGACCTGGCCGCCCGCGTCGTACGACGGCTGGACGTAGGCGATGAGCTTGCCGTTCTCGATCTTCAGCGGCAGCATCGCCTCGTCCGCCGGGGACTTGACGCGCCACTTCTCCTTGCCGTTGGAGAGGTTGATCGCCACGATCTCGTTGGCGCTGGAGGTGGCCTCGGTGGGCAGGTAGAGCGTGTCCGCGTCGGCGACCGCGCCCGTGCAGCCCGTCAGGTCACGCGCGAAGATCGCCCAGTCGCAGGCGGGGGCGAAGTCCTCGTCGAAGGCGACCTGGGAGCGGAACTTGCCGCCGTCGGTGAACGTGGAGATGTTCCAGCTGTTCTTGTCCTCGTTGGTGCTGTAGATGACCAGCGGGTCGAGGGAGTAGGCGCGCGCGACCCGCCAGCCCTTGTCGAACTTCTGGGTCCACTTGGCCTTGCCGGTCGTCGGGTCCAGCTCCTGCACCTCGTCGTGCTCGTTGTCACCGGAGGCGTCGCAGGAGGAGACGGCGATCAGCCTGGCGCCGCCCGCGAAGGCGCTGGGGAAGCAGGCGTTGCCGTACTTCGCCTTGTCGAAGAGCTTCTTGCCGGTCTCGACGTCGTAGCCCGTGCCCGACATCGAGCGGCCCACCATCAGCGTCTTGCCGGTGATGGACAGTTCGATCTGGAGGGTGCTGTCGAACAGCTCGCCGTCGGCGACCTCGCCGCTCCAGCCCTTCTCGCCGGTGTTGAGGTCGATCTCCTGGAGCTTGTTGCACTCCGCGCGGTCGCTGCTGCCGCTCATGTAGGCCACGACGATCTTGCCGGAGGCCGTCTGCTGCGGGGTGGTGGCGCAGATCTTCTGGTCGAAGGTGATCGGGTCCCAGGTGGGCTTGCCGTCGCCGACGTTGTAGGCGAAGAGCTGCTTGTACGCCGCCTTCACCGCGGTCTTGTCGGTGATCCACATGCCGGGGGCGTCGGCGCCGTTGCCGGGGGCGTCGGGCGCGTCCTTGTACCAGAGCACCTTCGACTCGCCGGACTGGCGGCCCTCGTTGAGGTCCGTCTGCTCCTCGCCGCCGCCACCGTCGCCGTAACCGGGGTTGACCGGGTCGTCGGAGGCGGACGGCTTGGTGCTGCCGCTCTCCTTGGCGACCGGCTTCTTCGGGTCGTCGTCGCCGCCGCTCGCGACCGCCCACACGGTGCCGCCGACCACCAGCAGACCGGCCACGGCCGCGGCGATGACGAGGGCCGGCTTGCCCTTGAAGGGGTTGCGCGAGCCGGACGGCGGGGTGCCGGGGCCGCCGGGGTACTGCGGCTGGGGCGGGTAGCCGTAGCCGGGCTGGCCGTAGGGGCCGGGCGGCTGGGGCTGACCGTAGGGGCCGGGCTGGCCGTAGGGGCCCGGTTGCTGGGGCTGGGCGTACGGCCCCGGCTGCTGCGGCTGGCCGTACGGACCGGCGGGCTGCTGCTGGGGATAGCCGTAACCGGGCTGGGGCGCACCCGCCGGCGGTCCCTGCGGAGGCGGCGGCGTCTGCGGCGGGCCCGCAGGGGGCGGCGGCGCGCCGAAGCCACCCTGCGGCGGCGGGTCCTGCGGTGCTCCGAAGCCGGGCGGCTGGTTGGGCGGCTGGGACATCAGCGCGTTCCCCCTCGTTCACTGATTTTTAGCCACGCCCTGAGGTACGTAACGGACTCAGAGTCGTACTCAGAAAGATCTCAGACGGCTCTTTCTATCACCCGGGACCGACAGGAACCCGGGCCGATCATCCCCTGTGCCCAAGGGAGGACCGGCCCGTGACGCCTCCGTTATGCGCCTTCACGCACCCTTCACGCGTCCTCGGCGAGTTCCAGCCAGCGCATCTCCAGCTCCTCGCGCTCCGCGGCCAAATCCCGGAGCGTGCCGTCGAGTTCGGCCACCTTCGCGAAGTCCGTTGCGTTGTCGGCGATTTGGGCGTGCAGCTTGGTCTCCTTCTCGGAGATCTTGTCGAGCTGCCGCTCGATCTTCTGGAGCTCCTTCTTGGCGGCCCGCTGGTCGGCGGCGCTCCTGTCGGGCGCGGCCTTCTGGACGACCGGTGCGGCGGCGGCCGCGGCCTCCTCCATCTTGTGGCGGCGCTCGATGTACTCGTCGATACCGCGCGGCAGCATCCGCAGGGTGGCGTCACCGAGGAGGGCGAAGACCCGGTCGGTGGTCCGCTCGACGAAGAAGCGGTCGTGGGAGATGACGATCATCGAGCCGGGCCAGCCGTCGAGGAGGTCCTCCAGCTGGGTCAGCGTCTCGATGTCGAGGTCGTTGGTGGGCTCGTCGAGGAAGAGGACGTTGGGCTCGTCCATGAGGAGACGCAGGAGCTGGAGCCTGCGCCGCTCACCACCCGACAGGTCGCCGACCGGCGTCCACTGCTTCTCCTTGTTGAAGCCGAACGTCTCGCACAGCTGCCCGGCGGTCATCTCGCGCCCCTTGCCGAGGTCGACGCGCTCACGTACCCGCTGCACCGCCTCGAGCACCCGCAGGGCGGGGTCGAGTTCGGCGACCTCCTGGGAGAGATAGGCGAGCTTGACCGTCTTCCCGACGGAGACCCGCCCGCCGACGGGCTGGGTCTCGCCCCCGGTCCGCCAGGCCTCGCGCATGGCGCGCAGCAGGGAGGTCTTGCCGGCGCCGTTGACACCGACCAGGCCGATGCGGTCGCCGGGGCCGAGCTGCCAGGTGATGTGCTTGAGCAGCACCTTGGGGCCGGCCTGGACGGTCACGTCCTCCAGGTCGAAGACCGTCTTGCCGAGCCGCGTGGACGCGAACTTCATCAGCTCGCTGCTGTCGCGCGGCGGCGGCACGTCCTTGATGAGCTCGTTGGCGGCCTCGACGCGGAAGCGCGGCTTGGACGTACGGGCCGGGGCGCCGCGGCGCAGCCAGGCGAGCTCCTTGCGGACCAGGTTCTGCCGCTTGGTCTCCTCGGTGGCGGCGATGCGCTCACGCTCGGCGCGGGCGAAGACGTAGTCGGAGTAGCCGCCCTCGTACTCGTAGACATCGCCCTTCTGCACGTCCCACATCCGCGTGCAGACCTGGTCGAGGAACCAGCGGTCGTGGGTGACGCAGACGAGCGCGGACCGGCGCTCGCGCAGATGGGTCGCCAGCCAGGCGATGCCCTCGACGTCGAGGTGGTTGGTGGGCTCGTCGAGGACGAGCAGGTCCTGCTCCTCGATGAGGAGCTTGGCGAGCGCGATCCGGCGGCGCTCACCGCCGGAGAGCGGGCCGATGACGGTGTCCAGGCCCTGCGGGAAGCCGGGCAGGTCGAGGCCACCGAAGAGACCGGTCAGGACGTCGCGGATCTTGGCGTTGCCGGCCCACTCGTGGTCGGCCATGTCCCGGATGACCTCGTGCCGGACGGTCGCGGCCGAGTCCAGGGAGTCGTGCTGGGTGAGGACGCCGATCCGGATCCCGCCGGAGTGCGTGACCCGGCCGGTGTCGGCGTCCTCCAGCTTGGCGAGCATCCGGATCAGGGTGGTCTTGCCGTCGCCGTTGCGGCCGACGACACCGATGCGATCACCCTCGGAGACGCCGAGCGAGACGCCGTCGAGCAGGGCACGGGTGCCGTACACCTTGCTGACGTTCTCGACATTGACCAGATTGACGGCCATTTCTCTCCTGACAAGGGGGATGCTCGACCCTCCAGGGTAGTCCGGCCGCCGGTCGCCCTCGCCCCGCACCCGTACGCCGCCCTCCTCGGCGGGTCAGCGGGCGGCTGCCGCCCGCACCTCGGCCAGCAGGTCGTACATCGTCTGTCCGGGGCAGTCCGTCTCCAGCCAGTCGCGGTGGCCGCTGACCGTCTCGACGTCCTTGGTCACACCGTTGACCGGGTTGGTGAAGGTGACCTTCGCCTGCGGGTCGAGGCCCTTGAAGCGGGAGATCACCTTGATCAGACGGACCAGCGAGGCCTTGGCCGCGTCCGTCGGGCCCTGGTCGGTGAGGGTGCCGAGGAGTGCGATGCCGAGGTTGCCGGAGTTGTAGCCGGAGGTGTGGAAGGCGGTGACGAGGTCGCCGTCGGAGTTGAAGGCGGGGATGTTGTCGTCGCCGGAGTAGCGGCCCTCGTAGACGGTGCCCGCCTCGTCGATGAGGAAGTGGTAGCCGATGTCACCCCAGTCGAGGGTGACCGCGTGGTACTCGTAGATCGCCCGGACGGTCGCGGCGGGATCGGCGTCGCCGTTCGGGGTGTCCGAGTGGTGGACGGTGATCGTCTGCAACGCGTAGTACTTCTCCGGCGAGTTGACCACGCCGTTCTTGTACCGCTTCGACTCGTCCGCACCCCACGCGGGCCGCGACTGGTAGCGCACACCGCGCACCCGCGTGGGCTCCGAGGGCACCGTGAAGGTGCGCCGCGGCCCGTCGGTGGTGTCGATCGCGAGCGAGCGCACGTCCGTGGTGCCGTCCGCCGCCTTCACCTCGTACGACGTGGTGGAGCCGGCCGCGACCAGGGCCGTGCCTCCGTCGTCGACGGTCGCGCAGCCGCCGCTCAGCGTCCGCCAGTCGCCGTCCGGCAGACGCAGGGCGGCGCCGTCCCGCGCGCCGGCCCAGCGGACGCCGACGTAGGAGGCGGCGAAGGCGGTGGTGGCCGTGCCGGCGCCGGTGGCCGCGTCGGAGCGGGTCGTGGGGAACTCCTCCGGCGTCGTACCGGAGGCCTCGGGCTGCGAACCGGAGTCGGAGTCGGTCGCCGCGAAGACCACCGGGGTCAGGGCGGCCCCGGCGGCCACGGCTCCGGCGGCCCCGATCACGCCACGACGTGACAGGGGGCGCTTCCTGCGGTGGGAGGTGGGGGTGGGGGATTCGGACACGGATGTGCCTTCCGATGCGTTCACTTGAGGGGCGCCGACGGCACCTGGCGGGGCGCTGGTGGCGCTTGAAGTATCAAGTGACCCTAGGGGCCCGGCGGGTTGCCCACGTACTGCGTCCGCAGTAGATCGTGTGGAGATCGGGCGAAGACGTCAGGATCCAGCCACCACGGTCGCACCCGGCACGGGCCCGGCCGCGGTCCGCACGGTCCGGCAGGTACCGGACGCCGTCAGCGCCCCGGCCACCTTCGCCGCGGCCTCCGGATCGCGCGTCAGGAACGCCGTCGTCGGACCCGATCCCGACACGAGCGCGGCGAGCGCACCGGCGGTCCGGCCGGCCGCGAGGGTGTCGGCGAGCTCCGGGAAGAGCGAAAGAGCGGCGGGCTGAAGGTCGTTGGAGACGGCCGCGGCGAGCGCGTCGGGGTCACCCTTCGCGAGCGCGTCGATCAACTCCTGCGAGGCGACGGGCTCGGGGACGTCGAGCCCCTCGGCCAGCCGGTCGAACTCCCGGAAGACGGCCGGGGTGGACAGCCCGCGCCCCGCCATCGCGAAGACCCAGTGGAAGGTCCCGCCGACATCGAGGACGCGCAGCTTCTCCCCCCGCCCGGTCCCGAGCGCGGCCCCGCCCACCAGGCTGAACGGCACGTCGCTGCCCAACTCGGCGCAGATCTCGAGCAGTTCCTCGCGGGAGGCGTTCGTGCCCCACAGGGTGTCGCAGGCCAGCAGCGCCGCGGCACCGTCCGCACTGCCGCCGGCCATGCCGCCGGCGACGGGGATGTCCTTGGCGATGTGGAGGTGCACGGCGGGTTCGATGCCGCGTCGCCCGGCGAGGGCCAGCGCCGCGCGCGCCGCCAGGTTCGTACGGTCGAGCGGCACCTGCCCCGCGTCCGGCCCCGCGCAGGTGACGCGCAGTTCGTCGGCCGGGGTGACCGTCACCTCGTCGTGGAGGCCGACCGCCAGGAAGACGTTGGCCAGGTCGTGGAAGCCGTCGGGGCGGGCGGCGCCGACCGCGAGCTGGACGTTGACCTTGGCGGGGACGCGGACGGTGACGCTCACGGGCGGTTCGGCTCCTCGTTGTCGTGCTCGACGCGGTTCTCGGCGATGCGGGCGAACTCCTCGACGGTGAGGGCCTCCCCACGCGCCTGCGGCGAGACCCCGGCGGCGACGAGCGCGGCCTCGGCGGCGGCCGCGGACCCGGCCCACCCGGCGAGGGCGGCCCGCAGTGTCTTGCGCCGCTGTGCGAAGGCCGCGTCGACGACGGCGAAGACCTCGCGCCTGGAGGCGGTCGTCGTGACCGGCTCGGCGCGCTTGACGAGCGACACGAGCCCGCTGTCGACGTTGGGCGCTGGCCAGAAGACCTTGCGGCCGATGGACCCGGCCCGCTTGACGTCGGCGTACCAGTTGGCCTTCACCGACGGCACGCCGTACACCCGGGAGCCGGGCCCCGCGGCGAGCCGGTCCGCGACCTCCGCCTGGACCATGACGAGGGTCCGCTCGATGGTCGGGAAGGTCTCGAGCATGTGCAGCAGGACGGGTACGGCGACGTTGTAGGGCAGGTTCGCCACGAGCGCGGTGGGCGCCGGGCCCGGCAACTCGCCGACCTGCATCGCGTCGGAGTTGACCAGCGCGAACCGGTCGGCCCGGCCGGGCATGCGGGCCGCGATGGTGGCGGGCAGCGCGGCGGCGAGTACGTCGTCGATCTCGACCGCGGTGACCCGGTCGGCGACTTCGAGCAACGCGAGGGTGAGGGACCCGAGCCCCGGACCGACCTCGACGACGACGTCGTCCGGGCGGACGTCTGCGGTGCGGACGATACGGCGCACCGTATTCGCGTCGATCACGAAGTTCTGCCCGCGCTGCTTGGTCGGTCGCACACCGAGGACTTCCGCGAGCTCACGGACGTCGGCGGGGCCGAGAAGGGCATCGGGGGCGGGGCTGCTGCTCACGGCCACAAGGGTACGGGGCGGCAGGGGCACCCCTCACCCGTGCAGCCGCCTCCCGCAGTGCGGCCACGGGCTGGCGCCCCGCTGCACGTACAGCTTCTTCGCCCGGAACGTCTGCTCCGCCGCCGGTGCGTCCTGCGGCCGTCCGCTCCCGCCCAGCCCCTGCCAGGTACGGGTGTCGAACTGGTACAGCCCGCCGTACGTCCCCGACGGGTCCACCGCGTCGGGCCGGCCCCCGGACTCGCAGGTGGCCAGCTGCTGCCAGTCCAGTCCGTCCGCGCCCTGCACGGACATCGGCATCGGCTTGGTCCCCACCTTCACCACCTGCGTCCGCGGCTCCCGGACCACCTCGGTCCTGATCCGCCGGGGCTTCTGCCGGACGCCGTTGACGGTCCGCAGGGAGTACGTGATCCGCCGCAGCCCCGTCTGTCCCGCCTGCTCGACGACCTCCGTGCCCTTGAACAGCGAGGGGTCCTCGGTCCGCTCCACCCGGAACGGGATCGCCTCCTCGCGGACCTCCTTGGTCCCGGTGATCCGCAGCACGGTGACGGTCTGCCCGTCACGCGGAAAACTCCCCGGCGCGACCGACGTCGTGTCCTGCCCGCGCAGCGTGATGCCGGCCTCCTCGACGACCTCCCCCACGGTCGCCGCGTTCGTGCGCACGGTGCGCGACCGGCCGTCCGCCATGACCGTGACCGCGCGCTCGGTGCGCACGTCCAGCGTGAGCCCCTCGCGTCCGATCGGCCGGGAGCGCGAGGTCGACACGTACGCGCCCTCCGCGCGCACCCCCAGCTGCTTGAGTGCCCCGTCCACCGTGCGCGCCGTCGTCCACACCTCGCGCCGTTCCCCGTCGAGCGTGAGCCGCACGGGGCGCCCGTAGTGCACCGCGATCTCGTCGCCGCTGGAGAGCTCCGTCCCGGGGGCGGGCGCGACCACGTCGTGCGCTCCGACGTCGACGCCCTCGTCGGCGAGGAGTTCGGTCACGTCGTCGGCGAAGGTGTGCAGCGTGCGCGGCTTGCCGTCGACGGTCAGCTCGATCGCCTTGTCCTTGGCGACGAACGCGGTGGTGCCGCCGGCGAGGAACGCCACGACCAGCGCCTGGGGCAGCAGCCGGCGCATCGCGCTGTCCGGGCGCTCGGCGCCCCGCCCCTTGCGCCGGCGCGCGGCCCGACCGCCCGCTCCGGTGTGCGGGGCGGGCACGGGCGCCTCGGGCAGCTCGTAGGCGGGCCGGTAGGTGTCCTCGTACGACACGGGCATCGGCGGAGTCGGCAGCGTCGGCGCGACCTGGACGCCGTACGGCACCGTCTCCGCGCTGTGCGGGTCGTACACCGCGGCGTACGGATCGTTCGGGCCGTACGTCTCGTACGTCTGGTACTGGGAGTTGCTCACGCCGACACGCTCCAGGGTCCAGAGAGACCCAGAACCTAGCGGAGTGTCCGTCACTCTCCAAAGCGACGCGGCTACGGGTGGTGACGACCGATCGGGTCAGTAACCGAACGCCCGAGCGGTGTTCGCGGCGAGTGCCGTGGCCAACGCGTCCTCGTCGACGCCCCGCACCGCGGCCATCGCGCGCACCGTGACCGGGATGAGATAGGGCGCGTTGGGCCGTCCGCGGTACGGCACCGGCGTCAGGAAGGGCGCGTCGGTCTCCACGAGGAGCAGCTCCGGCGGGGCCACCGCGACCGCGTCCCGCAGGTTCTGGGCGTTCTTGAAGGTGACGTTGCCGGCGAAGGACATGAAGTATCCGGCGCGGGCGCAGAGCTCGGCCATCTCGGCGTCGCCGGAGTAGCAGTGGAAGACGGTGCGCTCGGGGGCGCCCTCCTCCTTGAGCACGCGCAGGACGTCGGCGTGGGCGTCGCGGTCGTGGATGACGAGGGCCTTGCCGTGGCGCTTGGCGATCTCGATGTGGGCACGGAAGGAGCGCTCCTGCGCCTCCTTGCCCTCGGGGCCGGTGCGGAAGTAGTCGAGGCCGGTCTCGCCGACACCCTTGACCTGCGGAAGCGCGGCCAGGCGCTCGATCTCCGCGAGCGCCTCGTCGAGCGCCTGCGCGCCCCCCGGCTGCCGGGCGCCCTGCCGGGACCAGCCGTCGGGGTCGCCGTGGACGATGCGCGGCGCCTCGTTGGGGTGCAGGGCGACGGTCGCGTGGACGGCGTCGTACCGCGCCGCCGTGTCCGCGGCCCACTGCGAGCCCCGGATGTCGCAGCCGACCTGCACGACCGTCGTCACACCCACCGACGCGGCCTTCGCGAGGGCCTCCTCGACCGTCCCGGACTGCATGTCGAGGTGGGTGTGGGAGTCGGCGACGGGCACCCGGAGGGGTTCGGGGAGCGGCGGCGCCGCGTGCTTCTCGCGAGCGCTGGAGCTTGAGGAGGGCATGCCCCGATCCTACGAAAGGGGCATGCCCTCTCCCCGAGGGGAGGCGGGGCTTCAGCTCGCCTTGCGGTGGTGGAACGGGTGGAGGAGATCGGACAGCTGCCAGTGGTGGCGCTCCTTGGCCTGCGCGGGCACCTCGGGCGCCTCGACCGGCCCGGCCTGCGGGGCGCGGCGCTGCCGGCGGTGCACGGCGTCGAGCACCGAGGACACCTGCCCCGCCCGCATGATCCGTACGACGTGCCCGTCGCAGTTCTGGCACGTGGGCCGGCTCAGCGGCGACGGCACGACCTGGTCGTTCGCGACATAGATGACGAACTCGTGGCCGTCGGCACCGGTGTGGTGCTCGATCTCGTACGACTGCTCCCAGCCGTGCCCGCACCGCATGCAGGCGAAGGAATACGACTCGTGGACGACGGCGGTGGCGCCGCTGCGCAGTGCGGCGGTCTGCCCTGCGATCTCGCTCATGCCAGCTCCTCTGGTCCGCTGGACCCAGGGACGGGTGCGTCCCTTCATCCAGTGGACGCTTCCGCCGGAGCGAATGCATCAGCCCTGTCGAGTGTTGGAACCGTCTTGGACTTTCCTTGCCGAAACGGCCCGTACGACAGGGGCTGCGCTTTGCCTTCTGCCCTCCCCCTTTGCCTGTCCGTGGGGCGCACGCTCAAAAGACATGCGCCCTGCTCAGAGGGCCTGTGCGCTGGGTCACGCGCCCTCTTCTAGGAGGTCGCGTTCTTGGCCGCGACGACCGCGTCGAAGACCTGCCGTTTCGGCAGTCCCGCCTCCGCCGCCACCGCCGCGATCGCCTCCTTGCGCCGCTCGCCCGCCTCCTCGCGCACCCGCACCCGGCGCACCAGCTCCGGGCCGTCGAGCTCCTCGGGCCCCTTCTCCGGCGCCCCCTCGACGACGACGGTGATCTCCCCGCGCACCCCCTCCGCGGCCCACGCGGCCAGCTCCCCCAGCGGGCCCCGCTTGACCTCCTCGTACGTCTTGGTCAGCTCCCGGCAGACGGCGGCCCGCCGCTCCGCGCCGAACACCTCGGCCATCGCGGCGAGGGTGTCGTCGAGCCGGTGCGGGGCCTCGAAGTACACGAGGGTGCGCCGCTCCCCGGCGACCTCCCGCAGCCGGGTCAGCCGTTCGCCGGCCTTGCGCGGCAGGAACCCCTCGAAGCAGAACCGGTCGACGGGCAGCCCCGACAGCGCGAGCGCGGTGAGGACGGCGGAGGGTCCGGGCACGGCGGTGACCCGGATGTCCTTCTCGACGGCGGCCGCCACGAGCCGGTAGCCGGGGTCGGAGACCGACGGCATCCCGGCGTCGGTCACGAGCAGCACGCGGGCGCCGCCGACGAGCTCCTCGACCAGCTCCGGCGTACGGGCGGCCTCGTTGCCCTCGAAGTACGACACGACGCGCCCCTTGGGCGTCACCCCGAGCGCCTGGGTCAGGCGCCGCAGCCGCCGGGTGTCCTCGGCGGCGACCACGTCCGCACCGGCCAGTTCCGCGGCGAGCCGGGGCGGGGCGTCCGCGGTGTCGCCGATGGGGGTGCCTGCCAAAACAAGGGTTCCTGTCACGTTTCCATCCTCGCAGCACCCATCCACGGGACTCCCACAGCCGTGTTCCCTACGATGGCGCGGTGACCAGTACAGCGTCGTCCATGGACTCCACGGACACCCGACAGGCCCAGGCACCGCAAGACCAGCGGCCGTCGTGGCAGCAGCGGCTGCGCCGTTTCGGCTACACGGCCGGGCCCAGAAGCGACGTGCGCGACCGGCTCGTGCCGCCGTACACGCAGCCCAACCCCCGGATGTGGGCGGCGCTCGGGCTGCCGAAGGCGCTGGTCGACCGGATCGTGCGCTGGTCCGGCTGGGGCGGTCCGCTGCTCGTCACCCTGTTCGCGGGCGTCATCCGGTTCTGGAACCTGGGCGGCCCGAAGGCGGTGATATTCGATGAGACGTACTACGCCAAGGACGCCTGGGCGCTCGTCCACCGCGGCTTCGAGGTCAACTGGGACAAGAACGCCAACGACCTGATCCTGGACGTCGGCAGCAAGGTGCCGGTCCCGACGGACCCGTCGTACGTCGTGCATCCGCCGGTCGGCAAGTACGTCATCGGACTCGGCGAGCTGATGTTCGGGTTCGACCCGTTCGGCTGGCGGTTCATGACGGCCCTCCTCGGCACCCTCTCGGTGCTGATGCTGTGCCGCATCGGCCGCAGCATCTTCCGCTCGACGTTCCTGGGCTGTCTGGCCGGCGCGCTGATGGCGGTGGACGGGCTGGCCTTCGTGATGGCCCGCACCTCGCTGCTCGACGGCGTGCTGATGTTCTTCGTGCTGGCCGCGTTCGGCTGTCTGGTCGTCGACCGCGACCGGGTCCGGGAGAAACTCGCGGCCGCGCTCCCGCTCGACGCGGACGGCCGGACCCGTCCCGACGCGCACACCGCCGAGACGACCCGCTTCGGATGGCGCCCCTGGCGCTGGCTGGCCGGTCTGATGCTGGGCCTGGCCATCGGCACCAAGTGGAACGGCCTGTACATCCTGGCCGCGTTCTGCGTCATGGCGGTCCTGTGGGACGTCGGCTCCCGCAAGGTCGCGGGCGCCCGCCACCCGTACGGGGCGGTCCTCAGGCGCGACCTGGGCCTGACCTTCCTGGCGACGGTGCCGGTGGCGATCGCCACGTACCTGCTCTCCTGGCTCGGCTGGATCCTCTCCCCCACGGACGGCACCGGCGGCTACTACCGCAACTGGGCCGCGACGGACGGCAGGAACAGCGACTGGTCCTGGCTGTTCCCGGACTGGTGGCGCAGCCTGTGGCACTACGAGCACCAGGTCTACGACTTCCACGTCGGCCTGCACTCCCCGCACACGTACCAGTCCAACCCGTGGAGCTGGATCGTCGACGGCCGCCCGGTCTCGTTCTTCTACGAGTCCCCCGCGCCCGGCAACGACGGCTGCCCCGCCGACGCCGGCGAGAAGTGCGCCCGCGAGGTCCTCGCCATCGGCACCCCGCTGCTGTGGTGGGTGGCCGCCTTCGCGATCGCCTACGTCCTGTGGCGCTGGCTCTTCCGCCGCGACTGGCGCGCGGGCGCGATCGCCTGCGGCATCGCCGCCGGCTACCTCCCCTGGTTCATGTACCAGGAACGCACGATCTTCTTCTTCTACGCCGTCGTCTTCCTGCCCTTCCTGTGCCTGGCCGTCGCGATGATGCTCGGCGCGATCATCGGCCGGCCCGGCTCCAGCGACACCCGGCGCGTGGCGGGGGCCACGGGGGCGGGCGTGCTGGTGCTGCTGATCGCCTGGAACTTCATCTACTTCTGGCCCCTGTACACCGGAACCGCCATCCCGATCGACGACTGGCGTTCACGGATGTGGCTGGACACCTGGGTCTAGCGGTCGGACCCCGGTCTCTCTTCGGCCAACAAAAGGAAACACTTCTCACAGTTGTCACTCACGCCACTTACAGTGCGAGGACTGATAACGGGGAGGGGTTCAGTTCCATGGGCAAGGGGGTCAAGGCCGCCGTCATCGGCAGCGTGTTCGCCGTGATGGTGGGTGGGGCCGGGTACGGCGCGTTCAACATCGTGTCCGCGCTGAACGACGACGGGGGATCCGGCGGGTCCGAGGTGAAGTCGGGGCCGCCGAGCGGGGACGAGGTCGAGGAGACGTCGGGGACGTTCTTCGCGGCCTGGGAGAAGGGCTCCGCGGCGTCGGCGTCGCAGTACACGAACAACAACGCCGCCGCCCGGGCACTGCTGACGGAGTACCGCGAGAACGCGCACATCACCGGCGTGAGGATCACGCCCGGTACCGCTCAGGGAGCCACCGTTCCCTTCACCGTGAAGGCGAAGGTGACCTACCGGGGGACGTCCGAACCCCTGTCGTACAAGAGCAGTCTGACCGTCGTACGTGGCCGCACCACCGGCAAGGCGCTCGTGGACTGGAAGCCGTCCGTGATCCACCCGGAGCTGCGGTCGGCCCAGGACGCACTCGTCACCGGCCCGTCGGCGACCCCGCCCATCGAGGCGGTGGACCGGGGCGGCAAGGTGCTGACGAAGGACAAGTACCCCTCGCTGGGCCCGATCCTGGACGCGCTGCGCGCCAAGTACGGCGCGAAGGCGGGCGGCACCCCGGGCGTCGAGCTGTTCGTCCGGCACGACGGCGACGGCGCCCCCGACACCCCGCTGCTGACGCTCTCCAAGGGCAAGGCGGGCAGGCTTCAGACGACGATCAGCGCGAGCGCGCAGGCGGCGGCCGAGACCGCGGTGACGAAGTACGCCAACTCCTCGGTGGTGGCCGTCAAGCCGACCACGGGCGAGGTGCTGGCGGTCGCCAACCACCGCGAGGACGGCTTCAACGCGGCCTTCGAGGGGGCGCAGCCCCCCGGCTCCACGATGAAGATCCTCACCTCGGCGATGCTCATCGACAACGGCGTGACCTCGATGAACGGCCCGGCGCCCTGCCCTGACGACGCGATGTGGCAGGGGCAGACCTTCAAGAACCTGAAGGACATGAAGCCCGATCCGAACGCCACCCTCGCCGACAGCTTCATGCGGTCCTGCAACACGGCCTTCATCAAGCTGATCGACGAGGACCCGCTCACCGACGAGTCGCTGACCGCGGAGGCGCAGACCAAGTTCGGACTCGGCCGGGACAACTGGAAGACCGGCATCACCTCGGTCGACGGCAGCGTCCCCGCCGAGAGCGGCCCGGACCGGGCCGCCAACGCGATCGGCCAGGGCAAGGTCACCATGAACCCGCTGAACATGGCGTCCGTGACGGCCACCGCGATCACCGGCACCTTCCGCCAGCCCTACCTGGTCTCGCCGAAGCTGGACGACCGCAAGCTGGCCACCGCCGAGGGACTGCGGGCGGGCACGGCCGACCAGCTGAGGCAGATGATGCGGCTGACGGCCACCCAGGGCACCGCAGCACCGGTCATGCGGGGGCTCGGCGGGGACGTCGGGGCGAAGACCGGTTCGGCCGAGGTGGACAATGTGGCCACCTCGAACAGCTGGTTCACCGGGTTCCGCGATGATGTCGCCGCGGCGGCCATGACCGAACAGGGCGGCCACGGCGTCGACGCGGCCGGCCCGATCGTGAAGGCCGTACTGGCGGCGGGTGGCTGAACTCACCCGCGCAGGACGGGACTCTAGGGTGGTCGCCGTCGTTGAGTGAGGGACGAGGGCGACGGGGACCCTGGGGAAACGCGGAGGACAGAGAGCTGTGGGCAAGAGAAGGCGCGTCGCCGAGCGACGGAAGACGCATCGCCCCGCCGTGATCGGCGGGATGATCGCCGTGGTCGTCGGCGGCGCCGGCTTCGCCGTGTACGCGCTGTACGGCGGCGGGGCGGCGGCCGAGGACCGGACGTCCGCCGTCGCCGACCAGAAGCCGAAGGTCAAGACCGGCCCGCTGTCCGCTAAAGAGGTCGACACCGCGGCGCGGACCTTCCTCACGTCCTGGCAGTCGGGCCAGGTCACCCGGGCCGCGGCCGTCACGGACGACACCGCGGCGGCCACGAAGCTGCTCACCGCCTACCCCAAGGACGCCCACCTCAAGGACGTCACCCTCACCCCCGGCACCCGCACCGGCGACAAGGTCCCCTTCTCCGTGAAGGCGACGGTGTCGTACAAGGACACCAGCAAGCCGCTGACGTACGACAGTTCGCTGACCGTCGTGCGCGACACCGCCACCGGCAAGCCGCAGGTCGACTGGCACTCCTCGGTCGTCCACCCCGACCTGGAGGACGGCGACACCCTGGTCACCGGCGAGTCCGGGACCCCGCCGATCAAGGCGCTCGACCGGGACGGCGGGGAGATCACCGAGAAGAAGTACCCGTCGCTGGGCTCGGTCCTGGACGGGCTGCGGGAGAAGTACGGCAAGAAGGCCGGCGGCAAGGCGGGCGTCGAGCTCCAGGTGGTGCGCGGCAAGGAGTCCAAGGCGGACGAGCTGTCCGACAAGACGCTGCTGACGCTGAGCAAGGGCACGCCGGGCACGGTGAAGACCACGCTCAGCCCGGGCATGCAGGCGGCCGCCGAGGCACAGGTCGCGAAGAAGGCGAAGTCGTCCGTGGTGGTGCTGCGTCCGTCGACCGGGGAGATCCTGGCCGCCGCGAACGCCTCCCACGGCTTCAACGTCGCGTTCCAGGGCTCGCTCGCCCCGGGTTCGACGATGAAGGTCGTCACCTCGTCGCTGCTGATCGAGAAGGACCTCGCGTCGGCGGACGAGAAGCACCCGTGCCCGAAGTACTTCACGTACGGCGGCTGGAAGTTCCAGAACGACGACAAGTTCCAGATCAAGGGCGGCACCTTCAAGGCGAGCTTCGCCCGCTCCTGCAACACCGCCTTCATCAGCCAGGCGCCCGAGCTGGACAACGACTCGCTGACCAAGCAGGCCCAGCAGGTCTTCGGTCTGTCCATGAACAACTGGGCGGTCGGCGTGCCCACCTTCGACGGCTCGGTGCCGGTGCAGTCGCAGGCGCAGATGGCGGCCTCGCTGATCGGCCAGGGCGGGGTGCGGATGAACCCGCTGAACATGGCGTCGGTGTCGGCGACCGTCGAGTCGGGCGTCTTCAAGCAGCCCTACCTGGTCTCACCGGACGTGGACGGGCGGACGCTGGCGAAGGCCTCGCGCACGATGTCGCCGGGCACGCTCTCGCAGCTGCGCGAGCTCATGTCGTACACGGCGGCCTACGGCACGGCGGCCGAGGCGATGCAGGGTGTCTACGGCACCGTGGGCGCGAAGACCGGCTCGGCGGAGGTCGACGGTCAGAAGAAGCCCAACGGCTGGTTCACGGCGTACCGCGGCGACCTGGCGGCGGCCGGTGTGGTCCAGGCGGGCGGGCACGGCGGTGACACGGCGGGCCCGATCGTGGCGGCACTGCTGAAGCGGGGCGGCTAACTCCGTACGGGAGTGGCCGTGTAGGTCCGGCGCAGGAACCTGAGCAGGGCCTTCGACTCGAACTGCACCACGGAGACACCCTTGGCGGAGTGGAACTCCACCACGGCCTGCACCCGGCCGCACGGCCACACCCGGACGTCCCCGGCCTCGACCGGCGCCCGCAGGCCCCGTTCCAGCAGCTCGCGCTGGAAGGTCCACTCGTGCGGGCCGGGAAGGCCGACCCGTACCGCGCGCGGGTCGGCGTCGGGGTCGTAGCGCAGCACGACCGGGACGGCCTCGGGTTCCGCCATCGTGAGGTCGGCGTCCGTGACGATGTGGGCTCGCGCGTACTGCTCGACTACGGACATCGGATCGGCCCCTTACGCTGAGTGACCTGTGCGGAAGCTGTGCGACCGCTTCCTCTCCAATGTCGCATATTTTTCCGATCGTGCCCCCGGGCGTAGGACATCTCACATGCACGATGCACGAGGGGCTCGCTCTTGCAAAACGTTCGCATTAAGCCACATCATCGATGCGTGCATGTGCCTGACGGATTTATCGACGCCCCCACGTCCGCCGCCGCCGGAGCGGTCGCCGCCGCGGCTGTCGCGGTGTCCCTGCGCGGTGCCCGCCGCGAGCTCGACGAGCGCACCGCGCCGCTGGCCGGCCTGGTGGCGGCGTTCATCTTCGCCGTACAGATGCTGAACTTCCCCGTCGCCGCGGGGACGAGCGGCCACCTCCTGGGCGGCGCGCTGGCGGCGATACTCGTCGGCCCCTACACCGGGGTCCTCTGTGTCTCCGTCGTCCTGCTCATGCAGGGCATCCTCTTCGCGGACGGCGGTCTGACCGCGCTCGGCGTGAACATCACCGTCATGGGCTGTGTGACGACGGTCGTGGCGTACGCCGTCTTCCGCGGCCTGGTGAAGGTGCTGCCGCGCACCCGCCGGTCCGTCACCGCCGCCTCCTTCGTGGCCGCCGTGCTGTCCGTGCCGGCCGCGGCCCTCGCCTTCACCCTCATCTACTGGATCGGCGGCACCACCGACGTCGCCATCGGCAAGGTCGCCACCGCCATGGTCGGCGTGCATGTGCTGATCGGCATCGGCGAGGCCGCGATCACCGCGCTGACCGTCGGCGCCGTCATCGCCGTACGCCCCGACCTCGTGTACGGGGCGCGCGGGCTCCAGCAGAAGCTCAAGCTGCGGGTCAACGGCGAGCTCGTCGATGTACCAGCCGTGCCGGCCGCCGGGCCGGCCCCGGTCGCCGCCCGCTCCTCGCACCGCAAGGTGTGGCTCGCCGGCCTCGCCACCTCCCTCGCCCTCGCCGGCGTGGTCAGCTTCTACGCCTCCGCCGACCCCGACGGGCTGGAGAAGGTCGCCGCCGACAAGGGCATCGACGCGAAGGTCGAGGACCACGCCGCCGCCGACTCCCCGCTCGCCGACTACGGCGTCAAGGACGTCGACAACGCCCGGCTCTCCGGCGGTCTCGCGGGCGTGATCGGCGTGGGTGTCACGGTCGTCGCGGGCAGCGGGATCTTCTGGGCGGTGCGCAGGCGCCGTACGCAGGACGTCTCCCCGGTGAGCACGACGGTCGCCTGACATGGGGGCCGGGCACGCGCACAAGCTGTACCGGCACGGGCACTCGCCCGTGCACGGTCTGCCGCCGCACACCAAGCTCGCCGCGGTGTTCGCCTTCGTGGTGGTCGTCGTCTCGACACCGCGGGAGGCGATGTGGGCCTTCGGTCTGTACGCCGTGCTGCTGGGCGTCGTCGCGTACGTCGCGCGCGTGCCGGCCGGGTTCATCCTCAAGCGGCTGCTGATCGAGGTGCCGTTCGTCGCGTTCGCGGTGCTGCTGCCGTTCGTGGCGGAGGGCGAGCGGGTCGAGGTGCTCGGGATGTCCCTCAGCGTGAGCGGACTGTGGGGCGCCTGGAACGTGCTCGCCAAGGGCACCCTGGGCGTCGCCGCCTCCGTGCTGCTCGCCTCCACCACCGAGCTGCGTGAACTCCTGCTGGGCCTGCAGCGGTTGAAGCTGCCGCCGCTGCTCGTGCAGATCGCGTCCTTCATGATCCGCTACGGCGATGTCATCACGGACGAGATGCGGCGGATGCGGATCGCGCGGGAGTCACGGGGGTTCGAGGCGTCCGGAGTGCGCCACTGGGGCGTCCTCGCGAAGTCGGCGGGCGCCCTCTTCATCCGCTCCTACGAACGCGGCGAGCGCGTCCACCTCGCCATGGTCAGCCGTGGGTACGCCGGTTCCATGCCGGTCATCGACGAGGTGACCGCCTCCCGGGCGCAGTGGACGTACGCGTTCGCGCTCCCCTTCGCCGCCCTTGTCGTATGTCTGCTGGGATGGACGCTGTGACCGCTTCCCTCGAGGTCTCCGGCCTCGCCTACGCCTACCCCGACGGCCACCAGGCCCTGTTCGGCGTGGACTTCTCCGTCGCGCGCGGCGAACGCGTCGCGCTGCTCGGCCCGAACGGCGCCGGCAAGACGACCCTCGTGCTGCACCTCAACGGCATCCTGTCCGGCGGCACGGGCACGGTGCAGGTCGCCGGGCTGCCCGTCGGCAAGCAGCACATGGCTCAGATCCGGCGCAAGGTCGGCATCGTCTTCCAGGACCCGGACGACCAGTTGTTCATGCCGACGGTCCGGGAGGACGTGGCGTTCGGTCCGGCCGCGGCGGGCATGCGGGGCGCGGAACTCCAGGCGCGGGTCGACCGTGCGCTGGCGCAGGTCGGCATGGCCGAGTTCAAGGACCGGCCGCCGCACCACCTCTCCTTCGGGCAGCGGCGCCGGGTGGCGGTCGCGACCGTGCTCGCCATGGAGCCGGAGATCCTCGTCCTCGACGAGCCGTCCTCCAACCTCGACCCCGCCTCGCGCCGCGAACTCGCCGACATCCTGCGCTCCCTGGACGTCACGGTCCTGATGGTGACGCACGACCTGCCGTACGCCCTGGAGCTCTGCCCGCGCTCCCTCGTCCTCACCGAGGGCGTCATCGCCGCCGACGGCAGAACGGCCGATCTGCTCTGCGACGACGACCTGATGCGCGCCCACCGCCTGGAGCTGCCCTACGGCTTCGATCCGCGTTCGGTCTCCGGTGCGGCCGGGCGTCCGTGACAATGGGCGCGTGACGAACGAGGACCACGCCGCCGAGGGCTCGCTGCTCCTGGACGAGCAGCTGTGCTTCGCGCTGTACGCCGCTCAGCGCGCGGTGACGGCCGCGTACCGTCCGCTGCTGGAGGAGCTCGGTCTCACCTATCCGCAGTACCTCGTCCTGCTGGTGCTCTGGGAGCGCGGCGAGACGACGGTGAAGGATCTCGCGGAGGCGCTGCGGCTCGACTACGGCACGGTGTCGCCGCTGCTCAAGCGGCTGGAGAGCGCGGGGGTGGTGCGCCGGGAGCGCGCCGCCCACGACGAGCGCTCGGTGCTCGTCGCGTGCACGGGGCGCGGAGAGGAACTGCGCGAGCGCGCGGCGCGCGTGCCGGGCGCGCTGCAATCGGCGACCGGGCTGGGCGGTGCGGAGGTCGTGCGGTTGCGCGAGGAGCTGTGGGAGCTCACGCGCCGGGCGCGGGCCGCGGCCGAGCGCCCCCTCTGAACTCCTGTTACCCACGGTTGCCACCCCCTGGTAAACCCACCCCCGCCTACTGGTCGGTACCTTGTGCACGATGTATTTGTGCGCACCTGTTCTGGGGGGAGCCAGTCATGAGTGAGGACACCGCCGTCGACACCTCCGTCGACACCCGTCCGACGAAGATCATGTACGTCGCCGAGGCCACCGCACACGGCGGCCGGGACGGCTATGTCACCAGCCAGGACGGCCAGATCGAGCTGAAGGTCGCGATGCCGCCGCAGATGGGCGGCGACGGCAACGGCACCAATCCGGAGCAGCTGTTCGCGGCGGGGTACAGCTCCTGCTTCCACAACGCGCTGGTGCTGGTGGGCCGCCGTTCCGGCTTCGACCTGACCGGCTCCACGGTCGCCGCGAAGGTCGGCATCGGCCCCAACGCACAGCGCGGCTACGGCCTGGCGGTCGCCCTCAGCGTCTCGCTCCCCGTCCTCGACCAGGACGTCGCCACCAAGCTGGTGGACGCCGCCCACGAGGTCTGCCCGTACTCCAACGCGACCCGCGGGAACATCGACGTGACCGTCCTGCTTGGGTAGAGGAGAGCACGGAGCAGCGGGAACAGCGAGAGCGGGGCGCACGGACGTGGATGTGAACGGCACGGTCGCCGAGGGGTTCGAGCCGGTCAGGGACGCGTTCGTCAGGAACTTCGAGGCGCTCGGCGACCGGGGCGCGGCCATCGCCGTGTACCGGGAAGGGCGCAAGGTCGTCGACCTGTGGGCCGGTACCAAGAACGTCGACGGCGCCGCCGACAGCGAGCCCTGGCGGCGCGGCACCGCGCAGATCGTGCGCTCGGCGACCAAGGGCGTCGCCGCCGCCGTACCCCTGCTGCTCGCCCAGCGCGGGCAGCTGGACCTGGACGCGCCGGTGGCCGCGTACTGGCCGGAGTTCAAGGCGTACGGCAAGGAGCGGGTGCTGGTCCGGCATGTGCTGAACCATCGGGCCGGGCTGCCGGTGCTGGACCGTCCGCTCACCCCGCAGGAGGCCCTGGACCCGCGCAGGGGGCCGGAGGCGGTCGCGGCCCAGGCGCCCGTCTGGGAGCCCGGCACGGACCACGGGTATCACGCGCTGACGTACGGCTGGCTGCTGGACGAGCTCGTGCGGCGCGTGACGGGGCGCGGCACCGGTGAGTGGATCGCCGCGGAGATCGCCGGGCCGTTGGGGGCTGAGCTGTGGCTGGGGCTGCCCGAGGCGGAGGCGTACCGGACGGGCCGGGTCGACCGCGTCGAGACACCCGAGCCCACCCATGCCCTGCGTGCCCGCCCCAAGCGTTCGGTCACCGAGGCCTACGCCGACCCGGACTCCCTCACCAACCGCGCGTTCGGCGCGATCACCCCCTTCCCGGACCAGAACGACCCGGCGTACCGCGCGAGCGCCCTGCCCGCGACGAACGGCATCGCGACGGCGGACGGGCTGGCCCGTTTCTACGCCGCGCTGATCGGCGAGGTCGACGGCGTACGGCTGTTCACGCCGGAGACCGTCGAACTGGCCCGCGCGGAGGAATCCGCCGGACCCGACCGGGTGCTGGTGATCAGCACCCGCTTCGGCCTCGGCTACATGCTGCACGGCAGCGCCTCGCCGTTGCTCGGCCCCGGCTCCTTCGGGCACCCGGGCCGCGGCGGCGCCCTCGGCTTCGCCGACCCGGAGACGGGCATCGCGTTCGGCTATGTGACCAACGGCCTGCGCAAGACGGTGACGGCGGACCCGCGGGCGCAGGCGCTGGTGCGTGCGGTGCGTGCCGCTCTGCAGGAGCGAGCAGCTCTCGGACCGGGGGCGACGTGAGACCCCGCCGCCCCGAGCCGTCCGCTACACGTGGATCGGATGCGACGTCCGCCCGGACGCCGAGTCGATCTCCCCGTGCGCCTTGGCCAGCATCTGCATCGCGAGGTCGTTGAGCGCGCGGGCGCCCGCGATCTCCTCCCCCACCCTCGGCTGGTTGGAGTCGGTGCGGTGGCGGCTGGCCTGTCCGTGGGCCCGTACCTCGGAGCCGTCGGGCAGGCGCACCATCGCGACCGCCCTCGTGTGGTCGTCGTCCTCCTGGAACTCCATCTCGACGTGCCAACCCACAGTGGTGTGCATCATGACGATCACCTCCGGAAGAACTCCTTCCAGAGTGCTCCTTAGGGGGCGGCCGCGCCTAGTCGGGTTCGGCGTACTCCTCGGGCCGCGGGGCGGGGGCGGTCGGCTTGGTGCGCGGGGGCAGGCTCAGCTCCGCGACCCGTCGCAGCAGCCCCTCCCGGAAGCCGGTGACCTGTCGGGCCAGTTCACGGCGTTGGCGCCGCTGGTGGCGGTGCGAGGTCTCCAGCGTGCCCAGCGCCAGAGCGGTGCCGGTCAGGACGGCGACGCCCATCACCACGTACCGGCGGACCGTTCCCTCGCCCGCGGCGGCGTAGGCGAGCCCCGACGCCACGAACAGCGCGGCCGTCAGCGCCAGCCAGAGGACGTAGCCGGCGAACAACCAGGGATGGTCCTGGCCCAGCCACGCGCGCCGCGTCCGCCCCGCCTCACGCTCCGTACGCCGCACCGCGTCGGCGATGTCGTCGAGCTCCCAGGCCGCCTTCTCCCGCTGCTCGCGCGAGAGCGGGGCCGCCATCCGGTCCAGGCGGACGTGGAGCCGGGCCACCGCCCGGCGCAGTCCGGCCCGGTGCACACGGTCGGGCAGCCGGTGCGGCCAGCGCGCCCACAGGTCGTCGTCCCGCTTCTTGAGGCGCAGGTGGGTGACGGCCGCGCGGGCGACGGCGACCCCGAGGACCAGCAGCAGCGGAAGGGCCACCGCCATGCCCTGGTCGCCGCGCAGCGCCCCTAACCCGCCGAGCAGGACGATCCCCAGGCCGATCGGCCAGGTGTGCCGGATGTACGTCCGGTGCCGTACCGCGTGCAGTTCGCGCTCCAGGTCGTCGACGGAGCGCCGGACGAGCCGGACGGCGGCGACCGCGACGAACGGCGCGCACAGCAGCACCGTGGACATCAGGGCGGCGCTCAGGGTGTACGGCAGGATGTCCGTGCCGGCCCAGCTGTCGTCCTGCGGCAGGGCGGGCACCCCCGCCAGCACCGCGCAGGCGAGCACGGCGGTGAGAACGCCGAGCCACCGCCCGGGGCGCCTCCCGTGCTCCTCGGGCGCCGGGACGGGCCGCCAGTCCGGGCGCACCAGCCCTTCCAGCACGGCGATCAGTTCCGCGAGATCCGAGGCCCAGTGCGTGCGGCGCAGCGGCTGGCCGTTGCGGCCGACGAGGTCACGGACCGAGGGCGGCAGCTCCGGGGGCCGCGGCGCGGTGACCCCGTCCAGGAACACCGGGATCAGCACCTTGCCGCTCGCCAGGGCCTGCTCGATCTCCCGGCGGACCCAGTCCTCCTCGTCGTCCAGCCGCCGCGCCCCGGACACGTCCCGGACGTCGGCCCACCCCGGGTGGATCACGGCGAGCAGCACCTCGCAGTCGTCGACCCGGGCCCGCAGCGTGTCCGAGAAGCGCTGCCCCGGCACGATGGACGGCCGGTCCAGGAAGACCTGGCCCCTGCCGAAGTGCCGGTCGAGTTCCGCGTAGAGGTGTTCCACCGTCTGCGAGTGGTCGCCTCTGCGGTAGTTGATGAATACGCCGCCCATGGGGCCGTTGCTACCAGAGAAACCGCCGCGTACGTGCCCGGTTCACCCGTACGGGCCCTAGCCGGAGTGCAGCATCAGCCCGATCCCCACCACCAGCAGCCCCGCCGCGGCGATCCGCGGCATCCCGAACCGCTCCTTGAAGAACACCGCCCCGATCGCCGCGCCCACGATGATGGACGACTCGCGCAGGGCCGCGATGGGTGCCAGTTCCGCCTTGGTCTGGGCCCACAGGACCAGCCCGTACGCGGCGACGGAGAGGGCGGCGCCCACGAGCCCCAGCACCGCGAACGGCCGGAGCGTGGGCACCAGTTGTCCCCGCCAGCGGTGGGCCGCGTACGCCGGGAGCACCACGCCCTGCACCGCCATCAGCCAGGCGATGTACCCGAGCGAGGACCCGGAGGCGCGTACGCCGAGCCCGTCGACGACGGTGTACGCCGCGATGGTCAGCCCGGTCGCCAGCGCCGCCCCGATCGCGGCCCAGTTCGGCCGGTTCCCGCGAAGTCCCCACAGGGCCACGCCCGTCAGTCCGGCGCAGGACACCGCGATACCGGCGGCCGCCCAGCCGTCCGGCACCTCGTGCGCGAACACCGCGGCGAGCACGGTGACCACGAGCGGCGCGGTGCCGCGCGCGATCGGGTACGCCTGGCCGAAGTCGCCCAGCCGGAAGGACTTCATCAGCAGCGCGTAGTACGCGATGTGGATGCACGCCGAGGAGAGCAGATACGGCCACGCCCCGGCCGCCGGGAACGCCGCGAACGGCGCCATCGCCAGCCCGATCAGCATCCCGCCGCCCGCGATGAGCGTGAACCCGACGAGCTTGTCGGTGATCTTGTGCGCGATGGCGTTCCAGCTGGCGTGGGTGACCGCGGCGAGCAGGACGGCCGTGGTGACCAGGGGGGTCACGCGGTCTGCTCGCGGACGTCCACCAGTGTGGCGCCCGCGTGGGCGATCAGTGTCTTGGGCTCCATGGGAAAGACGGTGTACGGCGTGCCGGCCGCCGCCCACACGACGGCGTGGTCGAGCAGCGAACGGTCCGCGAGGACCCGGGTCCTGGTCCGGTGCCCGAAGGGCGGTACCCCGCCGATGGCGTACCCGGTCGTCTCCCGTACGACGTCCGCCTTGGCCCGCGTCACCTTGCCGGCGCCGAGCTCCTGCCGCACCCGTTCCACGTCCACCCGGGACGCGCCGTCCATGAGCACCAGGACCGGTACCCCGTCCGCCGCGAAGATCAGCGACTTGCAGATCTGGCTCAGCTCGCAGCCGATCGCCGCGGCCGCCTCGGCGGCGGTACGCGTGGCGTCCGGGAAGCGGCGGATCTCGGCGCGCAGCTCACCGAGGCCGAGGGTGTCGAGGGCAGCGGCGAACAGGGGGTGGGCTCCGGAGTCCGGGGTGTCGGTCGTCGTCATGCACGGCACGCTAGCGGTCGGTGTAGAGGGCATGCGACCGAGTTCCCGGCACGGGTACGGCTCAGGCCTTGTCCGCCGGTGCGGGCCCCTCGAACGTCACCGCCTTCGTCTCCGCCACCCCGGCCGTGCGTCCCGGTGCCGCCTGCCAGCGCCAGTAGAGGTTCGTGTGGGCGATGACCTGCTCCGGCGGCGGAGCGCCCCACGCGCTCTTGTCACCGGCGGTGTGGGCGTCGGCGACCAGCGTCACGTCGTAGCCGCGGACGAACGCCCCGTGGATCGTGGAGCGGATGCAGGCGTCGCTCTCCGCGCCGCTGACGACGAGGCGTCCGACGCCGGCGCCGGCGAGGACCTCCTCCAGGTCGGTGCCCTCGAAGGAGTCGCCGTAGCTCTTGTGGACCAGCGGCTCGGAGTCGCGGCGGGACAGCTCCGCGACGTACTTCCAGTCCTCGCTGCCCCGGGGCAGGCCCTCGTCGGAGTGCTGGACCCAGACGACCGGTACCCCCTCGGCGCGGGCCCGGTCCACCAGGTCGGCGATGTTGGCGACGACCTCGTCACGCCGGGGGGCCTCGGCCACGACGCCGTTCTGGACGTCGATGACGAGCAGTGCCGTACGGGAGCGATCAGGCAGTGTGGTCATGGTCGTCAGGCTAGCCGCGGGCACTGACAACGCCGAAGCCGTGGTGCGGGGGACCGCACCACGGCTTCGGGACAGGGCTCAGGTCAGACCTGCACGAGCTCCCGGTCCTCGTCCCTCTTGTCGTCCTTGTCGTCGTCCAGGGCGCGCAGCCCCTCGCCCTCGACGTCGACGTTGGGCAGGGCGCGGTCCAGCCACTTCGGCAGCCACCAGGCCTTCTTGCCGAGCAGCGCGAGCACCGCCGGGACGATCGCCATGCGGACCACGAACGCGTCGAAGAAGACGGCGATCGCGAGGCCGAAGCCGATCATCTTGATCATCGACTCGCTGGAGCTGATGAAGCCGCCGAAGACGGCCATCATGATGATCGCGGCCGCGACCACGACCCGGGAGCTGTGCCGGAAGCCGGTCACGATGGCCTGGCTCGGGCTCTCGCCGTGGACGTAGGCCTCCCGCATCCGGGTCACGAGGAACACCTCGTAGTCCATCGCGAGACCGAAGACCACGCCGACCATGAAGATCGGCATCATCGACATGATCGGCCCGGTCTCCTCGACACCGATCAGACCGCTCAGCCAGCCCCACTGGAAGACCGCGACGACGGCGCCGAGCGCGGCGAGCACGCTGAGCAGGAAGCCGAGGGCCGCCTTCAGCGGGACCAGGATCGAGCGGAAGACCACGATCAGGAGGAGGAAGGCGAGGCCGACCACCAGGCCCAGATACGGGATCAGGGCGTCGTTGAGCTTCTGCGAGAAGTCGATGTTCATCGCGGTGGTGCCGGTGACCAGGACGCTCGCGTCCGTGTCGGCCTTGATCTCGGCGCCCTGGTCACGGATGGCGTGGACCAGGTCCTCGGTCTGGGTCGAGGAGGGCTTGGAGTCCGGGATCACGGTGATCATCGCGGTGTCGCCGGCCTTGTTGAACGTCGCCGGGGTGACCGTCACGACGTCCTTGAGGTCCTTGATGCCGTCGGCGACGGTGGTGGCCGCGGCCTTCGGGTCGGCGCTGTCCTTGGCGTCGACCACGATCATCAGGGGGCCGTTGAAGCCGGGGCCGAAGCCCTCCGACAGCAGGTCGTAGGCGCGGCGCTGGGTCGTGGACGTCGGCTGGGAGCCGTCGTCGGGCAGGCCCAGTTCCAGCTGGGTGGCCGGGACGGCGATCGCGCCGAGGCCGACCACGCCGAGCAGCAGTACGGCGGCCGGGCGGCGGATGACGAAGCTCGCCCAGCGGACGCCGAGTGCGGGCTTGGCCCGTCCCTCAGCGGCCTTGGCCTTGTTCGCCTTGCGCTTCTCGCCGGCCGGACGGACCTTCCGGCCCGCGTATCCGAGCAGCGCCGGGACCATGGTGAGCGCGATGAGGACGGCGACCACGACCGTGCCGGCGGCCGCGAGGCCCATCTTGGTGAGCATCGGGACGTTGACGACCGCGAGGCCCGCCAGGGCGATCACGACGGTGAGTCCCGCGAAGACCACGGCCGAGCCGGCGGTGCCGGTGGCCCGTCCGGCGGCTTCCTCGCGGTCGCGGCCCTCGGCCAGTTCGCCGCGGTAGCGGGAGACGATGAACAGCGCGTAGTCGATGCCGACCGCGAGGCCGATCATCAGCGCGAGCGTGGAGGTGGTGTCGCCGAGGTCGAGCGCGTTGGCGAGGGCGGTGATGGTGGAGACACCGATGCCGACGCCGATGATCGCCGTAAGGAGCGGCAGTCCGGCCGCGACCAGCGAGCCCAGCGTGATGACGAGGACGACCGCGGCGATGGCGATGCCGATGATCTCACCGGCCGCTCCCGGCTCGGCCGCGGCCTGCAGCGCGTCACCGCCGATGTCGACGGTCAGTCCCGTGGCGCGGGCCTCGTCCCCGGCCTTCTCCAGGGCCTCCCTGGTCGATTCCGCCAGCTCCATGCCGGGGGCGTCGTACGTGACCGACGTGTAGGCGACCGTGCCGTCCTTGCTCACGGCGTTCGTCGTGAACGGGTCGGAGACGGAGACGACCTGGGAGCCGTCGCCCAGTTCCTTGACGGTCTTGGCGACGGTCGCCTTGTTGGCGGCGTCCGTCATCTTCTCGCCCTCGGGCGCCTTGAAGACGATGCGTCCGGTCCCGCCGTCGGCGCTGCTGCCGGGGAAGCGCTGTTCCAGCAGGTCGAAGGCCTTCTGGGCTTCGGTCCCCGGTATGGAGAAGGAGGTGGATCCGGCGCTGGGGGCGCTGGCCGCGCCGACGCCCGCGAGCGTCAGCAGGGCGACCCATATCAGGGCGACGAAATGCCGTCGCCGGAAGGCGAGCCGGCCGAGTTTGTAGAGGAACGTGGCCACGTGGGCGTACTCCCGGTCAGGTCGTTGGGGCAGTGCAGGGAAGGGGTGATCGACCCGATGGGGACATGGGTGATCGTCCCGACGACTTGAGCGGTGACGTCAGGTGCTAACTACGGGGAGAGGGATCAGGGGGCCGATACGCCGAGGGCAGGGAGGACCACGGCGTCGATGTACGAGGTGAGGAAGGCCTGGGTGGGCGGCAACTGGTCGATCATCGTGCGGGTCGCGAAGGCTCCGACCAGCATGTGGACGATGTAGTCCAGCGCCGGGCAGTCGGCGCGGACCTCGCCGCGGTCGACCGAGCGCTGCATGACCTTCTTGAACTCGCCCATCTCGGGTTCGACGAGCAGTTCCCTGAAGGCCTGCATCAGGTCCGGATTTCCGTGCACGGCCATGGCCAGGGCCCGCATCAGGTCGGAGTTCCGCTCCATGGTGCAGTCGTCCTCGCGGGAGACGAGCGCGAGGAGGTCACCCCGCAGGCTCCCGGTGTCGATGTCGGCGATGCCGCCCGGCTTCTGGCTCCGCATGGCCTTCACCACCAGCTCGGGCTTGCCGCCCCACTGCCGGTAGAGCGTCGCCTTGCTGGACTTGGTGCGGGCCGCCACGGCGTCCATGGTGAGGGCGTCGTAGCCGACTTCGCGGAGCAGGTCGAGCACGGCCGCGTACAGCTCGGCCTCACGCTCCGGGGTGATCCGACTGCGACGCGCCGTCGCGATCTCAGTCATGATTCCCACCTTCCACTCCGAACGACACGGTTTCGTACATGCCGAATGTAGCGCATCCTCATTCGAAACGAAACCGTTTCGTACGTGTCTTGGCTCACGCTGGACCGGGTCTCGACCATTTTTCATAAGTTGCTCCGGTCCATCCCCCGGAAAAGCATGGGGAGGTGAGCTATCTGCGCCTGCCGCATCTGAGCGGCGACCTCCTGTGCTTCGTGGCCGAGGACGACCTGTGGCTGGCCCCCCTCGACGGGAAGGGACGCGCCTGGCGTCTCACCGTCGACCGCACCAAGGTGGGCCACCCCCGTTTCTCACCCGACGGCCGCCACCTCGCCTACACGAGCTGGCGAAGCCTGGTCCCGGAGATCCATCTGGTGGACGTGGAGGGCGGCCCGGGCAGACGGCTGACGTACTGGGGCTCGGCGGACACCCAGGTGTGCGGGTGGACGCCGGACGGCCAGATCCTGGCCGTCGCCTCCCACGGCGAGCCCTTCTCCTACTTCACCTGGGCCTACAAGGTCCCCACCGACGGCGACCCCGGCCGCAAGCTCCCCTGGGGCCCGGTCTCCGACCTCCAGGTCGCCGACCTCGAAGGGGAGCGCAGAACCCTCCTGCTCACCGGTACCCCGCCCCACGAACCGGCCGCCTGGAAGCGCTACCGGGGCGGGGCCACCGGACGGCTCTGGCTGCACGGCCACCGCCTCCTCGAAGGCCTGGAGGGCCACCTCCACTCCCCCATGTTCGTCGGCGACCGCATCGCCTTCCTCTCCGACCACGAGGGCGTCGGCAACCTCTACTCCTGCGCCCACGACGGCTCCGACCTGCGCCGCCACACCGACCACGACGCCTTCTACGCCCGGCACGCGGCGAGCGACGGCACCCGCGTGGTGTACCAGTGCGCGGGCGACCTGTGGATCGTCGACGATCTCGCCGGCGAGCCGCGCAAACTCGACGTACGACTGAGCGGGCCCCGCACGGGACGGCGTACGTACCAGGTGCCGGCCGCCCAGCACGTGGACGGCGTCTCGGTCGACGAGACCGGCCGCGCGAGCGCCGTCGTCGTCCGCGGCAGCCTGTACTGGCTGACCCACCGCGACGGTCCCGCCCGCACCATCACCGACACTCCGGGCGTACGGGTCCGGCTCCCGGAGATGCTCGGCTCGGGCGGCCAGGTCGCCTATGTGACGGACGCGGAGGGCGAGGACGCGGTGGAGATCGCCTACCTCCCCCGGGCGACCGGCGACCGCGCCCCCCGACGGCTGGCCTCGGGCGAACTCGGCCGGGTCCTGGAGATGGTCGCCGACCCCCAGGGCGAGCGCCTGGCCATCGCCTCCCACGACGGCCGCCTCCTCCTCATCACCGTCTCCGATGACGCGTCCGCCGCCGAGGACACGCAGGACTCGGGCGGCGAGGTCACCGAACTGATCCACTCGGTCAACGGCCCGGTCCGCGACCTCGCCTTCTCCCCGGACGGGGCATGGCTGACGTGGTCGCACCCGGGCATCGGCCGATCGCTGCGCCAGATCAAGATGGCCCGTATCTCCCCGAAGGCGGGGGCGGCCCCCCTGATCGTCGACGTCACCAACGGCCGCTTCGAGGACGAGAACCCGGTGTTCACGAGGGACGGCCGCTATCTGGCCTTCCTCTCCTGGCGAGGCTTCGACCCGGTCTACGACGTCCACACCGGGGACCTGTCCTTCCCGCTCGGCTGCCGCCCGTACCTGGTCCCCCTGTCCTCGGCGACCCCCTCCCCGTTCGCCCTGACCCCCGAGGGCCGCCCGGCGGCGGGCGGCCTGGACCCGGCGGAGGACGAACCGGACGACGGCAGCACGGTCACGGTCGAGGTGGAGGGCCTGGAGAGCCGCGTCACCCCCTTCCCGGTCACCGCCTCGAAGTACTCGGCGCTGTACCCGGTGGCGGGCGGCGGACTGGTCTGGCTGCGCTGGCCGATCTCGGGGGCGCTCGGCGAGACGTTCGCGAACCCCGACGACACGACCGGCCGCCCCACCCTCGAGTACTTCAACATCACCAAGGCGAAGAAGTCCGAACTGATCGAGCACCTCGACTGGTTCGCGGTGAGCGGCGACGGCTCCCGCCTGGTCGTCGTCGACGAGGGCGAGCTGCGCGCGGTGCCCGCCACCGAGTCCGGCGACAGCGACTCCACCGTCTGGATCGACGCCCGCCGCATCCTGCACGAGGTCGACCCGGGGGCGGAATGGCGCCAGTCGTACGAGGAGGCGGGCCGGCTGATCCGCGCGTACTTCTGGGAGCCGGAGATGTGCGGCATCGACTGGGACGAGGTACTGGCGCAGTACCGCCCCCTGGTCGAACGGGTCGCGACCCCGGACGAGTTCGCGGATCTGCTCCGCGAGGTCCTCGGCGAGCTGGGCACCTCCCACGCCTACGTGACGGCGGCCCGCCGCAACGAGGGCCCGCCCCACTACCAGCGCCGCCAAGGCCTCCTGGGCGCCAACTTCGTACGCCGGGAAGCCGGCTGGACGGTGAAGCGCATCCTGCCCGGCGACTCCTCCGACTCCAAGGCCCGCTCCCCGCTGGCCGGCACCGGCATCCGCGAGGGCGCGGTCCTGACCCACGTGGACGGCCGCCCGGTGGACGAGGTGACGGGCCCCTATCCGCTGCTGGCGGGCGCGGGCGGTACGACGGTGGAGCTGACGTTCACCCCGGCGGAGGGCGAGGGCCGGGCCAGGCGGGTGGCGCTGGTCCCCCTCACCGACGAGAGGCCGCTGCGCTACCAGGACTGGGTGGCCAAACGCCGTGAAGTGGTCCGGGAGTTGAGCGGCGGCCGCTGCGGCTACCTCCACATCCCCGACATGGGCGGTTCGGGCTGGGCCCAGTTCAACCGCGACCTGCGCCTGGAGGTCTCCCGCCCCGCCCTCATCGTCGACGTGCGCGGCAACGCGGGCGGCCACATCAGCGAACTGGTCGTGGAGAAACTCACCCGCACGATCCTCGGCTGGGACCTGACGAGAAACGCCCAGCCGGTGTCGTACGCCTCGAACGCCCCGAGAGGCCCGGTCGTGGCCCTGGCCGACGAGGCGACCTCCTCCGACGGCGACATGATCACGGCGGCCTTCAAACTGCTGAAGCTCGGCCCCGTGGTGGGCCAACGCACCTGGGGCGGCGTCGTCGGCATGACCGGCCGCCACAGCCTCGGCGACGGCACGGTGATCACGGTGCCGATGAACGCGGCCTGGTTCGACGCGTACGGCTGGACGGTCGAAAACCGGGGCGTGACCCCGGACTTGGAGGTCCTGCGAACCCCGCTGGACTGGGCGGAGGGCAGACACGCACAGCTCGACGACGCGGTGAAGCTGGCACTGGACCTGCTGACGACCACACCCCCGGCAACCCCCCCGGACTACGCAAACGTACCGAACCGATCAAGGCCGAAACTGCCGCCAAGATCTTGAGAAGCGCTGGATGAACCCACCCAGGGGCGCGGGGAACTGCGCGACCAGCCCCCACCGGCCCGCACCCGGCAACGCACCCCCATAACGGCAACGCGAACGTGGGGCACCCCAACACACAGGGCACCCCACGTTCAACGGCTCAAGCCGAGCGCAGCGCTACGCGTCGTAGTCCAGGTCGAGACGGTCCTGCTCCTCGCGCTGGAGTCGCTCCGTCTCCTCGTCCCGCGGCCTGCCACGCTCGCCGCGCTCCTGACCACGCTGCGGGCCCTGCTCCTTGGCCTGCTGGGCCTTCTGCTTGGCCTGCTCCTGCCACTGCTCCGACTTGTCCTGGAACTGGTCCTTCATACCCATGTGGGTTCACTCCCGAAGTGGGTGAGGGGATGAGCCCCGTACCGGGGCCTCGACCAGATTCACACGACAGGACACAGTGCGCATTTCGATCAGTTACGGCGCGTAGCGCGCGCCTCCTCATCAGCCGCCCCACCTGCACCGACGAGCCCCGAGCGGACCCCCGCCAACCGGTCCCCGAACCGCCGCATCTCCCGCTGTCCGACCGTCCCGATGAGCCCCGGCAGATACCCGCGCACCCCCTGCATCCCGCGCAGCCACCCCTGCCCGTACACATGGCTGGACCGCCGCTCGATGCCGGCCACGATCCGGTCGACCGCCGGGCCCAGCGGATACGTCTTGTTGGCAGGCCACGGCAGCCGCTGCCGCAACTCCCGCATGACGTCGTCCTGATCGGCCCCGCGCACCATGTCGGTGTCGGTCCACGACAGATACCCGACGCCCACCCGCACGCCCTTGTACCCGACCTCGGCCCGCAGACTGTGCGCGAACGCCTCCACGCCGGACTTGGACGCGCAGTACGCGGTCATCATCGGCGCCGGAGTGATGGCGGCCAGCGAGGCGATCTGCAGCAGATACCCCCGGCTCTCCATCAGCACGGGCAGGAAGGCGCGCGCGGTCACCGCGGACCCGATCAGGTTCACCTCGATCACCCGCCGCCAGGCCTCCGGATCGGAGTCGACGAAGGGACCGCCGCTGGCCACACCGGCGTTGGCCACCACGATGTCGACCTTCCCGAACCGCTCCTTCACCTCCCGCGCGACCTGCGCCATCGCCTCGTGGTCGGTGACATCGGCGTACCAGTGGCCGCTGTCGGTGTGCAGCCGCTCGCAGACCTGCTTGAGGGCGTCCGGCTCCAGACCGACCAGCGCCACCTTCGCGCCGCGCGCGGACAGCTTGCGGGCGAGCAGCTCGCCGACACCGCGTGCGGCTCCGGTGACGACGGCGACCTGTCCTTCGAGGCTGACCCTGCTCATGCGCCCTCCTTGATCGTTGCGTACGTCGTCACGAGGTCCCTGATCTTCCCGGTGACCAGCTCGGGCGCCTCCACGGGCGTCATGTGCCCGACTCCGGGCAGCTCGGTGAGCCCGACACAGCGGGGCAGCGCCGCCACCAGCGAACGCGCGTGCACGGGAGGCGTCAACCGGTCGGCCGTACCGGCGACGACGACCGTGGGCACCTCCAGGGACCGCACCCCGTGGTCGAGGTCGAGCAGGTCGAGGACGTGCGACCAGGAGTACCGCACCTTGCGCGGGCACGCGTGCACGATCCGCGCGCACGCCTCGACCATGTGCGGGGCCGAACCGGGGCCCATCGTCCCGTACTTGAGGATCCGCCGCGCGAGCGGAGTGACCGGCCCGAGCGGCGCCCGCGAGCCGAGGATGTGCTTGGTCAGCCAGGTCCGCAGCCGTCCGGGCCGCATCGGTACGACGGTCGACTCGGCGACCAGTCGCGAGGAACCGGTGCTGCACAGCAGGACGGCGGCGGCGTGCTCGCGGAAGCCCGCCCTGTCGGCCGCCGCCATCACCGTCATCCCGCCCATGGAGTGACCGGCGATCACGGCCTTCTCGCCGGGTGCGAGAGTCGCCTTCAGTACGGCCTCGAAGTCGTCGGCGAGGGCATCGGTGCTGCATGCCGGGCTCGCCGGGCTGCGTCCGTGACCGCGCTGGTCGTAGGCGATGACCCGGTGATCGACGGCGAGGTCGCGTATCTGCGCCGCCCAGAAGGCGGTCGAGCAGGTCCAGCCGTGCGCGAGGACGACGGGGGGCGCGGTCTCGGGACCGTGCACCTCGACGTGCAGACGGGCGCCGTCGGCGGAGACCGCGGTCAGCTCACGGGTGGGGACGGGCGGGGCGTAGGGCCCGGAGGAGACGTGCAGGAGCCGGCTCACGCGTTCACCTCTTCCTTGTCGCCCTTGCCCTGCTCGCCTTGCTCGCTTTGCTTGCCTTCCTTGATCGCCTTGGTGTCCTGGCCACGGAGCACCTCGTACTCGGCGAGGTCCACGCGCCGCGTCGCACGCCGGAACTCGGTCGTGGTCCCCGGCCAGATGGTGGTGTTGCGGCCGCTCGCGTCGAGGTACCAGCTGGTGCAGCCGCCGGTGTTCCACACCGTGCGCTTCATGCGCTCCTGCACCCGCCGGTTCCAGGCGTGCACGGCGCTCGGCCGGGCGTCGAGGGCGGCGCGGCCGCCGAGGACGTCGAGCTGCCGTACGAAGTCGGCCAGGTAGTTCAGCTGGGACTCGATCATCAGGATCATCGAGGAGTTCCCGAGCCCGGTGTTGGGCCCGATGATCGTCATCCAGTTGGGGAACCCGGCGGCGGAGGCGCCGCGCAGGGCCTCCATCCCGCCCGTCCAGGCCTCGGCGAGGGTGCGCCCGTCCGCCCCCACGACCCGGTCGGCGATCGGCATGTCGGTGACATGGAAGCCGGTCCCGAAGATGATCGCGTCGACCTCGGCCTCGCTGCCGTCGGCGGCGACGAGGGTGGAGCCGCGGACCTCGCTCAGCCCACTGGCGACCAGGTCCACATTGGGCTGGGCCAGCGCCGGATAGTACGTGCTGCTCAGCAGGATGCGCTTGCACCCGATGCGGTAGTCGGGGGTCAGCTTGGCCCGCAGCGCCGGGTCCTTGATGGCGCGGGCCATGTTGCTCTTGGCCAGCTTCTCGACCAACCCGAGCTCGTTGGGCCGCTTGGTGAAGGCCTGGACCTGCAACTCCCGGATGCCCCACAGGAGTCCGCGGCGGGCGTAGGTGGTGAAGGGCAGCTGCTGGTGCAGCCGGCGCTCGAAGCCGGTGATGGGCCGGTCGACCCGCGGCATGACCCAGGGCGGGGTGCGCTGGAAGAGGGTCAGCTGGGCGACCTCAGGCTGAATGGCGGGCACGATCTGGATCGCGGAGGCCCCCGTCCCGACCATCGCGACCCGCTTGCCGCGCAGGTCGTAGTCGTGGTCCCAGCGGGCGGAGTGGAAGACCTTGCCGGGGAAGGAGTCCAGGCCCGGGATGTCGGGCGTCTTCGGGTCGGACAGCGGCCCGGTGGCGGAGACGACGAGGTCGGCGGAGAGCCGCCCGCTGCTGGTCTCGATGTCCCAGCACAGCCGGTCCGCGTCCCAGGTCATCATCTTGACCTCGGAGTCGAAGCGGAGGTGGGGCCGGAGCCGGAAGACGTCGGCGACGTGCTCCAGATAGGCCCGGATGTGCTCCTGCCCGGAGAAGGTGCGCGGCCAGTCGGGATTGGGCGCGAAGGAGAAGGAGTAGAGATGGGACGGCACGTCACAGGCGCACCCCGGGTAACTGTTGTCCCGCCAGGTGCCCCCGACACTGCCGGCCCGTTCCAGGACGACGAAGTCGGTCACGCCTTCGCGCCGCAGCCGCACGGCGGCCCCGAGCCCCCCGAACCCTGACCCGATCACCGCCACCCGCACATGCTCGTGCTCGGTCATCCCGAAGCCTCCACGCATCGCTCTTTCGGACTCTGCCAGTGAACACTGGCGCAATGGGAGCGTAGGGCAGCTCCTTACCGATGGGTAGGGGGCGGGGCCAGGAAAGTTACCGGAGGTACAACATAGGCTGCGGGCGTGACCGAGAAGCGCGAGTACCGCATGGAGGAGTTGGCCCGCCTGGCCGGCATCACACCGCGCACCCTGCGCTTCTACCGTGAACGCAAACTGATCCCGCCACCCCGCCGCGAGGGCCGTATCGCCTGGTACGACGACCACCACCTGGCCCGGCTGCGCACCATCGCCGCGCTCCTGGAACGCGGCCACACCCTCACCGGCATCGCGGAACTGGCGGAAGCCCTCGACCACGGCCGCGACGTCGCCGACCTCCTGGGCGTGGCCACCCCCACGGAGGAGGAACCGGTCCGCCTCACCCCCGAGGAACTCGCCGCCCGCTTCGAGGGCCAGGTCACCACGGACAACCTCGCCGCCGCACTGGAGCTGGGCTACCTCGGCACCGACGGCGACGAGATCGTCCACATCAGCCGCCGCCTCCTCGACGTCTCCTCCGCCCTGGTCGCCGAGGGCATCCCCCTCGCCGAGGTCCTGGCAGCGGGCAAACGCGTCCGCGAACACGTCGACGACCTCGCCGAGATGTTCACCGAACTGGTCCTCCGCCACGCCACCGAGAACGACATGCAACGCCTGCGCCCCCTCGCGAGAAGCGTGGTGGAGGCAGAGCTCTCCCTGGCACTGGACCGGCGGTTGCGGAAGCGGGACTGACTAGAGGTCGTAGACCACGGTCACGGGGGCGTGATCCGACCAGCGCTCCGCATGCGTGGCGGCGCGCTCGACGAACCCCTTGACGGCCTTGGCCGCCAGTCCGGGCGTGGAGACGTGGTAGTCGATGCGCCATCCTGAATCGTTATCGAACGCCCGCCCCCGATACGACCACCACGAGTACGGCCCCTCGACATCGGGATGCAGCGCCCGCACGACATCGACGTATCCGCCATCGGCGGCGTCGAAGACCCGTGTCAGCCACTCCCGCTCCTCCGGCAGGAACCCGGAGTTCTTCTGGTTGGCGCGCCAGTTCTTCAGGTCGGCCGGCTGGTGGGCGATGTTCCAGTCGCCGCAGATGACGACCTCGCGGCCGTCGGCGGCGGCGCGCTCGCGCAGGTCCTTGAGGTACGCCAGGAACTCGTCCATGAAGCGGATCTTCTCGTCCTGGCGCTCGGTGCCGACCTCGCCGGAGGGGAGGTAGAGGGAGGCGACGGTGACGCCGGGGAGGTCGGCCTCGACGTAGCGGCCGCTGGTGTCGAACTCCGACGAGCCGAAGCCGATCCGGACGCGGTCCGGCTCGCGGCGGGTGTAGAGGGAGACGCCGGCGCGGCCCTTGGCGGCGGCGGGCGCGTGCACCACGTGCCAGCCGTCGGGGGTGCGGACCTCCTCGGGCAGCTGCTGCGGCTCGGCGCGCACCTCCTGGAGGCACAGCACATCGGCGGAGGTGTCCGCGAGCCACTCCACGAAGCCCTTCTTCGCGGCGGCGCGCAGTCCGTTCACATTCACAGAGGTCACAGTGAGCACTCCGGCACGATACCGGCACACTGGACTGGATCCCGTTCTGGAATGCATTGACATACGGTAGGCAGCATGAATATCCGTCGCGTCTCCTTCGACCACCCCGACGCCGTGAAGCTCAACGACCAGGTCCAGGCCGAGTACGCCGTCCGCTACGGCGACGACGGCGATGCCACACACATGGACCCGGTCCACTTCGAGCCACCGAACGGCGCGTACCTCATCGCGTACGACGAGAGCGACGCCCCCGTCGCCACGGGTGGCTGGCGTGTCCAGGACGCCAACGAGGAGGGCAACCGCGACGGCGACGCCGAGGTCAAGCGGATGTACGTCATAGAGCAGGTGCGGGGCAGAGGGCTCGCCCGGCGCATACTGGCGGCGCTGGAGGAGGACGCCCGGGCGGCGGGCCGGGTCCGCATGGTCCTGGAGACCGGCGACAAGCAGCCGGAGGCCATCGCGCTGTACACCTCCAGCGGCTACGAGCCGTGCGAGAAGTTCGGCTACTACCGGCACCACGAGGCGAGCCGCTGCTTCGCGAAGGCCCTCTGAGAAGTCCCGCGGGGGTCAGCTTCTGAGGTACGCGAGCACCGCCAACACCCGCCGGTGGGTGTCGTCCGCCGGCGGCAGGTCCAGCTTGGTGAGGATCGAGCCGATGTGTTTGCCCACGGCCGCGTCCGACACCACCAGCGCCTTGGCGATCGCGCCGTTCGACTTCCCCTCGGCTATCAGCCCCAGCACCTCCCGCTCGCGCGGGCTGAGCCGGGCGAGCGGATCCCGGCGGCGGCGCAGCAGTTGGCGTACGACTTCGGGGTCCACGACCGTGCCACCCGCCGCGACCTCCCGCAGCGCGTCCACGAACTCCTCGACCTGGCCCACCCGGTCCTTGAGCAGATAGCCGACGCCGGTCCCGTCGCCGGAGTCGAGGAGTTCGGCGGCGTACGCCCGCTGCACGTACTGGCTGAGCACCAGGACCGGCAGTCCGGGCCGCTCCTCGCGCAGTTTCACGGCCGCGTGCAGCCCCTCGTCCTGGAAGCCGGGCGGCATCCGGACGTCGGTCACGACGACGTCGGGCGTGTGCTCGGCGGCCGCCGCGAGGAGCGCGTCCGCGTCGCCGACGGCCGCGACCACCTCGTACCCGAACCGCGTGAGCAGCCCGACGAGTCCGTCGCGCAGCAGCACGCTGTCCTCGGCGAGGACTATGCGCAGGGCTCCGTCGGCCGGCAAGGGATCTCCACTCGCAGCAGGGTCGGTCCACCCGGCGGGCTGGACAGGGAAAGTCTGCCATCGAGCACTGACACCCGGTCGGCGAGTCCGGTGAGCCCGGTGCCGTTCGCGCTGGAGGCGCCGCCGCGTCCGTCGTCGCGGATGTCCAGCGTGAGCCGTCCGTCCGCATGTCCGCCGCTGACGGCCGCCCGGCTCGCCCCGCTGTGCCTGGCCACGTTGGCGAGGGCCTCGCAGACGACGAAGTACGCGGCGGTCTCCACGGGTTGGGGCAGGCGTGCGGCGAGGTCCAGCTCCACGTCCACGGGGACCGGGCTCCGGTCCGCCGCGTCCGCGACGGCGGCTTCCAGTCCGTAGTCGGCGAGGACCTTGGGGTGGATGCCGTGGATGAGTTCGCGCAGTTCCGCGAGGACCTTCTCGGCCTCCCCGTGCGCTGCGGCGAGTTGGTCGGCGAGGGGGCCGGGCGGGGCGTCCAGGCGGGCGAGGCCGAGCGTCATGGTGAGGGCGACGAGGCGCTGCTGGGCGCCGTCGTGCAGGTCGCGTTCGATACGGCGGCGTTCCGCCTCGAAGGCGTCCACCAACCGGACCCGGGAGCGGACGAGTTCGGTGACCCGGTCGCTGTCCCCGGAGGCGCCGAGCAGGGCCTTCGCGACCTCGCCGCGCGCCCCGGCGGCAAGCCCGAGGGCGTACGCCCCCACGACCAGCAGCGGCACCCCGGCCGCCGCGACCCCGAAGGCGGCCGGCCAGGTGTCGACCGTCCACAGCTTGACGACCTTCGCCTCGCCGTCGACGGCGACCAGCAGCGGCGTGGCGAGCAGGAACAGCGGCACCCCGGCGGCGAAGGCCACCACGAGCGCGTCCAGCGGCCACAGCACGAGGCCGAGCAGCACGGCGTACGCCAACTCCCGCCAGGTGGCGGCCTCTTTGAGGCGCACGGTGAGCCATCTGGTGAGCCCGGGCGCGTCGGGCACCCGGTGCCGCGCGAGCGGCACCGGCCCCACCCCCGCCAGCCGCAGCCGCCACCGCTCGGCGGCGGCCACGGGGATCCCGCACAGCGCGGTGAGCACGAGCAGCGGCAGTCCGACGAGCACGACGGCCGTGGCGCCGCCCACGACGGCCCCCGCGACGATCACCACCAGCACGACCGCCCCGAACACCGCACCGCTCGCCAGGAACGCGACCGACCGCCACGGCCACGCCGACCCCAGATATCCGCGCCTGCTCAGCGCCTGCCACACCGTCATGGTGATCACGGTAGAAGGCGGTGCGGGCGGACGTAATCCGGCGGGACAGACATCCGGGGGTATGCCTGGCCCTACCCCAAGTCTCGGTCCTGCCGCACTGATCCGCGCGGTGGCGGCGCGGTTTCGTAGAGCTCTCTTCGACTTAATGAGGGCCGTCGGCCTTCCGCGGACTTAATGAGGGCAGATGACAGACCACGCGATCCGGTTGACCTCCGTCATCAGGCGGTACGGCGAGGGCGACGGCGGGGTGACCGCGCTCGCCGGGGTCTCGCTCGGCCTCGGACAGGGCACGTTCACCGCTGTCATGGGGCCGTCCGGCTCCGGCAAGTCGACGCTGCTGCAGTGCGCGGCCGGGCTGGACCGGCCGACATCGGGCTCGGTGCGGGTCGGAGGCACGGAACTGACCGGGCTGAGCGAACGACGGCTGACCCTGCTGCGCCGCGAACGCATCGGCTTCGTCTTCCAGACGTACAACCTCCTGGCCTCCCTGACCGCCGAACAGAACGTCCTCCTGCCGCTGCGGCTGGCCGGTCGGCGTGTGTCGAAGGCACGCGCGCGTGAGGCGTTGCGGCGGGTGGGGCTCGGTGAACGGGCCCGGCACCGGCCCGCCCAGCTGTCCGGCGGACAGCAGCAACGCGTCGCCCTGGCCCGCGCGCTGATCACCCGCCCCGACGTGCTGTTCGCGGACGAGCCGACGGGGGCGCTGGACTCCGCCACCGGGCGGGAGGTGCTGGCCTTGCTGCGCTCACTGGTCGACACCGAGGACCGCACGATCGTGATGGTCACGCATGATCCGGTGGCCGCGTCGTACGCCGACCGCGTGGTCTTCCTGGTCGACGGGCAGGTGCACGGCGAGGTGGTGGGGGCGTCGGCGGGGGAGATCGCGGCGCGTATGACGTCGCTGGAGACGGGGGCGCCGGCGGGTGGCTCGGAGGTCGTCCCGTGCTGATGCTCGCCCTGCGTACCCTGCGCTCCCGTTGGACCGCCTTCATCGGCAGCTTCGTCGCCCTGTCCCTCGGGGTCGCCGTGATCGCCGTGATGGGCCTGGCCCTCGCCTCCTCCCTGGACGCCCCCGAGCGCGCGCCGGAACGCTTCGCCGCGGCCCCGGTCGTGGTGAGGGGCCAGGACACGCTGCGCGTACCGACCCCCATCGGCGACCGCGCCCAGAGGCTGGCCCGGCCGCGGCCCGTACCGGCGGACACGGTGGCGGCGCTGCGGAAGCTGGGCAGGGTCACGGAGGACCGCACGTTCGTCGTCCACGGCGACCTGGTGGGACATCCCTGGTCCACCGCGGCCTTCGCACCGTACGAACTGACCGCGGGCGGCGCGCCCCGCGCCGCGGACGAGGTCGTGGCCACGGACGACCGGACGACGGTGGGACAGCGCCTGCGCACGGCGCGTGGGGTGGTGCGCGTGGTCGGCACGGTGGGCGCGCTCGGGTTCGAGAACGCGCTGTTCTACACGGATGCGCGGGCGGCCGCGTTGTCTCCGGTGAGCACACAGCTCGTGGTGGAGGCGGACGCGGCGGCGGTCCGGCGTGCGGTGGGCGGCCGCGCGCGGGTGCTGACCGGTGACGAGCGCCGGCTCGCGGACGCCGATCCCGAGCGGGACGCCGAGGCGCTGACGACGCTGAACGCCCTGTTCGGCACCGCGGGCGGGGTGACCGGGTTCGTGTCGGTGTTCGTCGTCGCGTCGACCTTCGCCTTCGCGGTGGCCCAGCGCCGCCGGGAGTTCGGCCTGCTGCGCACGGCCGGCGCGACGCCGGGCCAGATCCGGCGCGCGGTGCTGACGGAGGCGCTGCTCGTCGGAGGACCGGCGTCCGCGGCGGGCTGCGTGCTGGGGGCGTACGCCGCTCCGTGGCTGGCGGAGCGTGTGGTGGACGGCGGTGTCGCACCGGCCTGGTTCGCGATCGGCGACCACGTGTGGCCGTACCATCTCGCCTTCTGGACCGGTCTGTCGGTGGCGCTGTGCGGGGCGGTGGCCGCGTCCTGGCGGGCGGGCCGGACCGCGCCGACGCAGGCGCTGCGCGAGGCGGCGGTGGACGAACGCGCCCTGACGCTCGGCCGCCTGCTGTGCGGTGCGGCCCTGCTGATCACCGCCGCGGTCACCCTCGTACTCGCGCTGGTGACGGACCCGGGCGAGCTGTTGCACCGCAAGACGTACGTCAGCCGCCCGATGCTCCTGATCACGGCGACGGCCCTGCTGGCTCCGGCCCTGGTCCGCCCGCTGCTCAGGGTCCTCGCCCCGTGCGGCATGCTGGTCCGCTCGAACGCGGGCGCCGCTGTCCGCCGTACGGCCGCCGTCGCCGCCCCCGTCCTGATCACGGTGGCCCTGACGGGCTCGCTGCTCGGCGCCACGGCGACGCTGAACGAGGCGAGGGCGACGGAGGCGCGCGAGCGGACCGTCTCCGACTTCGTGCTGACGTCGCCGGCCGGCTTCGCCCCGGACACGCTCCGCCGTCTGCGCGCGATCCCGGGCACCGAGGTCTCGGCGACCGCGTCGAGCGCCGTGTACGTCCTGGAGGAGGGGGTCGCCCTCATCAAGTCCGAGGCGCGCGCGGCCGATCCGAGGGCGCTCGCGGCGACCGTGCGCCTCCCCCTGACGGCGGGCCGTGTCACCGACCTCGACGACGACTCGATCATCGTCAACGAGGAGTGGGCGCGGCACGAGGTCGGCCGCCGGGTCACCGTCTGGCTCGGCGACGGCACCCGCAGGTCGCTCCGCATCGCCGCGGTGATGCCGGTCGGCACGGGCGACAACGGGGTGTACGTCACTCCGGCCAACGCGCGCGGGGCCGCTGTCGACCGGGTCGAGGTGACGGGAGGAACGGCGGCAGGGGTACGGACGGCCCTGGGAGCCGCGGACGTCTCCGTCCAGACCCGCGAGGAGTGGCTGCGGTCCGCTTACCCCACGGCCACCTTCACGGACGCCGACGAGAGGACCCGCCTCGGCTTCCTCCTCGTCCTGGGCATCGCGCTGCTGTACACGGGCATCTCCCTCGCCAACACCCTGCTCATGGCGACGTCGGACCGGAAGCGCGAGTTCGCGTCCCTGCGGCTGGCGGGCGCCACGACCGGTCAGGTGCTGCGCCTCGTGGCCGCGGAGGCCTTGGTGGTGGTGGCAGTGGGCGCACTCCTCGGCCTGCTGGTGACGGCTCTCAACCTCGGCGGCATGTGGGGCGCCCTGGACCTGCAGTCGGCACGCTCCCCGCTCCGCCTCCCCTGGCCCGAACTCGGCGCGGCCACGGGCGCGTGCGCGCTCCTCGCCGTCGTGTCGGCGGTGCTTCCGGCGGCTCATGCCCTGGGCCGGAAGACCTCTCCATAGCCGCGGCCGATTCCTCTGACGCGGGATCAGCCGACGCGGTTGCTGTACGTCACTGCCGTACGCATGGCAAGGGGCCCGTTCCTGATATCAGGAACGGGCCCCTATGCTGCGTGGACCTGTGGGGATTTGAACCCCAGACCCCCTCGATGCGAACGAGGTGCGCTACCAGACTGCGCCACAGGCCCTTGCAACGAGTGAAACCTTAGCACCCCGATCGGGGTGCTTGGAAATCCGTTCCCTGCCCCGGCCGCGCGACACCCACAGGTGGGACGGGTGGCCGCCGCGCCTACTCGTTGGCCGCGCGCGGCCGCTCCCCGTCCTCGTACTGATCGAAGAGGGGCGTACGTCCCCGCTCGCGCGCCCGGCGCGCGGACGCGGCCCGGCGTGCGTCGCAGCGTTCGTCCTCGTCCGCCTTGTCCTCGGCGTGGGACGGCTCCCCCGCCTCGGCGTCCTGGGCCGCACCGTCCTGCCCGGCACCGGACTCGGAACCGGCGCCATGCCCCTCCCGCTCCCCGGCGACCGAGCTGGACCGCGCCGAGCTCCACGCGTCCGGCGCACCCAGGTCCACGTCCGAGGTGGCCCGCGGAGCGACCGGCGCCGTCACGTACGTCGGCAACGGCACCGGCACCGGCTCCCAGCTGTCCCCGTGCCCCGGCCTGCGCTGCCGCTCGCGCTGCTGGTCGACCCACTCCGCGTGGTCGGTCTGCTCGACGAGGGCGCGCCGGTCGGCGGCGAGCGCCGACAGCCCGGGGTCCTGTCCCGGCTCTGGTCCCTCGTCCGGTTCGTCCGCGTCGATCGCTTCGGCCGTCGGGCGTCGGCGCGGGTGGCGCGCACGCTCCTTCAGCCGCTGCGCCGCCGCCTCGGCCCGCTGCCGGTCCATCTGGTAGGCGAAGCGACGGCGCTCCTGGGAGCGCAGGTAGGCGATGTATCCGCTGAGCAGCACGGCGGGCACGCCGGGCGCCCACAGGAACGCGAGCCCGCCGACGGCGGCGACGACCGCGCCGAGCGTGAAAGCGATGAAGAGCACCACGGTGGTACGTCTACGGCGCGCGAGTGCCTTCGTACGCCGGGCGCGCGCCGCGGCGGCTTCCGCTGCGGGCGAGCGCCGGGCTGCGGGCACCTGCTTGCGCGCCGGAGCGGATCCGGATGCCGATGCCGGGGCATGCGGGGCCGGGGCGTGCGGGGCCGGTTCGGCCGCTCTCTCGCGCGCCGGCTCACGCACCGCTTCCCTGCGCGCCGGCGCCTCCGCGCGCACGTCCGCGCGCACTTGCGGGCGCGTCGGAGGCATGGCGAAGGCCCGGACGTCCACCGAGTCGGTGACGGCATCCGGATCGACGGCGCTGGGCTCCTCCTCCTCGGTGGAGCGCGCCCGCAGGTCCTTGGCGTACCGGCGCTCCATCCCCGCCCGTCCGGACAGCAGCCGGATGGCGGTGCTGAAGCGTTCCGTCGGACGGGCCTCGTTCAGCTCGTCCTGCCTACGGAGCCACATCGGCACCAAGTAGGCGGCCCAGGCCCCGACAATGACTGCGTAGATGAGGCCGCTGCTGCTCACGCCTCACACGGTAGAGGGATTCGCGTGAGGCCATCCGCCAATTGGGCCGGTGTGTCGCACGATCTGGCTGATATTTCGAGCTTTTTTTGTGACCGATGCGATCAGCAGGTCGCCGGAGCCGCGAATTTAATGCCCTGAGACGATCGCCACCCGATCATTCTCGAACATTTATTCAATTACCCGAGTCGCTAGGTGGGATTCCCCGGCGTGTTCTGCGGGTTCCGGGGCGTGGTGTGCGGGGCCTTCTGTGAACGTGTCCGCCGCCACCGCCCGAGCAAGCCTTCCGGCACCTCTTCCGCGGTGAGGGCGAAGACGAGATGGTCGCGCCAGGCCCCGTCGATGTGGAGATAACGGGGCCGCAGCCCCTCCTCACGGAATCCGAGTTTCTCCACGACCCGGCGGCTGGGCCCGTTCTCCGGGCGAATGCAGACCTCGATGCGGTGCAGTCCGACGGTCCGGAAACAGTGGTCCGCGACGAGCGCCACGGCCGTCGGCATCACTCCACGGCCGGCCACCGACTCGTCCACCCAGTAGCCGACATGCCCCGAACACATCGAGCCCCAGGTGATCCCGGCGACGGTCAACTGCCCGACGAGCCGTCCCTGGTACTCGATGACGAACGGCAGCATCCGGCCCGCGTTCGCCTCGGCCCGCAGATGGCGCACCATCTGCCGGTAGGTCGGCCGGTGAGCGATCGGTCCGCTGGGCGTGGGCGGCGGGATGGTCGCCTCCCAGGGGCGCAGCCAGTCACGGTTGCGCCGGTTGACCTCGCGCCAGGCCCGCTGGTCGCGCACCTTTATGGGCCGGAGGACGACGTCGCCGTCCGTCAGCACGACGGGCCAGGATGGGCTGTTCAGCTCGCACCCCCAGTGCCGGCCCCGGGTCTGGGGTGGTCGCCGCCGCGGATCTGGTCGACGGCGTGGACCAACAGGGGCTCCAGGACGGCGAGTCCGTCCTTCACTCCGCCGGTGGAACCCGCCAGGTTGACGATCAGGGTCCGTCCCGCCACTCCGGCCAGGCCGCGCGAGAGCGCGGCGGTCGGCACCTTCGCCCGCCCGAACGCCCTGATGGCCTCGGCGATGCCCGGCACCTCGTGGTCGATCACCTCGCGGGTCGCCTCGGGGGTCCGGTCGGTGGGCGAGATGCCGGTGCCGCCGGTGGTGACGACGACGTCGTATCCGGCGTCGACGGCGGCGCGCAGGGCCGCCCGGACAGGGTCCCCGTCGGGTACGACCTGCGGTCCTTCGACGTCGAAGCCGAAGCCCTTCAGGCCCGCGGCGATCAACGGACCGCCCTTGTCCTCGTAGACCCCGGCGGCAGCCCGGTTGGAGGCGGTGACCACAAGAGCGCGATACGTCATGCCCGGCTCCAGTCGCCCGACTTGCCGCCTGTCTTCTCCTCCACCCGCACGTCCGTGATGACCGCTCCCTTGTCGACCGCCTTGACCATGTCGATCACGGTGAGCGCGGCGACGGAGACCGCGGTGAGGGCTTCCATCTCGACGCCCGTGCGGTCCGTCGTTTTGACCGTGGCGAGGATCTCCACGGCGTCGTCCGCGACCGACAGATCCAGTTTCACACCCGACACCGACAACGGGTGGCACAGCGGGATCAGATCCGGGGTGCGCTTGGCGCCCATGATGCCCGCGATCCGCGCGGTGGCGAGGGCGTCGCCCTTGGGGACGCCCTCGCCGCGCAGCAGCTCGATCACCCGGGGCGAGACGAGGACCCGACCGCTGGCGCGGGCGGTGCGCGCGGTCACGTCCTTGTCGGATACGTCGACCATGCGGGCGGCGCCCGCCTCGTCGATATGAGTCAGTCGGTCCTGCGTACTCATGCTGTGCGGCGCTCCCGGTCCCGGCCCCTCGCGGTACGGCGCGCGAGCCTGTTGTGCGCGACACGGTACCGCCAACCAGGAGCACTCAGCCGAGCAGGACTACCTCGACCTCGGTGCCGGGCTCGACGGACTCCACGTCCTCCGGGACGACGATCAGCGCGTCCGCGTGCGCGAGGGCCGCCACCAGATGCGACCCGGCACCGCCGACCGGGGTGACCGTGCCGTCGGAGTAGGTCCCGCGCAGGAACTGCCTGCGTCCCTTCGGCGAGGTCAGTGCCTTGCCGGCGGTCAGCTTCGCGGTCACGCGGGGCCGGTGCACGTCCTCCAGGCCCATGAGAGCGCGGATCGCGGGACGCACGAACAGTTCGAAGGAGACGTACGACGAGACGGGGTTGCCCGGCAGCGCGAGGAGCGGGGTGTGGTCGGGGCCGATGGAGCCGAAGCCCTGGGGCTTGCCGGGCTGCATGGCGAGCTTGCGGAAGTCGATGCCGCTGCCGGCCTCGTCCTCGTCGCCGACGGACGACAACGCCTCCTTGACGACGTCGTACGCCCCCACGCTCACGCCGCCCGTGGTGACCATGAGGTCGGCGCGGACGAGCTGGTCCTCGATGGTGTCGCGGAGGGTCTCGGCGTCGTCGGCGACGGCGCCGACGCGGTAGGCGATGGCGCCGGCGTCGCGGGCGGCGGCGGTGAGGGCGAAGCTGTTGGAGTCGTAGATCTGGCCGTTGCCCAGTTGCTCGTCGGGCTGGACGAGTTCGCTGCCGGTGGACATGACGACCACGCGCGGGCGCGGGCGCACGCGCACGGTGCCGCGGCCGATCGCGGCGAGCAATGCGATCTGCGGCGGGCCGAGGACGGTGCCGGCCTCGAGGGCGCGGTCGCCGGCCTTCACGTCGCTGCCCTTCGCGCGTACATGCGCGCGTGCTTCGGCGGGCCGGTGCACGTGCACGTGCCCCTCGGCGCCCTCGGGGGCCAGGGCGCGGGCGCGCATCCCGGTCGCGGGCCCCTCGCCCAGGCCTCCGTCGGTCCATTCGACGGGGACGACGGTCTCGGCGCCGGGCGGCAGCGGGGCGCCGGTCATGATGCGGGCGGCCTGGCCGGGGCCCACGTGGAGCAGCTCGGCCTGGCCCGCCGCGACGTCCCCGACGACGTCCAGGACGGCGGGGAACTCCTCGCTCGCGCCCGCGACATCCGCGACCCGCACCGCGTACCCGTCCATGGAGCTGTTGTCGAACGGCGGCAGGGAGACCGGCACCGTGACGTCCTCGACCAGGACGCAGCCCTGGGCGTCGAGGAGTTGCAGCTCGATGGGTTCCAGGGGGCGGACGGTCGCGAGGATGTCCTCCAGGTGTTCGTCCACCGACCAGAGGTGGTCCTGGCCGGTGGTGTGGGGCGCGGCGCTGCTCAACGTTGCTACATCTCCTCGGCTACGTAACTGCGAAGCCAGGTCCGGAAGTCCGGGCCCAGGTCTTCACGTTCGCACGCGAGTCTGACAATGGCACGCAGATAGTCACCACGGTCGCCGGTGTCATAGCGACGGCCCTTGAAGACGACGCCGTGCACCGGGCCGCCGACCTTCTCGTCCGCCGCGAGCTGCTGGAGGGCGTCGGTGAGCTGGATCTCGCCGCCGCGGCCGGGCTCGGTCTTGCGGAGTATGTCGAAGATGTGCGGGTCGAGGACGTAGCGGCCGATGATCGCGTAGTTGGACGGGGCGTCGGCCGGGGCCGGCTTCTCGACGAGGTCGTGCACCTTGACCACGTCGCCGTCCTCGGTGGCGTCGACAGCCGCGCATCCGTAGAGGTGGATCTGCTCGGGCTCGACCTCCATGAGCGCGATGACGCTGCCGCCATGCCGCTCCTGAACCTCGACCATCCGCTTGAGCAGCGGGTCGCGCGGGTCGATCAGGTCGTCGCCGAGGAGGACGGCGAAGGGCTCGTGGCCGACGTGCGGCGCCGCGCACAGGACGGCGTGACCGAGGCCCTTGGGGTCGCCCTGGCGGACGTAGTGCATGGTGGCGAGGTCGCTGGACTCCTGCACCTTCGCGAGCCGGCCGGCGTCGCCCTTCTTCTGAAGCGCCGATTCCAGCTCGTAGTTGCGGTCGAAGTGGTCCTCAAGCGGTCGCTTGTTGCGGCCCGTGATCATGAGGACGTCGTCGAGACCCGCGGAGGCGGCCTCCTCGACCACGTACTGGATCGCCGGCTTGTCGACGACCGGCAGCATCTCCTTGGGAGTGGCCTTGGTGGCCGGCAGGAACCGGGTGCCGAGGCCTGCTGCGGGGATGACAGCCTTGCTGATCCGAGGGTGAGACTGAGTCATGCGCGCAACCTTATCCGGTGCCTTTGCAGGGAATCTGGGGCTCCGGTTAATTAGCTCTGATATGAGCGTATTGGAAGGGTACGGGAGCGACCTGTGAGTCATGTCGGACGTCCTGGAGAGCCTGACAAGCGAATGTTGCGGCGAGAGTTCCTCGCGGTGAGGAACAGGTTGACGGCCGATGACGTGCGAAAATCCGCGACCGCGCTGGCCGGGCGGGCGCTCGGGCTGCCCGAGCTGGCGCGGGCGCGCACGGTGGCGGCCTACGTCTCGGTGGGAAGCGAACCCGGCACGCTCGCGCTCCTGGACGCGCTGCGCGCGCGGGGCGTGCACGTCCTGCTCCCGGCGCTCCTGCCCGACAACGATCTGGACTGGGGCGCGTACACCGGGGCGGGCTCCCTCGCCCGCGTCCAACACGGCGGAAAGATGGCCCTCTTCGAGCCTTCCGGGGAGCGTCTGGGCCCGGAGGCCGTGACCGGCGCCGACGTCGTGCTGCTGCCCGGTCTGGCGGTCGACGCGCGCGGCATGCGGCTGGGGCGTGGCGGGGGGTCGTACGACCGGGTGCTGGCCCGCCTGGAGCACGCGGGCGTGCACCCCGCCCTGGTGGTGCTGCTCTACGACTCCGAGATCGTCGAGCGCGTCCCGGAGGAGGCGCACGACCAGGCGGTGCACGCGGTGGTGACGCCGTCGGGTGTGCGCCGCTTCCGGGACGACGCGTGAGCCGCGGCAGGTGAGCGCATGCGAACGGGCCCTCCACGCGTGCGTGGAGGGCCCGTTCGACGATTCGCCGTCAGTGGCTCACGGCTTCAGTACGAGTGTGTCGCTCGTGTTCTTGTCGACAGCGTCCTTCGAGAAGGACCAGTCCAGCAGTTCGCCCTTGACCCACTTGCTCGTCTGGTCGGTGTAGTGGGCGCTGTAGGCGTGCCCGGAGGCTCCGGTGAGGTTGATCCACTTGGACTTGTCGAGGTCGCCGAGGTTGACCACCATCCGCATCGACGGCACCCAGATGACTCCGTAGCCGCCGGCGGCGTTCCAGCCGGTCGCGTTGACGGTGGCCTCGCCGCCGCTGAGCTTCCAGGGACCGCGGTTGAGGGCGTACCGCACGATGCCGGGGCCTTCGGTGCCGAGGGTCTGGTTCTTCAGGAACAGGCGGTGCAGCCGGCCCCAGCTCCAGGTGTCGATGTCCTTGCCGAGTTTGGCGGTGAGCTCCCAGCGGGCGTCGATCATGGCGCGCTTGAACAGCTGGTCGCGGTTCTCCGCCTTGGGGCGGTCCCCCACGCCGGCGGGCGTCTTCCACCAGTCGCTGTTCTCGTCCTCCATGAGGTTGCGCACGACCTCGAACCAGCGGTCGCCGCCGTCCGGCTGCGCCTGGTCGGCGTCACGCTGACCGCACTCGCGGACGTTCTCCGTCTCGTCGGCGGGGCCGGTGGTGTTGACGGGTTCGACCCACAGGCACTGGCCCTTGACCCGCAGCTCCTTGGGCAGCTTGTTGCCGAAGGCGAGCTTGAGGATGTTGCGCCAGACCGAGTTGAAGTAGGCGGCGGCCGCCGAGTCGGCGTCCTGGGTGTAGTCCCAGCCCTCCAGCAGCTTCTGCGCCTCGCGGACGTCCTTGTCCTCGATGTCGATCTTCAGCAGCTTGGGCACGAGCAGCTTGGCGATCTCGCTGCTGTTGTCCAGCTGCATCTGGCGCATGTCGTCGGTGGAGATCTTGCCGCCGTCGTCGATCTTCGACTTGATCAGGTCGGTGATGCGCTGGCTGCGGGCGCCATAACCCCAGTCGGTGGTGAGCGTGTAGGGGTACTTGTCCTTGTCGATCACGGCCTGGTTGGCGGTGACGATGTACCCGCGCGCGGGGTCGTACTCGTAGGGGAGCTGGTCCTGCGGGATGTAGCCGGTCCAGCGGTACTTGGAGTCCCAGCCGGGCTGCGGGATCGAGCCGTCCACGCCCTGCGCGCGCGTGGGGATCTTTCCGGGGAGGGTGTAGCCGATGTGGTCCTCGGTGTCCGCGTAGACCAGGTTCTGCGACGGCACGTCGAACAGGGCCGCGGCCGCGCGGAAGTCGTTCCAGTTCGTCGCCTTGTCCATCGCGAACACGGCGTCCATGGAGGTGCCCGGGTCCAGGGCGGTCCAGCGCAGGGAGATGCCGTAGCCGTCGCCGCGGTCGGGTGCGGCGGTGTCGACGGTGGCCTTCTTGCCGACCTTGACCAGTTCGTCGTTGCGGTCGGACAGCAGGGGGCCGTTGTTGGTCTCACGGACGACGATCGTCTTGGACTCACCGCCGGCGACCTTGATGGTCTCCTCGCGCGTGGTGAAGGGCTTCACCTTGTCGTCGTACAGATAGCCGTTGCTGCTGAGCTTCTCCAGGTAGAGGTCGGTGACGTCGACGCCGGAGTTGGTCATGCCCCAGGAGATGTCCTGGTTGTGGCCGATGACGACGCCGGGCATGCCCGCGAAGGTGTAGCCGGAGACGTCGTACTGGCACTTGCTGGAGACGGTGCGGCAGTGCAGGCCCATCTGGTACCAGACGGACGGCAGCGAGGCCGACAGGTGCGGGTCGTTGGCCAGCAGCGGCTTGCCGGTGATGGTGTGCGAGCCCCCGACGACCCAGGAGTTCGAGCCGATGCCGTTGCCGTTCACGCCGACGGCCGCGGGAAGGTCCTCCAGGAGGCCGTAGAGGCCCGAGAGCTGGCTCGTGAGAGCTGTGGTGCCCGAGGCGGACGCGGTGCCCGTGGTCCCGCTCGTGGAAGTGCCGGTGCCGGTGCCGGTCCCTGTGGCCGTCCCCGCCCCCGTCCCCGTGCCCGAGGTGCTGCTGCCCTGCTCGAACGTCTTGGTCAGCTCGTCGTACTGGCCCTCCTGGACGATCGCCTTGTTGCGGCTGTAGGGGTAGTCCGGGTACAGGTCCTTGATCTGCTTGGGGCCGAGACGGCTCGTCATCAGGGCCCGGTCGACCTCGTCCTCCATGTTGCCGCGCAGGTCCCACGCCATCGCCTTCAGCCAGGAGACCGAGTCGACGGGGGTCCACTGCTGGGGCTTGTAGTCGTTGACGAAGCCCAGGGCGGCGTACTCGAGGGAGATCTCCTTGCCGTCCTTGCCGTCGAGGTAGGCGTTGACTCCCTTGGCGTATGCCTGAAGGTACTTCTTGGTGGAGGCCGACAGCTTGGTGTCGTACTCCTTCTTCGCGACCCGGTCCCAGCCGAGCGTGCGCAGGAACTCGTCCTCGTCGACCAGGCTCTTGCCGAACATCTCCGACAGGCGCCCGGAGGTCATGTGGCGGCGCACGTCCATCTCGTAGAACCGGTCCTGCGCCTGGACGTAGCCCTGCGCCATGAACAGGTCCTCGTCGGACGCGGCGTAGATCTGCGGGATGCCGTAGCCGTCGCGCTTCACGTCGACCGGTCCGGACAGGCCCTCGAGCGTGATCGAACCCTTGGTCTGCGGGAAGGAGGCACGGACGGTGCTGATGGACCAGTACGCCCCGTAGGCGACGCCGCCGATGATGGCCAGTACCAGGAAGAGGACGATCAGACGGGCTTTGCGCCCCTTTTTCCTGCCGGACTTGCCGGGCTTCTGACCCGATGAGGCGGTGGTGTTGGGGGGCATCGCTGTCCTTGCTGTCCTAACGCGAGCGGCAGGCGGGGCTGTGACTTTGAATGAGCGCTGGAGCAACCATAGGCGCAGGGCCTGACGCCACTTGACGCGGAGTCGGGAACGAGCGCGGACGGACGTTCGATCTTGCCTTCAGGAGTGTCAAGAAATCGTCAAGAGTTAGGTAAGGTAACGAAGTACTTGGATGCGGAGACCCGCCTCTTCGTGTCCTATGTACGTGAGCCCACGCGCGCGTGATGCCCGTGGGCCAGGGAAGGGAACAGCCGCTGACCGTCCACGACCTCAACCAGCTTCTGCTCGTCTGCTCGCTCGTCCTGCTCGTCGCCGTCGCAGCGGTCCGGATCTCCTCGCGCAGCGGGCTCCCCAGCCTGCTCGTATATCTGGGCATCGGCGTCGCGATGGGCCAGGACGGCGTCGGCGACATCCACTTCGACAACGCCGAGCTGACCCAGGTCATCGGATACGCGGCCCTGGTCGTGATCCTGGCCGAGGGCGGACTGGGCACGAAGTGGAAGGAGATCAAGCCCGCGCTGCCGTCCGCCACCGCGCTGGCGCTGGTCGGGGTCGCGGTGAGCGTCGGGGTCACGGCGACGGCCGCGCACTATCTCATCGGGCTGGAGTGGCGCCAGGCGCTCATCATCGGGGCGGTCGTGTCCTCGACGGACGCGGCGGCGGTCTTCTCCGTACTGCGCAGAATCCCCCTCCCCGCGCGCGTGACGGGCACCCTGGAAGCCGAGTCCGGCTTCAACGACGCCCCCGTGGTCATCCTGGTCGTCTCCTTCTCCACCGCGGGCCCGGTCGAGCACTGGTACGCGCTCCTCGGCGAGATAACCCTGGAACTGGTCATCGGCGCCGCCATCGGCATCGCGGTCGGCCTGCTGGGCTCCTGGGGACTCAGGCACGTCGCGCTGCCCGCCTCCGGCCTCTACCCGATCGCCGTCATGGCGATCGCCGTGGCGGCGTACGCGGCCGGCGCGCTGGCGCACGGCAGCGGCTTCCTCGCCGTCTACCTCGCCTCCATGGTGCTGGGCAACGCCAAGCTGCCGCACTGGCCCGCCACACGCGGTTTCGCCGAAGGGCTCGGCTGGATCGCCCAGATCGGCATGTTCGTCCTGCTCGGCCTGCTGGTCACCCCGCACGAGCTGGGCGACGACGTGTGGCCCGCCCTCGTCATCGGGCTGGTGCTGACCATGGTCGCGCGCCCGCTGAGCGTCGTGCTGTGCCTGACGCCGTTCCGGGTGCCGTGGCAGGAGCAGACCCTCATGTCCTGGGCCGGGCTGCGCGGCGCCGTGCCCATCATCCTGGCGACGATCCCCATGGTGAACGGTGTCGACGGCAGCCGCCGCATCTTCAACATCGTCTTCGTCCTGGTCGTCGTCTACACCCTGATCCAAGGGCCGACGCTGCCCTGGCTCGCCCGTCAGCTGCGGCTGGGCGGGGACGCGGAGGCCGCCGACCTCGGCATCGAGTCGGCGCCCCTGGAGCGGCTGCGCGGACACCTGCTGTCCGTCGCGATCCCCGACGGCTCGAAGATGCACGGCGTCGAGGTCAACGAGCTGCGGCTGCCGGCCGGGGCCGCCGTCACCCTGGTCGTCCGCGAGGGAAAATCGTTCGTTCCGCTGCCCACCACGGTGCTGCGGCGCGGGGACGAGCTACTGGTGGTCGCCACGGATCCCGTGCGGGACGCGGCGGAGCGACGGCTGCGCGCGGTGGGACACGGCGGAAAGCTGGCCGGCTGGCTGGGCACGAACGGGGAGACGCCGCGGCGCTGACCGGGGCGGCGTGGCGCGCGATGTCGTTAAGGACGTGTTTCGTACGGTTCACACCCCCGACAATCGCAGGTGAACAGGGCTCATGGTGCTCGTTTTCACAGGCGCACCAGCCGTTGATCCCTGTACGATGAAGGCGCATTCTGATCGAACCAACTCTGCCTGACGCAGTGCTGGCGCGACCGTATGGCGGCCGAGACGCCCCTCCGCAGTGGGCCCGGTATCTACCGCAGCGCGCAAGAGGACAGCTCTCGGCGCCCCCGCACAGGCGCGCTACCAGGCGGCAGAAAGGCACGGGCCGTGGCATCCACGGTCACCGCACGCCCGGGATACGGGCAGCTGCTGCGCACCCGCGGCGCCTGGACGTTCCTGCTCCCCGGCTTCGCGGCACGTCAGCCGTTCGCGATGCTGACGATCTCCATCGTGCTGCTCGTGCAGCACACCACCGGCTCGTACGGCGCGGCAGGCGCCGCCGCAGCCGTCACCGGCGTCTCCATGGCCCTGTTCGCGCCCTACAGCGGGCGCCTCGCCGACCGCCACGGGCAGCGCGCCGTACTGATCCCCGGCGTGCTCGTGCACACGGCGTCAGGTCTGACGCTGACGGCGCTCGCACTCTCGCACGCGCCCCTGTGGGCGCTGTTCGCCGCGGCCGTCCCCACCGGCGCCTCGGTGCCCCAGGTCGGCCCGATGGTGCGCGCCCGCTGGGGCGTGAAGCTCCAGGGCTCGCCCCTCATGACCACCGCGGCGGCGTTCGAGTCCGTCACGGACGAGCTGACCTTCGTCTTCGGCCCGCTGCTGGCCACCGCGCTGTGCACCGCCGTCGACCCGGCCGCGGGCCTGCTGACGGAGTCGGCGCTGACCCTGCTCGGCGGTCTGCTGTTCGCCGCGCAGAAGAGCACGCAGCCACTGGTCACCCTCGACAAGCACGCGCGCGTGGAGCACGGTTCCGCGCTGCGCGTGCCCGGCGTGCGCGTGCTGATCGTGACGTTCCTGGGCATCGGTTCCGTCTTCGGCGGTATGCAGGTCTCGCTGGCCGCGTTCACCGAGTCGATCGGCGAGCCCGGTCTGAACGGTGTCCTGTACGGCGTCTTCGCGGCGGGCAACATGCTCTCCGGGATCGTCTGCGGTGCCATCGCGTGGAAGGTGGCTCCGCAGCGGCGCCTCGTGGTCGGGTACGGCGCGCTCGCGCTGGTCGCCTCCGGACTGTGGGCCGCGCACTCGGTGCTCGCGCTCGCCGGGCTCGGCCTTCTGGTCGGCATGTGCATCGCGCCCGCGCTGATCACCGGCTACACGCTGGTCGAGAGCCTGGTGCCGGCCGGTGCCCGCACCGAGGCCTTCACCTGGCTGACCGGCGCGGTGGCGCTCGGCCAGGCGGCCGCCGTCACGGCTGCCGGACAGCTGGAGGACCGCTTCTGGAACGGTGCAGGATTTCTCGTCCCGATGGTCGGCACACTGCTCGCCCTGGCGACCCTGCTGGCCCTGCGGTCACGCCTGACGACGCGCCCCCGGACCCGGACCGTCGCACGTGGCGTCGGTCACCGCGTGCCGGTGGCGGTGGACTGATCCCCGGGAATACGTCACTATGGACCATCGTTAGCACTCATTGAGTGAGAGTGCCAGGAGGAAGACAGTGCCGACCTACCAGTACCAGTGCACCGAGTGCGGCGAGGGCCTCGAGGCGGTGCAGAAGTTCACCGACGACGCTCTGACCGAGTGCCCCAACTGCCAGGGCCGCCTCAAGAAGGTGTTCTCCGCAGTCGGCATCGTCTTCAAGGGCTCCGGCTTCTACCGCAACGACAGCCGCGGCTCCTCGTCGAGCACCTCGCCGGCGTCGTCGAAGCCGTCGACGTCCACTCCGTCCACCTCGACGCCGTCGTCCTCGGACTCGAAGTCGTCGAGCACCGGCACCTCCTCCAGCAGCACCTCCGCCGCTTAAAGACGCCTCCGCGGGACCCTGTCGTCGTACGACGACAGGGTCCTCGGTGTTTCCGGAGCTCTTCTCTGCCCGCTGCGGGGGCCAGCTAGTGTGCGGGTCATGGCGAACGCAGAGATCGGCGTAATCGGCGGCTCGGGCTTCTACTCGTTCCTCGAGGACGTGACCGAGATCCAGGTGGACACCCCGTACGGACCGCCCAGTGACTCCCTGTTCCTCGGTGAGATAGCGGGCCGTCGGGTCGCCTTCCTGCCCCGGCACGGACGCGGCCACCATCTGCCGCCGCACCGGATCAACTACCGCGCCAACCTGTGGGCACTGCGGTCGGTCGGGGCGCGCCAGGTCCTCGGTCCGTGTGCGGTGGGCGGTCTGCGCCCCGAATACGGGCCGGGCACGCTGCTCGTGCCGGATCAGCTGATCGACCGTACGAAGTCCCGCGTGGGGACGTACTTCGACGGGCTGGCGCTGCCGGGCGGCGGTGTGCCCAACGTGGTGCACGTGTCGCTGGCCGACCCCTACTGCCCCGTCGGGCGGGCGGCCGCGCTGAAGGCCGCGCACGGCCGGGACTGGGAGGCGGTGGACGGCGGGACCCTGGTCGTGATCGAGGGGCCGCGCTTCTCGACGCGTGCCGAGTCGCTGTGGCACCGGGCGCAGGGCTGGTCGGTGGTGGGCATGACCGGCCACCCCGAGGCGGCGCTCGCCCGTGAACTCGAGCTCTGCTACACGTCGTTGACCCTGGTCACGGACCTCGACGCGGGTGCCGAGACCGGTGAGGGCGTCTCCCACGACGAGGTGCTGCGGGTGTTCGCGGCGAACGTGGACCGGCTGCGGGGAGTGCTGTTCGACGCGGTGGCCGCGCTGCCGGCGAACGAGGAGCGGGACTGCCTGTGCACCACGGCGCTGGGCGGCATGGATCCCGGGTTCGAACTGCCGTGACGCTGTGGAGAACGGCACCACGGCACGGGCGGAACTGCTCGTTCGGGTGAGGGAGTTGTCCACAACCGGCTGGTGATCCACCTGTCTCGGCGGGCGGCGGCGCGAGACCCCATCGTGGCCTTGCAAGCCGATCCCTCGTGACAGGTGGTGGTTCCCGTGTCCTTCGCTCCGTCTCCCCCGCCCTTCTCCCCTCTTGCTCCGCGTCCGCCGGGCACCGACGCTCCCGCGACGTGCGAGGTGCCGCACTTCGCTCCCGTGCGGGTACGCGGCGGGCGGTATCAACTGGCCCGGCTCGTACGGCATCGCAGGCGGGCCGTGGCGGCGGGCCTGGCGGTCACCGCGGCCGCGCTGGTGGCCGTCGGCCCCGGCGACTCCGACGGGGCGCGCGGGCATCCCGTGGCCACGCCGGTGCGGGAGCGTCGCGCCGTGGAGATGGTGACGGCACCGGTGCGGATCGCCGACGGGGCCACGGTGCTGCTGTTGCGGCCCGGTGACCGGGTCGATGTGATCGCCGCCGGGACGACGGCGACGGGAGGCGACGCCCCCCGGGTGCTCGCGCGCGGGGTCCGGGTGAGGAAGGTGCCGGAGCCTGTGGAGGGTGCCGCGGAGAGCGGGGCGCTGGTCGTGCTCTCGGTGCCGCGTCCGGTCGCGGTGCGTCTCGCGGGCGCGAGCGCCACGGCACGGCTGGCGGTGACGTTGTGTTGAGCCGTGCGGTCCGCCTGTTGCGCGGATTCCTGTCAAGTCCCTCGTTCGAGCTACCCAATTGGACAGGGGCGCCTCGCGTTGACGTAGGTTGCGGAGCTGTTTGTTCCACAACCTGTGCGTGCGAGGAGAGTCCCCTAGGTGAGCGAGAAGAAGCCGAGCATCCTGGATGGCTTCAAGGCCTTCCTGATGCGCGGGAACGTCGTCGATCTGGCAGTCGCGGTGGTCATCGGCGCCGCCTTCACCAACGTCGTCAACTCCGTGGTGAAAGGCGTGATCAACCCGCTGGTCGGGGCGGTCGGCACCAAGAACCTCGACAGCTACAGCTCGTGTCTGAAGGACCCGTGCGAGGTGACGGCGGACGGCACCGTGGTGAGCGGCATCCCGATCCGATGGGGCACCGTGCTCGGCGCGACGCTCAGCTTCGTGATCACCGCGGCGGTCGTCTACTTCCTGATGGTCCTGCCGATGTCGAAGTACCTGGCCCGGCAGGAGGCCCGCAGGAAGGCCAAGGAGGGCACGCAGGAGGTCATGGAGGTGACCGAGCTGGAGGTCCTCAAGGAGATCCGCGACGCACTGGTCGCGCAGCGGGGGTCCGGGCACGACGAGCGGTGACGGACACGGCCCGCCTCCTCTGCGGGGCGGCCGTGCGGCTCGCTCAGAGGTGGTGGGGCGGCTTCTCGTCGAGGAAGCGCTTCAGGTCGGCCGCGCTGTCGGCGCCGGTTCGCTCGCCCCAGCCGCGGTCCGTGTCGTCCGAGGACTGCTGGTCCAGCGGGTCGTCGAAGATCAGCGACGGCTTCGGGGCGCGCGGCTCGGGGGCGGGGTCGGGGGCGGGGTCGGAGGCGGGGCTCATGCGTCCAGGGTACGACCCCGGGAGGCGACGACCGTCCTGGTCATTCCCGACGGCGGTCATGGTCCGCGCCTTCCGTATCTGCTGTGCTTGGACGCATGACGTCGTCCAGCACCACTCCCTCCCCGGCGCCCTTGGGCAGGCTCACCGCCCGCAGCCGCGACGAGGCCCACCGGGTCGCCTCGCCCCTGGAACTCTTCTTCGACCTGTGTTTCGTCGTGGCCATCGCCCAGGCGGGCCTGCAACTCGTGCACGCCGTGGCCGAGTCGCACGCGGGCGAAGGAATCCTCAACTACGCGATGGTCTTCTTCGCCATCTGGTGGGCCTGGATGAACTTCTCCTGGTTCGCCTCGGCGTACGACAACGACGACGTCCTCTACCGGGTCGTCACCCTGGTCCAGATCGCCGGCGTGCTGGTGCTCGCGGCCGGGGTGTCCAAGGCGTTCGAGGACCATGACTTCCTGGTCGTCTGGCTGGGCTACGTGATCATGCGGCTCGCCATGTCGACGCAGTGGCTGCGGGTGGCCAGATCGAGCGAGGGCCCGGAGAGGACGACGGCCCTGCGCTATGCCGGCGGCGTGCTGCTCTGCCTCGTCGGCTGGTCGGGGCTGCTGATCCTGCCCGAGGGCGGGCGGCCCTGGGTGTTCCTGGTGATGGCGATCATCGAGATGTGCGTGCCGCGGTACGCGGAGAAGGACTTCCCCACCTCCTGGCATCCGCACCACATCTCCGAGCGCTACGGCCTGTTCACGATCATCGTGCTCGGCGAGACGATCGCCGCGGCCACCGTCGCCGTGAAGACGGGCGTGGACGAGAACGACGCGCTCGGTGAACTGCTGCCGATCGCCGTGGGTGGCCTGCTGATCGTCTTCTCCGCGTGGTGGATCTACTTCGTCGTGCCGATCCACGGCCATCTGCGTTCCAACAAGCAGGCCTTCCTGTGGGGCTACGGCCACTACCTGATCTTCGCCTCGGCGGCCGCGATCGGCGCCGGCCTGGAGGTCGCGGTCGAACAGGCGGTGGGCAAGGCGCACATCTCCACACTGGCCGCGTCGGCCGCGGTGACCCTTCCCACCGCGCTCTACCTGCTCACCGTGTGGGCCCTGCACTCGCGCCACTTCAAGGTGGGCATCGCCCAGCAACTGGTGCTGCCGACCACGGCACTCCTCGTGATCCTCTGCACGTTCCTGGGCGACTGGGCCGTGCTCGTGGCGGGCATCGTCTCGGCGCTCGCCGTGGCGACCGGGGTGACGCTGACGGCGCGCATGGCGACCCGGGAGAGCAAAGCGACGGCCCCGGTCGTGTGACCTCCTGGGGCGTCGACGGTCCCTGGACGAGACTGGTCCCATGACAGTTGACGCTCTGACCGACGTCACCGGCGTGCGCGTGGGACATGCGACGCGCGTCGGCGATGGTTGGCTCACCGGTACCACCGTCGTGCTCGCACCCGAGGGCGGTGCCGTCGCCGCCGTGGATGTGCGCGGCGGCGGCCCCGGCACCAAGGAGACCGACGCCCTCGACCCGCGCAACGTCGTGCAGAGGGTCGAGGCGATCGTGCTGACCGGCGGCAGCGCGTACGGGCTCGACGCCGCATCCGGTGTGATGGCGTGGCTGGAGGAGCAGGGGCGCGGGGTGCCTGTCGGGCCGGATCCGGCGCACGTCGTTCCCGTCGTACCCGCCGCCTGCGTCTTCGACCTGGCACGGGGCGGTGACTTCCGGGCCCGGCCCGATGCGGCCACGGGCCGGGCCGCGGTCGAGGCGGCCGCGGCGAGCGCGATCGGCGCGGCGGTGCGGGAAGGGGGCGTGGGCGCGGGTACGGGGGCCGTGGTCGGGGCGATGAAGGGCGGAGTCGGTACCGCGAGCACCGTTCTCGACTCGGGGATCACGGTCGCCGCGCTGGTGGTGGCCAACGCCGTGGGCTCCGTGGTGGAGCCCGAAACGGGCATCCTGTACGGGGAGTTGCTCCAGGGACGCGTCGACTCTCCGGATGTTCGGGTCCACGAGGCCGCGCTCCGGCGCCTCGCCGAGACCGCGGCGAACAACGCGCCGCCTCCGCTGAACACCACGCTCGCCGTCGTCGCCACCGACGCGGCACTGTCGAAGGCGCAGGCGCAGAAGCTCGCCGGAACGGCGCATGACGGCATCGCGCGCGCCGTGCGGCCCGTGCACCTCCTCCACGACGGCGACACGGTGTTCACGCTGGCGACGGGGCAGCGCGCACTCGACTCCGAGCACCCGCTTGCCCTCAACCCGCTGCTCGAGGCCGGCGCCGACGTGGTGACGCGCGCGATCGTGCGGGCCGTGCGCGCGGCCCGGTCGGTGGACGGGCCGGGCGGGACGTGGCCGTCGTACGGGGAGTTGTACGAGGGGCGGTGACGGGGCCCGGTCGGCCGTGTCGGGCCCGGAGCCGGTGGTGGGGCGCTGGGGGCGAGGTGCGGGGCGCTGGGTGCGGGGCATGGCCGCCGCGCCCGCCCGGGGCATACATCGCGGCGCGCGCGGCTCCGGCACCCGCCGGTCCGCGGTGGCGCATTTCGTACGGACGATTGTCCCGGTTGTGTCACGTGATGGCGTTCACGGCTGTCGGAGGGAACCCGACCGGTCATGGATTCGCTCTTTCTCCACGCATGGGAGCGGATCACGCACATCACACGAAACGGGAGTAGCTCGTGACAACGCCGAACATATCAGCGCGGCGCACACTCGGGGCCTGTGCCGTCCTGGCGGTCGGCGCCCTCACCCTCACCGCCTGCGGGGGCGGCGCCGACGCCGGGAAGGACGACGGCAAGGCGGGCGGGGGGTCCGCCAAGTCGTCCGAGGCGAAGATCGCCATATCGGCCAAGGACGGTTCGACGGGTGCGTCGATCAACACGACGGGGGTGAAGGTCAGCGACGGCGAGCTGACCGGCGTGAAGATGACCGTGGCGGGGACGGGGCAGTCGGTGCCGGGGTTCATCTCGGCGAACGGCGGCAGTTGGACGCCGAAGGAGCAGTTGGAGCGCGGGACGAAGTACGAGATATCGGCGAGGGCGAAGGACTCCGACGGGCGGACCAGCGCGGCCGACTCGACCTTCACGACGGTCAGCGAGGCCAACAGCTTCATCGGGACGTACACGCCGGACAACGGGACGACGGTGGGCGTCGGGATGCCGGTGTCGTTCACCTTCGACAAGGCCATCAGCGACAAGAAGGCCGTGCAGTCGCACATCACGGTCTCGTCCAGCAGCGGGCAGAAGGTGGTCGGGCACTGGTTCGGCTCGCAGCGGATCGACTTCCGGCCCGAGGAGTACTGGAAGGCCGGCTCCAAGGTCACGATGAAGATCGACCTGGACGGCGTCGAAGGCGCGAACGACGTCGTCGGGGTGCAGAAGAAGACCGTCACCTTCACGATCGGGCGGTCGCAGGTCTCCACGGTCGACGCCGACACCCAGACCATGACGGTCGTGCGCGACGGGAAGACCCTCAAGAAGGTCCCGATCTCGACGGGTGACGCCCAGAACACCACGTACAACGGCCAGATGGTGATCTCCGAGAAGTCCGCGAAGCTGCGCATGGACAGCCGGACGGTCGGCCTCGACAACGCCTACGACATCCCGGACGTGCCGCACGCGATGCGACTGACGCAGTCGGGGACGTTCCTTCACGGCAACTACTGGTACAACAAGGCCAATCCGCCCTTCGGCCGGCAGGCCACCAGTCACGGCTGCGTCGGACTGCAGGACGTCCAGGGCGGGCAGGGCGACACGAACGCCAAGTGGTTCTACGACCAGTCCATCCTCGGGGACGTCGTGATCGTCAAGAACTCCCCCGACAAGACGGTGGCGCCGGACAACGGGCTCAACGGCTGGAACATGTCGTGGACCGAGTGGGCGGCGGGAAGCGCGGTTTGAGCGCCCGCCGAACGACGGGGCGCACGCGGGCGGCGGGGCGCCTCCCAGGGCGCCAGGACGCGGCAAGTACCTTCTGACCGGCGGTTTTTGACGGATCTTCGGGTCGCGTGGGAACTTCTCACGCGACCTGAGCGTTTTCTGTGCGCACGTTTTCTCGGTTCCCGGACATGATGTCCGACCGAGGGGCTACGGTATGCACCCACAAGGTGACATGCAGCAACGCCGGGAGAAACCTTGAGCGTTCCGTACGAGACAGCAGCGTACGAGCCACGCGAGTCGCCCGAGTCTCCGGAGGAGCATCTCGCGCGACTTCTCGGCCGTGCGCTGAACTCCTTCGAGCTGCCCGACGAGACGATACGGCGACTGGACTGCGCGCTCGCGCACGACAGCTCGCTGCACTCCGCGCACCACAGCGCGGGGCTGCACCGCGAGACGTACCGCCACACCTGGCTGCTCGCCGACGGCTCGGCACTCACCCTCTGGGAGCTGGTTCACAACACCGCGCCGGGCAGTGTCCCGCAGCACGAGGTGTACGTCGACGAGGAGGAGCTGCGCGCCGCCACGGCACGGCTGCCGCTGCCGCCGGACGCACCGGACTTCGAACTGCCGGTGACGGTGCAGCTGTCGCCGATCCCCGCGCCCCGGCACGCGTACGTGCCCGACGACTCGGCGGATCACGCGCGCCGGCTCCTGCGCCGCGCGGAGAACCCGGACCGGCCGGACGCGGAGACGGCCACGCTGCTGACGACGGCGTTCGCGCACCAGATCACACAGGCTTTCGGCAGGCCGTGCCGTGCGGGGCGGATCGGGCTGTGCTTCTCGCTCTACGAGCACGCGTTCCTGCTGCGCGACGGCAAGGAGATCTCCCTGTGGGAGGTCGAGCACACGGCCACGCCCGACGGGCGGCACATGTGCGAGGTATACGTCTCCGAGGACGCGGCGCGCGACGCGATGGAGCGGCGCGCGGCCCGGGTTTCCTAACCCGCTCCACGCATCCGGGGCTCCTGCCCCGCATCGGCCGCTCGGTCAGCGGCCGTCGCTGAGCTGTCGCACCAGTCCCGCGAACGCGTCGTGCTCCGCCGGAGTCAGCTGGACGGACTCCAGTTCGGGGCCGGTCCGCCGCTGGTACGGGAGGGCCGGGAGGGGGGCGGAGGTCCGCCACAGGGCGGCCTCGCGGCCGCGGCGCAGGACGCGGGTCAGGCCGATCACCCAGACGACGGTCGCCAGGGCGAGGACGGCCATGCCCGTCAGCTGGTAGATCGAGACGTGCTCAGGCATGCGCCCCAGTAGACACCACGGTCCGGGACTTTGACCCCGGACCGTGACGTATCTCGCAGGTGCCGTGAACAACTCACAGCCACCCAAAGGGACACAGGGCCGATGAAACGGCTGCGGCCGGTCACAGCCCCGTCCCGCCAGGGTTGCGACCGGCCGGCCTTGCCGGGGCGGGCCGGGTGCGCCCGCCCCTGCCTCCCGCCGCTTACGCCGCCACGGGCTGCTTCGCCTCCGCCGCCGGAGCCGCCGCGGACTCGTCGGAGCCGGTGGCCGTGCCGTCCGGGGCCGTCTTGCGCAGGCCCTTGAGGACGATGACCAGGCCCGCCGTGATCGCCGTACCGATGGCGATGGCCAGCAGGTATAGGAACGGCTTGCCGATCAGGAAGGTGACCCAGATGCCGCCGTGCGGGGCGCGCAGGGTCGACCCGAAGGCCATGGTGAGCGCGCCGGTGACCGCGCCGCCCGCCATGGAGGCGGGGATGACGCGCAACGGGTCGGCCGCGGCGAACGGGATCGCGCCCTCGGAGATGAAGGAGGCGCCGAGGATCCAGGCCGCCTTGCCGTTCTCGCGCTCGGTGGTGGTGAACAGCTTCTTGCGGACGGTCGTCGCGAGGGCCATGCCGAGCGGGGGCACCATGCCGGCGGCCATCACGGCGGCCATGACCTTCATCGCGGAGTCGCTCGGGTCCTGTACGGCGATGCCGGCGGTGGCGAAGGCGTACGCGACCTTGTTGACCGGGCCGCCCAGGTCGAAGCACATCATCAGGCCGAGGAGGACGCCGAGGAGGATGGCGTTGGTGCCGGAGAGGCCGTTGAGCCAGTCCGTCATCGCCTTCTGGGCCTCGGCGATCGGCTTGCCGATCACGATGAACATCAGGAAGCCGACGACGATCGACGAGACCAGCGGGATCACGACCACCGGCATGATGCCGCGCATCACCGGTGGGATCTTGATCCGCTGGATGCCGAGGACGACCGCACCGGCCAGCAGACCGGCGACCAGGCCGCCGAGGAAGCCCGCGGCGATGTTGACGGAGATCATGCCGCCGACGAAGCCGGGCACGAGGCCTGGCCGGTCCGCCATGCCGTAGGCGATGTAGCCGGCGAGGACGGGGATCAGGAAGCCGAAGGCGACGCCGCCGATCTGGAAGAGCAGCGCGCCCCAGCTGTCGATCTGGCCCCAGTCGAAGTGCTCCATGACCGGCTTGGCCTCGTTGATCTGGTAGCCGCCGATCGCGAAGCCGAGGGCGATCAGCAGACCGCCGGCCGCGACGAACGGGACCATGTAACTCACGCCGGTCATCAGCCACTTGCGCAGCTTGGTGCCGTAGTTGTCACCGGCGTCGCCCGCGCGCTCGACGGGCGTGGAGCCGGTTCCGGGCGCCCCGGTCACCTCACCGCGCGCCGCCTTGCCGCGGACGTCGCCGATCAGTTCCGCGGGACGGTTGATGCCCGCCTTCACGCCGACGTCGACGGTCGGCTTGCCGGCGAAGCGGTCCTTGTCGCGTACGGGGACGTCATGGGCGAAGATCACGCCGTCCGCCGCCGCGATGACGGCCGGGTCGAGCCGGGTGAAGCCGGCCGAGCCCTGCGTCTCGACGACGAGTTCGACGCCCGCCTCGCGGCCCGCGTTCTCCAGCGACTCGGCCGCCATGTACGTGTGGGCGATGCCGGTAGGACAGGAGGTGACGGCGACGATCCGGAAGGGGCGCTCGCCCTGGCCGGAAGCGTTGCCCGTGGCGGCATCGGCGGAGGCCGCCCCCGACGCCGCCACGGAGTCTGCGGAGGCGCCCACGGAGGCACCCACGGCGCTCTTCGCGCCCTCGGAAGCACCGCCCTCGTCGGCGGAAGCGGACGCGCCCTCGACGGCATCGCCAGGATCAGCGCCCGCGTCCGTCGCCGGCGCGTCCCCGCGGATCAGCGCCGCGGCACCCGCCGCGTCCCCCGCCGATCGCAGCGCGTCGGTGAACTCGGAGTTCATCAGCTGCCGCGCCAGCGAGGACAGGATCGTCAGGTGGGCGTCGTCGGCACCGGCGGGCGCCGCGATCAGGAAGATCAGGTCGGCGGGACCGTCCGGCGCACCGAAGTCGATCCCGGCCGCGCTGCGCCCGAAGGCGAGCGTCGGCTCGGTGACGTGCTCGCTGCGGCAGTGCGGGATGCCGATGCCGCCGTCGAGACCGGTCGGCATCTGTGCCTCGCGGGCGGCCACGTCGGCGAGGAAGCCCTCCAGGTCGGTCACCCGGCCCAGGGTCACCATGCGCTGGGCGAGGGCGCGTGCCGCCGCTTCCTTGGTGTCGGCGGACAGGTCGAGATCGACCAGGTCCGCGGTGATCATGTCGCTCATCGCGGGCTCCTTCGCACGCGTATCGCCCGGGGGGAGAGGTGGGCGAGGGCGGGGGTGGGGACGGGGGTGCGGGTGGGGAAACAGGGGGTGGTGGGGGCGGAGCCGGGGAAGCCCCGCCCCCACCGGGCGGCAGGGCGGCTCAGGTGGCCCCGCCTCCCGCAGGCCGCGGCGAGTAACGGGGAGCCTCGCCGCTTCATGGCCGGTCCATCGGGGAGTGCGCCGTACGCCGTCGGCGCCGGCACCGTCGTAGAAGCCGTCAGGTCCCTCATGACACCGGCTCCTTCAGCACACGGTCCACGGGCACCTCGGATGTCACTGAGACCGCGGACGGGTCCAGGTCGTCCGGCGTCGGCATCACGCTGCCCGGCAGCTGTACCGCCGCCGCGCCGTGCGCGACCGCCGAGGCGAGGGCCTTCGGGCCGCTGCCGCCGGCGATCAGGAAGCCGGCCAGGGAGGAGTCGCCGGCGCCCACGTTGCTGCGGACGGCGTCCACCCGCGCGCTCGCGAACCAGGTGCCCGCGCCGTCCACGAGCAGCTGTCCGTCCGCGCCCAGGCTCGCGAGCACGGCGCGTGCGCCCATCTCGCGCAGTTCCTCGGCCGCCTTCACCGCGTCGCCCACGGTCGACAGGGGGCGCCCGACGGCTTCCGCGAGTTCCTCCGCGTTCGGCTTCACCACGTCGGGCCGCTCGCGCAGCGCCTCCAGCAGAGCCCGCCCCGAGGTGTCCAGCGCGATCCGAGCGCCCCCGGCGTGCGCCCGCGCGACCACCTCGGCGTACCACGACGGCGCGAGCCCCCGCGGCAGGCTCCCGCAGCACGCGATCCAGTCCGCGTCGCGCGACTGCGCGCGCACCGTCTCCAGGAGCAGCTCCTGCTCCTCCGCCGACAGCTCGGGACCCGGCGCGTTGATCTTCGTGAGCACCCCGTCCGCCTCCGCGAGCGCGATGTTCGAGCGGGTGGCGCCCGCGACCGGGACCGGGGCGACCTCGATGCCCTGTGCGTCGAGCAGATCCGCCACGAGCGCCCCCGGCGCACCGCCCAGGGGCAGTACCGCGACCGTGCGCTGTCCGGCGGCCGCCACGGCGCGCGAGACGTTCACGCCCTTGCCGCCGGGGTCCATGCGCTCGCCGGTCGCGCGGATGACCTCGCCGCGCTCCAGTGACGGAACCTCGTACGTGCGGTCCAGGGACGGGTTCGGGGTGACGGTGAGGATCATGCGCGCACTACTTCCGTGCCACCGCGTTCGATCGCGAGGGCGTCTTCGGGGCTCAGCCCGCTGTCGGTGATCAGCAGGTCCACGTCGCTCAGGTCGCCGAAGCGGGCGAAGTGCTCCTGGCCGTGCTTGGCGGAGTCGGCGAGCAGCACCACGCGGCGGGCGGCCGCCACGGCCGCCCGCTTCACCGCGGCCTCGGCGAGGTCGGGGGTGGTCAGGCCGTGGTCGGCGGAGAAGCCGTTGGCCGCCACGAAGAGGACATCGGCCCGGATCTCGCCGTACGCGCGAAGCGCCCAGGCGTCGACGGCGGCGCGGGTACGGTTCCGCACGCGCCCTCCGACGAGGTGGAGCTGGATGCCGGGGTGGTCCGCGAGGCGGGCCGCGATCGGCAGGCTGTGGGTGACGACGGTGAGGGAGGCCTCCAGCGGGATGGCGGCGGCGAGGCGCGCCACCGTCGTGCCGGCGTCGAGGATCAGGGTGCCCTCGGTCGGCAGTTCCGCGAGGGCGGCCTTGGCGATGTGGTCCTTCTCGTCGGCCGCCGTCGTCTCGCGCTCGGCGAGGTCCGGCTCGAAGTCCAGGCGCCCGGCGGGGATGGCACCGCCGTGCACCCGGCGGAGAAGGCCCGCACGGTCGAGGGCCTTTAGGTCCCGGCGGATCGTCTCCGCGGTGACCTGGAACTCCTCGGCCAGCGACACCACGTCCACCCGCCCGCCGTCACGCGCGAGCCGGAGAATCTCCTGCTGCCGCTCCGGTGCGTACATGTCCGTTCGCCTCCGACTCAACGTCCGGTCGCTCCCGACCGATGCCCGAACTTGTGGTTTAGCTCGGAGGCTACGCCCGGATTTCCGGAAAGTAAACAGGTTCGGGCATCACCCGGACATGAACGGGCGCGAAGGTCGGGTATGAACGGACTTCCGGCCCGCCCCCGGACCATCCGTCGGGCCTGCTCACGGCAGACGGAAGGCCCGGCGCCCCGGGTGGAACCCAGGCGCCGGGCCTTTTCTCCGGTGCTCAGACGAGCTCCGGCTCCTTCTCCCCCACGGGACCCACGGGCGTCTCCGACGCCTCGGCCCCCTCCAGGTGCTGCACCGCCCGCTTCGGCAGCGCGAACATCAGCAGGAAGATCACGCCCATCACCGCGGCCACCCACCACAGCGCGTGCTGGAAGGCGTTCACGAAGGCCGGGCCCACGTCGACGGGCCGCAGATCGTCGGCGATCGTGCCGAAGAAAACCACCGAGACCAGGCCGAGCCCGAGCGCGTTGCCCATCTGCTGCACGGTGTTGATCAGCCCGGACGCCGAGCCGGCGTGCTCGCGCGGGACGCCCGAGAGCACCATGTCGGTCAGCGGGGCGAAGATCAGGCCCATGCCGACGCCCATCACGACCAGGGGCAGGGCCATCTGCCAGGGGGCGATGGACATGCCGTAGCGGTCGGCCTCCCAGAGATAGAGCAGCACACCCGCCGCCATCGTGAGCGCGCCCGCCTGGAGCACCTTGCGGCCGAAGCGCGGAACCAGCTTCTGCACGGACAGACCGGCCGCCACGGAGACCGCGATCGAGAAGGGGACGCCGGTCAGACCCGCCTTCAGCGGACGCCAGCCCAGACCGGTCTGCATGTAGAGCGTCCACACCAGGAAGAAGATGCCGAGCCCGATCCCGAACACGGTCTGCACCGCGATGCCCGCCGCGAAGCTCTTCACCTTGAACAGCGACAGCTCGACCAGCGGGGAGCCGTCCCGCGCGCTCTTGCGCCGCTCGTACGCCACCAGCGCCCCGAAGACGACGAGCGCGCCGCCCATCGACAGATGCCCCCACAGCGGCCAGTCCAGCTCACGGCCGCGGGTCAGCGGGTAGAGCAGCATGAGCAGGCCCAAGGTCACCAGGGCGACGCCCACCAGGTCCAGCTTCAGCGCGCGCGGCGCCCTGGACTCGGTGATGTAGCGGCTGCCGAGGATCAGGCCCGCGATGCCGACCGGCAGGTTGATGAGGAAGATCGGGCGCCACTCCAGACCGAACAGGTTCCACTCCGTCAGCAGCGCGCCGAGCAGCGGTCCGGACACGGCGCCCAGGCCCACGATCGCGCCGAAGAGCCCGAACACCTTGCCGCGCTCGTGCGCCGGGAACGTCGCGTGCACGATCGACAGCACCTGCGGCACCATCAGCGCCGCCATGCCGCCCTGCAGGATCCGCGCGGCGACCAGCATCTCCGGGTTCGCGGCGAAGCCGCACAGCGCGGAGGCGACGGTGAAGCCGCCGATGCCGACGAGGAACAGCCGCTTGCGGCCGTGGATGTCGCCGAGCCGTCCGCCGGTGATGAGACCGGCGGCGAAGGCGAGCGCGTAACCTGCGGTGATCCACTGGATCTGGCTGACGGACGCGCCCGCCTCGGCCTGGATGGACGGAATCGCGATGTTGACGATCGTGACGTCGACGAGGTCCATGAAGGCCGCGGTCATCACGATCGCGAGGGCGAACCAGCGACGGCGGTCGGGCTGGGACATCTGGCTTGTCCGGCTGTCCACAAGGGGTTCGGTGGAGGTCATGTCTCGAAGCTACGGCCGCAATAGGTCAGATCGTGTCCTAGTTCTACGGCATCCTCGAACTCATGACGACGGACACCCCGGCACGGCTCCTCCAGCTCCTCTCCCTCCTCCAGACCCCGCGGGAATGGCCGGGCGGCGAGCTCTCCGACCGCCTCGGCGTCTCCCGCCGTACCGTGCGGCGCGACATCGACCGGCTCCGCGAGCTGGGCTATCCCGTGCAGGCGACGAAAGGGGCCGACGGCGGCTATCGGCTGGTCGCGGGGAAGGCGATGCCGCCCCTCGTACTCGACGACGAGGAGGCGGTGGCGATCGCGGTGGGGCTGCGGGCCGGGGCCGGGCACGCGCTGGAGGGGGTCGACGAGGCGTCGGTGCGGGCCCTGGCGAAGCTGGAGCAGGTGCTGCCGTCCCGGCTGCGCCACCGGGTGTCGACCCTCCAGGCCGCGACCACACCGCTGACCAGCGGGGACGGGGCGAGCATCGCGCCGGAGACGCTGACCGTGATGGCCTCCACGGTGGCCGGTCACGAGCGGCTGCGGTTCGCCTACCGGGCGAAGGACGGGGTCGACTCGCGGCGCGTGGTCGAGCCGTATCGGCTGGTGTCGACGGGGCGGCGGTGGTACCTCGTCGCCTACGACCTCGATCGCGCCGACTGGCGGACCTTCCGCGTCGACCGGGTGAGCGAGCCGTTCGCGACCGGGGCGCGGTTCGCTCCGCGGGAGTTGCCGACGGGAAGTGCGGCGGAGTATCTGCGCCAGTCGATGTACCGGTGGCAGGAGACGTACGCGATCGACGTGACCTTCGAGGCGCCGGCCTCCCACATCGCGGCGCGGCTGCCGAAGTGGTTCGGGGAGCCGGAGGAGCTGGGGGAAGGGCGGTGCCGGCTGCGGACGACCGTGGGCGACGCCGTGGAGTGGATGGCGGTACGGCTGGCGATGGTGGACTGCGAGTTCACGGTGCGGGAGCCCGAGGAACTCGTGCGGTGCGTAAGGGACTTGGGCGGGCGGCTGAGCCGGGCGGCGGGCGGGTGACGCGCGGCCGGGCCGAACCGCACCCCGGGGGCGGACGGCGCCGCGGCATGCTGGACGGCGGGCTTCCCCGTACCTGAACTCCGGGGATGCCCGCCGGATGGCAGATTGTGTCACATGGGCATAGCTTGCCGGTGTGAGCGGGCCCACGCGGCCGCCGGTCCCAGGGTGGGCCGCCGCCCCGAAAAGGGGTAGAGCCGGACCCCGGCACCCGGGGGGAGAGCGCCGAAGTCCGGCTCGCGGAGAGTCCCGGCGCCGGGGGGAGTGCGTCGGGACTTGGTCATGGGCCCGGACTGTCGCCCGGGACCGAACTCATGGGCCCTGAAGTCTTTTTCCCAGGGTCCTGCCTGTTGAAGCGGCCTGACACCGCCGTGTTTGCGCCTTTCACGACCCGGCGCACGCGGGCACACGACCCTTGTGGCGAGCCGTGTCCCAGCCCTTACGCCGCCGCGTCGAACCCGGTGTCGCGGGCGAGCTTCTTCAGCTCCAGCAGCGCGTGCTTCTCGATCTGCCGGATGCGCTCGCGCGTCAGTCCGTGCTCCTTGCCGACCTCGGTCAGCGTGCGCTCCCGGCCGTCCTCGATGCCGTAGCGCATCTTGATGATGGAGGCCGTGCGCTGGTCGAGGCGGCCGATCAGGTCGTCCAGCTCCTCGCTGCGCAGCAGCGTCAGCACCGACTGCTCCGGGGAGACCGCGGAGGTGTCCTCGAGCAGGTCGCCGAACTGGGTGTCGCCGTCGTCGTCCACCGCCATGTTCAGCGAGACCGGGTCGCGGGCCCAGTCCAGGACGTCGACCACGCGGTCGGCGTTGGAGCCGAGCTCGGCGGCGATCTCCGCGGGCTCCGGGTCGCGGCCGTGCTCGCGGTTGAACTCGCGCTGCACACGGCGGATCCGGCCCAGCTCCTCGACCAGGTGGACGGGGAGGCGGATGGTGCGGGACTGGTCGGCTATCGAGCGGGTGATGGCCTGCCGGATCCACCAGGTCGCGTAGGTCGAGAACTTGAAGCCCTTGCGGTAGTCGAACTTCTCGACCGCGCGCACCAGACCGGCGTTGCCCTCCTGGATCAGGTCGAGCAGCGGCAGACCGGCGCGGGGGTAGCGGCGCGCGACAGCGACGACCAGACGGAGGTTCGAGCGGATGAAGACGTCCTTGGCCCGCTCGGACTCGTCGACCAGCGCCTCGAGCTCCTCGCGGGTGGCGTCCGCCTTGGACTCCTCGAATCCGTCGAGAAGCTGCCGGGCGAACACACCCGCCTCGATGATCTGTGACAGCTCGACCTCCTTGGCGGCGTCGAGCAGCGGTGTACGCGCGATCTCGTCGAGGTACATGCCGACCAGGTCGCGATCGGCGATCTCGCCGCCATGGGCGCGAACACTGCGTGCCGCGTCGGTCCCGCCAGTGGCGGACTTACGACGGGCGACGGCACGGGTTGCCATGCGTGCTCCCTTGCGATGGTGGGCTGGCGGGTGGTCCTGTCGGAGCCTGGCACCGTCCTGGCACTGTCCTCGGGTGCCCTGCTTCCGATGGAAACAACGACTGGAATCAGGACAGAATTCCCGACCCGCTCCCCTATTTTTCTGATCATGCAGTACCCTGTCCGGCCACACGGGGAGGTCAGTGGATGACAGAGCGTACAGAGGTGCAGGTCAGGCCGGGAGTCGAGGGTGACCTCAGGGCCCTCACCGACATCTACAACCACTACGTACGTGAGACGCCGATCACCTTCGACACGACCGTCTTCACCCCGGAGGAGCGCCGCCCCTGGCTGCTCTCCCACCCTGAAGACGGTCCGTACCTCCTAAAAGTTGCCGCGGACGCGGACTCACAGGAAATTCTGGGCTACGCCACATCCAGCCCGTTCCGCGCGAAGCCCGCCTACGCGACCTCGGTCGAGGTGACGGTCTACCTCGCCCCGCACGCGGGCGGCCGCGGCATCGGCACGCTCCTCTACAAGGCCCTGTTCGAGGCGCTGGCCGCCGAGGACGTCCATCGCGCCTATGCCGGTATCGCCCAGCCCAACGAGGCCTCGCGGCGGCTGCACGAGCGCTTCGGCTTCCGGCACGTCGGAACGTACAACGAGGTCGGGAGGAAGTTCGGCCGCTACTGGGACGTGGCCTGGTACGAGAAGGAGCTGTGAGCCGGTCTCAGCCGAACTGCACCGACCGCTTCGCCAGCCCCAGCCAGAACCCGTCGATCACCGACTTCTGGTCCCCCAGCTCACCGGCCGCGTCGGCGGCCCCCATCGTCACGAACAGGGGTGCGAAGTGCTCGGTGCGCGGGTGGGCGAGGCGGCCGGCCGGGGACTTGTGGAGGAAGTCGAGCAGGGAGTCCACGTCGCCCTGGTCCAGCGCGTGGTGCCCCCAGTCGTCGAACTCCGCCGACCACGCGGGGATGCCGCCCTGGCGCAGCGCGGCCAGATTGTGGGTGAAGAACCCGGAGCCCACGATCAGCACGCCCTCGTCGCGCAGCGGGGCGAGCTTGCGCCCGATCTCCATGAGCCGGACGGGGTCGAGGGTGGGCATGGAGATCTGCAGGACCGGGATGTCGGCCTCGGGGAACATCTCGACGAGCGGGACGTAGGCGCCGTGGTCGAGGCCGCGGTCCGGGATGTCCTGCACGGGGACGCCCGGGGCGCGCAGCAGCTTGCGGACGGACTCGGCGAGTTGCGGGGCGCCGGGAGCGGCGTACTTCACCTTGTAGTAGTGCTCGGGGAAGCCCCAGAAGTCGTAGACGAGCGGGACCGTCTCCACCGCGCCCAGCGCGAGGGGGGCCTCTTCCCAGTGCGCGGAGACCATGAGGATCGCCTTGGGGCGCGGGAGGTCCGCGGACCAGGCGGCGAGCTGGCCGGGCCAGACCGGGTCGTCGGCGAGGGGTGGGGCGCCGTGGCTGAGGTAGAGCGCGGGCATGCGTTCCTGGGTGGCGGCGGACATGGCGGCGGTTCCCTCCGGACGGTGTTGCTTGAAATCTAAAACGTCTTATGAAAAAAAGTGTACGTCGAACTTGTTTAACATTCAAGGAGAGCTCTCGTACGATGGGACACATGAACACGGCATCCCCATCCCCGACCGCTGAAGAGCCACGCTGGCTGACCGCCGAGGAGCAGCTCGTCTGGCGCTCCTACGTCCATGCGACCACTCTTCTCGAAGACCACATGGACCGCCAGCTCCAGCGTGACGCGGGCATGCCGCACATCTACTACGGCCTTCTCGTCAAGCTCGCCGAGTCCCCGGAGCAGCGGCTGCGCATGACCGAGCTGGCCATGCACGCCAAGATCACCCGCTCCCGGCTCTCGCACGCCGTCGCCCGCCTGGAGAAGAACGGCTGGGTTCGGCGCGAGGACTGCCCCTCCGACAAGCGCGGCCAGTTCGCGGTGCTGACGGAGGAGGGCCGGCAGATGCTCGCGCAGGCCGCGCCGGGCCATGTGGCCGTCGTACGCAACGCCCTGTTCGACCGGCTCACCCCGGAACAGCAGAAGTCCCTCGGCGAGATCATGCAGATCGTCGCCGAGGGACTCCAGCCCAACGAAGCGGGTGCGGACCTGCCCTGGCTCCGCTGAGCCGCTCACTCAGCAGAACCAGGGCAGATCCTGGGGTTCGTACGTACGGAGCGTCCCCGTCCCCGTACGTACGAACGGCCCGAAGGGGTACGACCTCACGGTCGTCGGCGGTGACTCAGTGAGCCACGACCGGTACCGGCAGCTCGCTCTCGGCGCCTTCGCCGGAGCCGGTGACCACGGAGGTGTCGGGCTTGCCGGAGTTGACGAGGACCACCACGATGACCGCGGCGAGGGCCAGCATGCCGACGGCGAACCAGATCGCGTTGGTGTAGCCGTGCACCTGGCCCTGGAGCTGGACCAGCTGCTGCTGCGAGCGGGTGCTCGCGGAGCCGATGTGGTCGCTGATGTAGGAGGTCGTGGCCGACGCGGCGATCGTGTTCAGCAGGGCGGTACCGATCGCGCCGCCCACCTGCTGCGAGGTGTTGACCATCGCGGAGGCGACACCGGCGTCCCGGGGCTCGACGCCCAGGGTGGCCAGGGACATGGCGGGCATGAACGCCGTACCCATGCCGAGACCGAGCAGCAGCATCGCGGGCAGGATGATCGAGGCGTACGACGAGCCGATCTCCAGCTGCGTCATGAAGAGCATGCCGATCGCGGCGACCAGGAAGCCGGGGCCCATCAGCGCGCGGGCCGGCAGGCGGGTCATCAGGCGGGTGCCGATCTGGGTGGAGCCGACCATCATGCCGACGATCATCGGCATGAAGGCGAAGCCGGTCTTGATCGGCGTGTAGCCCTTCACGATCTGCAGGTAGTAGGTCAGGAAGAGGAAGGTGCCGAACATCGCGATGATCGCGATACCGAGCGAGAGGTAGACACCACCGCGGTTGCGGTCGGTGACGACACGCAGGGGCAGCAGCGGGGCCTTGACCTTGGCCTCGGTGATGACGAAGGCGATCAGCAGCACCGCGGAGGCGACGAACATGCCCACGGTCGTGGAGTCGCCCCAGCCGTTGGACTCGGCGCGGGTGAAGCCGTAGACCAGCGCGACCAGGCCCAGGGTGGAGAGCAGGACGCCGGGGATGTCGAGCGGGTTGCGGTTGCGGCCGCCCTCGGGCTCGCGGATGACGAAGTACGCGCCGAGCGCGGCGACGATCGCGAACGGGATGTTGACGAAGAACGTCCAGCGCCAGTTCATGTACTCGGTCAGCACACCGCCGAGGATGAAGCCCACGGCGCCACCGCCACCGGCGATCGCACCGTAGATGCCGAACGCCTTGGCACGCTCCTTGGCGTCCGTGAACATCACGGCGAGCAGGGAGAGCGCGGCGGGCGCGAGCAGGGCACCGAAGACGCCCTGGAGGGCGCGGGCGCCGAACATCATCGCCTCGTTGGTGGCGGCACCGCCGAGCGCGGAGGCCGCGGCGAAACCGATCAGACCGACGACGAAGGCGTTCTTGCGGCCCCACAGGTCGGCGATCCGGCCGCCGAACAGGAGCAGACCGCCGAAGGCGAGCGCGTAGGCCGTGACGACCCACTGCCGGTTGCCGTCGGAGATGCCCAGGTCGGTCTGGGCGGAGGGCAGGGCGATGTTCACGATGGTCGCGTCGAGGACGACCATCAGCTGGGCGAGCGCGATGAAGACGAGCGCTTTCCAGCGGTTGGGGTCGCCGGTGACGGCGGCCGAGCCGGGAGCCTTGGAGGCTGTTTCAGACATGGGGTTACCCACTTCGGGACTTCGTGACGGAAAAAAGGAGTGGCAAGGGGACGGTCCGTCGTCGGTGACGGCCGGTGAACGTCGGTCTTCTTGACTGCTGTGAAGCTCTGAACTAATCGGTCAGGCCTGGCGCAGGTCCTCCATGGTCGTGGCCGTGCCCGGCAGGACGGATCGGGCCGGGGCCCGCAGCCCGTCGAGGAACAGCTGCAGATGGCGGTGGACGAAGCGGTCGGCGTTGAGGCAGGCGGTACCGGACGGGGGCCGGCTGAGCTGGGCCACGGCGATCATGAGGTCGCCGGACTCCACGTCGGTGCGGAGCTGCCCGACCGCCTTGGCGCGGTCCATGAGCTCCACGATCAGCTCCTCGCACCGCAGTCGCGCGGCCTCCAGGTCCGGGTGGTTCTGGTCGAAGGTGCTCTGGACCATCGGGCACAGCGCGCTGACCCGCTCGTCGGCGGAGGTGTGCACGAAGCGTTCCAGAGCCTCGAAGGCGTCCCCGGTCTCGGCGAGCGCGAGCTCGGCCGCCTCCGTCGTCCGGTCCATGACGGAGCAGACGACCTCGCGGACGAGTGCGTCGCGATCGGGGAAGTTGCGGTACACCGTGGCGTTTCCGACACCGGCGCGGCGGGCGATCTCGTCGAGCGGCACATCGGGGCCGAACTCGGTGAACATCTCCTGGGCGGCGGTGACGATGCGCTCCCGGTTGCGCAGGGCGTCGGCGCGGGGCCGGGTCACCTTCTTCTGCACAGTGGTCGCGGTCACGGTGTGCTCCTCGGGCAGGTGGTTGGCGATCCGGGGAAGCTCTCCCCGTTTCGCGCGGACACAGGTCTAAACGGGGAGACGCTCCCCGGTTATTTCAGGTTGAGGGAGAGTTTTCATGTGACCTGAGTCACAAGCTCCGATCCGAGAAACCCACGTTCGGTCTCCTCCAGCGCGCGCCCCCGCATCCCTTCGACACAGGGTGATCGAAAGGGTGCAGCCCGTGGACCTGCGGCTGCCGTGGACGGAGAGGGCCGTGCATGCAGCAGACCAGCCGTCGGATACGTCCGCGCCGCCTGGCCGCCCTCGTGTCCGTGACCGCGCTGACGCTCGTGGTGTGCACCTCGGCCGGCACCGGACACCTCAGAGCGCTGCCCACGCCGGCCGGAGCCGGACCGATCGCGCTGGCCCGCAGCTCCGCCCACGGCCCGTGCATGATCCGCGGCGGCACCGCGGTCCAGATGTCGGAGGGCGTCCCCACCCCCGGCGGCTACTCCCGCTCCACCGGCACCGTCCGCGCCCTCACCCTGATGATCGACTTCTCGGACGCGCCCGGCCGCGGCAGGGCGCTGGACCGCTTCGACGAGTTCTTCCCGCAGACCCAGGACTGGTTCCGCACCAGCTCCTACGGCCGCCTCGACTACCGCGCCGAGACACCCGTCCCCGGGTGGCTGCGCATGCCGAAGTCCTTCGCGTCCTACGGCATAGAGCGTGGCGCCCCCTTCGACCCCGGCTACCGGGACCTGGTCCAGGACATCGTGGCCGCCGCCGACCCGAAGGTGGACTTCCGGTCGTACGACTTCCTGAACGTGCTCGTCACCCCGAACGCCGGCCCCTCCGCGCTGGACACGGTCCTGTCGGTGACCTTCGCCGGCAACCCGGACGCCCCGGTCGCCGACGGCGTCCCGGTCGCCAACGCGTCCTTCGTCTACTCCCGCCAGGACGACGGCTCCGGCTCCTACGCGCAGACCGGCTACCGCGTCCTGCCCCACGAGAACGGCCATGTCTTCGGCCTGCCCGACCTCTACACGGCGAACGGCGGGGGCGCGGTCGGCCACTGGGACATCATGAGCGAGGACTGGGGCGCCAACAACGACCTCCTCGGCTGGCACAAGTGGAAGCTGGGCTGGCTGGACGCCTCCCAGGTCAGCTGTGTGACGGCGCCGGGCACGACCGAGTACACGCTGACCCCGCTGGCCCGCGAGGGCGGCGCCAAGCTGCTCTTCGTCCCGGTCAGCGGCCGCACCGGATACGCCGTCGAGCTGCGCACCCGCGAGGGCAACGACGAGGCCGTGTGCCGGCCCGGCCTGCTGATCTACAGGGTCGACGCGGACGTGGACACCGGCATGGGACCGGTGACGGTCTACGACTCCGAGCGCGACTCCGGCGGCTGCACGCGCAGCCCGAACGTCCACGCGGAGCTCTCCGACGCCCCCTTCGCGCCCGGCGAGGACTTCGAGGACCGCCGCAAGGGCATCCGGATCACGGTGGCGGGGGCGGATCTGGCCGGGGACTACCGGGTGCGGGTGACGCGGCGGTGAGGACGGGCAGGTCGGGATTACGGTAGGCCTCCTGCGACCGCCGTACGGAGAGCCGATGCCCGCGAAGACGACCATGGACGCCCTGACCGGCTCCGCCGCCGTACCCGCGGAGGCGGTCACGCCGCTGATCCGCGGTGTGGCCGTGCTGCGGGAGCTCACCGAGGCGGGCGGCACCCTGAGCCCGAGCGCGCTGGAACGCGCCACGGGCCTCGCCCGCTCCACGGTCGACCGCATCACCTCGACGCTGGCCCGCATGGGATACGTCCGCCTGGACGGCCGTGACGTGCTCCTGGCCCCCCGCCTGATGGAACTCGGCAACGCCTATCTGGCCGCCCTGCGCCTGCCGGCGCTGCTGTCCGGACGGGCGGACGCGCTCGCCGACGAGCTGGACGAGTCCGTGTCGCTGGCGGTCGCCGACCGCGACGGCATCCGCTTCATCCACCAGGCCACCCGTCGCCGCGCGATGTCCCTGAGCTTCCGCATCGGCGACCTGCTTCCGGCCGAACGCACCGCGCCCGGCGCCCTGTTCGCGGCGGAGTGGGACGAGCCGGAGTGGCAGGCCTGGCGCGCCCGCCGGGCGGCGGACCCACGGGACCAGGGCTTCCCGGCCGTACCCCCGCGCGAACACGGCGGCCCGGAAGGGGAGTTCGAGCGACGGGCGCTCGCCACGCAGTCCACGGGCTGGGCCCTGGACGACCAGTTGATCGAACCGGGTCTGGTGGCGGTCGCGGTCCCCGTACGGGATCCCCGTACCGGACGGATCGCGTGCGCGGCGAGCGTGGTGAGCCACACCAGCCGGCACACCGCGGCGGGCCTGCGCGACACCCTGCTGCCGCGGCTGCGGACGGCGGTGGCGGACATGGAGCGGGAGCTGCGGGAGACGGAGCCCGCCGTGACCGGGACCCCGTCGGGGCTGGCGATCTGGACCGGCGCGTCCAAGCAGGAACTCGGCAGGGAGTTCATCGAGTCCCTGGCCCGAGGTCTGACGGTCCTGACCGCCTTCGGCGAGGGCCGGGCCTCCCTGACCCTGACGGAGGTGGCGAAGGCGACGGGCCTGGCGCGGGCGACGGCACGCAGGGCCCTGATCACCTACGAGCACCTGGGCCTGGTGACGGCGACCCCGCACCGCACGTTCACGCTGACGCCCCGGGTGCTGTCGCTCGGCTTCCCGCCCCTGTCCCGCACGTCCCTGCCGGAGATCGCGACACCTCATCTGGTGGGGCTGACGTCCCGGATCCACGAGTCGGCGTCGCTGGCGGTGCTGACACCTTCCGGCAAGGAGATCCAGTACACGGCGAGGGTGGCGACGAACCGCGTGATGAGCGTGAACCTCACCGTCGGCACACGGCTCCCGGCGTACGCGACCTCCATGGGCCGCGTGCTCCTCGCCGACCTTCCCGCGGCGGAACGCACACTCGGCGAGCTGCGCCCCCTGACGTCCCGCACCCTGACGGACCCCAGGGCGCTCGCACGTGTCCTCACCGACGTACGGACCCAGGGCCACGCCCTCGTCGACGAGGAACTGGAGGAGGGCCTGCGCTCGATCGCGGTTCCCGTGCGGGACCGTACGGGCCGGGTGGTGGCGGCCCTGAACACGGCGATGCACACAACCCGGCGTACGCCCGCCGAGTGCGTGACGGACCTGCTGCCCGAACTGCGGGCGACGGCGACGGCAATCGAGCGGGACTTCCACACGGCGGGCAGGTTCACGCGGGTGCCCACGGCGTGAGGTCCCGCACGGCCGAGTCGGGCTCTTGGGCCCGCCCCCGACCCGCTGATCGCCGCCCCGCCACCCGCTACACTGGCCGCGGTGCCACAGGCCTCCCGGTCCGCACCATGCCTTCGTAGCTCAGGGGATAGAGCACGGCTCTCCTAAAGCCGGTGTCGCAGGTTCGAATCCTGCCGAGGGCACCACGCGTTACATCACCTCTCTGGGGGCTGTCCCCCAGGGAGGCGCTTTATCCGGCCTCGGACTTCTCGTCCGGGGCCGTTTGCACGAGCGGACGAATCGGCAGGACACGAACTTCTCGGGAGCCTGCCTTCCGCAGCCCGCGGCTGAGAGCTGTCGCTTCGGAAACGGCAGGTTGGCGGAGCAGGAGCAGCGCCGCGTCGTCGTGCAGTCGGCCGCCCACATGCGCCAGCAGTTCGTCATGGAGCGCGGTGAGGGTGGCGGCCGGGTCGGCGGACAAGTGGCGGGCCAGCCCTTCGGCGAGCGGGTAGAACTCACGGCCGTGGTTGCGGGCCTCGGTGACCCCATCGGTGTAGAGCAACAGTTGATCCCCGTCGGCGAAGGGCAGCACCTGGAGGCTGGGGGTCTCGTTCGTGAGGGCGCGCAGCCCGAGGGGCGGGGCCGGGTGAGCGGGCTCCACCGCCAGGACGGCGCCGGATTCACGCACCAGCAGCGGAGGCGCGTGTCCACAGTTGACCACCTCCAGGTGGCCTGCCTGCGGGTACCCGGCGACCACGGCGGTGACGAAGTCGTCGCTGCCGAGGTTGCGCGCCAGGCTCCGCTCGATCCTGTCGACGACGGCGAGGAGATCGGGCTCGTCATAGGCGGCCTCACGGAAGACACCGAGTACGAGTGCGGCGGTCCCCACCGCCGGCAGCCCCTTGCCGCGCACATCGCCGACGATCAGCCTGACCCCGTACGGGGTGGGCACCAGCGCGTAGAGATCCCCGCCGATACGGGCCTCCGCCGCCGCGGCGCTGTAGCGGACGGCCACCTGGAACGGGCCGACAGTCGCCGGTACGGGCTTGAGGAGCGCGTGCTGGGCGGCCTCCGCGACCGAGCGGACGGCCGCGAGCACCCGTTCACGACGCCCGCGCAGCGCGCTGGCGAGGCCACTTGCCAGCGTGACGGCCGCCAGGGCGGACAGCACAGCCGTCAGTTCTTGTCCCGGAACACCGTCCCGGGTTCCGAACGTCGCGCCCAGCACCGCGGCGAGAAGACCGACGCAGAGGACTCCGCGCGGCCCGCTGGTGGTGGCGGCCAGCGCGGGCCCGGCCGCGAGCAGTGGCAGCCAGATCGTCCCTGCTCCGCACGCGACATCGATGAGCACGACGACGGAGACGATCAGCACGGGCAGTACGGGCGTACCGGCGGCCAACTGTACGACGGCACGCTTCCGGGCCGCCGACCCGGCACGGGCCGCTGGGTTCCTGGACGGCCGTATCGGCCAGTGGTCGCCACCACGGTCTCGGGCGTGACTCATGCTTCGTCCGTAGTCCTCACCTGCGCGCGGGGCGCACTCCCGAAATGTCTCTTTCATTCAGGAAAGAGGTTCGGCCCGGGCGCCACAAGGAGAGGATTTTCAGATAGTGAGCGAGAGGCCCCTGGTCACGCGACTCGCCGTCGGGACCAGCCGCTCCAGAATCTCCTCGAGTCGGGAGAGCCGGTCCGCCCGCAGGGAGACGCCGAGCGAGCCGAGCGTGTCCCCGCTGTAGACGGGCACGGCGACACAGACCGTACCGAGGGCATACTCCTCCAGGTCCGTGACAGCCGGGGCCACGGGGGAGGAGTCGAGTCGCCGGAGCAGCTCCGGACGGCTGGTGATGGTCCGTGGTGTGAGGTCGGCGAGGTGGTGCCGGGAGAGGTAGTCCTTGCGGGCCTCGTCGTCCAGTTCCCGCAGCACGGACTTGCCCAGCGCGGTGGCGTGCCCCGCGTCCTCGAATCCCACCCAGAGGTCGACACGGGGCGCCTGAGGGCCGTCGACGATCTCGGCGACCCGGATCTCGCCCTCCTCGTAGAAGGTGAGGTAGGCGGCGGTCGCGAGCTCGTCCCGCAGAGCGGCGAGCGTGGGACGGACACGGCTGAGCAGCGCCTGCCCGCGGCCCGTGGTGTGCAGCGTCTGCAGCTTGTCGCCCAGGACGAACCCGCCGTCGTCCAGCTTCCGTACGTATCCGTCGTGGACCAGCGTCCGCAGCAGGTGATACGCGGTGGCCAGAGGCAGTCCCGTCTCACGTGCCAGTTGCTTCGCCGGCGCGCCGTTCTCGTGCGCGCTCACCGCCTCCAGCAGCCGGAGGGCCCGCCGCACGGAAGTGATGAGCGTAGGGCCACCATCGTGAACACCCATACGACCAGCGTGCGCCGAGCACACGACACAGGCAAGGCGCACGCCCCCTTCGCGACTCGGGCCCCGGACCGCTCATGGTCCGGGGCCTTTCGCATCGGGGTCGCGCCGCTACTTGAGCTCGTCGGCGGTGAAGTACTCGTCCGAGATCAGCACGTCGTAGTTGGACTTGTCGACGCTCGTGGGCTGCAGGAGGACGGCGGGTACGGGCTTGACGCCGTTCTTGTAGGTCACGGAGTCGTCGATCGAGACCACGCGGTCGTTGAGTATCTCGTCGACCATGTTCGCGGCGGCGTCGGCGAGCCGGCGGACGTCCTTGTAGACGGTCTGCGACTGCCCGCCCGCGATGATCGACTTCACCGAGGCCAGTTCGGCGTCCTGGCCGGTGACGACGGGGAGGGGCTTGGCGCCGGTGCCGTAGCCGTCCAGGTTCAGCGCGGCCAGGACGCCCCTGGAGATGCCGTCGTAGGGCGACAGGATCGCGTCGACCTTCTTGGCGCCGTAGGACCCGTTGAGGATGTCGGTCATGCGCTTCTGCGCGGTGGGCCCGTCCCAGCGCAGGGTGGTGATCTTGTCGAGCTCGGTCTGGCCGGACGGGACGATCAGCTGCTTGCTGTCCAGGAACGGCTGGAGGAGCGCCATCGAACCGTCGAAGAAGTACTTGGTGTTGTTGTCGTCGGGGGAACCGGCGAACAGCTCGATGTTGAAGGGGCCCTCGCCGTCCTCCAGGCCGAGCTTCTCGATGATGAAGTGGGCCTGCATCCGGCCGACCATCTCGTTGTCGAAGGAGACGTAGTAGTCGACGTCCTTGGTGCCGAGGATGAGCCGGTCATAGGCGATCACCGGAATCTCCGCGGCGGCCGCCTTCTTCAGCACTCCGTTCAGCGACGTGTTGTCGATGGCCGCGATGACCAGTGCGTCGACGCCCTGCTGGATCAGTTTCTCGAGCTGCGAGACCTGGGCCTTCGGGTCGTCGTCGCCGTAGACCAGCCTGGTCTTGTACTCCATGGCCTTCAGACCCTGGACGAGGGTCTTGCCGTCGGTCAGCCAGCGCTCGGAGGCGCGGGTCGGCATGGCGATGCCGACGGTGCCGCCCACGGAGCCGCCCCCGGACGAGCCCGCGGAGCTGCCCTCGCTCTCCTTGCCGCAGGCGGACAAGGGGAAGGCGAGTAAGGCGGCTCCGGCGAGGACGGCTCTTCGATTGAGCATCGTGATCGTTCCTTGTTCTTCTCGTCGTTGAGGAGATGGCGAGTGATCAGCCGGCGGACCTCACTCAAGCCGTTCGAAATGTCGTCGCATGATCGGAATATTGGCGAGGACAGTAAGGGGAGGTGCACGTGGTGTCAACGGTGCGAACAGGAACGGTCACAGAAAGGTGCGATCGGAGGGGATTGTGAGGGGATCAGGAGCCCCGACGGCGACCCCGCCATGCACAGGAGTCATCAAAGCGTCGTCACTCCGATATGGACGACTGCCCCGCGCGGCGCCGCGCGGGCGCATACTAGGCACAATGACAAAGCCATCTGCACCGAAGCGTCACTTGCCCACCAGCCCCTTCAAGGCCCCGGTGGCACCACCGCCCAAGGAGTTCGCGGTGGGCGACCAGGTCACCCACGACATGTACGGCCTCGGCCGCGTGATCGGCATCGAGGACGGAATCGCGGCGTTCGTCGATTTCGGCTCCGTCCGACAGCGGATCCTGAGCCCGTACACCAAGATGAGCAAGCTGTAGGACCGCGGTGCCCCATCAGGGCACCGCGGCTCTCTTCATGGCTCCGCACCGAACGGAACATCTCTCATCGACGTGAACTCGCTGTTCTCCGCCCCGGAAGGGACGCCCAGCTCCGCCGCCGCGGCATCGCCGCCCCCGGCGAACAACCCCTTCCAAGCCCCGGACTTCGGGGACGACGAAACCTTCCCGATCGAGGACGTACAGACCTCCTCTTGATCGGAAAATCTCCGAAACATTCGTAAAGTCGAAGCCCTGCCTTGATCTTGCCCAGGCAGGCATGGTCGTTCAGTCTCGGCGCGACCCCTCAAACAGGGGCGCTGAGCAGGCAAGACACTCACACGAGCTTTCCTCTCGTCGCTCGAACGTTTCGAAACAATTACCGAAACCATTGACAGTTGTCAGGGTCACTCCAAAGCTGTCGATGACCGAGCTACTCGACGAGAGGAAGCAGGCACATGAACGACGCACCCGCACCCATGAGCCGCAGGACGTTCGTCAGCGGTGTCGGCACCACCGCGCTGGCGGTCGCGGCCGGAGTGGCCCTGCCGGGGACCGCTCACGCGGACACGGTGATCACGTCGAACCAGACCGGAACGGACAACGGGTACTACTACTCGTTCTGGACCGACGCACCGGGGACCGTCTCCATGACCCTGAGCTCCGGCGGGAACTACCGCACCTCATGGAGGAACACCGGAAACTTCGTCGCGGGCAAGGGATGGAGCAACGGCAGTCGCAGGACCGTCAGCTACTCGGGGTCCTTCAACCCGTCCGGCAACGCCTACCTGTGCCTCTACGGCTGGACGTCGAACCCGCTCGTCGAGTACTACATCGTCGACAGCTGGGGGACCTACCGGCCGACGGGGACGTACAAGGGCAACGTCACCAGTGACGGCGGGACGTACGACATCTACCAGACCACCCGGTACAACGCCCCGTCCGTCGAAGGCACCCGCACCTTCAACCAGTACTGGAGCGTCCGGCAGTCCAGGCGGACGGGTGGCTCCATCACCACCGGGAACCACTTCGACGCGTGGGCCCGCGCGGGGATGACCCTCGGCAGCTTCCGCTACTACATGATCATGGCCACCGAGGGCTACCAGAGCAGCGGCAACTCCAGCATCACGGTGGCCTGATGAGGACCCGGACGCACCTACCGTTACTGGCCGCCGCCGCCCTGGCCGCCGCCGGCACCCTCACCGTCCCCACCGCCGCCTCCGCACAGCCCGCCGCCTGCACCGGATACGTCGGACTCACCTTCGACGACGGCCCGGGCAGCGGCACCACCGCCCTGCTCAACTCCCTGACGCAGAACGGCCTCAGGGCCACCATGTTCAACCAGGGCCAGTACGCCGCCGCCAACCCGTCCCTGGTCAGGGCACAGGTCAACGCGCGGATGTGGGTCGCCAACCACAGCTACACGCACCCGCACCTGACCCAGCAGAGCCAGGCCACGGTCGACTCGGAGATCTCCCGCACCCAGCAGGCGATCGCGAACGCGGGCGGTGGCACACCGAAGCTGTTCCGGCCGCCGTACGGCGAGACCAACGCGACGGTGAAGGCCGTGGCGGCCAGATACGGGCTGACCGAGATCATCTGGAACGTCGACTCGCAGGACTGGAACAACGCCAGTACCGACGCGATCGTCGCGGCGGCCGGCCGGCTCACCAACGGCCAGGTCATCCTCATGCACGACTGGCCCGCCAACACCCGCGCGGCGATCCCGCGCATCGCCCAGACGCTGGCCGCCAAGGGGCTGTGCTCCGGGATGATCTCCCCCACGACCGGCCGCGCCGTGGCCCCGGGCTAGCAGCCGACCGGACGACACCCGACCGCCGTACGCGGGAATGTCGTATCCTCATCGCACCTGCCGTGCCCGTGACCTGGGGGGTTCCAGGGTCAGCGGCCGGCTCGAAGCAAATGGGGATCCATGCGTGCAGCAGTCATGGGCGCCGCTCTCGGCGGCGCCCTCCTCCTTGCCGGCTCCGTGCTCACCGCCCCGGTCGCGTCCGCGGCCGAGACGGGAGTGGTGATCGAGAAGGTGTCGGTGAACGGTGGCAAGTCCATCGTCTTCGGTACGTCCCGTACGGAGTCGTTCACGATCGCGGTGACCGTCTCCGACGACTCCGGCATCAGCAAGGACCTCGCGTTCCTGGCGATCGACCGCGAGAAGGGGGACGACTACTGGTCGTTCCACGGCAAGCCCACGTGCACCGCCGTCAGCGCCACGACGTCGAACTGCAAGCTCGGCGTCCAGCTGGAGAAGGACATCGACCTGCCCCGCAACACCCTCGCGGGACCCTGGGACGTGTACGTCCAGTTCCAGGCCAAGGACGGTGACTACTACGGGGGCGTCTACCAGACCCACCCCGTGAAGCGGCGTTCCACGCTCGGTGTCGACGCCTCGCCCGAGCCCGTCACCAAGGGCCGGACCATCACGGTCACGGGCAAGCTGGCCCGCGCCAACTGGGACAAGTACGTGTACGCCGGCTACACCTCGCAGCCGGTCAAGCTGCAGTTCCGGCCGAAGAACAGTGCCACGTACACCACGGTCAAGACCGTGACGAGCGACGGCACCGGCAAGCTGAGGACGACCGTCAAGGCCGCCCAGGACGGCTACTGGCGCTGGAGCTTCGGCGGCACCGCGACGACCGCCGCGGTCAAGGCCACCGGCGACTTCGTCGACGTGCGCTGACCGTATCCCGCGCGGCCGAGGGCCGGTTCGCAGGTCGAGGCCTGCGAACCGGCCCTCGGCCGTGTCCGGGTCAGCAGCCCATCGACCACACATGCGCGTCGCCGCGGTCGTTGGCCGTGGCGTTGTAGCCCACCTCGTCGCCGGGGCGCAGACAGATCGTCATGGCGCCGCCGGTGGAGGGGAACTGGATGGCCGACTCGTAGACCTTGACGTGGTCCTTGACGCCGGGCCCGGAGATGCCGTGGTTGGCCCAGGAGGAGTCGGTGTCGGCGATCCAGCTCTCCCACCACTCGTCGTCGCCCGAGGCGTTCATGCGCTGGCCGCCGAAGTTGGCGTCGGTCCAGACGCAGAAGTTGCCGCTGGGGCAGCTTGCCGCCGAGGCCGGGGTGGCGGTGGTCAGGCTCGCCGCGGCGGCGAGCAGGGCGGCCGCCACGAGGGCTGCGGACTGCTTCATGAAAGGTGCCTTTCCTTGCGTTCTTGCGGTGGGTGCCGACTGGTGGCTGGTCACTGGTGGTGTGCGGCGCTGAGCAGCGCTCTCGCCTCGGCCAGTGCGTGCGTCCGCATCTGCCGATACGCCGCCCGATCCCGTCGCGGCGCGCGGGACTTGAGGTTGTTGACGAGCGTCACCGCCCGGAACCAGCGCCGCTGGTCGCCGTAGAGCCGGCGCTCGGCCCCGGCGAGACAGCCGTCGGTGTGGTGGGCGACGACGAGACCGCCGGGCAGCTTCACCGAGAGCTCGGGCCGGCCCGTGCCGAACAGCGCGCTGTCCACGCGGCTGCTCGGGGCAGGGCCGCCGGGCCGGGGCGGGGTGAGGCCGCGGTCGGTCAAGCAGCGGTCGGTGAGCAGGAGTTGGGCGGCCTTGAGGGTGTCGTCCGGGGTGAGCGACACGGCCGGTTCGCGTGCGGTGCCGCAGGCCGTCGTCAGCGCGGCCAGCAGACAGGCCACGGCGGCGGTCCTGGCCTTCACCCCGGTTCGCAGTCGGCGTGCGGGGTGGTGTCGACCGCGTCGAGCTTGTCCCACCACTCCCAGTTCTCGGAGTAGTCGCCGCCGCGGATCACGCGCTGCAGACAGGGGCCGTGGGCGGGGAAGTGGAGGGCGTACACGGTCTTGTCGACCTGGGAGCCGAACGACTTGGCATGCCGGAGCACACGGTCGGCGGGTACGGCGAAGCCGCCGCGCCCGGGGTCGTAGCACCAGCCGCCGCCCGCGCCGGTCTCCCCCGGCTCGGGCCAGAAGCAGACGTGGCCGGGCAGGGCCGAGGCGGGGGTGGGGGCGAGGGTGGGCACGAGCGCCGCGCACAGCAGAGCGAGGGCAGCCGAACGTCTCAAAGGGACCTCTGGGGACAGGGGTTGGATGGTGCACGCGCTGCCTTCCCGCGCACCATCCCCACTACACACCGTGAACGTCGGCACCACTCATTACGGTGAGTAGTCGTATTGCGGTAATCCGATGTCCCCGCCACCGCCTTCGCTCGTAGAGTTCCCTTCATGGTGATGGCGACGGTCCGCGAGTGGCGCGACGAAGAAGGCTGGGGTGTCCTCGACAGCCCCGAGACCCCCGGCGGCTGCTTCGGCCACTACGCCGACATCCAACGCCCCGGGTTCCGCACCCTCACCCCCGGCCAGCAGGTCGAACTCGTCTGGGAGGCCCCGGGCTTCAAGCAGGACGGCTACGACTACCGCGCCGTGAGCATCGTGGTACGTCCCACCTGACAGCCGGGTCCGGTCCTCCCCCGTCCGCTCACTGGCCCAGCGGTGCCGGTGGTGTGGTGTCCGGGACGGGCTTCGGGGGGACCGGGGTCGGGGGATGGGCTGTTTTCGTGCGTTCCTTGGTCAGGGCTTTTGTCATCCTGCGGGCCAGCAGGGGGTCGGCCGGGAGGACGTGGGAGGCGAACCAGCGGGCCGCGGTGGGGTCGGGGGACGGGTCGGTGAACTCCGGTCCCGCGTAGTCGTCCAGGGGTGGGTCGTAGATGTAGCCGGAGACGATTCCGTGGCTGACCAGGCGTTCCACGAGGGCGTCGCGGTCCTCGACCAGCAGGGGGACCCGGAACAGGGGCAGGGGGCCGTGGTGGGCCGCCCGGTCGTTCAGAGCCGGGGAGGCCCAGGGGGTGCCTGACAGCAGGGTGACGCCTTCTCTGCGGCGGGAGAGGTTCTCGTCCAGCACGTTCATGCGCAGGTTCAGGCCCGCCCGCACCAGTCGCCCGTGGCGGGCGCGGTAGTCGTGCAGGTCCACGCGGATCCAGGGGTCGTACGGCAGCAGGCTCGGAGCCTCGTGGGCACAGAGCGACAGCCTCGGTGCGTGCAGGGACATGCGGAAGGCGTCGCGTTCCAGAAGGCCCAGGCGCTGCATGGTGCGCCAGGTGGGGCGTACGAGACGCAGCGCGCGGACCGTGGAACGGGCCAGGGGGCGCAGGGCCGTCGACAGGTCCGCCGTCAGCCTCGCCGGTGTCAGCAGGTCGTCCCGCAGCAGCTCCAGCTCCCTGCGTGCCCGCGCGTCCTCGACCGCCAGGAAGCCGCCCGCCATTCCCGCCACGTGCTTGGAGAGACTGAAGGCGGCCGCCTTGCCGAACGTGCCGATCGGCTGCCCGTCCACGTGCGTGCCGATCGCATGCGCCGCGTCCTCGATCAGCGGTATCCCCAACTGCTCGCAGCGGTCGCGCAGTTCGACGATCCGGTCCGGCATCCCGTACAGACTCGTGGTCAGCACCGCGTCCACACCGCGCCAGGTGGACTCCGGTACGGCCGCCGGGTCGATGTTGCCGTCCCACGGCGACACCGGGGCCTGCACCGGGCGCAGGCCGGCCGCGAGGACGACGAAGAGGATCACGTCGTCGTTCACCGGGGACATCAGGACCCGGCCGCCCGGGCGGCACCAGCGCCGCAGGGCCAGGTAGAGGGCCAGTCGCGCCGAGGGCGTGTAGACGCATTCCCGTCCGAGCCGCCGTGTCATCGTCGCGGCGAGCCGCGATCCGTACGGCATCGTCACCTCTTCCAGCAAGGAGTCATGAAGGGATCGGAGCCCCAGCGAGAGGGATCTCCGAAGGGGCACCCGGGAGCGCTGTGCGCTCTCGGACGCGAGGCCGGACGACCGGTTCAGCGCGTCTTCGCGCGCAGACCGCCGATCGTCTTCAGCAGACGGTCCGCCGGCTCCCGCAGCCGCGGATGCGCCAGCACCGTGTTCCGCAGGCCCCTGACCGGTCTGCGCCACAGACGGTGGGTCGCGGCGACCGGGTGGGGCCGGTACGCGAAACCCTCGCCGACGCGCAGTTCACGGGTCTTGAGCCAATCCTTGTACTCCTTGTCGCCGCGCCCCAGGTCCATCACCCGCACGCCCTGCCGGCCCGCCGCTTCCGCCATCCGCAGATGCATGATCAACCCCGGTGAGTAGTACCGGAGTTCGGGGTCGTACGCCGTGAACCAGGCCGCGAACACGGTGCGCGAGGTGGGGCCGAAGTGGGCCGCGACCGGACGGTCACCGGCGTAGACGACCGACAGGACGCCGGTGAAGTGCTCCTCGCGCATCTGGAAGAAGTGGTCGGTGAGACCGACGATCCAGGGGCGGGCGAAGCGGTCCATACGGCCCGTGCGGCGGTACTGGGCCGACTTCCACCGCATCAGCTGCCGCAGCATCGCCGGATCCCGCTCGTCGAAGACGAACCGCAGCTCACCGAGGTCGCGGGCCAGCCGCCGTTCCTTCTTCAGAACCGTCTTGGCGAGTCCCGGATAGGAGCCGCGCAGCCACTCCGGATACGTCGTCCCCTCGGCCGCCTTGAGATCGACGACCGGGGACGCGAACGTCCCGGTGACGTACCGGCCGAGAGGTTTCTGCTCGTCGACCAGGTGGTCGAACTCGAAGACCGAGAGACCGCAGGCCCGCAGCAGCTCCCCCGTGTCCCACGTGACTCCGGGACGGTGGACCAGCGCCTGGCAGTCCGAGAGGCCCAGACCGATGGCCCGGCCGACACCGAAGGCGTTGCGTTCGTACGGGAAGAAGCCGACGGGCTCCCCGTGCTCGTGCAGGACCGCCACCCGGGCCCCGCCGCGGTATTTTCCGACTCCGGCCGCGAACTCCGGTGCCAGGAACGGGTTTCCGAAGTCGGGCGACTCGTCCGTCACCCGGTGCCAGGCCGCACGGAGCTCTCCGCCCAGCTCCTCGGGTCTGTGAATCGTGATCCGGTTTCTCATGGAGTTGCTCGTGGATCGCATGGGCGACCGCTCCCCCCAGTTCCCCCCACGACGCGTCTACCGCGTCCTGCCACGCGCACAGAGTGCGGTGAGGCTCAAACGTCGCGAAACAGTACGCAGACTGTCAAGAGTGCCTGTCGTAACGGAACCGTACGGAGTGGGAGGTTCCGTTCCCTCCGCGTTTGCGCGACCCCTACATTGATCTCATGGCCGTGCCCGTTCCCGATGTCCGTGTGCTCATCTCGTACTCGCACGACGGCGATGGACACCGCAAGGCGGTCCTCAACCTCGCGAACCGGCTCCGCCACGCGGGCATCGACGCCTGGATCGACCAGTTCGAGGAGCACGAGCCGCCCGAGTCGTGGCCGGACTGGATGCGGCGCGAGCTGACCAGGGCCGACTTCGTGCTGGTCGTGGTCACCGAGGTCTATCTGGAGCGGTTCAACCGGGACTCGCCGCAGGGCGTCGGGTCCGGGGTCAGGTGGGAGGGCGCGCTGATCACCGCCGGGCTGTATCACGGGCGGCAGGACAAGGCGCGGTACCTGCCGGTCGTGCTGCGGGAGGAGGACCGGCCGCTGATCCCCGTGCCACTGAACCTGACGACGTCGTACGTCGTCGGCGAGACCGGCGACGGGGACCTCGCCCCGCTTCTCCGGGTCCTGCGAGGAAGCCCCGGGGCCGTTCCCGTCACGCTCGGCTCCCGGCCGGAGGACGCGGCCCGGGACTGGCAGATCGACCTGTATCTGGGAAATGCGCGGGAGGTCTGGAGGCGGCTCGACCCCGACCTCCGTCTCGCCCTCGCCCAGGACTGGATCACCGCCAACTCCGCCCACCCGGAGGTCCGGGACCACGACCGGGACGAACTGGCGCACGCCCTGGCGGAGGAGCGGCCGCGGCACGCGCTGTCCGAGCTGCTGCTGGAGGGCAGGGTGGAGGTGCTGCGGGACCACTTCGCCACCGTGAACCCGTCCTCCTGGGGTCCCGTGGGGACTCCGCGCCAGGTCGGCCCCGACCACGCGATCGTGGCGATGGGCTCGTCGGACGGGGGCTCGCCGGAGCGGTCGTTGCTGATGAGGCGAATGGGCCGTGAGTGGCTCGTGGCCAACTTCCGGGCGGCGTACGTGATTCCGGGGTGGCCGCCTCGGCAGGAGGAGATACCCGGAGCGTTGTCGGACAGGGGGATGTGACATGGCGGACGCCGAGTTCGTGCAGGGGATGACGCCGTTCCTGAGGGAGTCCTTGGGCGTGTACGGCGATGAGGTGCTGACGAGTGCGGCCGTGGCCGGCGCGGGGGCGGGGGCCGAGGTCGGGCGGGAGCTGTTGCGGACGACGCACCGCCGGGTCGATGAGCGCGGGCGCGAGGGGCTGACGGAGGCGGTTCGGGAGGCGGCCGCCGAGCCGGGGAACGAGGACGCGCTCGGGGTTCTCCGCCAGGAGATCCGGCGGGCGTTGCGGAAGCATCCTGAGTTGGAGGGGGAGTTGGCCGCGCTGTTGCCGAGCGGGGGCGGTACGACGGTCATCGCGTCGGGGGCTCGGTCGATCGCCGCGGGCGGGAACATCGGGATCGCCATCACCGGTGACGGTCACGGTTCGTCGAAGCGATGAGCGAGGCGGGGTCGGGGGCTTCGGCTTCCGGGGAGCGGGCGATCTCGGCGGGTGAGTCGATCGGGGTCGCGGTCAGTGGGGACAACGCGCGGGTCGTTGTGCTACCTGCGGAGGCCGTGCACTGGGCGCGGACCGTCGGGGCGTCGGCGGGGGCGGGGTTTCTGCCGGGGTCGGCTACCGAGGTGTTCGTCGGGCGGGGCAGTGAACTCGACCAGCTGCGCGCGCTGTTGACCGGGGGTGGTTCGGCCGCGGTGACTCAGCAGGTCGCCGTGCGGGCGATCCATGGGTTGGGCGGGGTGGGGAAGAGCTCGCTGGCCTTGCACTACGCCCAGGAGTACCGGGAGTCGTACTCGCTGGTGTGGTGGATCACCGCGGAGAGCGCCGAGTCGATCGTGTCGGGTCTGGCGGGGCTGGCCATGGCGCTGTGCCCGCAGTGGGCGGGAGCGGTGGGGTCGGACGAGCGGGCGGCCTGGGCGGTGCTGTGGCTCCAGGAGCATGAGGGGTGGTTGCTGGTCTTCGACAACGTCGAGGATCCGGCGGTGCTGAAGCCGTATGTGGGGACGCTGCATCGGGGGCATCATCTGGCGACCAGTCGCAAGGCGACGGGGTGGCATGTGGTGACCACGCGGACCATGGCTCTGGGAGTGCTGCCTTTGGAGGACGCGGTCGATCTGCTGACCCGGCTGTCGATTCCCGGGCGGGCTCCGTCGGGTGAGGAGTGGGAGGCGGCTACGGAGTTGGCGCGGGACTTGGGGTGTCTGCCGCTGGCTCTGGAGCAGGCGGGGGCCTATGTCCATGAGACGGGGGCCGGGCTGGATGAGTATCGACGTTCACTGGGGTTGGTGCTGGACGAGGCGAGCGAGGGGATCGATCCGGAGCGGACGATCGCGCGGATCTGGGATCAGACGATCACCGCGGTCAGCGGACGGAACCCCTTCGCGGTGGTGCTGCTGAACGCTATGGCGTGGCTGGCTCCGGACGACATCCCCCGGGCGCTCCTCGCACCGCTGGCGCCGGACGGGGTCGCGTTGAACAGGGCGCTGGGCGTGCTGCACGCCTACAACATGGTCAGCTTCACCGATGCGCGGAACATCAGCGTCCATCGACTGGTGCAGACGGTGATCCGCGACAAGGAGCCGGCCGAAGGGAGGGAGAACGCAGAGCAGGCCGTTCAGCAGGTCTTGCCATCCGGAGTCGATGACGACAGCCTCGGTACGGACCGCTGGCGGCGGATCCTCCCGCACATCACCGCTCTGGCCGAGAACGCGCCGGCGGACCGTGTGAACGTCGGGATGCTCTTCGCCTATCAGGCAGCCTCCGCCTATCTGTCCCGGCAACAGCGAGACGCCCAGACTGTCGGCTTGCGTCGGCAGATCGTCATCCAGTGCGAGCATGTCTTCGGCGACACCCACCCCAACACCCTCGGCGCGCGCAACAACCTCGCCAGCGCCTACGCCACCGCCGGGGACCTCGAACGAGCCATCCCCCTGCTGGAAAGCAGCCTCGCAGAGACCGAGGCGACCTTCGGCGATACCCACGCCAACACCCTCACCGCACGCCATAACCTCGCCGACACCTACGCGGACGCCGGGGACCTAGAGCGAGCCATCCCTTTGCTGGAAGCCAATCTGGCCCAGTACGAGCAGATCCTCGGCGACACCCACCCCAACACTCTCGGCGCCCGCCACGGCCTCGCGCGCGCCTACCACGCCGCGGGGGACCTGGAGCGAGCCACTCTCCTGCTGGAGACCACCCTCGCCCAATGCGAGCAGGTCTTAGGCGACACCCACCCCAACACCCTCACCGCACGCCACAACCTCGCGCAGGCCTACAACACCGCCGGAGACTGGCAACGAGGCATTCCCCTCATGGAGGCGGCCCTCGCGCAGCGCGAGCAGGCCCTCGGCGACACCCACCCCTACACCCAGGACAGCCGCAGCGCCCTCGACCGTGCCCGCACGGCGTCGGCCGTGGTCACCCGTACAAATGACTTGTACGGGTGACCAAGGGTGAACGTACGCCGCCCGATGGGCAGTTCCTCCGCATGAGCAACAAGAGCCGCAGCTCGCGGATGAGGAAGAACGCGTCCGCCGTGAAGATGGTCGGGAGTCTCGTCGGTACGTTTCGGCGGGCGGCCGGGCTGACCCAGGTGGCGCTCGCCGAGCGGGTGGGCGTGGACGAGGAGACCATCGCGTCGATCGAGCAGGGCAGACGGACGCTGAAGGAGGATCTGGCGGCGCTGCTGGACGAACTCCTGGACACCAAAGGTGCGTTGGCCGTCGCGCTGGCGCACATGCCCGAGGTCGACCTGTTCCCGCGGTGGGCGGAGGAGTACATCGACCTGGAGCGGGAGGCGTTGGCCCTGTCGTCGTTCGAGAACCAGGCCGTGCCGGGCCTCCTGCAGACCCCGGCGTACGCCCGTGCGGTCTTCCTGAACGAGGTGCCCGCCTTGACCGAGGGCGAGATCGAGCAGCGTGTCACGGCGCGCGTCGAGCGTCAGGAGGTCCTGACCCGAAAGGTCCCACCGACCGCGACCTTCATCCTCTCCGAGATGACTCTCATGGATCGGCTGGGTGGGGACGAGGTGCGCGACGGACAGCTGCGGCGCCTGCGTGAGTGGGCCGTCCTGCCCGGGATCACGATCCAGGTCATGCCGGTGGGCCGGGACTTCCACGCCGGACTCTCCGGCCCCTTCGTTCTCATCGAGACCCTCGACCACCAGCACCTCGCCTACGTCGAGGGCCAGCGCAAAGGCTGGATGATCGCCGACCCCGACGAGGTGTCCGTCCTGGAACTCAAATATGCGATGCTGCGGTCACAGGCTCTCAACCCCCAGGAGTCCAGAGACCTGTTGGACCGTCTGCTAGGAGAGCGATGAGCACCGCACTTGAGTGGTTCAAGTCCAGCTACAGCACCGAGCAGGGCGGTAACTGCCTCGAAGTCGCCACCTCACCCCACACCATCCACATCCGCGACTCCAAGCACACCGACGGCCCCGCCCTCACCGTCACGCCCGACACCTGGACGTCGTTCCTCACGCTTGCCGGCCGCCACTAGAGCCAGCGTCACCGCCACCGACGCAGCGGCCATCACCGTCATCCCCGTCGCCGGGGACGTCAGTTGGGCCACCGTGCCCGCCAGCGCCGCCGCCACGCCCTGCATGGTGAGCATCCCGGCGGACCGCAGCCCGAGCGCGTGGCCCGCCATGTCGTCCGGGGTGAGGGACATCAGCCGCTCCTGCTGGACCAGGCTCGCGGCGAAGCCGACGTTGGAGAGGCATACCGCCAGCGCCGCGACAGCGACCGGCGGGTGGAACGCGAAGAGCAGGTACGGCGTCGCCAGCAGCAGGAGCAGCGGGGTGGCCAGCCGGGGTCGCAGCGCGGGGCGTACGAAGCGGCCCACCCACACGTCACCGGCGAACATGCCCAGCGCCCCGCTCGCGAACAGCGCGCCCGCGGCCTCCGGGGCGTAGGAGACGTAGAGGGAATCGCAGCCCACGACCAGGCCGTTGGGGATCCACAGGCCCAGGTAGGTGAGGCGGCGGGGGCGTGAGGACCACAGGACGGCGTTGTTGCGCCAGGTCGCCGTGACCGAGAGGCGGCCCGAGGTGCGGGGCGGGCGGGCGGTCAGGCCCAGGCGGTAGCCCAGGGCCTGCGTCAGATACAGGGCGGCCGCCAGGAGCAGGCAGGTGCGCGGGGACAGCAGTGCCAGGAGCGCGCCGCCCATCGCGAAGCCCAGAACCTGCATCAGGCCCGAGGCCATGTTGAACATCGAACGCCCCAGCACGAAACCGGACTTGGGGAGGATCTCGTTCAGCAGCCCGCCGGTCACTCCCCCGCCCAGCGACGCGATCAGTCCCTGTACCAGGACCACCGCGAAGACCGCCCAGACCGGCAGCCCGGGCACCGCCAGCACCGCCGTCAGGGCCGCGAAGGCGAGCCCCATCCCGGCCAGCGTCGCCCGCGGGGGCAGCCGGTCGGCGCCCGAGAGCAGGAAGGTCGCGCCCAGTACCTGCGCCAGCTGCGGGCCGAACATGCTCAGCGCCGCCAGCAGCGGCGAGTCCGTGGCCCGGTAGACCAGCGTCGCGAGCGACAGACCGCCGATCGTCAGGGCCGCGTTGAAGGCGGCGTAGGAGAGGAAGAAGGGGGTGAACTCCGGGGTACGGAACAGGTCGCGGTAGCTGCGCATGGACGGGAGTCTCGGAGCGATCACCGGTCGGTCGTTAATGTTTCGCGCAGACACGAAAGGTCGTACGACGCATGGGCTTGTGGCTGATCGACGCCGACACCCTCGCCCGCAGCCGCTTCCTGGTCTCCCCGTTCGCGGAGACCTTCGCGAGCCTGAAGCTGCTGCACGCGGGGGTCGGCGCCCACTCGGGCGAGGAAGCGTGGCTGCGCGCGCATCTGCCGGGGTACCGGGCGCTGCTCGCTGCCGACCCGGTGGCGGGACCGCTCGTCGACGCCGGGCTCAGGTCGTGGATCGCCGACTTCATCTGCCCCACGCCGTGCGCCGGGGAGACCTTCGAGGAGACGGTGGTCCGGGTGCGGGCGGCCGCCCCCGAAGCGGCCCGCGCCAACCTCCGGGTGTCCCTCGCCGGACCGCTTCCCGCCGTCCTGGAGCGGGACGACCTGCCCGAGCGGGCGGCCGCGCTCCTCACGTACGTCTGGGAGGAGACCGTACGGCCGTACTGGGACCGTCGGCGGCGCGTTCTGGAGGCCGACGTGGTCGCGCGGACCGCGCAGGTGAGCCAGGGAGGCTGGGCCGCCGTACTGGACTCGCTGCGGCCCTGGACCCGCTGGCTCGGCGGCAGCCGGTTCCAGGTCAACCTGCACGAGTATCCGCCGCGGGAGATCGCCTCCGGGGCCGAGCTGGCGTTCGTCCCGGTGACGACGGGACGCGGCTGGGTGTCCTGGGAGGGGCGGGAGCGGTACGCCGTGGTCTACCCGTGCTCCGGGGTGCTCGCCGAGGACCACGACCGGCGGCCGGTCCCGGCGGGGCTCGGCGCGCTGCTCGGGCCCGCGCGGGCCACGGTGCTCACACTGCTCGGCTCCCCCATGAGCACGACCCAGCTCGTCGCCGTCACCGGCCAGTCACTCGGCTCGGTCGGCCGTCATCTGCGGGTGCTCCTGGACGCGGGGCTGGTGGAGCGGCGGCGGGCGGGTCGGTCGGTGCTGTACGACCGGACTGCGGCGGGGGACGTGCTGGTCGAGGCGCCGGGTGCCGGTCCGCGCCCCAAAGGGGCGCGGGGAACGGCGCGACCAGCCACGGACGGCCCGCAGCCGTAATACGACCTTCGTTCGGCCGCCCCCAGCGGAGCGCCTAGCATCCGCTTATGACGCTTTCTGACAGCACCTCCCCCCTCGCCGTCGACGTCGACACCCTCCAGGGCGGCGCCGCCGACCTCTCCCAGTACGCCGGCCAGGCCGTTCTCGTCGTGAACGTGGCCTCCAAGTGCGGGCTGACCCCGCAGTACAACGGGCTCGAGAAGCTCCAGGAGCGGTACGCCGAGCGCGGCTTCACCGTCCTCGGCGTGCCCTGCAACCAGTTCCTCGGGCAGGAGCCCGGCAGCGCCGAGGAGATCGCGGAGTTCTGCTCGGCGACGTACGGCGTGACCTTCCCGCTGACCGAGAAGGTCGAGGTGAACGGCGAGGGCCGGCACGCGCTCTACGAGCGCCTTGTCGGCTTCGCGGACGCCGAGGGGCACACCGGGGACATCCGCTGGAACTTCGAGAAGTTCCTCATCGGCCGCGACGGCACGGTCGTCGCCCGCTTCTCGCCGCAGACCGAGCCGGAGTCGGACGAACTGGTCGCCGCGGTGGAGGCGCAGCTCGCCGGTTGACCTTGCCCCTGGGGCAGGGCTGAGCCTCCTGGTCACCGGGCGGAAGAAGCCGCCCGGTGACGGAGGATGAACCGGTGACCGACGAACTGCTCACCATCGGCGCGTTCGCCGCGCGGGCCCGCCTCTCGGCCAAGGCCCTGCGGCTGTACGACCGGCTCGGCCTGCTGGCCCCGGCCCATGTGGACGCGGCCAGCGGCTACCGCTACTACCGCGCCGGCCAGGTCGAACGCGCCCGGCTCGTCGCCATGCTGCGGCAGCTCGACATGCCGCTCGCCCGGATCGCCGAGGTGGTCGAGGCGGGCGGGACCGCGGGCGCGGACGTGCTGGCCGCGTACTGGGCGGACGTCGAGGCGCGGGTGGCGGGGCAGCGGACGCTCGCCGAGTACCTCCGTGGACGACTGTCGGGGAGGAGCTCCGAGATGTACGGGAAGTTCGTGGTGGAGACGGTCCGGCTGCCGGAGCAGGTGGTGATCGCCGAAAAGCGGCACACGCTGGCGGACGAGCTGCCGACGTGGATCGGGGCGTCGCTGGGGCGGCTGGAGGGGGCCTCGCGGGCGTGCGGGGGTGCGACGGCGGCGCCGTTCGTCGTCTACTACTCCGAGGTCTCCATGGAGAGCGACGGCCCCGCCGAGTCCTGTGTGCCGGTCGCCGACGAGACCGCGGCACGGGCGTGGGCGGCGGAGCAGGGGCGGGCCTGGGAGACCCGGGTCCGCGTCGAGCCGGCCCAGCGGTTCGCGTACACGCGCATCACCAAGGCCCAGGTGGCCCATCCGCAGATCCTGGCCGCGTTCGAGGCGGTGGAGGAGTGGATCACCTCGCAGGGCCTGGAACAGGCCGGGCCCTGCCGGGAGATCTACTTCGCGGACTGGGATGCGGCGGGACCGGACGACGCGGTGTGCGACGTGGCGTTCCCGGTCAGGTGAGCCGCACTCACTTCAGCTCGTCGGGGCACGGCGTCCCGCGCGGCAGCTGATAGGGCGCCGCCAACCGGTACGTTCCCGCCTTCGGCGCCAGCAGTTCGGTCCACTTGTCGCCGTGGACGTCCTCCTCCGTCTCCATCAGGCAGCCGTTGACGTTGTCGTACGACTTCGGCTCGCCGTCGGGCCGGTCCTTGGACGCCTCCGTCTCCCGGGGGCCCTCGAGGCTCTTGCCCTCGGCGTCGACGATGCTCAGCCACGGCGAGTAGGGGATGCGGATGAGGATCCGGCCCGGCTTGGTCACCTGGAGGGTCCACTCGCCCTGCTCGGCGCGCTCGACGACCGCGTCGGGCTCGGCGAGCGGGGCCGGGTCGGTGACCTTGAACAGCTGCCAGTTGGCGTCGCCCCAGACCTGCTTGAGGTACGGCATCCCGCGCTGCACGAGCTCCCGCTCGCGCTCCCCGCCGTCCCCGTCGGGCGCGTCCTTCGGCAGCACCACGAAGTGCACGGCCCAGCGGCCGAGCCACTCGTGGTAGTTCGCCGAGTTCAGGGTGTCGTCGTAGAAGAGCGGGTTGCGCTCCATGTCGGCCTGGCGGTTCCAGCCGCGGGCCAGGTTGACGTACGGGGCGAGCGCGGAGGCCTCGCGGTGGGAGCGCGCGGGCACGACTTCGACGCGGCCCTTCTCCGCGCCGACCCCCTGGAGTTCGTTGACGAGCGGGGCCAGTTCGCGGGCCCAGGAGGCGGCCGGGGTGGTGTGGACGACGTCGTCGACCGACTTGAACCCGATCCAGCCGGTGAACACGGCGATGGACAGGACGATCGCGTACCACTTGCGGGAGCGCGGCACCGCGAAGGGCAGCGCCGCCACCAGCACGACCCCGGCGAAGAGCATCGGCAGCCGCGAGATGTTGGTCCCGATCTGCGAGCTGATCAGCCAGACCAGGACCACACCGAGCGAGTACACCCCGGCCGTCAGCCGGACCGTCTTCCACTCCTTGGGGACGAGCACACAGACGAGGACGCCGTACGCGAACGGCAGGATCACCGAGCCGAACCCCATCGGCTGGGTGCCCGAGAACGGGAAGAGCCAGGCCGACACCGCGACCACCGCGGTCGGCGCGAGCCCCAGCGCCCACGCGCCCGGCCGCCGCTTCTGCAGGAACAGCGCCGCGGCCACCAGCCCCACGAACAGTCCCGCGACCGGCGAGGCCATCGTGGCGAGCGCGGCCAGCGGGGCCGCGCACAGCGCCTTCGCCCAGCGCTTGTAGCGCCAGCGGTGCGGCCAGCAGAACACGACGGCGACCGCGCCGAGCGCGAACACCGTGCCCAGGCCGAAGGTGACCCGCCCCGAGGCGGCGTTGCAGAGGAAGGCGACGAGCCCGGCGAGCGCCGCCCACAGCGGGTTCTGCACCGACCGGCTGCGGATGAGGATCATCGTGAGCAGCCCGGCGGAGATCGTCCCCGCGATCATCATCGTCGTACGGACACCGAGAACCGACATCAGATACGGCGACACCACGCTGTACGACACCGGGTGCATCCCGCCGTACCAGGCGAGGTTGTACGCCGAGTCCGGGTGGCGGCCGACGAACTCGGCCCAGGCGTCCTGTGCGGCCAGGTCGCCGCCGCTGTTGGCGAAGGTGAAGAACCAGACGATGTGGAGCACACCGGACAGGGCGGTGAGGGAGAGGGCCGGGTGTCTCAGCAGCCGCTCACGCAGAGCGAGGAAGGCGGTGGACGCAGCCGACGGCTGCTCCTCCGCGGGACTGCTCGTGCGTTCCCCGCCGTCACGCGGCGCGGGCACACGTATTCGCGGGCCGGTACCCGGGCCCGGATCGGCGTCGTCGGCGCGTGTCGGCTCGGCTGTGGCCACCTTCAGGCACTCCCCGTGTCCCGTCTTCTGTTCTCGGCCGCGTCCCGTTCCGGCCATGTTCACGGCTGCGTCTCCGGGAGCGGCGACCTGCCCCGATTCGTGACGCTAGCACGCAGCCCGCCGACGGGCGCCCTGACGGGTACCCGGTCGACGGGGTGCATACAGGATCTTCGCTCCTCTTTCGCCGTACGAGCCGCCCCACGGGTCAGCTGATGCGCGTCAGCTTGTCCGTGAAGCCCGGTTCGACGAGGTCCTTCTGGAGTGCGACGGGCACCTTCACCGCACCGGCCGAGGCGTCACCCACGGTGAGCGTGCCGACCTTGGTGCCGGCCTTCGCGGTGTGCGGTACGTCGTCGGCGGCGAAGGTCAGCTTGACGGTGAGCCCGGACCAGCCGACGGCCGTGACGTCCTTGGTGGCGACGACCGGGGTCCTGCCGCCGAGGCCGTCGTCGACGTAGCCGACGACATCGCCCTTCTTGAGGATCGTCGCGGACTCCAGCGCGCCCTGCGCCGCCCGGATCAGCTGGTCGCCCGCGGTGAGGGCGGCGCTGAGGATGGTGTTGTCCACACCGCCGGCGGGCTGGCGGACGACGGCGCCGACGATGGTGCGGGTCTCTCCGTTGACCTCTTTCTTCGCCGCGAAGAGGAGGTTGCCGAGGGCGGAGGTGGTGGTGCCGGTCTTGATGCCGACGACGTTGTTCTTGCCGACGATCTGGTTCCAGTTGGGGTGGTTGACGCCCTTGTAGTCGTCGTACGACATCATCGCCGCGACCTCGCGGAACGCGGGCTCCTCCATCGCCTTCTTGCCCAGCTTCACCTGGTCCACGGCGGTGGAGACGGTGGTGTTGTTCAGACCCGAGGGATCGGTGTACGTCGTGTTCGTCATCCCGAGGTCCTCGGCGGCGGCGTTCATCTTCTCGACGAACGCCTTCTCCGAGCCGGCGTCCCAGCGGGCGAGGAGCCTCGCCACGTTGTTCGCGGAAGCGATCAGGATGCTCTCGAGGGCCTCGCGCTGGGAAATGGAGTCCCCGGCGGTCACGTTCACGGTCGATTCCTGACCGGCCTTGGACTGGGCCTCGGCGGTCTGGTCGATCTTGATCTTCGGGCCTGCGGCGCCGCTCTTGAGCGGGTGGTCGCGCAGGATGACGTACGCCGTCATGACCTTGGCGACACTGGCGATCGGGACGGGCTTCTGGTCACCGGAGGAGCCGAAGCTGCCGATGCCCTGGACGTCGAGGGCGGCCTGGCCCTCCGCGGGCCACGGGATGTCGACCTTGCTGCCGTCGAAGGAGTAGCTGTCCTCGGCGGTGAGTTCGAGGGTGGGGGTGGGCAGCGGGCGCATTGCCTGTGCGACCGCAAAGACCACCGCGAGGAGCAGGACGAGGGGGGTCCAGATCTTGACCCGCCGGAACGTGGTCCGCAGCGGTGTCTGCGGGGGCGGCGGGGTGTTCGTGAGCTCGGCCAGCAGGTCCAGCGGGGGCTTGGGCGGGAGGGGCTGCTGGGTGGTGCGCTCGGGGCCGACCTGGGGAATGGCGGTGGTGACGTCGGGCTTCAGCGCGACGAACTTGCTGGGCAGCTTGAGCATGGTGGTGGGCTGGTCCACGCGAGCCTTCGGTGCGGGCTCGTCGGCCTTCACCCCGGGCTCAGGGGCCGCCTGAGCGGACTCCTCAGGGGCATCCACGGCGTCACTCGGGGCCGCGTCGGCGCGGGCGCCCTGAGCGGACTCCTCACGGGCGTCCACGGCGTCGCTCGGGGCCGCGGTGACCCGGGGGTCGGCCTTCGCGGCGCCCGCCGGTCGCTCACCGTCCTCGGCGCCCGGATCCGCCGCCCCCGGAGAATCCCCGGACCGCACCCAGGCGGCCACGGCAGCACGCAACCTGGCATCACCACCGGGTTCACCCGGCGCCGATTCGCGCGCGTCCCGCGAATCCTCGCCACGGTCGGCCGGCACGGCGTCCTGAACACGCTCGGCGCCGGCAGCCGAAGCGTCCTCGGGCGCGTCTGAAGCCTCCACGTCCCGCGAGCCCTCGGCACCGCCGGTCGGCACGGCATCCTGAACGTCCTCGGCACCCTCGGCGCCCTTCACGGGCCCGCTGTCGGTCGCTGCGGCGTCCTCCGCGCCCTCGGCAGCCCTCGAAGCTCCGGCACGAGCGCCGGCAGCCCCTGCGCCGCCCTCAGCCCCGCCAGACGCCGACTCGGCGGGCACCGCCGAGTCGCCCGCGTCCCGCGAACCCTCGGCACCATCGGCAGGCACGGCGTCCTGGATGTCCTCGCCCGCCGGTGCGCCCTCGGCACCGCCGGTCGGCACAGCATCCTGGACGTCCTCGGCCGCCGCAGCGCCCCCGGCACCCTCGGCGCCCTTCACGGGCCCGCTGTCGGTCGCTGCGGCGTCCTCCGCGCCCTCGGCACCCCTCGAGGCTCCGGCACGAGCGCCGGCAGCCCCTGCGCCGCCCTCAGCCCCGCCAGACGCCGACTCGGCGGGCACCGCCGAGTCGCCCGCGTCCCGCGAACCCTCGGCAGGCACGGCGTCCTGGACGTCTCCGGCCGCCGCTGCATCCCCGGCGCCTTCGGTGCCCTTCACAGGCCCGTCGTCGGCCACCGCGGCCGCCTCCGCACCCTCCGAAACCCCGGCACGGGCGTCCGCAGCGCCCTCGGCACCGGCAGACGCCGACTCGGCGGGCGCCGCCGAAGCCCCTGCGTCCCGCGAACCCCTGGCACCGCCGGTCGGCACGGCGTCCTGGACGTCCTCGGCCACCGCAGCGTCCTCCGCGCCCCCGGCACCGGCCTCCGGAGCCTCTCCGGAGCGCTCAGCCCCGGCAGACGCCGACTCACCGGTCGCCGCCGAAGCCCCCGCGTCCCGCGAACCCTCGGCGCTGTCGGCCGGGACCGCGTCCTGGACGTCCTCGGCCGCCGGTGCGTCCTCCGCATCGGCCGTGGCGTCGCCCGCCCCGGCCTTCCCGGCGTCCTGGGGGCCTTCCGTCGCCGTGTCCTCGTCGGGCGTGCCCGGAGGGGTCGGCTTCGTGTCCTGTGCCGCGGCGCGGGCCTGGGCCACGTCGCGGGCCGAGAAGACCCGTGTCGCCGTGTCCACGCCACCGCGGACCGCGGGCGGCTCGGTGTCGCGGGCGACCGCCAGGCGCGGGTCGCGCACCTCACCCCGGGCTTCGGGAACCGGACTCGCGCTCCCCGACGTCGGTTCTGCCGACGACTCGCGCTGCTTCGACCTGTCGGGGGACTCGCCCGCCACCGATGCCTCCTAAACCGTGAACGCGTATGGACCGCCTCGCCCTGACACCGCTCCCCCACGGTGTCCGAACCATGTACCAGTGTCCTGTGTGAGGGCTTGGCTCCTGCGGTAGACGAGAACGACATACCTACCGGTTCCACTACAAACAGGTCACGCACCCTCGACAGACCAATGTGAGAGGGGTCACCCTGTCTTTCATCCACGCGGGGAGGCATGGATGGGCATGAGCCGCAGAACACTTCCGGAGGAGCTTCTGCTACTGGCGCTGGACCCGGCCACGGGTACCACCGCACAGCCGCAGTCGCTCGACCTCGGTCTGGCCGGAGCACAGCTAGTGGAGCTGGCGCTGGCCGGACGGATAGCCCCAGACGGGGATCGTATCGCCGTGGTGTCCCCACGGCCGACTGGAGATCCAACACTGGACTGCGCGTTGGAGTTGCTGCGAAGGCGTGGCGCTCCGGTTCGCGCGATCCACTGGATTGGCGGGCCGCGTCTAGGGCTCCGCCAGACCTACCTCTCACATCTGGAGCGGTGCGGCATGGTGCATGCCGTGGCGGGCCAGATGTGCGGAGTGCTGCCGACGACTCGCTACCAGGCGAGTCAGACCGAGATCAGCCGGGAGATCAGATCCCGACTGGACTCCGCGATCCGCACCGGCGTACCGCCGGACCCGCGGACCGCGGCGCTCGCCGCCCTGGCGCACGCGGTCGGACTGGGCAAGCACCTGTATCCGGGCAACGAGGGACGCTCCTCTCGCTCCCGGCTGCGGGACCTGATCAGGCACGACCCCATGGGCGGTCTCGTGGCGCACGCCGTGATGGACGTCCAGAACGGTGTGGCCGCACAGCCACGCCGCAGCCCGGCACCGACCGGCCGTCCGGCCGGACCAGGCGCCAGGCAGGCACCGGAACCCGCCCGCGGCGTTCCGGTGCAACCGCGCCGCGGTGCCATGGCGCGTGTCGTGGCTCACTGAGCCGCAGTTCCACGGCACGACCGACGTAGCACCGCACCACGCACCACACGCACCTCCGGCGTACCCCAGACCCGGTATCGGGAGCCGCTGGTCCGCGCGGGGCGGCGGGATCGCGTGTCCGAGAGGACACCGCGGTCCTGCCGTCCCGCGCGGCCTTTTTGTGCCCCGGATCATGGCCGAGTCGCGCCCTCGATGCGCCAACTGCCTTGTGATCATGGCGAACTGGCGCGTACGCAGCGCATATCCACTGTTTCCCAGCGGTAGAAACCACCTTGGTGGCAGTCTGCTCAACAGCAGATACGCAAAGTGGCCATTTTCGAAGGCACGCAGCCGGAGGTGCACGTTCCCGTGGCGTCCAATGTCAATCCCACCGTCAGGCGACGCCGGCTCGGCCAGGAGTTGCGCCGGCTCCGTGAACTCAAGGGCATGACGGCCGAGGAAGTCGCCGAACGGCTTCTGGTGTCGCAGTCGAAGATCAGCCGGCTGGAGAACGGCCGGCGCAGCATCAGCCAGCGCGACGTCCGCGATCTGTGCGGTGTGTACGAGGTGGAGGACGTCCGGATCGTCGACTCCCTGATGCAGATGGCCAAGGACAGCCGCCAGCAGGGCTGGTGGCACTCCTTCGGCGACATCCCCTACAGCGTCTACATCGGCCTGGAGACGGACGCGGCGAGTCTGCGCGTCTACGACCCCCAGGTCGTCCCCGGGCTCCTCCAGACCCGCACCTACGCCGAGTCCCTCATCTCCGGCGCGCTGCCCGAGGCGACGCCCACCGACATCGACAAGCGTGTCCAGGTGCGACTGCGCCGACAGGAACGTATCTCTGCCGCCGAGAACCCGCTCCGGCTGTGGGCGGTTCTGGACGAGGCGGCGCTGCGCCGCGAGGTCGGCAACCGGCAGGTGATGATCGAGCAGTTGGAGCATCTGATCGAGATGTCGCAACTGCCGCACGTGACGGTGCAGATGATCCCGTTCACGATGGGCGCGCATCCCGGGGTGAGTGGGCAGTACGCGATCCTCGAGTTCCCCGATGCCGCCGATTCCAGCGTGGTCTACATCGAGGGCGTGACAAGCGACCTGTACCTGGAGAAGGCGCAGGACGTACAGAAGTACAGCGTCATGTACGAACATCTGCGGGCACAGGCCCTGAATGTGGACCAAAGCCGGGAATTCATCTCAGGCATCGCCAAGGACTACGCACGCTGACCCACTTCGTCAGGCGAGGCGCCGCAAGGTACACCTTCGCCCGGTCGCAGCGGAAGACCCCAATGGAATATGCCACCCGCCCGGGTGAATACTTCCTCCGCTCCCCGATGTTGGCGAGTAGCGTCGATCACGCCATCGGATAACAACGTTGGCGCAAACCCGTGCCGTGCAGATGGAGACATACGCACGCCACGGCGACAGCAACTCAGCAACTGGCTAATCGGAGCGAAAATGGCAATCAAGCAGGGCGCCGCGGACCAGTGGGTCAAGTCCTCCTACTCCCAGGGCAATGGCGCGTGCGTCGAGATCAAGTCCCCTGTCGTGTCGGCGATGGCCGTCCGGGACTCGAAGATCCAGAACGGCCCCACGCTGGCCTTCCCCGCGGACGCGTGGAACGCCTTCGTCGGCTCGGTCAAGGCTTAAATGGCCGAGTGACCGAGCACTACACAACTGCACAAGCATCACCGAAGAGCCCTCTCGACCAGATCGCCGTCCTTGCCGAGGGGGCTCGGCTTGTGTCCCGGCGCGGGCCTACCGGAGACGGTCGACGTAGGTGTCCGTTCCCGGCACGGTCGGGATGAACGGCGCCACCAACTCCACCCTCCCCAGGCCGGTTTCCGCCACCGGCTTCTCCAGGCCCGTGAAGTACTCCTCCCAGCACTCCCGCGGATCCGCCTCCAGGAACCACAGCAGCGTCAGTCGGGTGTCGACGCCCTCGACCTGCTTCACATACGTCATCCGGTCGCCCGGCAGCGGCGTCGGCCTGAAGACGGTCACCATCGCCGCCGGTGACCCCGCGATCCGCTTCGGCAGGTGCCGGGACCGCAGCCACTCCAGCAACTCCTCGCGCTGTGCGGACGATTCGGCGTCGATCACCTCGACGACCAGGCCCTTGTACGGGTGGTCGAGGGCGTGGAAGTCGCGGGGCCCGGCCGCCCCGTCCCGGTAGACCGTCGCCTCGTGGTCCTGGAACGCGGTGAAGACGTGCGTGCGGTCCTGGTAGACCCGGGCGTCCCGGTTGAGGCGCTTGTTGATGCCGACGGTCCACTTCATGTGGTCGTCGTAGCGGCCGTCGGTGATCCAGTACGTCGAGATGTAGCACCCGGCGGTGACGGGCTGGGCGATCGCCGACTTCTCGGGGTAGCGCAGGAGCTGGAGGTCCCGGGTGGCGACCCAGCGGCGCCCGGCGTACATCCAGGGCATCGCCATCGCGCCGGCGTAGTAGTGGTCGTCCTCGTACCAGCGGTTGTACGCGTACTCGTGGCCCGGATGCGGCTCGACCATGGTGATGAGCGCATGGCCGGGACGGACTCCGTACGGGCCCACGGCGGCCAGTTCGGCGTACGTCCGGCTGCGGGTCTCTTCGCTCATTCCCTTCCCCTTCCTGGATGGCTCGCCCATACTCTGACGCCCCGTCAGATATATCGCCAGGGTCAGGGCGAGCGAACCGAAGGGGAGGACTCCCATGCCACTGCTCACGGGCAGGACCGTGGTCGTGTCGGGCGTCGGTGCCGGACTGGGCCACCAGGTCGCCGCCGCCGTCGTACGCGACGGCGGGAACGCCGTGCTCGGGGCGCGCACCGAGGCCAACCTCGCCAAGAGCGCCGCCGAGATCGACCCGGACGGGACGCACACGGCGTACCGGCCCACGGACATCACCGACGAGCAGCAGTGCGTGGCGCTGGCGGAGGTGGCGAGCGAGCGGTTCGGGCGGATCGACGCGGTGGTCCATGTGGCCGCCTGGGACAGCTATTTCGGCGGCGTCGAGGATGCGGACTTCACCACCTGGCAGTCGGTGATCGACGTGAACCTGCTGGGGTCGCTGCGGATGACGCGGGCGTGTCTGCCGGCGCTGAAGAGGTGCGGCGGGTCGGTCGTCTTCATCGGGACGCAGTCGTCCGTGGCCGCCCCCTCGCAGGTGCGGCAGGCGGCGTACGCGGCCTCCAAGGGGGCGCTGACGAGTGCGATGTACTCCCTCGCGCGGGAGCTGGGGCCGCACCGGATCCGGGTCAACACCGTGCTGCCGGGCTGGATGTGGGGGCCGCCGGTGCAGGCGTACGTGCAGTTCACCGCGCACACGGAAGGGGTCGGGGAGTCCGAGGTGCTGGCGAGGCTCACCGAGCGCATGGCCCTGCCCGATCTCGCCACGGACGGGGATGTGGCCGATGCGGCGGTGTTCCTGGCGTCGGATCGGGCGCGGGCGATCACCGGACAATCACTGCTGGTCAACGCCGGGGAGCTGATGCGGTGAGTTCATGTAGGTGAACCGAGGCCATCATGCCGAATACTTTTACCTCCCTTTGACCTTACGCTCACTTGTCGTGTTCACGCGACAGCGCCCACGATGAGCGCCGGGTCGAACCCCTGGGAGGGCGCACATGAACGGTCTCGACTGGGCCGTGCTCATCGGCTATTTCGGCGTGATGGTCGCGATCGGCGTGTGGTCGCACAAGCGCGTGGACAACGTCAGTGACTTCTTCACCGCCGGCGGCAAGATGCCCTGGTGGCTCTCCGGCATCTCGCACCACATGTCGGGCTACAGCGCGGTGATGTTCACGGGATACGCGGGCATCGCCTACACCTACGGCGTCACGTCCTTCGTGACGTGGTCGTTCCCCATCGCCCTCGGCATCGCGATCGGTTCGAAGCTGTTCGCGCCGCGCATCAACCGGCTGCGCTCACGTCTCCACGTGGCCTCCCCGCTGGAGTACCTGAAGAACCGCTACGACCTCAAGACCCAGCAGGCGCTGGCCTGGTCCGGCATGCTGCTGAAGATCGTGGACGTGGGCGCCAAGTGGGCGGCGATCGCCACCCTGTTGTCGGTCTTCACCGGCATCTCGCTGAACCAGGGCATCCTCATCACCGGCACGATCACCGCCGTCTACTGCACGATCGGCGGGCTGTGGGCGGACGCGCTGACCGAGCTCGGCCAGTTCGTCATCCAGCTCCTCGCCGGTGTCGCGATGTTCATCGCGGTCGTCGCGGAACTGAGCGACAAGGGCATCGGCTTCTTCGAGGCCTGGGACCGTCCGGAGCTCCAGGGCCACGGCGAGCCGTTGGTCGGCCCGTACGGCACGGTCTTCCTCCTCGCGTTCCTCTTCATCAAGCTCTTCGAGTACAACGGCGGCATGCTCAACCAGGCCCAGCGCTACATGGCCACGGCCAACGCGTACGAGGCCGAGCGCTCGGCCCGGCTGTCCGCGATCCTCTGGCTGGTCTGGCCGGTCGTCCTGTTCTTCCCCATGTGGATGTCGCCGCTGCTGGTCGAGTCCCAGAAGCCGGACGGCTCCGACTCCTACGGCCTGATGACCGAACAGCTGCTCCCGCACGGTCTGCTGGGCCTGGTCATCGTCGGCTTCTTCTCCCACACCATGGCGATGTGCTCCTCCGACGCCAACGCCATCGCCGCGGTGTTCACCCGGGACTGCGCGCCGGTGGTCTGGCGCAGGGCGCGGACGTGGAACGAGGGTCAGGGCCTGAAGGTCGCCCGCATCGCGACCGTCGTCTTCCTGGGCCTGTCGATGGCGGCGGCGACGCAGGTCAACTCCCCCGCGTTCAAGGACATCATCACGGTCGTCATCAAGTGGGTGGCCGGTCTGATGGGCCCGATGGCGATCCCGATGATGCTCGGCCTTCTCCGCCCCTTCCGTCGCTCCGGTCCGACGGCCGCGCTCACCAGCTGGTCGATGGGTCTGCTCGCCTTCTGGCTGGTCAACTACCCGATCAACTGGAACGTCGACGGCGGCGTCCCGCTCCAGTACCAGGTCTCGATCCCGCTCGCGGTGTCGCTGGTCCTCTACATCCTCATCGGCTTCGTGAAGCCGGAGGACACCCCGGAGCGGCTCGCGATCATCGAGAAGATCAACACCGACGGGGACGGGGCGGCGGCCGCGGCCGTGCCGGTGCCGGCGGGGCCGGTGGACGAGGTGGTGCGGACGAAGGACTAGGCAGGCTCCCGGGGGGTCAGCCCCTCGGGTACCTGGCCAGCCATCCCGGGGACGACCCCGCCGGACCGTGGAGCGCGGGCCCCTGGGTCATCTCCATGGCGAAGTCGTCCGCGAGTTCCAGCAACGTGGGACGGCCCTCCAGCTCGGCCAGCCAGGCCGGCGGGAGGGCCGTTTCGCCGTGCAGGGCGCCGAGGAGGCCGCCGGTGAGGGCGCCGGCCGCGGCGGAGGGGCCGTCGTGGTTGACGGCGAGGCAGAGCCCGTGCCGGACGTCCTCGCCGACGAGGGCGCAGTACACGGCGCCGGCGAGCAGCCCCTCGGCCGTCCCCTTCCCCATGAGCTCCCCGACCCGCTCCGGGGTCGGCATGCCCTGCCGTACGGCGCCCAGCGCGTGCTGCAACGCGTCCGAGACGGCCTGATGCCCCGGCCGGGCGGCCAGCATCGCCAGCGCCCGCTGCACGGCCCCGTCGAGGCTCTCGCCGCGGGCCAGCGCGTGCACGATGACGGCGTACGCCCCTGCGCAGAGGTACGCGACCGGGTGCCCGTGGGTCTGCGCGGCGCACTCCACCGCGAGCTGTGCGACGAGCTGCGGCTCCCATCCGACGAGCAGCCCGAAGGGCGCGGACCGCACGGCCGCCTCGGGCCCCGCCTCGCCGGGGTTCTTGGGGGCCTCGAGGGTCCCCATGTTCTCGTCGCCGAACCCGACGAGCAGCGAGCGGGCGGGGTCACGCCGGGCGTACAGCCACTCCTCCCTGGCGAGCCACCCGTCTTCCTTGCGCCGCTCGTCGGGACCCCAGTCCCGCTGGGTGGCGGCCCATCTGAGGTACGCCCGGTGCAGATCGGTGGGCGGATGCCAGGCCCCTATGTCGCGGCGCACCTGGGCCCGTATGAGCCCGTCGACGGAGAAGAGGGTGAGCTGGGTGAGATGGGTGACGGCACCGCGTCTGCCGTAGGCGGCGCCGAGATCGACGACGCCCTCGGCGCCGTAGGCCTCCTGTATCCCGTCGAAGCCGAGCTGGTCGACGGGCGCCCCGAGCGCGTCCCCGACGGCGGCTCCGAGCAACGTCCCCCGCACCCGGCTCCGGAAGTCCTGCTGCTCGACACGGCCCCATATGGCCCCGGCTGTCGCACCCACCAAGACCTCCCCAGCGGCACCGCCCGCGTACACGACGATTCAGCACTGTAATCGACCGGGAACGGTCGGTTCAGGGGGCGTAGGGGTATGGGGGGTGTGCCCGGAGTGGTCGGAAATGGTCCCGGGTGGTCAGGTATCACCCGTACCGCATCACATCGCAACCCGGTCGCCCGGACGTCGGCCACTCTGGCTCAATGCGTACGGCGTACGGCGGGTGCCGGAGGGGAAAGCTGATCGCCATGGCCACGACACCCCCACGCAGCGCACTCCACCTCGCCGGCACCCTGCTCACGGCGACCGTCGCCCTCTACATGGCCCTCGTCGCGTTCGGGAACATCACCGACTTCGGGACGAACCAGGCGTTCGTCCAGCATGTCCTCGCCATGGACACCACCTTCAAGGACGACGACCTGATGTGGCGGGCCGTCACCAGCGAGGGACTTCAGAACACGGCGTACGTCGCGATCATCGTGTGGGAGGTGCTCGCGGCCCTGGTGCTGATCTACGGCACCTGGCTGTGGACCCGGCGCGACGACCTCCGCGCCCGGCGCTTCTCCACGTACGGCCTGCTCATGGTGATGCTGCTCTTCGGCGCCGGGTTCATCGCGATCGGCGGCGAGTGGTTCTCGATGTGGCAGTCGGAGGACTGGAACGGGCTGGACGCGGCGCTGCGGGTGTTCCTGCTGAGCGGGGTCGCGCTCGTGGTGGTGCAGTTGCCGTCCGCCGAACGCTAGGCGACCACCACCACCGACGTCCCCGTCTCCCCGAACGTCCACAGCGCCGAGCCGTCCGCCTTTGCCATGCGGATGCCGCTCGTCTGTGCGCCGGAGGCGACCGCGGGGGGCGATGAGCCGTCCACCGCGTTGGAGAAGGCGATGGAGAGGCCCGACTTGCTGGCGAAGTAGATGATGTGCTCGATCTGGACGCCGTCCGAGCCGGTCGTGGCGTCGCGGCGGACGTCGACCTTGTAGGCGCCGGGGTCGGGGCTCACCGTGCCCGGCCAGACCGGGAAGGTGCGCTGGGCCGCGTCGCTCGCGTCGACCAGCCAGACCCGCTTCTCGGCGAGGGAGTAGACGATCCGGCGGCCGGTGCCGGAGTCGTCCGGCACCGCGGCGGGCGTCGACTTCGTGGGGGACGCCGAGGGCTGCGCCGAGGCGGAGGCGCTCGGGCGGGGGGCGGAGGCCGTGGGCTTCGTGCCCTCGTCCGCCTTGACGGCGAGGACCGCGACGGCGGCTATCGCCCCCACCGTCAGACCGGTCACCCAGACCTTCGGGGCAGGCACGGCACGCATCTCCTCAGCTACGGCCCCCTCCGGACAAACAGGGGTCCGATCATCGTACTGTGAGCCACCCCGAGCTCCCGCCCCAAGCCCGGCCCGCGCCCGCGCCCCGCGCCTCCGATCCGGCCCAGCCCGTGCCCGCCCTCAGCTCAGCCCGAGCCCCAAGCCCAGCTCTCCGCCTTTCCCCTCGCCCCGGCCCGCCCCAGCCCGCACCCGCGGTCCAGCCCAAGCCCCGAGACCAGCCCCCGCTTCACTCCTGGCCCCGGCCCGTCCCAGCCCCGCGCCTCCGGTCAAGGCCGCGCCGCCGGTCCAGCTCGGCCCGCGCCCGCGGTCCAGCCCGGCTCTGAGCCCCGCCCCGCCCTCAGTCCAGCACCGGCAGCAGCTCCGGCAGATGACCGTCGGACGCCGCCGCCGCCCGCCGGCGCTCCTCCGGCACCTCGCCGTAGAGCGTCGTGCGCGGCCTCGCGGGGCGGCCCGCCAGCTCCGCCACCGCCACCAGGTCACGCACCGACTTGTAGGAGCCGTACGACGAGCCCGCCATCCGCGAGATCGTCTCCTCCATCAGCGTGCCGCCGAGGTCGTTCGCGCCCGAGCGCAGCATCTCCGCCGCTCCCTCCGAGCCCAGCTTCACCCAGCTGGTCTGGATGTTGGGGATGTGGGGGTGCAGGAGGAGACGGGCCATCGCCGTCACCGCCCTGTTGTCCCGCATCGTCGGACCGGGGCGCGCGATGCCCGCCAGGTACACCGGCGCGTTGGTGTGGATGAAGGGGAGCGTCACGAACTCCGTGAAGCCGCCCGTGCGTTCCTGGATTCCGGCCAGGGTGCGCAGGTGGCCCAGCCAGTGCCTGGGCTGGTCCACGTGGCCGTACATCATCGTCGACGAGGAGCGGATGCCCACCTCGTGCGCCGTCGTGATGACCTCGATCCACGTCGCCGTCGGCAGCTTGCCCTTGGTCAGGACCCAGCGGACCTCGTCGTCCAGGATCTCCGCCGCGGTGCCGGGGACGGAGTCAAGACCCGCCTCCTTCGCCGCCGTCAGCCACTCGCGGATCGACATCCCGGTGCGGGTCGCGCCGTTCACCACCTCCATCGGGGAGAACGCGTGGACGTGCATCCCCGGGACCCGCTCCTTCACCGCCTTGGCGATGTCGAAGTACGCCGTCCCCGGCAGGTCCGGGTGGATGCCGCCCTGCATGCAGACCTCCACCGCGCCCACCTCCCACGCCTGCTGGGCGCGGTCGGCCACCTGGTCCAGGGACAGGGTGTAGGCGTCCGCGTCCGTGCGGCGCTGCGCGAACGCGCAGAAGCGGCAGCCGGTGTAGCAGACGTTGGTGAAGTTGATGTTCCGCGTGACGATGTACGTGACGTCGTCGCCGACCGCCGACTTGCGGACGTCGTCCGCGACACCGCAGAGCGCGTCCAGCGCCGGCCCGTCCGCGTGCAGCAGCGCCAGCGCCTCCGCGTCCGTCAGACGGGTCGGGTCGTCGGCCGCCACCCGCAGGGCCTGGCGTACGTCCGTGTCGATCCGCTCCGGGACCATCCCGGGTGCCGCAGCCTCCCGCAGGGCGCCCCAGTCGCCGTACACCTCGTCGAAGTCGTCGCGGCGGTCGGAGGTACGGCCCTCGGTGTCGATGGTGGTGTGGAGGTCCGTACGGCCCGACGACACGAACGCCTCCTCCGGCTCCTGCCACGGGTGGCCCTCCACGACGGCGTCGGGACGTGCCAGTCCCGTCTCCGGGTCCGCCAGCGCCCGTACGTGCGGCAGCAGCCGCGGGTCCAGCCACGGCTCGCCGCGCCCCACGAACTCCGGGTACACACAGAGGCGTTCCCGCAGGGAGAAACCGACGGCGGCCGAGCGCTCGGCCAGCTCCTCGATCTGGGGCCAGGGGCGCTCGGGGTTCACATGGTCGATCGTCAGCGGCGAGACCCCGCCCCAGTCGTCGATGCCGGCGCCGATGAGACGCTCGTACTCGGAGTCGACCAGGTTCGGCGGGGCCTGAAGACAGGCCGACGGGCCCATGATGTGCCGCGCCACCGCCACGGTCGCCACCAGCTCGTCCAGCTCCGCGTCCGGCATGCCGCGCATCGCGGTGTCCGGCTTGGCGCGGAAGTTCTGGATGATCAGTTCCTGGATGCCGTGGTAGGAGCGGGCGACGCGGCGCAGCGCGAAGAGGGACTCCGCCCGCTCCTCGTAGGTCTCGCCGATGCCGATGAGGATGCCGCTGGTGAAGGGGACCGAGGAGCGGCCCGCGTCCTCCAGCACCCGCAGACGGACGGCCGGTTCCTTGTCGGGGGAGCCGTGGTGCGGGCCGCCCGGCTCCGACCAGAGGCGGGTGGCCGTCGTCTCCAGCATCATGCCCATCGACGGCGCGACCGGCTTCAGACGCTGGAAGTCCGTCCACGACATCACGCCGGGGTTCAGGTGGGGCAGCAGACCCGTCTCCTCCAGGATGCGGATGGAGATGGCGCGGACGTAGGCGATGGTGTCGTCGTAGCCGTGCGCGTCGAGCCACTCTCGAGCCTCGGGCCAGCGGTCCTCCGGTTTGTCGCCCAGAGTGATCAACGCTTCCTTGCAACCCAGCGCGGCCCCGCGCCTGGCTATGTCGAGCACCTCGTCCGGGGACATGAACATGCCGTGCCCGGCGCGGCGCAGCTTGCCGGGGACGGTCACGAACGTGCAGTAGTGGCATTTGTCCCGGCACAGCCGGGTCAGGGGGATGAAGACGCTCTTCGAGTACGTGATGACGCCGGGGCGGCCCGCCGCCTGAAGGCCCACGTCACGGACGCGGGCCGCGGAGGCGGTGAGATCGTCGAGGGCCGCGCCGCGGGCCTGGAGGAGGACCGCGGCCTCGTCGACGTCGAGGGCCACGCCGTCACGGGCGCGTTTGAGGGCGCGACGCATGGAGTTCTCGGTCGGGCCGGTTCCGGGGGTCGCGGAAGTCGTCATCCATCGAGCATACGAGCGAGGTGATCAGGCCAGACAGGCGCTGCCCGATTCGTCCCCTCCCGTCGGGCGTTACAGGGTGTCACTGGAAGCGGGCGTAGTCGTCGAGTAGCCGCAGGACCTCCGCCTCCCCCGCCGGCGGTAGCTGCACCACGACCTCCTCGATGCCCAGGTCGGCGTAGTGCGCGAGCTTGCCGGAGCTGGGGAAGACGGCGTACGGGACGATCTGGAGGGCTTCCGGGTCGCGGCCCGCGTCCGCCCAGGCGGCGCGCAGGACAGGCAGTGACTCCGTCAGGCCGCGCCCGCCGATCGGCAGCCACCCGTCGGCGTACTCGCAGATGTGCGCGAACAGCTTGGGGCCGGCGGCTCCGCCGACGAGGGTGCGGGGGCCGACGACCGGACCGCGCGGCTTCTGTACGGGCTTGGGGTAGGCGTGCGAGGCCCGTACGCTCCCGAACTCGCTCTCGTACGCGGCCGGCTCCTCCGACCACAGCGCGCGCATCAGGGCCATCCGGTCGCGCACCAGCTCCCGCCGGGTGCGCCATGCGACGCCGTGGTCGGCGGCTTCCTCGACGTTCCAGCCGAAGCCGAGGCCGAGGGTGAACCGGCCGCCCGACAGATGGTCCAGCGTCGCGATCTGCTTGGCGAGATCGATCGGGTCGTGCTGGGCGACCAGGGTGATGCCGGTGCCGAGGCCGAGCCGCTCGGTCACCGCCGCCGCCTGGCCGAGCGCGACGAAGGGGTCCAGGGTGCGGCCGTACTCGGGGGGCAGCTCGCCGCCCGCCGGGTACGGCGTCACACGCTCCACCGGGATGTGGGTGTGCTCGGGCAGATACAGGCCGGCGAACCCCCGCTGCTCCAGCTCAGGAGCGAGCCGGGTCGGGGTGATCGTCTCGTCGGTGAGGAAGATCGTCGCGGAGATACGCATGCCCTATCTGTACCCGGAGGGGCCTCATCTGTCCATACCGACTGGTCGGCATCTTCGGCCGATTTCTCAGTCGCCTCAATTCCCCTGTCTTTCCACGGCAGTTCACGGACGTCCGGGAGAGTTGAGGCATGTGTGACGACAACGAGCTCCATCACAGCATCGGAAGACGCACACTCCTCGTGACGGGAACCGCCGCCGCGCTTACGTTGGGAAGCGTGACCTTCGCCGCGGCCGCCGACGGTGACCAGGAGACCAGGACGATCCGGGGCACCCTGCCCACCGGGTCCCCCGACTTCGTGTACGTGCCGGTCGAAGTCCCTTCCGGGGTGCGGGAGATCAAGGTCTCCTACACCTACGACCGCCCCTCCGTCCCGGCGGGCACGGCCGGCAACGCCCTCGACATCGGCATCTTCGACGAGCGGGGGACGGAGCTGGGTGGGCCGGGCTTCCGGGGCTGGTCGGGAGGGGCCCGCAGCGAGTTCTTCCTGCGCGCCGACGACGCGACGCCGGGGTACCTCCCGGGGCGGGTGCGCGCGGGCATCTGGCACATCGCGCTCGGCCCGTACACGGTGGCGCCGCAGGGCCTGTCGTACGAGATCACCGTCACGCTCACCTACGGCGAGCAGGGCCCCGTCGTCGAGCCGACCTACCCGCCCGAGCGCGCGAAGGGGCGGGGCCGTGCCTGGTACCGGGGCGACTGCCATCTGCACTCCTGGTACTCCGACGGCCGCCGCACCCCGGCCGAGATCGCGACCCTCGCGCGGGCGGCGGGCCTGGACTTCATCAACACCTCGGAGCACAACACCCATGCGGCACACCCCCATTGGGCCGGGGAGGCGGGCGACGACCTGCTGATCATGCTGGGCGAGGAGGTCACCACGAGGAACGGCCACGTGGTGGCGCTCGGCACCGACCCCGGCACCTTCGTCGACTGGCGCTACCGGGCCCGCGACCACCGCTTCGGCCGTTTCGCCCGCCGGATCCGCAAGGCCGGGGGGCTGGTCGTCCCCGCCCATCCGCACGCCACCTGCATCGGCTGCAACTGGAAGTTCGGCTTCGGCGAGGCGGACGCGGTCGAGGTGTGGAACGGCCCCTACACGCCCGACGACGAGGTGGCGCTGGCCGACTGGGACGGCATGCTCGTGGCGTCTGTGCGCGAGGGACGGGACTGGATTCCGGCCATGGGCAACAGCGACGCCCACCGGGACCCGGACGTCGTGGGCCTGCCGCAGACCGTCGTCCTCGCCGACGACCTGTCCCGCGAGGCGATCCAGGAGGGGATCCGGGCGGGGCGGTCGTATGTCGCCGAGTCGAAGAACGTGTCCCTGAGCTTCACGGCGACGGGCGGCAAGGGCGAACACGCCGGCATCGGCGAGCGGTTGGCGGCCGCACCGGACACGCCGGTGACGGTACGCCTCGAGGTCTCGGGCGCGCCCCGCTGCACCGTCCGGTTCGTGACCGACCAGGGGGTGCTGTTCACCGGCGGGCCCCTGCCGGTGGCGGGGTCGGGGGTGTTCGAGTGGCGGACCACGCCTGCCTACGCGGCGTACGTGCGGGCGGAGTTGCGGCACGAGACGGCGGCCGGACCACTGCCGGGCGCGCTCGCGGCGTTCACCAACCCGATCTTCCTGGGCCGCGTCCACTAGCACCGCGCGGGAGGCCCGCCCGTCAGGGATGCCGGGACGCGAGGTCGGCGACGACCGCCGCGTGATCGGACGGCCACACCCCGTCCACCGGCCCGTCCCCGGCCCGCCGCACCCCCAGCACCGTGCCCTCCCCCGCCGGACCGGCGGGACCGCCGACGTGGATGTAGTCGATGCGGCCGCCGGGGCCCAGGCCCGGGTGGACGTACGGGTTCGCCGGGCCCCAGGTGGTGGCGGGGGCGGCCGGGTCGGCGTACTCCCAGGCGTCGAAGAAGACCTGGCCGGGGACGACGGGGGCGGTCCGCAGGCCGCCGAAGAGGCGGACCTCGTCGGAGTCGGGCCAGGCGTTGAAGTCGCCGGTCACGACGGGCGGGAAGGCGGTGCCGTCCCGGTGCGCGGCGACGAACTCGGCGAGCGCGGTGACCTGTTCACGGCGTACGGCCGAGGCGTGCAGGGGTGAGGCGAGGTGGGTCGTGAAGAAGGGGACGGGGTGGCCGGGGGCCGCCAGCCGCGTGTGGAGGGCGAGGCGGCCGTCGTCGAGGTCGGCCGGGGCGGGCAGTCGCAGGACGTCCTGTTCCAGCACCGGCCAGCGGCTCAGCACCGCGTTGCCGATGTCGGCCGTCGGGTCCCCGATCCGCCGCCGCCAGCGCTCGGGCGCGTGCGAGGCGGCCCAGGTCCAGTGCAGTCCGAGCTCCCCGGCGAGCCAGGCGGCGAGGTTCTCCCCGCTGCCGCGATCGGCCCACACCTCCTGCAAGCCCACGACATCGGGCCGCAGTTCCCGCAGAACGGCGACAATCGCCTTCTGCCGCTGGGCCCACGGACCGAACCGCCACCACAGGTTCCACGTCACCACACGCATGGCACACCGCCGCAATCTCCAGGAGACTCGGTAACCATGCCCCGCCACAACGAACGCAAGTACCGTGCCGTGTCCGCCCTCCAGCGCCGGATCGGCAACCCGATCCTGCGCCGCCTCCCCTTCCAGACCCTCCTGGAGACGACCGGCCGCACCTCCGGCCTCCCCCGCCCGACCCCGGTCGGCGGCCGCCGGGTCGGGGACTCCTTCTGGCTGGTCTCGGAGTTCGGCGAACGCTCCCAGTACGTCCGCAACATCAAGGCCGACCCGCGCGTCCGGGTCCGCCTCCGCGGCCGCTGGCACACCGGAACGGCCCGTCTCCTGCCCGACGACGACCCGATCGCCCGGCTGCGGGGTCTGCCGCGCATGAACAGCACGGCCGTGCGGGCGATGGGGTCGGGGCTGCTGACGGTGCGGGTGGACCTGGACGGCTAGGACCTGGCGCACATCTCCAGCACCAGGTCGCGCACCGCCTCGGGCGCCCGCAGCGTCGGCAGATGGTCGCAGTCCGGCAGGCGTACCAGGTGGCAGTCCGGGATGGCGGCGGCCATGTCCTCGTTGCAGCGGACCGTCCTGGCCGTGTCCTTCTCGCCGAGGAGGAGGGTGCAGGGCATGGCCAGTTCGCCGAGGCGGGGGAAGGCCGGGGGGTCCTCGGTCTGGTGACCGTACGTCGTGAACCAGGCCGGGATCGCCGCCCGCAGCCACTCCGCGGCCCGGTCGTCGGGGGGTGTGCCGGCCGCCGCCCAGGTCTCCAGGGACAGGGCGAGCAGACCGCCCATGTCTCCCGCGGTGGCCAACTCGGCGATCCGTGACGTCAGTTCGGGATCGTCCAGATCCGGGTAGCCGGTGATGCCCGGCACGAGCAGCACCAGCCCCGCCACCCGCGACGGCTCGTTCAGCGCCGCGCTGACCGCGGTCACCCCGCCCATGCTCGTACCGACGAGCACCGCGCGCTCCACGCCGAAGTGGTCGAGCACGGCCCGCAGATCCTCGGCCAGGGAGTAGGCGGCCGTGGGGTTCGGGGAACGCCCGAACCCCCGGGCGTCGTAGCGGATCACGCGGTGGCGCGCGACGAGCTCCGGCAGCACGGGTTCCCAGCACCTGGAGTCCGCAATCCCGGGATGCAGCAGCACCACCGGGACCCCGTCCCCGCCCGTGTCCTCGGCCCAGACCTCGCCGTCCTTGACCTGCACCATGGTCTCCATGGGACGACTGTGCCCGAACCGGGCGCCGGGAGACAGCACCCTCCTGGCCAACGGGGCACCGGCGTGGCCCGATACGCGACCGCGCCGAGCAGATCGACCGTGCCCCGTCACCCCGGCCAGACGATCGCCTGCACCTCGCTGTACGCGTGCAGCGCGTACGACCCGACGTCCCGCCCGACCCCGCTCTTCTTGAACCCCCCGAACGGCGCCTCCATGTTCCGTCCGACGGTGTTCACCCCCACCCCGCCCGCCCGCAGCCGCCGCGCCACGCGGAAGGCACGGGCCACGTCCCCGGACCAGACATAGTCGATGAGGCCGTAGTCGGAGTCGCCGGCGAGGGCGATGCCCTCCTCCTCGTCGTCGAACGGCACCACGGACACGACCGGTCCGAAGATCTCCTCCCGGACGACCCGCATCCCGCTCGTGCAGTCGGCGAGGAGGGTGGGAGCGACGTAGAAGCCATGGTCGTACGACGGCCTCTCGCCGCCCGCGACCACCACGGCGCCCTCCTTGCGCCCGATGTCGACGTAGGACTCCACCCGCTCCCGGTGCCCGGCGGAGATCACCGGCCCGACGACGGTGTCCGCCGCCCGCGGATCCCCCACCTTCAGATGCCCGGCATACGCGGCGAGGCCGTCCACGAGCCGCTGGTACACCCCGCGCTGTGCCAGCACCCGGGTCGGCGCGGTGCAGATCTGGCCGCTGTAGAAGGAGAAGGTGGTCCCGATCCCGGCCACGGCGGAGGCGATGTCCGCGTCGTCGAAGACGAGGGCCGCCCCCTTCCCGCCCAGCTCCATCAGCTGCCGTTTCATACCGCGCCCGCACACCTCGCCGATGCGCTGTCCGACGGCGGTGGAGCCGGTGAAGGAGACCATGTCGACGTCGGGCGAGTCCACGGCGGCCTCGCCGACCTCGACGGACCGGCCGGAGACCACGTTGACCACGCCCCTCGGCACCCCGGCGGCCTCCAGCGCCTCGGCCATCCGGTACACCGACAGCGGGTCCTGCGGAGCGGGCTTCACGACGACCGTGTTGCCCATGGCGAGGGCGGGGGCGATCTTGCCGGCCGGGTTGGCCCAGGGGTTGTTGTACGAGGTGATGCAGGTGACGACCCCGACGGGCTGACGGACGGCCAGCGCGCCCATGATCCCCGCCCTGCCCATGGGCCCGGCCTCGTTGATCTGCGGCGGGATCGCCCACTCGGCGGGCTCCACGCGCGCGTACCGCTGGAAACGGGCGGCGGCGACCCCGACCTGCATCGCCCGCGCCGTCCCGGTCGTGGCACCGGTCTCGGCCTGGGCGAGCTCGGCGTATTCCGCGAACCGGGACCGGATGACATCGGCGGCCCGCGCGAGGATCGCCGCCCGCTCCTCGGGCGCCGTGCGCGACCACGGACCGAAGGCCTCGCGGGCAGCGGCACAGGCCGCGTGCACCTGGTCCCGCGAGGCCTCCGGTGCCCACCCGACGGTCCGCTCGGTCGCCGGATCGACGACCTCGTAGTGCCCGCCCTCCGGCTCGGTCCACGCCCCGCCGACGAACAGCCGCTGTTTCGAGGTCACTTGGTCGCCACCGTCCGGGTGTCCCGCCCCGACCGCAGCACCTTGCCCGGCACGGCCCCGCTCACCACGTCGTCCCGGATCGCCTCGACCCCGTTGACCCACACGGCCCGTATCCCGAGGGCCTTGGAGTCCAGCCGTGGACTGTCACCCGGCAGGTCGTGCACCAGGGTGGCCGTGCCCGCGGCGATCCGCTCCGGGTCGAAGAGCACGAGGTCCGCATGGAAGCCCTCCTGGATCCGCCCGCGTTCCCTGAGTCCGAAGAGCTGAGCCGGGTCGTCGGTGAGCATCTTCACCGCCTGCTCCAGGGTGGCGAGCTTGCGCCCGCGCAGACAGTCCCCGATGAACCGGGTCGTGTACGGCGCCCCGCACATCCGGTCCAGATGCGCCCCCGCGTCCGACCCGCCGAGCATGACGTCCTCGTGCTGCCAGGTCTCGGCGCGCAGCGCCCAGGAGGCGGGGTCGTTGTCGGTGGGCATGGGCCACAGGACCGTCCGCAGGTCGTCGGCGGCGCAGATCTCGACAAGGCACTCGAAGGCGTCCTGCCCCCGCTCCGCGGCGATGTCCCGCACGACCCGCCCGCTGAGCCCGCGGTTCGCCTCGCTGTACGTGTCGCCGATGACGTACCGCCCGAAGTGCGCGAGCCGCCGGAAGACGCCCGCCTCCTTGGATTCGGCGCGCCGGAGCATCTCGGCGCGTACGTCCGGGTCCCGGAGCCTGGCGATCCGCTCGGGCACCGGCAGCCCGAGGATGGGTCCCCACCCGGGGATGAGGTTGAGCGCGCAGAAGGTGCCGAGGGACATGTTCATCGGCGTGAGGATCGGCATGGTCAGCGCGACGATCCGCCCGCCGGCCTTCCGTGCCTGCTCACTGGCGAACAGCTGGCGGGGTACGCGTTCGGGTACGGAGGCGTCGATGGTGAGGACGTTCCAGTTGAGGGGCCGTCCCGCCGCCGCGGTCATCTCCACGAACAGATCGATCTCGGCGTCACTGAACTGGTCGAGGCACCCGGCGACGATCGCCTCGATCTGCGTCCCCTCGTGCTCGCCGACGGCCTTGGCCAGGGCGATGAGTTCGGCGGGCTCGGCGTGCCGGGAGGCGACGGGCCGGCCGTCACCGTCGGAGTGCGTGGACGACTGGGTGGTGGACAACCCCCAGGCCCCGGCGTCCATCGCGGCATGGAACAGCCGCAGCATCTCGCCGAGTTGATCCTCACTGGGCTGCCCGCCCACCGCCTCCGCCCCCATGACATACCGCCGCAGTGCGCAATGCCCCACCATGAAGCCGGCGTTGACTGCGATCCGCCCCTCGAGAGCGTCCAGATACTCCCCGAAGGAGCTCCAGCTCCAGGGCGCCCCTTCTTCCAGGGCGACCAGCGACATCCCCTCGACCCGGGACATCATCCGACGCGTGTAGTCGGCGTCCTCGGGCCGGTCGGGATGCAGGGGTGCGAGCGTGAAACCGCAGTTCCCGGCGGCGACGGTCGTGACGCCGTGATTGAGGGAGGGGGTCGCGTAGGGGTCCCAGAACAGCTGGGCGTCGTAGTGCGTGTGGGGGTCCACGAAGCCGGGGGCGAGGACGAGGCCGGTGGCGTCCTCGGTGGTCCGGGCTTCTTCGGTGACGGTACCGATGACGGCGATACGGCCGTCACGGATGCCGAGGTCGGCGGTGATGGCGGGGGCGCCGGTCCCGTCGACAACGGTCGCCCCTTTGATGACGTGATCGAGCATGGGGGTTCACCTCCTGATGGACGGCGGGATGACCCACCTAGGGGCGCGGGGCTGTGTCGATTTGCGGCTACCGCCGCGTGAGCGCGACCAGCCACAAGGCACCCGCACCCCGCGACGGCGCTTACGAGGCAGCCCGGAACCGGGACGTCCGATGCACAGGATCCGTATCGATCTTCGGAATCACATGCTCACCGATGAGCCGAATCGTCTGAAGGGTCTCTTCCTTCGGCACCCCCACCGGCAGCCCGAAGCTCAACTGGTCCGCCCCCGCCTGCTCCCACCGCTTGCACTGCGTGAGCACCTCGTCCGGGTCCCCGCAGATCAGCAGCTCCTCCTCGATGAGCAGCTCCACGAACTCCGCGGTGTACTCCGGCAACGTCTCCGGCCACACCGGGAACCCCTCGGGACGAGGGAAGGTGTCGTGGTACCGGAACACCAGCGAGGGCAGATAGTGCAGCCCCCCGTTGACCGCGACCTCGATGGCCTCCGCGTGCGTGGGCGCGCAGATCGCGGTCGTCGTCACCATCACGTTGTCGTTGACGAAGTCCCCGATCGGCTCCGCGTTCACGATCGCGGTCTTGTACTTCTCCAGCACCCACTCCATGTCGGACACCTTCTGGATGCTGAAGCCGAGCACCCCGAGGCCCTTGCGCGCCGCCATCCCGTACGACGGCGGCGACCCGGCGGCGTACCACATCGCGGGGTGCGACTTCCCGTACGGCTTCGGCAGCACCTTGCGCGGCGGCAGCTGCCAGTGCTTGCCCTTAAAGCCGACGTACTCGTCCTGGAGCCACATCTTGGGGAACTCGGCGATGGTCTCTTCCCAGATCTCCTTGGTGTAGTTCATGTCGGTGATGCCGGGAAGGAAGCCGAGGATCTCGTGCGACCCGGCCCCCCGTCCGCTCCCGAACTCGAAGCGGTTGCCGGTGAGATGGTCGAGCATGGCGACCTTCTCGGCGACCTTCACCGGGTGGTTGACCTGGGCGAGGGGGTTGAAGATCCCCGATCCGAGGTGGATCCGTTCCGTCGCGTGCGCCAGATATCCCAGGAAGACGTCGTTCGCGGAGAGGTGCGAGTACTCCTCCAGGAAGTGGTGTTCGGAGGCCCAGGCGTACTTGAACCCGGACTTGTCCGCCTGGATGACGTACTCGGTCTCCTCCATCAGCGCCTTGTGCTCGGCCAGCGGGTCGGTCTCGGCGCGTTTGCCCACGTATCCCTGTACAAAGAGCCCGAATTCCAAGGAGGTTCACCGTCCCCACGAGTCGTTACCTGACGCATCGTCAGATTCACTGCCCAGACTGTTCCACCGGCCGCATGGAGCGTCAATAGCTGATGGGCCGTCAGCTGAGACTGACTCCCGCCATCCATCCGCCGTCGATCACGAAGGGCTGCCCGGTGATGTACGAGGAGTCGTCCGAGGTCAGGAAGAGCGCGAGCCGCGCCACCTCCTCCGGCTTCCCGATCCGCCCCAGCGGCACGAGCTTGCGGTAGAGCTTCCCGACCGCGCGCGAGACCTCCTCGGCATCGCCCCCGGGATCGAGCAGGGCGGGGTTGGCCATGGCGGTGTCGATGGCCCCGGGGCAGACGGCGTTCACACGGATCCCGCGCCGCGCCAGCTCCAGCGCGGCGACCCGCGTGAGGCCGAGGACGGCGTGCTTGGTGGCGGCGTACGACCCGACGGCGGCCATCCCCGTGAGCGCCGTGTAGGAGGCGGTGTTGACGATGGTCCCCCCGTCGGCCATCTCGGGGGCGACGGTCCTGATGCCGAGGAAGCAGCCGACCTGGTTCACCTGGACGACCTGCATGAACTCGTCGAGCGGGGTGTCGAGGAGGGAGTTGAAGCGCAGGATGCCCGCGTTGTTGACGAGCCCGTCGATGTGGCCGTACGCCTCCTTCGCGGCCGTGACGGCCGACCGCCACTGCTCCTCCTCGCCCACATCCAGATGGACGTAGGACGCCCCGATCTCCTTCGCGAGGGCCTCCCCCTGGTCGTCGAGCACGTCGGCGACCACGACGTCGGCCCCCTCCTCCCTGAAGAGCCGCGCCTCCTGCTCCCCTTGTCCGCGTGCCGCGCCGGTGACGATGACGACGCGTCCGTCCAGCTTGCCCATGCGGTGACTCCTCAGAGGTGGGGCGCCACGTCGGTGCCGAACGCGGCAATCTGGTCGGTGAGTTCGTCGCTGCCACGGCTGCGGAAGCGGACCTGGATCTGGTCGACGCCCATCTCGCCGTACGCCCGCAGGGATGCGGCGATCTGTTCGGGGCCGCCGGTGAGGGTGCGGCGCCCGACCTCCCACGCGGGTCGGCCGACATAGAGGGGCTCGACGATGGCGCCGATGGTGAACGGGCCTTGCCTGTCCTGGCGCAGCTCCCGTATCCGGGCGATCTGTGCGGGCAGCCGGTCCCGCGGGTCGCCCTGCGGCAGCCAGCCGTCGCCCTTGAGCGCCGCGCGCCGGACGGCCGCGGGCGAGGAGCCGCCGACCCAGAGGGGGACGTGCGGCTGGGCGGGCCGTGGGCGCTGGCCCAGGCCCTCGAAGTCGTAGAGCTTGCCGTGGTGTTCGGGGAACTCCTCGGGGCCGAGACACGCGCGCAGGGCGTCGAGGCATTCGTCGAGCACCGCGCCCCGCTGCCGGAAGTCGACCCCGAGCGCCTCGAACTCCTCCTGCACATGCCCGGCCCCGACCCCGAGGATCAGCCGGCCGCCGCTGAGATGGTCGAGGGTGGCGTACTGCTTGGCGGTGAGCAGCGGGTGCCGCAGCCCGACCACGGCGACGTGGCTGAGCAGTCGTACACGCTCGGTCGCGGCGGCGAGGTAGGCGAGGGTGGCGACGGGGTCGTACCAGACCGTGCTCATCGCGGGGGCGAGCCGGCGGGGGATGGCGACGTGGTCGCAGGCGGCGATGTAGGCGAAGCCGGCGCGGTCGGCGGCCCGGGCGATGCCGAGGAGGTCGGCGGGGGTGGCGGCGGTCTCCCAGGGCTCGGTGTAGAGGGTGCTCTGGGACTGGACGGGGAGCTGGATGCCGTACTCCATGTGCTTCATGTGCGGCTCCACAGGCCCTCGGGGGTGAGGCCGAGCAGTTCGATGGCGTTGCCTCGTACGATCCGTTCGACCAGGTCGGGGGCCAGGTGTCCCATCTGGGCCTCGCCGACCTCGCGGGACTTGGGCCAGGTGGAGTCGGAGTGCGGGTAGTCCGTCTCGTAGAGGACGTTGCCGACCCCGATGGCGTCGAGGTTCCTCAGGCCGAAGGCGTCGTCGAAGAAGCAGCCGTAGACGTGCTCGGCGAACAGTTCGGACGGCGGCCGGTGGACCTTGTCGGCGACCCCGCCCCAGCCGCGGTTCTCCTCCCAGACCACGTCGGCGCGTTCGAGGATGTAGGGGATCCAGCCGATCTGCCCTTCGGCGTACATGACCTTGAGCTGGGGGAAGCGTTCGAACTTGCCGCTCATCAGCCAGTCCACCATCGAGAAGCAGCAGTTGGCGAAGGTGATGGTGGAGCCGACGGCGGGCGGGGCGTCGGCGGAGGTGGACGGCATGCGGCTGGACGAGCCGATGTGCATGGCGATGACGGTGCCGGTCTCGTCGCAGGCGGCGAGGAAGGGGTCCCAGTCGTCGGTGTGGACGGAGGGCAGGCCGAGGTGCGGGGGTATCTCGGAGAAGGCGACGGCCCGGACACCGCGTGCGGCGTTGCGCCGTACCTCCGCGGCGGCCAACTCGGCGTCCCACAACGGGATGAGGGTCAGGGGTATGAGCCGTCCCCGGGCGTCGGGCCCGCACCACTCCTCCACCATCCAGTCGTTGTAGGCCTGGACGCACAGCAGGCCCAGCTCACGGTCCGCGGCCTCGGTGAAGGTCTGGCCGCAGAAGCGGGGGAAGGTCGGGAAGCAGAGGGCGGACTGGACGTGGTTGACGTCCATGTCGGCGAGGCGGGACGGGACGTCGTAGGACCCCGGCCGCATCTGCTCGTAAGTGATGACTTCGAGCTTGATCTCGTCCCTGCTGTATCCGACGGCGGTGTCGAGGCGGGTGAGGGGCCGGTGCAGGTCCTCGTAGACCCACCAGTCGCCGAGGGGGCCGTCGGAGCCGGGGGCGCCCATCACGGGCTTGAAGCGGCCGCCGAGGAAGGTCATCTCCTTCAACGGGGCGCGCACTATGCGGGGCCCGGTGTCCAGGTGCTTCTTCGGAAGCCGGTTCTGCCAGACATCCGCCGGCTCCACGGTGTGGTCGTCGACGGAGATGATCAACGGAAAGGCCGGGGTGGTGTCCGTGGTCTCGGTCATGGGGGTCACGGTAGCGCCGATCTGACGGCCCGTCAGCTACGGCGGCGGCGACCGGCTGTGACGCTTTATGTGCGGAACTGTGCGAAGACCACGTGAGGGGCCTGTGATATCCCGCGCGCCTCCCTGTGATCGGGGTCTCCACAGCTGACGCATCTGCCATGAACAAGGCAAACTGGCGTCGTTGCTCACTGTGTCTAGGGGGACGGCGATGGACGGAGTACCGCGGGTGCCTGAACAGCGGCGTCCCGGCTCCTCGGCGGAGCCGGAGCTGCCGCTGCGCTTCAGCGTGCTCGGACCGGTCCGCGCCTGGCGCGGCGAGGAGTCGTTGCCCATGGGCTCCCCGCAGCAACGGGCCCTGCTGGCCGCGCTGCTGCTGCGCGAGGGCCGTACGGCCACCGCGGCCGAACTGATCGACGCCCTGTGGGGCGAGGAGTCACCGTCCCAGGCGCTGGCGGCGCTGCGGACGTACGCCTCCCGGCTGCGCAAGGTCCTGGACCCCGACGTCCTGGTGAGCGAGTCGGGCGGGTACGCGATCCGCTCGCTGGGAGAGGGCGCGCTGGACCTCGCGGTGGCCCAGGAGCTGGCCACCGAGGCGGAGAAGGCGCGGGGTGCCGGGGATCTGTGCCACGCACGGGAGGTGCTGGGCCGGGCGCTCGCCCTGTGGGACGGCGAGGTACTGGCGGGAGTGCCGGGCCCGTACGCCTCCTCGCAGCGGGTCAGGCTGGAGGAATGGCGGCTCCAACTCCTCGAGTCCCGCCTGGACATGGACCTGGAGCAGGGCTGCCACGCGGAGGCCGTCTCGGAACTGACGGCCCTGACGGCCGCCCACCCGCTGCGGGAGCGGTTGCGGGAACTCCTCATGCTCGCCCTCTACCGCAGCGGGCGCCAGGCGGAGGCGCTGGCGGTCTACGCCGACACCAGGCGGCTGCTCGCCGATGAGCTGGGCGTCGACCCGCGCCCGGGCCTGCGGGACCTCCAGCAGCGCATCCTCCGGGCGGACCCCGGGCTCGCGGAACCGCCCTCCCCGCAGCCGGAGCCGGCTTCCGTCGCCGTCCGCCCCGCGCAACTTCCCGCCACGGTCCCGGACTTCACCGGCCGCGCGTCCTTCGTGTCCGAACTGGGCGAGGTCCTGGCATCGGCGGAGGGCCGCGTGATGGCGGTGTCGGCGCTGGCGGGCATCGGCGGCGTCGGCAAGACGACCCTGGCGGTGCACGTGGCACACCAGGCGCGCGGCGCCTTCCCCGACGGTCAGCTGTATGTCGACCTTCAGGGCGCCGGATCCCGGGCGGCGGAGCCGGAGACCGTACTCGGCTCGTTCCTGCGGGCGCTGGGCACCGCGGACTCGGCGATCCCGGACTCCCTGGAGGAGCGGGCGGCGCTGTACCGCTCGGTCCTGGACGGCCGCCGGGTGCTGGTGCTGCTGGACAACGCGCGGGACGCGGCCCAGGTACGTCCACTGCTCCCCGGCACCGAGGGCTGCGCGGCGCTGGTGACCTCCCGGGTCCGGATGGTGGACCTCGCCGGGGCGCACCTGGTCGACCTGGACGTGATGTCGCCGGACGAGGCGCTGGCGCTCTTCACGAAGATCGTGGGCGAGGAGCGGGTGGGCAGCGAGCGGGACGCCGCCCTGGACGTGGTGGCGGCGTGCGGCTTCCTGCCGTTGGCGATCCGGATCGCCGCGTCACGTCTCGCGGCCCGCCGTACGTGGACGGTGTCCGTCCTGGCGGCGAAGCTGGCGGACGAGCGCCGGCGCCTGGACGAACTCCAGGCCGGTGACCTCGCGGTGAAGGCGACGTTCGAGCTCGGCTACGGCCAGCTGGAGCCGGCCCAGGCCCGCGCCTTCCGGCTGCTCGGACTGGCCGACGGCCCGGACATCTCGCTCGCCGCGGCGGCCGCGGTACTGGACCTGGAGGCGGAGGAGACCGAGGACCTCCTGGAGTCCCTCGTCGACACGTCCCTGCTGGAATCGGCGGCGCCGGGCCGGTACCGGTTCCATGATCTGGTGCGACTCTACGCGCGTGCTTGTGCGGAGCGGGACGAGTGGCCGCCCAGCGAGAGGGGGTCGGCGCTGTCGCGGTTGCTGAACTTCTACCTGGCCACGGCGGCGGGGGTCTACGCGATCGAGCGGCCGGGAGACCGGCTGGTGGACCACCTGTACCCGACCGGCAGCGCGGGCCTGGCGTTCCCCGACCGGCAGGCGGCCCGGGACTGGCTGTACTCCGAAGCCGTGCCGCTCCTCGCCTGTGCACGGCAATCGGCCCGGGGAAGCACACTGGGACGCGCGATCGACCTCCTGTGGGCATCCGTCGACCTGGCCGAGTCGGGTGCCAACGCGAAGGAGTACGAGGCCTCCGCCACGGCCCTGCGCGATGCCGCACGCACGGACGGGGACATCCGCGCCGAGGGCCGGGCCTCCGTCGTACTGAGCAACGCGCGGCTGTTCTCCGGCCAGTTCGACCTGGCGTACCCGGAGGCCCAGGAGGCCATCCGGCTCGCCGAGGCCACGGACGACCCGCTGCCCTCCTGCTGGGCGGCGAACATCCTCGGCAGCATCGCGTTCTACAAGAACCGCCACTCGGAGGCCGAGCGCTACTTCAGCCAGGCGCTCGACCAGTTCCGCGACTGCGGCGACATGGCGGGTTCCGCCAGCCCGCTGTGCAATCTGTCGCGGCTCCATCTCGCCACCGGGCGGGCCGACACGGCCGTCGCCCTGGCCCGCCAGGGAACCGACATCTACCAAGGGCTGGGACACACCCTCAGGGGCGCCAACGGCCTGTACGCCCTGGGAATGGCTCTCGGCAAGACGGGACAGCACACCGAGGCCTCCGCCCAACTGGTGGAGGCGCTGCGCGTGTTCCGCGACAGCCGTCAGCGTCTGTGGGAGGGGATGACCCTCTGCCGGCTGGCGGAGGTCGAACTGGACGCGCGCAAGCCGGCGCCGGCGGCGAGCAACGCCGAGATGGCGCTCACCGTGCTGAGGGGCATCGGGGGCGAATGGCGCCGGGGGCACGTCCTCACGGTTCTCGGCCGGGCCTTGAACGGCATCGGCCACTCCGGCAGGGCGCAGGTCTGCTGGCGCGAGGCGCTGGAGATCTACGAGCGGTTGGACTCGCCGGAGGCGGCCGAGGTGCGCATGCTCCTCACTCCGGTCGCCGCCGCCTGAGGCCGCCACCCGGGGCTTTCTCCATCGGCGTTCATCGTTCGTTTATCGCGGCCCGGCAGTCTCTGTCTTGTCGATCCGTCGCGTCGGGGGGCAGACGGATCGCAGGTAAGGCCGCAGTGCCCACGGTTTAGGGTGGGCGGCCCGAGCAGCCCACCCGGGCACCCACGGGGGAGTGACCGGGTGGGCTCTCAGTTCACAATGATCCGCCCCAGGGGAGGCAGCACATGAGCAGCAGCGAGACCGACCCGGTCGTCAAGCCGGACAACACCCACGTCACCGACGCGGACAGCGGCGAGGAGATCAAGCCGCTCAACACCCACGTGACGAGCAGCCCGATCAAGCCGCTCAACACCCACGTCACCGACGTGGACGACGGCGGCGTGGCCACTCCGGACAACACGCATGTCACGGAAGAGCCCGCCTGACCAGACCTTTTTCCCGCACGGGGATCGGCCGCGGCGGCGCGGAGGGGGAGCCGTCGCGGCCGAGGCGTGTCCGGGAGTCCGCGGGGAGTCACCGGGGTGGGACGGATCCGCCGGTCACCCCCGCAGCTCCCCCTTGACCACCTTCCCGCTCGCGTTGCGCGGCAGCTCGGGCACGAACTCCACCGACCTCGGCACCTTGTAGTTCGCCATCTCCCGTCGTGACCAGGCGATCAGGTCGTCCCCGGTGGTCACCGCACCCGGCCGGCGCACGACGTAGGCCTTTCCCACCTCGCCGAGCCGGGGGTCCGGGACGCCGATCACCGCCACGTCGGCCACATCCGGGTGCAGGCCCAGGAGTTGCTCTATCTCCGCCGGATAGGCGTTGAAGCCGCCGACGATGAACATGTCCTTGAGGCGGTCGGTGATGCGGAGGTTGCCCGCCTCGTCCAGGACGCCGACATCGCCCGTGCGCAGCCAGCCGTCGGGGTCGAGGACCTCCGCCGTCGCCGTCTCGTCCTCGTAGTAGCCCCGCATGACGTTGAAGCCCCGGACCAGTACCTCGCCCGGGACTCCGGGCGCCACCGCCCGGCCGTCGGGGGAGACCACCCGTACCTCCGTTCCCGGGATCGCCCTGCCCGACGTCGACGCGATCACCGTCGGCTCGTCGCCGCGGCGGCACATCGTCACCACACCGCTCGCCTCCGACAGGCCGTACGCCGTCAGGACGGTCTCCACGCCCAGTTCGCTCCGCAGGCGCTCCACCAGGGTCAGGGGGACCACCGCCGCGCCCGTCACCACCAGGCGCAGGGCCGACAGGTCGTAGGTGTCGCGGGACGGGTGGTCCAGCAGGGACTGGTGGAGGGTCGGCGGGCCCGGGAGGACCGAGACGCGCTCCGACGCGATGTTCGCCAGGGCCGTGTCCACGTTGAACACCGGCTGGGGGATCATCGTCGCGCCCCGCATCAGGCAGGCGATCACGCCCGCCTTGTAGCCGAAGGTGTGGAAGAAGGGGTTCACGATCAGGTAGCGGTCGCCCTGGCGCAGGCCCGCGAGGTCGCTCCAGACCTCGTACGCCCGCAACGTCTGGGAATGCGTGATCACCGCGCCCTTGGGCCGGCCCGTCGTGCCCGAGGTGAAGACGATGTCCGAGGGCCACGAACCGCGTACCGAGGCCGCCCGCTCCCGTACCTCCGCCTCCCCCACTCCCTCGCCGCTCGCCAGGAAGTCCTTCCATGTCCGGTAGTCGGCCGGGGCGTCGTCCGACAGGACCACCACCTGGGCCAGGGACGGCAGCCCCGGGCCTTCCGCCACCGCCCGCCGCAGCGACGCCACGTACGACGTGCCCAGGAAGGTCCCCGTCACGAAGAGCAGGCGTGCTCCGCTGCGGCGCAGGACGTCCGCCGCCTCCGTTCCCTTGAACCGGGTGTTCAGCGGGACCAGTACCGCGCCGGCCGACACCGCGCCCAGCGCCGACACCATCCAGTCCAGGGAGTTGGGGGCCCAGACCGCGACCCGGTCCCCCGTCTCCACCCCGTTCGCCACGCACGCCGCCGCCGCTCGCTCCACCCGGGCGCCCAGTTCGGCGTACGTCACCCGGGTACGGCCCTCCACGACGGCCTCCACGTCCGCGTACCGCTCCGCCGCCGACCGGACCAGATCCGGAACGCTGCCCCACTCCACGTCTCCGCGCACAACCAGCCTCCAGAACCCAGTAGCTGACTACCCGTCAGATTAGCTGTAGCCTGACGCACTGTCAGCCTGGAGGACAGCCCCGCGGAGGTGCCCCATGACCGGACTCAAGGACGCCACCGCCATCGTCGGCATAGGCCAGACACCCTTCGCCAAGAACCTCCCCGAGGACGAGAGAACCCTCGCCTGCCGTGCCGTGCTCGCCGCCCTCGACGACGCCGGTATCGCCCCGGGAGAGGTCGACGCCCTCGCCTCCTTCACCATGGAGGAGACCGACGAGGTGGAGCTCGCGAAGGCGGTCGGGTTCGGTGACCTCACCTTCTTCAGCAAGGTCGGGTACGGGGGCGGGGGCTCCTGTGCCACCGTCGGTCATCTCGCCGCCGCCATAGCCACCGGCCAGGCGAGCGTGGGGGTGGCGTGGCGGTCGCGGAAGCGGGGGTCCGGGCCCCGGCCCTGGCGGAACACGGCCGTTCAGCTGCCGACGCCGGCCCAGTGGACCCGGCCCTACGGCCTGCTCCGGCCCGTCGACGAGATCGCCATGCTCACCCGCCGCTACATGCACGAGTACGGCGCGACCCGGGACCATCTGTTCAATGTCGCCCTCGCCTGCCGCAACAGGGCCAACCAGAATCCGGCGGCCGTCATGTACGAACGGCCCCTCACCCGCGAGATGTACATGACCTCCCGCTGGATCAGCGAGCCACTCTGTCTCTTCGACAACTGCCTGGAGACCGACGGGGCGTTGGCGTGTGTCGTCGTCAGCAGGGAGCGGGCACGGGACTGCCGCCACAGGCCCGTCCACGTCCACTCCGTTGCCCAGGGGCTCCCCGCCCAGCACCACGGCATGGTCAACTACTGGAACGACGACCCGCTCACCGGCCCGGCCTGGACCGCCGCCCGGCATCTGTGGAAGCACGCCGACTTCACCCCGCAGGATGTCGACGTCGCCCAGATCTACGACGCCTTCACCGCTCTCATCCCGCTCTCCCTGGAGGGCTACGGCTTCTGCGGGCGCGGGGAGGGCGGCGCCTTCACCGAGCAGGGCGCGCTCGAGATCGGCGGGCGGCTGCCGCTCAACACCGGCGGGGGCGGGCTCAGCGAGGCCTACGTCCACGGCTTCAACCTCATCAACGAAGGCGTCAAACAGCTCCGCGGGACCAGTACCGCCCAGGTCCCGGGCGCCGCGACCTGTCTGGTCACCGCCGGCGAGGGCGTCCCCACCTCCGCGCTGCTCCTGAGGACCTAGAAGGAGGCAACTCCCATGCTCACCCCCGTCACCGACTCCGACGGCGCCCCGTTCTGGCGCTACGCCGCCCAGGGCGAGCTCAGGGTCCAGGCCTGTGCCGACTGCGGCGAACCCCGCTTCCCGCCCCGGCCGTGCTGCCCGCACTGCCAGTCCTTCGAGGCCGAGTGGCGGCCGGTGTCCGGCCACGGCCGTATCTGGTCCTACGTCGTCCCCCATCCGCCGCTCCTCGCGGACTACGCGGCGCAGGCGCCGTACAACGTGATCGTCGTCGAACTCGCCGACCATCCCCGCGTCCGTCTCGTCGGCAACCTGGTCAGCGCCGCCGGGGCACCGCTCAACTCCCTTGATCCGGGCCGGATACGTATCGGCGCCCGTGTCCATGCGGTGTTCTCCGGCGGGCTTCCGCAGTGGGTGCTGTCGTGAGCGGCCTGGGGGTCGCCGTCGACAAGGACTCCGGCGTCGCCGTCGTCACCCTGGACCGGCCGCACCGGCTCAACGCGATCGACCTCGCCCTGCGGGACGCACTCGTTCAGGCGTGGCGGGAGCTGCGGTTCGACGACTCCGTGCGGGCGGTGGTCCTCACCGGCGCGGGTGAGCGCGCCTTCTGCACCGGGCTGGACCGGGACGCGGAGGTTCCGCAGCCCGGCTCCCCCTATATGGCCGACGATCCGCTTCTCCGTGTCGGGCCCAAGGCCAACGACCTCTGGAAGCCCGTCGTCACCGCCGTGCGGGGAATGGCCTGCGGTGGCGCGTTCTACCTGCTCGGCGAGAGCGAGTTCGTCGTCGCCGACGCCACCGCGACGTTCTTCGATCCGCACACGACGTACGGCATGGTCAGCGCGTACGAGTCGGTCCTCATGGCACAACGGATGCCGTACGGCGAGGTCGCCCGGATGATGCTCATGGGGACCGCCGAGCGGATGTCCGCGCGACGGGCCCACGAGATCGGGCTGGTCTCCGAACTCACCGAGCCCGGCGCCGCGTTGGACGCGGCGGTGGAGTGCGCCGCCGTCATCGCCGGGTATCCGGCCGAGGGGGTGCAGGGCACCGTCCGTGCCCTGTGGGCCGCCAGGGAGTCCGCGCTCGCCGCCGGCTTCGCGCAGGCCCCGCATCTCATCTCGCTCGGGAACCTGCCGGACGAGCGGCAGGCGGAGCTGTTCACCGCCCGCCGCCCGGAGTTCAGGACGCGCTGAGCTATCCGGCCACGCGCTGTGGGTCCACCAGCTCGCAGGTGCCGTCGGTCACCGTGGTGCTCGCGGTGACGACGGCGGAGTCGGTGGCGCCCGCGGCGACGGAGAAGATCCCGCTGCTCCCGGTCGCGACCGTCGTGCCGGCGGCGTCCTTGAAGGCGACCTGGAACATGTAGGAGTACGTCTCGCTCGTGCTGCTGTTGGTGGCGCGGACGTCGGCGGTGAGGGTCTGGCCCTCGACCGCGCACTCCTCGATCCTCAGGTCCTGGGTCGCCTCGCCCAGGGAGCTCGACTCGACGCCGCCGCCTCCGGAGACCGAACCGGAGTCGTCGTCGTCATCGTCATCGTCATCGTGGTGGCTGCTGCTGCCGCCGGTCGAACTGCTCGAAGAACCGCTGGAGTTCGAGCTGCCGCCGAAGCAGCCTCCGCCGGACGAGTGCCGGGCACCGGTCAGGGCGACGACCACCCCGACGACGACGGCCACCTGACGGACATGGCGAAGCTTCACTGCTGATCCCCCGTTGTCACAAGCCCCGAAAGGCACTGTCATGATCGTGAGCACGTCACGCTAACAGCCGTCATCCGGCGCCCGTCCCGCCCCGGGCGCAGCGTCTGTGTGAGAGCGGTGAAGGAACAAGGAATCCGCTCGCCGGTACGACGACCGTCCCGGCCGCGAGAGCCGCTCACGCGGTCCTGGCCGTCCCCGTTCCCTTCTCCGCGTCCAGCGCGTACACGCAGCGGTCCTTGCTGCACGCGTACACGACGCCGTCCTTCACCACCGGGGCGCCGGTGATCTCGCCGCCGGTCGCCAGCTTCCAGCGCAGCCGGCCGTCGTCGGCCTTCAGGGTGTACAGCAGGTGGTCCGTGGAGCCGAAGTGGATGCGGCCCTCCGCCACCGCGGGCGCGCCCACGATGTCGCCGCCCGCCTGGAAGCGCCACTTGGGCGTGCCGGTGACCGCGTCCAGGGTGTAGAGCCCCTTGCCGCTGCCGACGTGCACATGCCCGGCCACCACCAGCACCGGCTCGATCGAGGCGCGGGCCTCGGTGGCGATGCGCCAGCGGTCGCGGCCGTCGGCGGCGTCGAGGGCGTAGACCGTGCCGAGATAGTCGGCCAGGTAGACGCCACCGCCGGTCACGGCCGGGCCCGGCACGAAGGCGGGCGGGCAGAGGAAGGCCGCCGGGGCCTCGAAGTGCCACTTCACATGGCCGTTCGCGACGTCCAGCGCGAGCACCCGGGTGCCGGCCGAGACGTACACATAGCCGTCGGGCGCCTGCGTCACCCGGACCGGTACGCCGCCGCAGGAGGCCGCGTCGCCGATGGGGTAGGACCAGCGCTCGTCGCCGGTGCGGGCGTCCAGGGCGCGCAGCCGGGCGTCCTGCCAGACGTACACCGTGCCGTCGTGCAGCGCCGGGCCGGCCTCAGGGGACTCGAAGTCCGTCTGCGCCCCGGTGAGCTCCCACAGTTTCTGGCCGCCCGAGGCCTCCCAGCCCTGGACGCCGCCGCCGCGGCTGCCGGTGACGACCGTGCCCCGGTCGGCCTTGAGGGAGTACACCCAGGCATCCGTCTGGATCCGCCACAGGTCGGCGCCCTCGCGGGCCTCCAGGGCGAACAGGGTGGGGCCGTCGGAGGCGTGGATACGGCCGTCCGCGACCGCCATCGACCAGGCGACGTCCCGGGTCTTGAAGCGGCGGCGGCCGGTGGCCACATCGAGGGCGTGCACCTCGAAGGAGGTGACGTAGACGAGGTCGTCGGCGACCGAAGGGGTCCCCCACACATCGTTGGACATGCGGAAACGCCACGGTCGCCAGCCGCCGCCCGGCTCCTGCGCGGGCGGTGCGGGTACGGCGGGGCCCACGGCGGCGTCCGTGCCGTTGACACCGGGGCGCGGCTTGGACCAGCTGGCGACCAGGCCGGCCTCCGGCGGCGGTGCCTTCACGGCGGCGGCGCGGGCGTCGGAGACGCGCGGTCCCGGCCCGATGGGCACCTGGGCGCCCGCCAGCCGCACCGGGCCGGTGTCGGGGGCGCCGACGGGTACGGGGGCGGGGTCGTGGGAGGGCGGCGGGGGCAGGGGGGCGACGCGGCCGCCGCCACTGCGGCCGCCGGGGCCCGGCTTGACGGCCGGGCGTCCGTTGCGGCGTGCCTCGATCAGACCCACGGCCCGCTCGGGCAGCCAGGCCGACGCCGTACCGCTGTCGTCGGAGCCGGAGCCGAAGAGGTGCGGGGCGAGCTGGGACTGGAGGTCGGCCGGGTTGGGGCGGCCGGTGGCGTCCATCTGCATACAGGACTCGATGAGCGGACGGAGTTCGTCCGGGAGGCCTTCGAGGTCCGGGCCCTCGCGGAGCAGCATGAAGACCGTCTCGACCGGGTTGGCGCCGTGGAAGGGCGGGTGGCCGGTGGCGGCGAAGACCAGCATGGAGCCGAGCGAGAAGACGTCGCTCGCGCCGGTGACGCTGCGGGAGTCCTTGGCCTGCTCGGGCGACATGTAGGCGGGGGTGCCCACCGCCACATTGGTCATGGTCAGACGGGTGTTCGAGACGCCGGAGGCGATACCGAAGTCGATCACCCGGGGGCCGTCCTCGACGACCAGCACGTTGGACGGCTTGAGGTCGCGGTGGACGAGGCCCGCCCCGTGGATCGACTGCAGCGCCTCCGCGACGCCGGCCGCGAGCCAGCGCACCGCCTGGGCCGGCATCGGCCCGCACTCGTTCACTATCTCTTCGAGGGAGGGCGCGGGGACGTACGCGGTGGCCAGCCAGGGCACGGCGGCGCGGGCGTCGGCGTCGACGACGGCCGCCGTGTAGAAGCCGGAGACCGCGCGGGCCGCCTCCACCTCGCGCGAGAAGCGGACGCGGAACAGCTGGTCCTCGGCGAGTTCCGTACGGACCGTCTTGATCGCCACGCGCCGGCCGGACGCCGAGCGCGCGAGATAGACCAGCCCCATGCCGCCGGCGCCCAGCCGTCCCAGCACCTCGAACGGCCCGATCCGCCGCGGATCGTGCTGTGTCAGCTGATCCACCACTTGCCTGCCACCTCCCCGTACGGGCCGCGTCACACCCTTATGCACGCGACCCCGTGCAGCGTCTCACCACCGCACCGCCATGGCGGCACGCACCCTGATTCTTCCTGGCCGAGGCGCAGGTTGCGAACCCAGTTGCAAATCGGGATGTCCCACACCAAAACGGCGCTTTTCACCGCTCCGGTCGGCCGTCGAGACGTTCCAGTACGGCGAACGACGCCCCCTGATTGTCGGTGACGACGGCGACTTTGCCGTACGACGTCTCGAAGGGTGGAGCCTGGACCCGCCCGCCGAGCCGGTTCACCGTCCCGAGAACGGCCTCGCAGTCCTCGACTCCGAAGTGGACGAGGAAGTGGGGCGGCATCTCGGCCGGAAAGACGTCGGAGACGGGGGCGCGGCCGAAATCGGGCCTCGCGTCCGGTCCGAACAGGGCGTCATGGAACAGCCCGCCGTAGAAGGTGTTGGCGCCCTCGGTGTCCCGGGCGTACAGCTCGGCCCAGACGAAGGTGCCCGGCTCGTGCCGTACGCCGAAACCGGTGTGGGAGTCCGGCTCCCACAGGCCGAAGACTGCGCCGTCCGGGTCGGTGACCAGGGCGCTGGTGCCCAGGTCGCCGACCGGCATGGGGGCGGTGACGACCTGTCCGCCGGCGGCCCAGACCCGGTCGGCGAGGCCCTCGATGTCCGGGGTCGCGAAGTACACCGTCCAGACGGTGGGCATCCGCCCGTCCGTCTTGTGCGCGAGCGCGGCGGCGGGCTCGCCCTCCTTCAGGGCCCATACGGCCCCGCCGTACCGCTGCTCCTCGAAGGTCCACCCGAAGAGCTCACCGTAGAACCGCTTGCCCGCCTCCACGTCGGGAAGCTGCGCGTCCACCCAGCACGGGACGCCCTCTCCGTACGCGGATGCCCTGTTTTCGGCCATACCGCCAAACTAACGGCGACTCACGCAGCGCGCAGACCAGCGCACCAGTCCCGAAGTGCCCTCGCACCCCATTTGCAGTCGGCCGAATCGCGCTCCGATCACCCCTCGGTAAGCTGACGGCATGACAGGACAAGTGCGTACCGTCGACGGCCGCGTGGCCGGCCGGCGTGGGCAGGCGACCCGGCAGAAGCTGCTCGACTGCCTCAGCGAGATGCTCAGCTCCTCCCCTTACCGGGACGTCAAAGTCATCGATGTCGCCCGGAAAGCGGGCACTTCGCCCGCGACCTTCTACCAGTACTTCCCGGACGTCGAGGGCGCCGTCCTGGAGATCGCCGAGCAAATGGCCACCGAGGGCGGCCAGTTGACCCAACTGCTCGAGGGCAGATCCTGGGTCGGCAAGGCGGGCTGGCAGACGGCGCAGGAACTTGTGGACGGTTTTCTCGAGTTCTGGCGCAGGAACGACGCGATCCTCAGGGTCGTCGACCTCGGTGCCGCCGAGGGCGACAAGCGGTTCTACAAGCTCCGTATGAAGATCCTGAACTCCGTGAACAACTCCCTGTCCGACTCGGTCGCCGAGTTGCAGGCCAAGGGCAAGGTCGACAAGGACGTGAACCCGGCGGCGGTCGCCGGTTCACTGGTCGCGATGCTCGCGGCGGTCGCCTCGCACCAGAAGGGCTTCCAGACATGGGGCGTCAAACAGGCTGAACTCAAGCCGAACCTGGCGCTGTTGGTGCATCTGGGTGTGACCGGAAAGAAGCCGACCAAGTAACCGAAAGTCTTTTTCCAGGCACCAAGTCCTGTCTGGCGGGCGGTGGTTCACACGGGTGAGCCGCCGCCCGCCGTGTTTTCATGCCGGTAGCGGCCGGTCCTTCACGACGTGCTTCATCACCAGCGTGGACGTCAGCCGCTGCACCCCCGGCAGCGTGGCCAGCCGCTCGTCGTACAGCCGTTGATAGGCCGTGAGGTCCGCCGCGACCACCCGCAGCAGATAGTCCGGCTCCCCGAACAGCCGCTGCGCCTCCTGCACGCCCTCCACCTCCGCGAGCGCCCGCTCGAACCCGGCGACGGTATCCCGGTCCTCCTGCCGCATGGTGACGAAGACGAGCGCCTCGAAGTTCAGCCCGACGGCCGAGGGCTCCACGACCGCCCGGTACCCGCTGATGGCGCCGGCCCGCTCCAGCTCCCGCAGCCGCCGATGACAGGGCGAGACGCTGAGCCGCACCCTCGCCGCCAGCTCGGTCACGGTCAGCCGCCCGTCCTGCTGAAGCTCGGCAAGAATTTTCCGGTCCACGTCGTCCATGGGGGAGATCTTCCCCCAGAACATCCGATCAAGGGCAAATTTCAGGAACACTTTCGGGCCATTCACGCCTAATGTCCCCTACATGAACTCGGGAACCCTCCTCTCCTTCCTCGCCGTGGACCTCCTGCTGGTCTGCGTGCCGGGCGCCGACTGGGCGTACGCGATATCCGCAGGTCTGCGCGGACGCTCGGTGGCGTGGGCGGTGGGCGGCCTGGTGTCCGGGTACGCGCTGCACACGGCGCTCGCGGTGGCGGGCCTGGCGGTGCTGGTGGCCGGGGAGCCCGGTCTGCTGACCGCGCTGACGGTGGCCGGGGCCGGGTACCTGGTGTGGCTGGGGTGGAGCGTGCTGCGCAGGCCTGGCGTCCCCGGCGCCGCGGAAGGGCCCGTGGAGACCTCCGACGCCCGTGTCTTCCTGCGGGGCGCGACGATCAGCGGCCTGAACCCCAAGGGGCTGCTGCTCTACCTGTCGGTCCTGCCGCAGTTCCTCACCCCGACGGGCGCCCCCGTCCCCGTCCAGACCGCCACCCTCGGCGTCCTGCACATGATGTGCTGCGCCGCCGTCTATCTGACGGTCGGTCTCGCGGCCCGCGCGGTCCTGGGCGCCCGCCCGGCGGCGGCCCGCGCGGTCACCCGCACCTCGGGCGCCGCGATGCTGGGAATCGGCGCGTTCCTGCTGGTCCAGCGCCTGGCGACGCTCTAGGAGATCACTTCCGTACGATCCGGAACAGCCGTATCTCCCGCTCGATCCGGGCCTGGTACGTCGCGTACGGCGGCCAGAAGGCCAGCGCCGCCTTCCATACGGCGGCCCGCTCCTCCCCTTCCAGCAGATGGGCCGTCACGGCGATGTCGGCGCCCTTCCAGCTGATCCGGGCGTCGGGATGGGCCATCAGGTTGGCGGTCCAGGCGGGATGCCCGTCCCGTCCGAAGTTGGACCCGATGAGAATCCAGCTCCGCCCGCCCTCCTCGGGCATACAGGCAAGGGGCGTACGACGCGTCAGCCCACTGCGCGCGCCGACGGACGTCAGGATCACGCCCGGCAGCATCTGCGCGCTGAGGATGACCTTCCCGCGTGTGAGCCGGTGCACGGCCCGGTCCAGCACCGGAATGACATGCGGGGCGACCTTGGCGAACCCCCGGGTGGACGAGATCCTCTGTACCGCGCGCTCCCCGATCACACCGCCACCTCCGGCTGCCCGGCCACCTCGAAGAGCCGCGCCGCGTCGGCCGCGTGCGCCCGCAGCCGGTGCACCGGCCCGAACAGCAGCTCGTCACCCGCGGCCCGCTTGAAATACAGCTGGACGTCGTGCTCCCAGGTGAAGCCGATGCCCCCGTGCAACTGGACGGCCTCCCCGGCGGCGGCACGCAGCGCCTCCAGCCCCTGAGCGAGGGCGAGCCCGCCCACCCGCTCCCCGTGCGCGGTGGCCCAGGCCGCGTAGTACGCCGCCGAACGCGCCGCCTGCACCTGCACATACACATCGGCCAGCCGATGCTTGACCGCCTGGAACGACCCGATGGCCCGCCCGAACTGCTCCCGCTGCTTCACGTACTCGACGGTCCGCTCCAGCGCCCGGTCGGCGGCCCCGACGGCCTCGCAGGCGAGGAAGGCGGCGGCGAAGTCCCCGAGCCGGGCCAGCGCGTCCAGCCCGTCGGCACTCTCGTCGCCCAGCAACCGGGCCTCCACGTTCCGCAGTTGGAGCCGGGCGAGCGGACGGGTGGCGTCGAGGGCGGTCTGCCGTACCCGCACGAGCCCGTCGGCGTCCCCGGGGACGAGGAAGACCAGGGTGCGGGACCGGGCGAACCCGCCGGTGTGCGCGGCGACGAGCAGCATCCCGGCGGAGTGCCCGTCGAGAACGTGCTCGATCTCGCCGTACAACCGCCAGCCGTCCCCCTCTCCGCCGGCACCCCCGCCCTGGACCCGTCGAGCCTGTACGCCCCCCGCGCGCCCGCCCCCCGCCCAGTCCCCGCCGTTGTCCCCGGTGAGGGCGAGACCGGCGGCGGGCGCGGCGAGGGCGGCGGTGAGGGAGCCGTCGGCGATCCGGGGCAGCAGTTCGGCCCGCTGGACGTCCGTCCCGGTCGCGAGGACGAGCGGGGCGGCGAGGACGGCGGTGGCGAGCAGGGGCGAGGGGGCGAGGACCCGTCCCGTCTCCTCTCCCGCGAGGGCGAGTTCGGTGGCGGAGCAGCCCGCGCCCCCGTACCGCTCGGGAAGAGCGAGTCCGGGCAGTCCGAGCTGCTCGGAGAGGGTGGCCCACAACCCGGCGTCGTACCCCTGTGGGCGGTCGACGGCGGCCCGTGCCTCGTGTGCCCCGCACCGCTTGTGCAGGAGTTCGCGCAGGGTGCGGCGGATCTCCTCCTGCTCGGTGGTGAAGCCGGCGTCCATGGCGACCCCTTCCCTCCGGATCTGACGGTCCGTCATATTAGGAGCGGCGGGTCGATATGGACAGACAGAGGGAGAGACCATTCATGACGGCCGGAACCCGGAAAGTCGCAGTGGTCGGTGTGTCCCTGTCCGACTGCGGTCGGGTGGACAACGCGACGCCGTACACCCTGCACGCCCAGGCCGCCCGCCGGGCCCTGGCGGACGCGGGACTCGACAGGTCGCTGGTGGACGGCCTCGCCTCGGCGGGTACGGGGGTGCTGGCCCCGGTGGAGGTGGCGGAGTACCTGGGCCTGCGCCCCACCTGGATGGACTCCACCTCGGTGGGCGGCTCGACCTGGGAGGTCATGGCGGCCCACGCGACGGACGCGATAGCCGCGGGCCACGCGAACGCGGTCCTCCTGGTCTACGGCTCGACGGCACGGGCGGACATCAAGGCGGGCAGGCGCACCGGCGACCTCTCCTTCGGCGCCCGCGGCCCCCTCCAGTTCGAAGTCCCCTACGGCCACACCCTGATCGCCAAGTACGCGATGGCCGCCCGCCGCCACATGATCGAACACGGCACGACGATCGAACAGTTGGCGGAGGTCGCGGTCCAGGCGAGGGCGAACGCGGCCCTGAACCCGGAGGCGATGTTCCGCACCCCGATCACCGTGGACGACGTGCTGTCCGGCCCGATGATCGCGGACCCCTTCACCAAGCTGCACTGCTGCATCCGCTCGGACGGCGGGGCGGCGGTCCTGCTGGCGGCGGAGGAGTACGTACGCGACTGCCGCACCGCCCCCGTCTGGGTCCTCGGCACCGGGGAGCACCTCTCGCACGCCACGATGTCGGAATGGCCGGACTTCACGGTGTCGCCGGCGGCCGTGAGCGGACGCCTGGCGTTCGAGAGGGCGGGGGTGCGCCCGGACGAGATCGACCTCGCCGAGATCTACGACGCCTTCACCTACATGACGTTGGTGACGCTGGAGGACCTGGGCTTCTGCAAGAAGGGGGAAGGCGGAGCGTTCGTGCAGTCCCGCACGCTGCCGGTGAACACGGACGGGGGCGGCCTGTCGGCCCAGCACCCGGGGATGCGGGGCCTGTTCCTCCTGGTCGAGGCGGTGCGACAGCTGCGCGGCGAGACGGGTGAGCGCCAAGTGCGGGCCGGGGACGGCGGCTTGCCCCGCCTGGCCGTGGCGTCCGGCACGGGGGGCTGGTTCTGCTCGTCGGGGACGGTGATCCTGGGCCGGGGATGAGCCGGGCGCCGGACACCCCGCCTACCGTTCGCCCCGGACCGTGATGACGGCCTCGTCGTTGTCCGGATCCGGGTCCCGGCGGCCGACGTCCCAGGGGCCGGCCGGGTCCGGCTCCTCCAGGGACAGGGTGCCCTCGCCCGGTTCGCCCAGGGTCATGGTGAACTCGAAGGAGCGGGAGTCGCCGGGCTCGAGGAATCCGACGGCGCAGGTGTACGCGAACCCGTTGCTCTCGCAGTACTCCTGGTGGACGTCTTCGTCGATCTCCTCCATGGGCTGCTTCACCATGGCCGTCCCGAAGGGCGGGCTGAACACCACCTCGGCCGCCGCACCGGCGTCGGCGGGGCCGTTGTTGCGGACCGTGATCTCGAAGGTGCGCTCGTCGCCGGGTTCGCCGACCAGGGCCACATCGGAGACCTCGTAGTCGGCGTAGGAGTCGAGCACGACGTACGTACTCCCGCCGCCCCCGATGTACGGCCCCTTTACGGCCTTGACCGTCTCGGGCCGCAGTTCCGGGCCGTCACCGAAGTCGCCGCCCTTCGGATAGGTCTTGTAGTGCCCCGGCCCCATGTCCAGCGCCCACACGTCCTTGCCGTAGGAGACGTACATGTCCTCCTCCGTCGTACGCAGCCGCACGGCGGGCCGCAGGACGACGGTCTCCCCGGGATCGATCGTCAGCTCCGGGAACTCACAGACGGCGACATGGTCTTCGCTCTGCGGTGCGTAACGGCAGTTGGAGTACTTCTCGGCGAACCCCGCGGTGCTCGAGCTCAGTTCCACCCCCAACCCCTTCACCGGCAGCTCCCCGGTGTTCCGCACGACGACGGAGTCCGTCAGCTCGGCCCCGGGACGCGGCCCGTCCTTCTCGTACTCGGGCGCCAGCGCCTCCACCACCGGCTCCCCCACGACGAACCGGGTCCTCGCGGTGAGCTTCTTCCCGTCCTTCGTGGTGTACGTGTAGGTCACGACCGCCGAGTCCCCGACCTCGGCCCCCTCGGCCGCCACCACCTTGGCGCGGGGCGCGTCGGCCCAGTTGCTGTAGTCGCCGTCCACCTCGCACGTCACATGTGCCGAACTGCCTTCGCACCCGCCGTACTTGCGGATCACGACCGTGTCCTGCGCACCCTTCGGCACATCCGCGGCGAGCATCCGGACGCCGGGCTGGGCACCGTCCTAGGCCTTGAGCTCGTACGGCATCTTGTCCCGCACGCCGGCCTTGTCGCCCTGGGGGCGGAGGTAGAAGACCGCGGGTGCGGTGAGGGACGGCGGCTCTTCGCCGTCGCCGGCGCACGCGGTGAGGGAGGCGGCGAGGAGGACCGCCGCGGCCGGGCGCCTCAACGGACGGTGGGGGCAGGGGCCGTGTCGAGGCAGGCGGTGCCCGCGTCTGCGCTGCGGCTCGACGTGCACCACGTCCGTTCGGTGTTCACAGCTGTCCCGCTCTCCCTCTCCGGCCCGGGGATCAACGTACTGGCGCCGCGCCCTTCGACGCACCCGCACCGGGCGGGAACATCCGGCCCCTCAGCCGGCGTTGTGGCCTACCGGAACGGTGAGTTCGTGAGGCATCCGCACACCTCTGGAGGAAACCGTATGACCGCCCTGACCCGGTTGGAACGCGAGCAATTCCTGGCCGAACCCCACGTGGCCGCGCTGTCGGTGGACGGCGGAGAGGGACGGGCGCCGCTCTCCGTGCCGATCTGGTACCAGTACGAGCCCGGCGGCGACATCTGGATCCTCACCGGCCTCGGCTCCCGCAAGCAACGGCTGATCGAGGCGGCGGGCCGCTTCTCCCTCATGGTGGACACGGTCGAGCCGAAGCTGAAGTACGTGTCGGTGGAGGGCCCGGTCCTCGACACCACCCCCGCCACGATCGAACTCCTCCGGGAGATCTCCGCGCGCTACCTGCCGCCCGAGAAGGTGGAGGGGTACGTCGACTTCGCCTGGAAGAACCACGGCGAGCAGGTGATCATCCGGCTGCGCCCGGAACGCTGGGTGTCCTCGGACATCGGTTCGTTGTAGACGGCACCCCGGGTGAGAATCGTGTCATGGGAACAGATCTTCACGCACTCCTGAGATCACTGCGGGTATGGGCCCCCGAGGCCACCACCCTGCCCCCCTTCGACCCGGCCACCGCCCCCGCCGAACCACTCCCCCTCTTCACGGAGTGGTTCGCGGAGGCGGTGGCGGCGGGCCAGCCCGAACCGCACACGATGTCCCTGGCCACCTCGGACGAGGCCGGCCACCCGGACGTCCGCACGGTGATGCTGCACGGCGCCGACACCACGGGCTGGACCTTCGCCACCCACGTCACCAGCCGCAAGGGCCACCACCTCGCGACCCGCCCCTACGCCGCCCTCGGCTTCTACTGGCCGGCCCTGGGCCGCCAGGTCCGCGTCCGCGGCCCGGTCACCGCGGCCCCCGCCCAGGAGGGCCAGGCCGACCTCCACGCCCGCTCGACGGGAGCCCTGGCCGCCGCGCTCACCGGCCGCCAGAGCGAAGTCCTGGGCTCGCTGGAGGAGTTGGCCGAGGCCTCCGAGACGGCCTGGACCGAGGCCCAGTCCCGACCGGACGCCCCGGTCCCGACGTGGACCCTGTACCGCCTGGCCCCGCAGGAGGTGGAGTTCTTCCAGGGGGACGCCCGGCGACGCCATGTGCGGCTGGCGTATCGCCGTACGGAGGAGGGGTGGACGTCGACGTTGCTCTGGCCCTGACGGGACGGGCCCGCGTCCGCCGATCACCGCCGCCGCCCACCCGGCCGGCGTTCACCCCAGGAAGTCGTAGACCTCGAACTCGGCCACCCCCCGGTACCCCACCCTCCGATACAGCCCGTTGCTCGTGCTGTTCGCCAGATCCGTGAACAGCAGCACGTCCTGCGCCCCGGCCGCCAGCGCCCCCCGGCTCGCCTCCACCGTCGCGGCTCCCGCGTACCCCCGTCCCCGGAGCCCGGCCGGCGTATAGACGGGCGCCACCCGCACCTGCCCGGCGACCATGGGGTGCGTCCCGGCCATGGACACGGGCACCCCGTCCGGGGTCTCCCACAGGACCACGCCCCCGTACCGGATCCGGGCGTCGGCCCACGACTCGGCGTCACCGGCGGCGACATTCCCGACGGCCTCGGCGAACTCCTCGTGCCAGCGCACCAGCAGCTCGCGGTCCCGCGCCCCCGCGACCCTGGCCCGCCCCTGCGGCATCGGCGACGGCGGCGTCAACTCACCGAGGCGGTAGAGCCGTTGGCGCTGACACAGCTCGGCCTTGGCACCCGTGCGCCGCTGCCACGCCTCCGCGAAGGCAGCGGCCGTCGGCTGCTCGGCGGACACCCCCGGCAGGGCGTGCCCCAGCCCCGCCAGCTGCTCGGCCAGCGCCTCCAGCATCACCCCCTCCTCCGTCTCCGCCACGGCGAGCGGCGTGAGGGTCAGCCGGTACGGCGGCGTACAGAACCACGCCCCCCGGACCGCGCCCTCAGCCTCCAGCACCCCGAAGACCGGCGCCTCGGCCCCGTACGCCTGCGGCCCCCGCACCCGCAGTGTCTCGGTCACCGTCAGCGGGACGGTGTGCAGCACCGGCCGCGAGTGCAGGAAGGTTCCGGCAACGCCGAGGAACTCATCGAGATCCTCGATCACCACCCACCTCATCGACCCGCCACCTCCGGATCCGTGGCCAGCCGGGCGTGCAGATGGACATCCCGGAACGCGTCCTGCCGTCCCGCCTCGAACATCGCGCCCCGGAGCGTCCCCTCGTAGGGGAATCCGCAGCGCTCCGCTATCCGGCAGGACGCGTCGTGGCCGAGGGCGTGGCCGAGTTCGAGGCGGTGGAGGCGGAGGTCGGTGAAGGTCCAGCGGGCGACGAGGGTGAGGGCGCGGGCGGCGACGCGGTGGCCGCGGGCCTCGGGAAGGACCCAGTAGCCGATGCGGGCGACCCGTACGACGTGGTCGATCTCGTGGACGCCGACGTGCCCCAGTGTCGTGTCGCTGATCGCGTCCGTGACGCGGAAGGCGACGCTGACGCCGTCCGCCGCGGCCTCCGCGGCCGCGCGGAGCGAGGCGCGGGCGTCGTCGAGGTCGGCGATCGCCTTCAGGGGGGTGTTCCAGCGCCGGAACTCCGGGTCGGAGCGGCCGCGCAGCCAGATCTCGGCGTCGGCGTCGGAGTCCGCGTCCCAGTGGCGCAGGCGCAGCCCGTGGCCGAGCAGTTCGGGAGCGGGGTGGCTCGGGGACCGTTCACGTGTATGGGCCATCGGGCCATTGAATACGGAAGGAGGGGCGCTGATCACCCCTCTCCGGCGGAACATCTCATCCTCGCGGCCGGAACACCGGGATTCCCTGCCGGAAACCGACCTCCAGCGCCATGCCGGCCCGCAGTGTCCGCGGCGGGGCGTCCACGAGTTCCGTCATCATCCGTGGCCCTTCGGCGAGTTGGACGACTGCGGCGACGTAGGGCGTGCGCTCCCCGAAGGGCGGCAGGTCGTTGCGGTGGACGACGGACCAGGTGTAGAGCTCGGCCCGGCCGCTCGCCGGCTCCCATGTCACGTCCTCGCTCCAGCAGTGCGGGCAGAACTCGCGGGGGTAGTGGTGGGTGCGTCCGCACGCCCCGCAGCGGCGTACGAGCAGCCGCCCCGCTGCGGCCGCGTCCCAGTAGGTGCGCGTGAAAGCGTCCGGCTCCGGCACGTCGAAGCGCGCGTCCATCAGGAGCCCCCTCCCTCAGAAAAGGCCCAGCGCCGCGTCCAGCGACCACTTCTGCCAGGACATCCCGAACAACGCGACCACCGATATCAGCCCCATCATGGCGTTCTGCCCCTGCTCGGCCCAGTCATGGATCATCAGCGTGAAGTAGAGGACGTTGAGCAGCAGCCCGCCCACCAGAGCCACCGGGGTCAGCAGGCCGGCCACCAGCCCCAGCCCCACCGCCAGCTCCGCGTACACGACGACGTACGCCATCGTCCGCGGCCGGGGCGCGACCACCGTCTCGAAGCCCGAACGGACCGCGTTCCAGCGGTGCTTGGCGGCGACGTCCGCCGCCCACGCGATGCCGGTCCCCCGCTCGAACCAGCCCTTCCTGTCCTTGTGCCGCCAGCTCTCCAGCCACCACAGCCCGAGCCCGATCCGCAGCAGGGCCAGCCATTGCGCGCCCGTCAGCCAGATGGAGTCCATGGATCTGACGGTACGTCAGATAAAGCCCCGCAGGGAAGACCGTGTGTTCCACGTGGGAGAAACCTGTGCGGCGGCCTCGAAGCTGTGCGGCCGCGATGAATACGGCGAGATTGTTGGCAATGTTGTCGGCACTCACCTACGTTCGCAGACGCAAGGAGAAACCACAGCGATCCCGGGATCGTGCGAGCGAGAGGCCTCACCGTGAAGCACAGGGCAGTCAGGCGCAGGAGCGTCGTTCTGGGCATCGGCGCGACCGCCGGTGTCGCGGCAGTCGGCGGCATCGCCCTGAACGCGCAGGCGTCCGACACCGGCAGCGGCTCGTCCTCCTCCGACACCCTGGTCTTCGACAAGGACGCCTACACGGAGCTGACGACGACCGTCACCGACACGGAGGGCACCGAGCACTCGGTGACCTACCACTTCTGGAAGGCGATCACCTACGTCGCCAAGCCGGTGGACGAGAAGTACCAGAGCCTGGTCGTCAGCGTCCCCGTCGAGATCGACGGCAAGACGATCGACGCCTCGAACGCGCCGATCCTGTTCGCGAACTCCATCGGCGGGTACATGCCGTCCTCGGTGGCGGACGCCACCGGGATCGGGGCCGGGGGCATGTCCGGCGGCGGTGCGCCGAGCGGTGCACCCAGCGCCTCGACCGCCACCGCCCCCAACGCGAACGGGAACGGGAACACCAACGCCACCGGCGGTGCCACCGCGAGCAACCAGCTCCTCGCCCTCGCCGCCGGCTACGTCGTCATCGAGCCCGGCGCCCGCGGCCGTACCCTCAAGAACTCCTCCGGCGCGTACTACGGCACCGCCCCCACCGTGATCGTCGACCTCAAGGCGGCGGTCCGCTACATCCGCTCCAACAAGGGCCGCATCCCCGGCGACACCGACCGGATCGTCTCCGCCGGCACCAGCGCGGGCGGCGCCGTCTCCGCGCTGCTCGGCGCCTCCGGCGACAGCGAGCTCTACGACAAGGACCTCAAGGCGCTCGGCGCCGCCGACGCCTCCGACGCGATCTTCGCGACCGGCGCCTGGTGCCCGATCACCGACCTCGAGCACGCCGACGGCGCCTACGAGTGGAACTGGGGCACCAACGAGCTCAGCACCGGCAAGCAGGTCGACCAGACGGTCTCCAAGGAGCTCCGGGCGCAGTTCGCCGAGTACCAGGCGTCCCTGAAGCTCAAGGGCCTGGGCCGCTTCGGCACGCTGACCGCCCGGAACTACGACGCGTACCTGCTCAAGCAGTACATGGAGCCGTCCGCGACGGCCTACCTCGCCGCCCTCTCGGCCTCCGACCGTGCGACGTACCTGGCCGAGAACACCTTCATCACCTGGTCCGGCGGCAGGGCGACCTTCTCCTGGGCCGACTTCCTCACCCACGTCGGCGCCCGCAAGAAGAGCGTCCCGGCCTTCGACGCCTTCGACCTGTCGGCCGGCGAGAACAACGAGTTCGGCGCGGGCACCACCGAGAGCCGCCACTTCACGGCATACGGCGCCAAGAACGACTCCACGGGCCTCAGCAGCAAGCGGGTCGCGAGCGACATCCCCGAGAAGCTGAACCAGATGAACCCGATGTACCACCTGGAGCGGAAGAACCCGAGCCGCTCGAAGCACTGGTGGATCCGCCTCGGCACCAAGGACACCGACACCTCGCACGTCATCTCCGCCAACATCGCCGCCGCCGCGAACGGCCTCGGGGACGACGTCGATCACCTCTACTACTGGGACCAGGGCCACGGCGCGAACACCGACCCGGGCGACTTCATCACCTGGATCGCCAAGGTGACGGGCCACAAGAAGCGGTAGCCCCCGGCCGTACAGGCCCCCGAGGACGCGGTGCCGGTTTCCCGTCATAAGTTCCCGGCCACCGCCCGCCGCGGCGCCGAGCCCTTCGTACGCGGGCTCGGCGCCGCGGCTTTCCCACACTCCTCCGGCACAACCAGGTGACGTACGCCACGAGCCCCACCCACTCCTCCTACAGGCGTGATCAATCCGAAACCAATTCCGGTCTTGACCGAGACCCATCAACCTGAACCCTGATTACGCTCGCGCACATGGCCGACTCCGCAGCGCCCCCCGCGCCCTCCACCGCCCGCCCCGTGTACATCATCGGCGGCGGCCCGGGCGGGCTCGCCGTCGCCCACGCGCTGCGGGCCCAGGGCATACGTGCCGTGGTGCTGGAGAAGTCCGACCGCGTCGGGGCGTCCTGGCGGCGCCACTACGACCGGCTCCACCTGCACACCACCCGCCGCCTCTCGGCCCTCCCGGGGCTCGCGATGCCGCGCCGGTTCGGGCGCTGGGTGTCGCGCGACGACGTCGTCCGCTACCTGGAGAAGTACGCCGAGCACCATGAGCTGGAGATCGTCACCGGCGTGGAGGTATCCCGCGTCGAACGCTCCCCGGACGGCACCGGCTGGCTTCTGCACGCCACCGGCGGCCGCGAACTGACCGGCGCCGCGGTGGTCGTGGCGACCGGGTACAACCACACACCGCTGGTGCCGGACTGGCCGGGCCTCACCACCTACCCCGGCGAGCTCGTGCACGCCGCCGACTACCGCAACCCCCAGCCCTACGCCGGCCGGGACGTCCTGGTCGTCGGCATCGGCAACACCGGTGCCGAGATCGCCGTGGACCTGGTGGAGGGCGGGGCCGAACGCGTCCGTCTGTCCGTGCGCACCGCCCCGCACATCGTCCGCCGCTCGACGGCGGGCTGGGCCGCCCAGTACACGGGTGTGCTCGTACGACGGCTGCCGGTCGGGCTCGTCGACCGGCTCGCCCGGCCCCTGGCGAAGCTCAGCGTGCCCGACCTGTCCGAGCACGGCCTGCCCCGCCCCGACACCGGCCTCTACACCCGGGTCCACCAGGGGGCCATCCCCGTCCAGGACGTCGGCCTCATCGACGCCGTGCGCAAGGGCGAGGTCGAGGTCGTGGCCGCCGTCGACGGCTTCGAGAAGGACGAGGTGCTCCTCGCCGACGGCACCCGCGTCACCCCGGACACCGTGATCGCGGCCACCGGATACGCCCGCTCCCTGGAGGACCTCGTCGGCCACCTCGACGTCCTCGACGCGCGGGGGCTGCCGGTGGTCAACGGCGCCGGCACCCCGCAGAACGCGCCCGGCCTCCACTTCACCGGCTTCGTCACCCCCATCAGCGGCACGTTCCGCGAGGTGGCGATCGACGCGGTGAAGATCGCGAAGGCGATCGCCAAGGACGGGGCCCGGCAGGTCTCCAGGCTTCCCGTCTGACGCGGGAACCCTCAACTCGCTGACGTACCGCTTTCGTTACTCATGGGTCAGAAGTGCCCGGAGAGCTGTACGGCGCCACCGCATGGGGCCAGAATGTGAGCACTGTTCATGTTCTGGCTCCACTCCAACCTCTCGCACCTGACGGAGGATGCACGTGGCACGTGAAAGACAGCTCCCCCAGCCCGCCCAACTCCCCCGGCCCTCCCGGCTCTCCCGCCGCACCCTGCTGGGCGGTGCCGCCGCCACCGCCGGTGCCGCCGCCCTCGCCGGCACCGCGGCCTCGCCCGCCGCCGCGGCCACCCGTGAGGCCGACGTGGTCGTCATCGGCGCCGGGCTCGCCGGCCTCACCGCGGCCCGCGACCTGGTGGCGGCCGGCAAATCCGTGATCGTCCTGGAGGCCCGCGACCGCGTCGGCGGCCGGGTCGTGAACCTCCCGCTCGCGAACGGCGGGGTCACCGAGGGCGGCGGCGAGTTCATCGGCCCCACTCAGGACCGCATCAAGGCCCTCGCGGACTCCCTCGGCGTGGGCACCTTCGCCACCTACAACACCGGCAAGAACCTGCTCTACAAGGACGGCAAGAAGACCGCGTACGCCACCGACGGTCTCCTCGGCTCGGTCCCGCCCATCGACGCGGCCGGCCTCGCCAACGCCGCGATCGTGCAGGCCACCCTGGACGACCTGGCCAAGCAGATACCGGTGGACGCGCCCTGGACCGCCGCGAAGGCCGATGAATGGGACCGGCAGACCTTCGAGACCTGGCTGCGCGCCAACGCCGTCATCCCGTCGGCCAAGTTCCTCTTCGACGTGGCCTGCACCTCGATCTTCTCGGCCGAACCCCGTGAACTGTCCTTCCTGTTCGTGCTCTTCTACATCGCCGCCGCGGGCAACGAGACCAACGTCGGCACCCTGGAGCGCCTCACCGAGACCGCGAACGGCGCCCAGGAACTGCGTTTCGTCGGCGGCTCCCAGCTGGTGCCGATCAAGCTCGCCGCCACCCTCGGCGACCGGGTGGTGCTGAACGCCCCGGTGCGCACCATCGCCAAGTCCGGCGGCAAGTACGTCGTGACGGCCGACGGCACCACCGTCACCGCCAAGAAGGTCGTCGTCGCCGTGCCCCCGCCGATCGCCGCCCGCATCACCTACGACCCGCTGCTCCCTGCCTCCCGCGACCAGCTCACCCAGCGGCTGCCGATGGCCTCGGTCGGCAAGGCCATCGCGATCTACGACACCCCGTTCTGGCGTGCCGACGGCCTCAACGGCCAGGTCGTCAGCGACACCGGGGTGATCAGCTCCACCTTCGACAACTCCCCGCCCGACGCCTCCTACGGCGCCCTGATGGGCTTCATCGAGGCCGACGAGGCCCGCAAGTACGACGGGGCGAGCGAGGCGGAGGTCAAGGCGGCCGTCCTGAAGGACTACACGACCTACTTCGGCGCGAAAGCGGCCTCCCCCACCTCCTTCGTCCTGCAACGCTGGAACAACGAGGCCTACACCCGGGGCGGCCCCGTATCCATCGCCGCCCCGGGCGTCCTGACCCAGTACGGCCCCTCCCTGCGCGCTCCCGTCGGCGGCATCCACTGGGCCGGCACGGAGACCTCCATCCACTGGATGGGGTTCATGGACGGTGCGGTGCGGTCGGGCGAGCGGGTGGCGAAGGAGGTACTGGCGGTGCTGTGAGCGGTGCCGTCGGCGTGCTCTGCCCAACTTTGTGTGCACAGCCATTCCTGACACAGCGTCAGTTCCTTTAATCTGACACTGCGTCAGTTAATCGCTGTCACACAGGAGCGGGCGGACCGATGCTTGGATCAACCCACGGCACCCTCACCACCGACTCCCGCCGGGCCCGGGTCATCGCTTGCGGCGAGCAACCCGGGCCCGCCGTCCACGGCAGGCCGGCCGATGTCGACGACCTCGACGTCAGCGGACGGCCGCTGTACTGCGACGTCCCCGATCTGGACCGGTTCTTCCGGCCGGAGTCGGTCGCCGTCATCGGCGCCTCCGACGCCGAGGGGCGCCCGAACACCGGTGTCACCCGGCAGTTGGTGGCCTGGGCCGAGCGGGTCGGGGCCCGGCTGCACCCGGTGCACCCCACCCGCCCGTCCGTCTTCGGCATCCCCTGCTCCCCTTCCGTCGCCGACCTGCCCGAACAGGTCGATCTCGCCGTGCTGCTGATCGCCGACCCCCTTCCCGTGGTCGAGGAACTCGCCGAGGCCAAGGTGAAGTTCGCGGTCGTCTTCGCCTCCGGGTTCGCGGAGACCGGCGAGGAGGGCGCCGCCGCGCAGGCCCGGCTCTCCGCCGCCGTACGACGGTCGGGGATACGGCTGCTGGGGCCCAACACCAACCTCAACGCCTTCGAGCGGTTCCGCGACGACCTCGACGGACCGGCGATCGCCCTCATCACCCAGTCCGGTCACCAGGGCCGCCCCGTCTTCGCTCTCCAGGAACTCGGCATCCGCCTCTCCCACTGGGCACCGACCGGCAACGAGGCCGACCTGGAGACCGCCGACTTCCTCTCCTACTTCGCCGAGCGGCCCGAGGTCGGCGCGATCGCCTGCTACGTCGAGGGACTGAAGGACGGCCGTTCCTTCCTGCTCGCCGCCGACCGGGCCGCCCGCCGCAAGGTGCCGGTGGTCGCGGTCAAGGTGGGCCGCACCGAGACCGGCGCCCGCACGGCCGCCTCCCACACCGGCAAGCTGACCGGCGCGGACGCGGTGGTGGACGCGGCGATGCGGCAGTACGGGGTGATTCGGGTCGACGGTCTCGACGAACTCCAGGACACCGCCGCCCTGTTGGCCCGCGCCCGCCCGCCGCGCGCCGAGGGGGTCGTCGTCTGTTCGATCTCGGGCGGCACGGGCGCGCACTTCGCCGACCTGGCGACGGAGGCGGGGCTGAGGCTGCCCACCCTCTCGGACACCAAGCAGGCCGAACTGCACCAGTGGATACCCGAGTACCTGAACGTGGCCAACCCGGTGGACAACGGCGGCCATCCGGTCGGCGACTGGCGCGGCCGGAAGATCATCGACGCGATCCTCGACGACCCGGCGGTCGGGGTGCTGATCTGCCCGGTCACCGGCCCCTTCCCGCCCCTGAGCGACAAGCTCGTCCAGGACCTGGTGGACGCGGCCGAGCGGACGGACAAGCTGGTCTGCGTGGTGTGGGGCTCGCCGGTCGGCACCGAGCCGGCCTACCGCGAGGTCCTCCTCGGCTCCTCCCGGGTGGCCACCTTCCGCACGGTCGGGAACTGCATCACCGCGGTCCGCGCCTACCTCGACCACCACCGCTTCGTCGCCGCCTACCGCTCCCCCCTCGACGAGGCCCCGCGCACCACGTCCCCGTCCTTCCGCAAGGCGCAGGCCCTGATGCGCCCGGGCCAGCAGCTGAGCGAGCACGCGGCGAAGCAACTGCTGCGGGCGTACGGCATCCGCGTACCGCGCGAGCAGCTGGTGACCAGCGCGGCGGCGGCCGTACGGGCGGCGGGCCAGGTGGGCTACCCGGTGGTGATGAAGGCGTCCGGCGCGCAGATCGCCCACAAGACCGAACTCGGCCTGGTGAAGATCGAGCTCACCTCCGCCAGCCAGGTCCGGGACGCCTACCGGGAGTTGACCGACATCGCCCGCTACGAGGGCGTCTCCCTGGACGGCGTCCTGGTCTGCCAGATGGTCGAGCGGGGTGTCGAGATGGTCGTCGGCGTCACCCATGACGACCTCTTCGGACCGACCGTCACGGTCGGGCTCGGCGGGGTGCTGGTCGAGGTCCTGCGCGACACCGCCGTACGCGTGCCCCCCTTCGGGGAGGAACAGGCCCGGGACATGTGCGGTGAGCTGCGCGGGCGGGCCCTGCTGGACGGGGTCCGGGGGCGCCCCCCGGCGGACCTCGACGCGCTCGTCGAGGTCGTCCTGCGGGTGCAGCGCATGGCGCTGGAGCTCGGGGACGAGCTGGCCGAACTGGACATCAACCCGCTGATGGTGCTGCCCCGCGGGCAGGGTGCCGTGGCGCTGGACGCGCTGGCGGTGTGCCGCTGATGGCGTCGGCAGGGGTGCGCCAGGAGACGCGCGACCAGGTCTCGCACATCACGCTCGACCGGCCCGAGGCCCTCAACGCCCTCACCCCCGGGCAGCGGGACCACGTCATCGGGCTGCTCGGCGACGCCTCCGGCGACCCGGAGGTGCGGGCCGTGGTGCTGACCGGTACGGGGCGGGGGTTCTGTGCGGGCGCGGATCTACGCGGCGCGCCCGCGGGCGGCGACCGGGTCCCCGGTGACGTCGCCCGCACGATCCGGCTCGGCGCCCAGCGGCTGATCACGGCCGTCCTCGACTGCGAGAAGCCCGTGATCGCCGCGGTGAACGGGACGGCGGCGGGCATCGGCGCGCACCTCGCGTTCGCCTGCGACCTCGTCCTCGCGGCCGAATCGGCCCGGTTCATCGAGGTGTTCGTGCGCCGGGGACTCGTGCCGGACGGAGGTGGCGCGTATCTGCTGACCCGGCTGATCGGTCCGCGGCGCGCCAAGGAGCTGATGTTCTTCGGAGACGCGCTGAGTGCCGCCGACGCCGAGCGTCTCGGCCTGGTCAACCGGGTCGTGCCGGACGGGGAGCTGGACAAGACGGCCCGTGAATGGGCGGCCCGCCTCGCCGCGGGGCCGACCCGCGCCCTCGTCCTGACCAAGCAGCTCGTCAACGCCTCCCTCGACAGCGACCGCGCCACCGCGTTCGCCGCGGAGGCCGCCGCGCAGGAGATCAACATGACGACCGAGGACGCCCAGGAGGGGGTGGCGAGCTTCGTGGAGCGGCGGAGCCCGGAGTTCCGGGGGCGGTGACTCAGTCCCGGGTGAGGATCCGCAGGGCTCCCGCGTCCGGGTCGCCGAACAGGACGAACAGCTCGGGCTCGCGCTCGGTGCCGCCGATCGTCCAGAGCGTCGGCGTCCCGCATCCGCCGTCGAGGCGCAGGCCGACGCCGTCACGGTCCGCGTCCTCGTCCTTGTCCGCCCGCACCGGTTCCCAGGCGCCGGTGCCCTCGCACACGGTGTAGGGCGGGTCGGCGGACCAGTCGTCGTGCTCCGCCACGGTGGGCAGCGCGGTGAGTTCGGCCCGGCCGCCCGGGTGCAGCCGCAGGACCGAGCCGTCCTCGCCACGCCATACGCCGGCGAGCTGCCCGGCGGACAGCTTCGGGGGCTCGTACTCCTTGACGATCCCGGTCTCGGTGGCCAGTACGGCGCCCCCGAAGACGACCATGAACAGCACGAAGGAAACGCCCGCCGACAGGATCCAGGTCCCCGCACACCCCCATGCCCGCTCACGGGACCGGCCACTGCGCCCGAAGTACGCCACACCGAGCACCGGGAGGACCCCGAGGGCCACGAAGGCGGCGGCCGTGGCGGCGAACGGCAGGCCGCCCGGCACGGCGACGGCCCCTGCCCAGACCACCCCGAGTACTGCCGCCCACGCCAGGTGCCACAGCCACTCGGGTCCGCCGGCGCGGCGGACGGTGAGCCGGGCGAGCACGGCGGCCGGCAGGGTCTGCGCGCACGCGTGCAGCAGTCCCAGGAACGGCATCCACAGCGGTGCGAGGAGGAACAGGCAGACCAGCCCGAACGCGGAGCCCGAGCCACCATAGTCATCGCCCGTCGTGACGCCGACGTACCCGATCAGAAGGGCCGCCGGCAGCTGTGCCGCCCCCACCGCAGCGGCCGCGTTCACCGTGACCGCGTCCCCGGCCCGCCGGGCACGCCCGAGCTCCCGCCGTATGTCTCCCCACCCCATGCGCGCAGCGTACGCAGCCGCCTTCGCCGCCCTCGCACACCCCTTCCTATCTGACGAACCGTCAGCTTCAATGGGACGTGTGATGGGACAAGCAGGTATGGCCGAGGCCGCCGTCCGCTATCTCCGGTCGGCCGGCGCGGCACCCGTGGAGGCGTTGCCGCGGCCCGAGCTGCGCTGTGTCCGCGAGGACGAGCGTGCGCCGGTCGGACCGACCGAGTTCCGGCGGGTGCTCGGGAGCTTCGCGTCCGGCGTGGCCGTCGTCACCTCACCCGCCGCCGAGGGCGCGGAGGGCCCCGCCGGCTTCGCCTGCCAGTCCTTCGCCGCCCTGTCCCTCGACCCGCCCCTCGTCGCCTTCATGGTCGGCCGTACGTCGACGACCTGGCCCCGTATCGCCCGCGCCGGGGTCTTCTGCGTCAACGTCCTCGCCGCCCACCAGGGCGAGCTGTGCCGTGGCTTCGCGGTGAGCGGCGCGGACAAGTTCGCGGGCGTCGCCTTCGACGCGGCACCGGCGTCCGGCTCACCGCGACTGGCGGACACGCTCGCGTGGATCGACTGCACGATCCACGCGGTGCACACCGGCGGCGACCACCTCATCGTGGTGGGGCGGGTGGACGCGCTGGGGACGGGCGACGAGGACCGGGCACCCCTGCTGTTCCACAAGGGGCGGTTCGTCTAGGGCCTGGTCCGCCGGACAGGCCCTACGGCACGGCCGGGACCAGCGCGGCCGGCCTGCGCCGGATCACCAGCGCCATCAGCGCCGCCGCCGCGCACAGCGCCCCGGACGCGTACCAGATCATGTCGTACTCGCCGAAGACGTCCCGCACCACACCGCCGACGAAGGCGACGAGGGCCGCCCCGACCTGGTGCGAGGCGAGGACCCAGCCGAAGACGATCGCGCTGTCGTCGCCGTAGTGCTCACGGCACAGGGCGACGGTGGGCGGGACGGTGGCGACCCAGTCGAGGCCGTAGAAGACGATGAAGAAGAGCATCGGCGGGTGGACGCTCGGCCCGAGCAGCATGGGCAGGAACAGCAGCGAGATGCCGCGCAGGGCGTAGTACACCGCGAGCAGCCGGCGCGCGTCGAAGCGGTCGGTGAACCAGCCCGAGGCGATGGTGCCGACCACGTCGAACACCCCGATGACCGCGAGCAGCGAGGCCGCCGCCGTGATGGGCATGCCGTGGTCGTGGGCGGCCGGCACGAAGTGGGTCTGGATCAGGCCGTTGGTGGAGGCGCCGCAGATCGCGAAGGTGCCGGCGAGCAGCCAGAACGGGCCGGTGCGGGCGGCCTTGAAGAGCACGGTGACCGCGCGGCGGCCGGCGCCCGGCACGGGTTCCGGCTTCGGCACGAACTCCTTCGCGCCGTACGGCTTCAGGCCCACGTCGGCCGGGTGGTCGCGCAGCAGCAGCCAGACGAAGGGGACGACCGCGAGGGCCGCGAGGGACACCGTCACCGCCGCCGGGCGCCAGCTGTGGTTCTCCACCATCCAGGACAGCGCGGGCAGGAAGATCAGCTGGCCGGAGGCCGAGGCGGCCGTCAGGATGCCGGTGACCAGGCCGCGCCGTTCGGTGAACCAGCGGTTGGTGACCGTCGCCGCGAACGCCAGCGCCATCGAGCCGGAGCCCAGACCGACCAGCAGGCCCCAGCACAGCAGCAGCTGCCAGGCCGCCGTCATCCACACCGTCAGCCCCGAGCCGGCCGCGATCACGGTCAGCGCCACGGCGACGACCCGGCGGATGCCGTAGCGGTCCATCAGCGCGGCAGCGAAGGGTGCGGTGAGCCCGTACAGCGCGAGGTTGACCGAGACGGCCGCGCCGATCGTGCCGCGCGACCAGCCGAAGTCCTCGTGCAACGGGTCGATGAGCAGTCCGGGCAGCGAGCGGAAGGCGGCCGCGCCGATGATCGTCACGAAGGTGACGGCGGCGACGAACCAGGCGCGGTGGATGCGGGTGCGGTGGAGGCGGGTGCGCTTCTTTCCCGTGCGGGGTGCCTGTGCGGCGGCTTCGGTTGTCTGGGTCACGACATAGAGCTTCCGGCCTGGCCGCCCGCCGATCCACTGGCCCGAAGGACAGCATTCGTTAGGATCGGGCCATGGCCGCGTCCGAGGAACCGTTCCGCCCGCACCGCGTCGCCGTCCTCGCCATGGATGGCCTGCTCCCCTTCGAGCTGGGCATCCCGCACCGCATCTTCGACCGCCCCAGGGACCGTCTGGGGCGGCCTCTGTACGAGGTCGTCACCTGCTCGATCCGGCCGCCGGGCCCGGTCCGCACGGACTCCGACTTCGACGTCATGGTCGCCAACGGCCCGCAGACCCTGGCCACCGCGGACACCGTGATCGTCCCGGCGTCCTACGAGTTCGGCCCGGTCTACGAGGACGGTGTCCTGACCCCCGAGCTGGCCGCCGCGCTCGCCCACATCCGGCCCGGCACCCGGCTCGCCTCCATCTGCACCGGCGTCTACGTCCTCGCCGCCGCGGGCTACCTCGACGGCCGCCCCGCCACCACGCACTGGGCCGACGCCGAGCGCCTCCAGCGGCTCTTCCCGCAGATCAGGGTCGACCCGAACGTCCTGTACGTCGACGACGGCGACGTCCTCACCTCCGCGGGCGTCGCCGCCGGCATCGACCTGTGCCTGCACATGCTCCGCCGCGACCACGGCAGCGCCGTCGCCAACGCGGTGGCCCGGCGCACGGTCGTACCACCGCACCGCGAGGGCGGCCAGGCCCAGTACATCCGGCGCCCCGTGCCGGAGCCCCAGCTGGCCACCACGACCACCGCCCGCGCCTGGGCCCTGGGCCGCCTCCACGAGCCGATCCAGCTGCGGGACATGGCCGAGCAGGAGTCGATGTCCGTGCGGACCTTCACGCGCCGCTTCCGCGAGGAGGTCGGCATCAGCCCCGGACAGTGGCTCACCCAGCAGCGGGTGGAGCACGCCCGGCACCTGCTGGAGTCCACCGACCTCTCCGTCGACCAGATCGCCCGCGACGCCGGCTTCGGCACGGCCCAGTCGATGCGCCAGCACCTACAGGCGGCGCTCGGCGTCACGCCCACCAGCTATCGGCGCACCTTCCGCACGGGGAGCGGGATCAACGGGTAGGCCCACGACAGGGCTCGAGCCCCCGCGGGCGCCATCGTCGGACAGCTCAGCGACGTCATGCGAGCCCCGCACGACGGCATCGAGGGGCGGGGGCGCGGCGCCACGCGGGCCCGGCAGGACGCCGTCACCGGCGACAGCCGACCCTGCGGGAAGCAGCGGGTAGGCCCACGGCAGGGCACAAGCCCCCGCGGCCAACACCGACCGACAGGCCAACGGCGCCACGCAGGCCCGGCAGGACGGCATCACCGGCAGCAGCCAGGCCCAGCGGCATCGTCGGTCAGGTCCGCCACGGTCCCTGAGCCCGCGGCAGCGTCAGGAGCGGCCGACTCGGCGGTCGCGACAGCCAGGCCCGCCACGGCACCCGAGCTCGCGGCATCGGCGGCCGACCCCGTGCCCTCCGGCCGTATCCCTGCTTTCGCCGTGCCCTCCCGCCGTACCTCTCCCCACCACCCGAGCGCCGTCAGCAGCAACGTCAGCGCCACGCCCGCCAGGATCGCCGTGGACGGCGTCACCACCTGGAGCAGCCCACCGGCGAGGGACCCGGTGGCCGCGTACCCCGCGCCCGCGGCCGCGTACATCACGGAGTACCCCGCGGCCAGCGCGCCCGGCGGCAGCGCCTCCCGCAGGGACAGGTTGCGGGTGATCAGCGCGCCCGACTGGAGCGTGCCCGCCAGGACGAGGGCGACCGCGATCCCGGCCGCCCCCGGTATCAGCGCGGCGAGGCTCACGAAGACCGACATCCCGCACATCAGCACCACACTGCGCCCCCGGAGCCGCCCCGGCCACGACCGCAGCCCGTACACGAACGCCCCGAGCCCCGCCCCGACCGCCAGCCCCGCCAGCATCGGCCCGGACCAGCCGACCCCGATGCCGCGCTGTTCCAGCAAGGCGGGCAACGTCAGTTCCGCCAGACCGAGCAGCGTGAGGCTCGCCGCGCCCGTGACGTACACCGGCCAGGCGCGCAGCAGCACTGCGATCCGGCCCGACTCCGCGCCCCGCTCGCCCGTGTCCCAACGGGCCGGCAGCCACCGGTGCCCCGCGATCGACAGCGCCATCAGCGCGGCCCCGAGCAGCAGCGGGAGTCGCGGCGCGACCCCGAGGGCGAGCCCGGCGACCGCGACCGGGGAGACGGCCCACACCCCGGACATCAGCATCGACTCGGCGGACAGCGCCTGTGCCACGGACCGCTCCGGGACCAGCGAGGTCAGCAGCGCCCGCTGCCCTCCGGCGGCCGCGGCCGGAGCCGCCCCGGCCAGGAACGCGAACACGCCCAGCACCACGGGATGCGCCCCGGCCAGCACTCCGAGCCCCGCGAACCCGGCCGCCCCGCCCGCGAGCCCGAGCATCAGGTGGCGCCGGCCCCGCGCCGGGTCCATCCGCATCCCGAGCACCGGCGCCCCGATGATCTCGCCGATCACATACGCCGCCGCGAGCGCCGCCCCCAACGTGTAGCCGCCGGGGCGCTCGCGCACCAGGAAGACCAGTGCCAACGGGGCCATGGCGACCGGAATACGGGCGGCGACGGCGGTGCAGGCCCAGATGAGGACCGGTTTGGTGGCGACGTCTCGGTAGGTCATGAGTCGAAGCTACGGCCCCGCACCGACAGCGCCCCAGGAGTTTTCCGGCGCCTGTGGAAAACCCCTGGCATGTCCATAACGCGGGGCAATGCGCCCAGCCCTCACGGCACATGGGACTCTGCGTCAGCAGACGAGCCCGGTGGGAGCACCCGTGACACTCGAGGAACTGGTCAGCCGGCTGGCCGAGACGGACGACGGCCTGACCGTCTTCGCCGCCGAGCCCTGGACGGCGCGGAGCGACGCGACGGCCGTCCCCAACCCGGGCGGTTCGAGCCGGCCGGACGCGGAGGGCCGCACCTATCTCCTGGAAGTCGTCCTGATCCGCGACGTCCTGGAGACCTGGCGGGCGCACCGTGGCGGCGCCGTCCCCTCCCCTCGAGAAGCCTGCGCGGCAGTCATCCACTACGCCGAGCACGACGCATACCAGCACCCGGACGAAGAGCCGCCCCTTTCCCCGTGACCACGGGCCAGGGAACCCTCCGTCTAGAAGGTCAGCACCCCTCTGGCCACCTTCCCCGCCTCCGCGTCCGCCACCGCCCGCTCGAACTCCTCGACCGGATACGTCTGCGTCACCAACTCGTCGAGCAGCAGCCGCCCTTCGCGATACAGCTCGGCGTACAGCGCGATGTCCCGCTGCGGCCTGGAGGACCCGTACCGGCATCCCAGGATCGACTTGTCCAGGAACATGGACGCCACGACGAAGGACGCCTCGGCTCCCGCCGCCGGCATCCCGAGCAGCACGGCCTGACCGTGCCGGTCCAGCAGATCGACGGCCTGCCGGACGAGTTCCACCCGCCCGACGCACTCGAAGACATGGTCCGCACCCGTCGGCAGCAGCTCCCGCACCCCCTCCGTGGAGGTCAGGAAGTCGGTCGCCCCGAACTGCCGCGCCACCGCCTCCTTGGCGGGGTTGGCGTCGACGGCGACGATCCGCAGGGCCCCCGCGATCCGTGCCCCCTGGAGGACGTTGAGCCCGATGCCCCCGGTGCCGATCACGACGACGCTGTCCCCGCGATCCACCTTCGCCCGGTTGAGCACGGCCCCGACGCCGGTCAGCACCCCGCAGCCGATGAGCGCGGCGGAGGGCAGCGGGATGTCCCGGGGGATACGCACCACCTGCACGGCCTTCACCACGGTCCGCTCGGCGAAGGCGGAGTTGGACGCGAACTGGAAGACCGGGCGCCCGCCCCGCGCGAACGGCTGCCCCGGCCGCCCGATCGCCTTGCGGCACATGGTCGGCCGCCCCCGGTCGCAGTCCGCGCAGGTACCGCAGTTGGCCAGCGTGGACAGGGACACATGGTCCCCGGCCGAGACATGCGAGACCCCCTCCCCCACGGCCTCGACGACCCCCGCCCCCTCGTGCCCCAGCACCACGGGCACCGGAAAGGGAATCGTCCCGTCCACCACGGACAGATCGCTGTGGCACAGCCCCGCCGCCGCGATGGCGACCAGCACCTCTCCCGGCCCCGGTCCCCGTACCTCCAGGTCGTCGACGACCTCGACCCGCTTCCCGTCGAACACCACGCCGCGCATCACACAACCCCCTTGGGTTCCTTCGGCAGCCCGAGCACCCGCTCGGCGATGATCGTGCGCTGGACCTGGTCCGAGCCGCCGTAGATCGTGTCGGCCCGGGAGAACAGGAACAGATGCTGCAACGCGTCGAGTTCGTAGGGCGCCGTGACCGACCAGTCGACGGGCCCGACCCCCGCCGCCACCCCCCGCACCTGCATGGCCAGCTCCCCGAGCCGCTGATGCCACCCGCCCCACAGCAGCTTGGCGACACTGGAGGCGCCGGCGTCCCCCGAACGCCCCAGCGTCCGCAGGGCGTTCCACCGCATCACCCGCAGCTCGGCCCACTGCCGGACCAGCCGGTCCCGTAGGACGGGATCACCCACCGCCCCGCTGTCGACGGCCGCCCGCACCACCCGCCCCAGCTCGGCGGCGAACCCGATCTGCTGGGCGAGCGTGGACACCCCCCGCTCGAACCCGAGCAGACTCATCGCGACCCGCCACCCGGCCCCCTCGCCTCCGACGACATGCTCCACGCGCGCGTGCGCACCGTCGAAGAACACCTCGTTGAACTCACTGGTGCCGGTCATCTGCCGAATGGGCCGCACGTCGATCCGCCCCGGCTGGTCCATGGCGACGAGCAGGAAGGACAGGCCACGATGGCGGCTGGACCCGGGGTCGGTGCGGGCCAGGACGAAACACCAGTCCGCTTCCCGCGCCAGGGACGTCCAGATCTTCTGCCCGGTGACGCGATACGTACCGTCCCCGGCCCGCTCGGCCTTCGTACGGATCCCCGCGAGATCGGAGCCGGCCCCGGGTTCGCTGTACCCCTGGCACCACAGTTCGTCCCCGGCCGCGATCGCGGGCAGGAACCGCCCCTTCTGCTCGGGCGTGCCGTGCGCGAGCAGGGTGGGCGCCAGCAGGTTCTCCCCGATGTGCCCGGAGCGCGGCGGCGCGCAGGACCGCGCGTACTCCTCGGCCCAGGCGACCTGTTGGGTGAGCGTGGCGGTCCGATTGCCGTACCCGCCCTCGGGCCATCCCAGCCCGATCCATCCGGCTTTCCCGAGGGTGCGCTCCCAACTACGACGGTCCAGCCCGGCCGAGCCATGTTCACCGAGCCAGGCCCGAGCTTCCGCACGGAAGGCCTCATCCTCAGCGGTACACCCGAAGTCCACAGGGAGCTCCTCTCAACACCGGACGAGTTGACGCACCTCAGGGGCGCGGGGAACTGCGCGACCAGCCACAACACACCCGCAGCCGCCCCACCACAGATCCACCCACCCCATCAGGCGTTGGGCCGTTCCCCTTCCCGCGCCGCCCGCTCCATCGCGGCCACCCGCTCCAGCAAGGGCATCGGATCCACCCCCACCGACCCCGGCAAGAACTCCGCGATCCGCTCCGGCGTCCAGGAACCCTCCGCATAAGCCGAGCGCAGCTCCCGAGGCTGGGCCCACACCGCGATCTTCGGCCCGGCGATCGTGTAGACCTGCCCGGTGACCTCCCGGGCCCGCTCCGACAGCAGATACACGACGAGCGCGGCCACGTCCTCCGGCTCCCCGATCTCCGCCAGCTCCATGGGCACACCGGCGGACATCCGCGTACGAGCCACCGGCGCCACCGCGTTCGCGGTCACCCCGTACTTGTTCAGCCCGAGCGCCGCACTGCGGACCAGCGAGATGACGCCGCCCTTCGCGGCGCTGTAGTTGGCCTGCGAGACGGACCCTTGATGGTTCCCGCTGGTGAACCCGATCAGGGTCCCGGCCCGCTGTTTCCGCATGACGGCGGAGGCGGCCCGGAACACGGTGAACGTGCCCTTGAGGTGCGTGGCGACCACCGGGTCCCACTCGTCCTCGGTCATGTTGAACAGCATCCGCTCGCGCAGGATCCCGGCGACGCACACGACACCGTCGAGCCGCCCGTACGACGACAGGGCCACGTCGACGACCCGCTGCCCGCCCGCCATGGTCGACACGTCGTCGGCGACCGCGACGGCCTTCCCGCCGGCCGCCTCGATCTCCTTGACCACGCCCGAGGCGACGTCGCTCGTCGGGGACCCGCCGTCCACCGACACCCCGTAGTCATTGACGACGACGGACGCCCCCTCGGCCGCCGCGCGGAGCGCCACCGCCCGCCCGATCCCGCGTCCCGCCCCCGTCACGGCGACCACCTTGCCTGCCAAGAAGTTCCCCACGCCCGGCCCCTTCCCGCGGTTTCTGACGGACCGTTAGATTTTATGTCCCGTCAGACACCCGTAGACAAGCCCCGGGGGAGCACCGATGCCACTGCCCGCGATGCATCCGGCGTTTCACGACATCGCCAAGCGCGTGAACAACTGGGGCCGTTGGGGCGCCGACGACGAGATCGGCACCCTGAACCTGATCACCGACGAGGTGGTACGCGAGGCCGCGACGGAGGTCAGGTCGGGCCACCGTGTCCCGCTCTCCCTCCCGCTGAAGGAGGACGGCGTGCAGACGGGCCTGATACCGGGCCGGGTCAACCCCCTGCACGCGATGGTGCAGATCAACGAGGAGATCTTCGGCCCGGGCACGGTCGCGTGCAGCGACGACACCGTGACGATGGGGCTGCAGGCCGCCACCCACTGGGACGCGCTGACCCATGTCTCGCATTCGGGCGTGCTCTACAACGGCCGCCCCGCCGACACCGTCACCGCGCACGGCGGCGCCCGGTTCGGCGGCATCGACAAGGCGCGGCACATCGTCTCGCGCGGCGTCCTGCTGGACGTGGCCCGCGTACACGGCACGCCCCGGCTGGACGGTGCGCACGCCGTTACACCGGAGGACCTGGAGGCCGCCGAGGAGCTCGCGGGCACGCGCGTGCGGGCCGGCGACATCGTGCTCGTACGGACGGGGCAGATCCAGGCGTATCTGGCGGGTGACAAGCACGCGTACGGCTATCCGTCGCCGGGGCTGTCGATCCGTACGCCGGAGTGGTTCCACGCACGCGATGTCGCCGCGGTCGCGAACGACACGCTGACCTTCGAGATATTTCCGCCCGAGATCGAGGATCTGTGGCTGCCCGTGCACGCGCTCGACCTCGTGGAGATGGGGATGCTCCAGGGCCAGAACTGGAATCTCGAAGAGTTGTCCACAGCCTGTGGACAAGTGGGTCGCTACACGTTCCTGCTGTCGGCGATGCCCGAGCCGTTCGTCGGCGCGACGGGCACTCCGGTGGCTCCGGTCGCCATTCTCTGACACGGCGCACGCGGACAAGGTCGGACAGCGGGGCCCCAACGCCCGCCCCGAGCACGGCATCGCGCCCCGCCGTCCGACTCCGGCGCACCCGCCCCGTGCCCCCTGGCCCTGAGGGAACCCGACGCCGAATCACGACCCACACTCGCCGAGGGCCCCCGTCACCGGAACCCTCGTCGTCCCCTCGCGGCGAATCGCTGACCACAAGCGTGAGCAAACGGACACGCGGCGTCAACACCTGTTCGGGGATTTATTACTTACGTACCATTTGTTACGGGCGCGCACGGAAGCACATCACGGCGCACCACCTGTCGATCGACAGGGAGGACAGCGGCACGCCGCAACCGCGCACCGACCGCGCCACCTCGGACAGCGGCCTCAGACCGCCTCGTACGCCAGCCCCTCGTACCCCTCGAACGCCGGGGCGCCGCCTCCGAAGGACGCCGCTCCTTCACGGCCCTTCGCGGCACAGCGGTCGAGTTCGCACCAGATGCGCTTGCCGGCTCCTTCGGGGCTCCAGCCCCACCGGTCGGCGAGACCGTCGACCAGGGCGAGTCCGCGTCCGCCCGTGGCGTCGCCGTCGACGCAGCGCGGCACGGGGGCGCGGTCGCTGGCGTCGGCCACCTCGAGACGCACCGTGGCCTGCTCGGCCGCGCCACAGGGCAGCGACAGACGCAGCACGGCCGGGCAGCCGGTGTGCACCACGGCGTTGGTGACCAGTTCGGACACCAGCAGGATCAGCGTCTCGGCAAGCCCCTCGTCGGCCCCTATCCCGGACCCGGCGAGCCGCGAGCGGGCCCACCGCCGGGCTCGCCCCACCTCAGCGGGGTCGGGCCGGATCTCCAGCTGCACTTGAAGCACCTGCACCGCTCACACCATCCGAACCGGCAGACACATAGCCTCGCGCCTCACGAGGGCCACGATCGTAGCCATTTTTTGCATGGCCAGAACAACGGCCACAGCCGGGATCACAGAACGTGAGTCCCTTACGAGACAGCATGGTTGACGTACAGTCACCTCAACAAGCGCTTCGGGCATATTCCAGCGCGAAGGAGTACCCGGGTGGCATACTGTGCGACGCTCGTTGCGGGGAGTCGAACAGGTGGGGGCCAAAGGCCCGCCGACCGTGCGAGAAGCGGCGCGCACCGCCGCATCCGGAGCCGCCACAGAGGCAACACCGGCACGGCTCGTGCTCGGAACCACTCGCATCCCACAGAAGGTACCGGAGCGACTCCCCGACTCCAGGCCGTGACGGGTCACGCATAGGACACAACCCGATATCAACGCTCCGTAATTCCGGTATGCCACAATCCGCGACATTCACGGGAGCGCTCCCGCCGATCCCGCGGCCCACGCCTTGTCAGGCCGTCAGCTCGGCCGCGAGCAGCTCCTCACTCTCCGTGCGTCCGCCGCCACGCTGTGCCCGCACCCAGGCCCGCTTCAGATGCAGATGCACCTCGGACTCCCAGGTGAAGCCCATGCCGCCGTGCACCTGGAGGCAGTCGCGGGCGCCGCGTACGGCGGCCTCGTCGGCGAGCAGCCGGGCCGCGGCGATGTCGGCCGGGTCCCCGGTGACGGCGGCCGCGTAGACCGCCGCACGGGCCACCTCGGCCCGCACCAGGAGCTGCGCGCACAGATGCTTGACGGCCTGGAACGCCCCGATCGGCTGCCCGAACTGCTCACGCGTCCGGGCGTGTTGCACGGCCAGCTCGCACGCGCGCGTGGCGGTGCCGAGCTGCTCGGCGGCGGTGAGGAGCACGGCGACGGGATCGGTCGGGGCCGTCCCGGGTGTGCGATGCAGGGGCGTCAGCGGGTCGACCGACCGCAGTGCCACGGCGCCGGCGGCATCTCCCCGTACGACGTCGGCGGCGTCCAGCCACTCCACCAGTGCGCCGTCCACGCCCGCCACGACGACCGACCCGTCGGCCGCCCCGGGTACCGCGCCCGCCGCGAGATGCGTGGCCACCAGCGGCCCGGGCAGCAGCACCCGCCCCGCCTCCTCGAAGGCCAACACGGCCTCGGGCAGCCCGAGTCCGACCCCTCCGTCGCCCTCCGGCACCCGTAGCGCGAAGAACCCGGCCTCACCCAGCTCCCGCCACAGCGCCCGGTCCAGGCGGCCGGGCGGGTCGACGGCGGCCCACAGCGCCTCGCGGTCGAAGCGCCGGGCCAGCAGCGCTCGTACGCCGTCCCGCAACGCACGTTGATCATCGGTGAGTTGGAAACGCACGGGAACAGTCACCGCCCCTTCGGCAGCCCCAGGATCCGTTCGGCCACGATGTTCTGCTGGATCTGCGAGGTCCCGGCGGCGATGGTGTACGACAGCGAGGACAGCCGGTCCAGGACCCACGGCCGGTCGAGGTCGAGGGCGTCGGGGCCGAGGACGTCGGCGGCGGTGTCGTAGAGCTCCTGCCGCGCCTGCGAATACCTCAGTTTGAAAACCGAACCCCCGACACCGGGGACTCCCCCGGAGGTCTCCGCCTCGCTCACGTTCCACTGCGTCAGCCGCCACAGCGCCCGGAACTCGGCATTCAGCCGCCCGAGCCGCCGTCTGAGTTCCGGCTCGTCCCACCGCCCGTTCTTGCGCGCCTCACCGGCGATCTCGCGCAACACCCGCCTGCACGCGACGACTTCGCCCACGAAGGCGGTGCCGCGCTCGAAGGACAGCGTCACCATGGTCACGCGCCAGCCGTCGTTCTCGTCCCCGACCCGGTTGCCGACCGGCACCCGGACCTCGTCCAGGAACACCTCGGCGAACTCGGCGGACCCGGCGAGGGTCCTCAGCGGCCTCACGGTGATCCCCGGAGCGTCCATGGGCAGGGCGAGCCAGGTGATGCCCCGGTGCTTCGCGGCCGCGGGGTCGGTGCGCACCAGCAGTTCGCACCAGTCGGCGACCTCGGCGTGCGAGGTCCAGATCTTGGACCCGCTCACCACGTACTCGTCGCCGTCCCTGCGCGCACGGGTCCGCAGCGCGGCGAGGTCGGACCCTGCGTCGGGCTCGCTGAACCCCTGGCACCAGACCTCCTCCCCGCGCAGGATCGGCGGCAGCCACCGCGCCCGCTGCCCGTCGGAGCCCTCCGCGGCGATCGTGGGCCCGGCGTGCAGCAGGCCGACGAATCCCGCGCCCACGTAGGGCGCCCCCGCCTTCTCGGTCTCCTCCAGGAAGATCAGCCGCGTGGTCGGCGAGGCGTCCCAGTGCACGTCCGCGTACCCGGCGTCGTACAGCATCCGCTGCCAGCCCATGTCGTAGGCGCGGCGTCCGGGCCAGTCGTCAGGGGACGGCCTGGGCGGGAGCGTGGGCAGCACCCGGCCGAGCCACTGCCTCAACCCCGCCCGGAACTCCTCCTCTTCGGGAGAGTGGGAGAGATCCACGGGCTCGCCTACCGGTCCCGGTCCAGATCGAGACCGAGCATGCGGATGGCGTTGCCCCGCATCAGCTTGTAGACGGTCTCGTCGTCGAGGCCCTTCACATGGTCGAGGGCGACCTCCTTGGTGTGCGGGAAGGTCGAGTCGACGTGCGGGTAGTCGGTCTCGAAGGTGGCGTTGTCACGGCCCACCACGTCCAGCGAGGCGACGCCGTGCTTGTCGCGGAAGAAGCAGCAGAAGATCTGCCGGTAGTAGTACGTCGACGGCGGCTCCGGGACGATGTCGCGCACCCCGCCCCAGGCGCGGTGCTCCTCCCACACGTCGTCGGCGCGTTCCAGGGCGTACGGGATCCAGCCCATCTGGCCCTCGCTGTAGGCGAGTTTGAGGCGCGGGAATTTCACCAGCACCCCGCTGAAGAGGAAGTCCATCATCGAGGCCATGGCGTTGTTGAAGCTGAGCGCGGCCTGGACGGCGGGCGGGGCGTCGGGGGAGGCGGCCGGCATCTGGGAGCTGCTGCCGATGTGCATGTTGACGACCGTGCCGGTCTCCTGGCAGACCGCGAAGAACGGGTCCCAGTGGCCGGAGTGGATGGAGGGCAGACCGAGGTAGGTGGGGATCTCGGAGAAGGTCACGGCCCGCACTCCGCGTGCGGCGTTGCGCCGGATCTCCGCGACCGCCAGCTCCACGTCCCACAGGGGGATCAGGCACAGCGGGATGAGCCGCCCGCCGCTGTCCCCGCACCACTCCTCGACCATCCAGTCGTTGTAGGCCCGCACACACGCGAGCGCGACCTCTTTGTCGTGTGCCTCGGCGAAGGTCTGCCCGCAGAAGCGCGGGAAGGTCGGGAAGCACAGGCTGCCCTCGACGTGGTTGAGATCCATGTCCGCGAGCCGCGCCACGGGGTCCCAGCAGCCGCGCCGCATCTCCTCGCGGGTGATGCCCTCCAGGGTCATCTCGTCGCGGTCGAAGCCGACGGCGGCGATGTTGCGCTTGTACGGGAACTTCAGGTCCTCGTAGATCCACCAGTCGGTGGGCGGCCCTTCCGGGTCCATCGTGATCTGGTACTTGCCGCCGACGTAGGCGAGTTCACCGATCCCGGCGGTGAGCGGCTGCGGTCCGCGGTCCCGGTACTTGGCGGGCAGCCAGGTCTTGAACAGGTGCGCGGGCTCGATCACATGGTCGTCGACGCTGATGATGCGGGGCAGTTCGGTCGGCATGATCTCCTCCGCCGGTCGGTGGTCACGTGACAGGCACGATCTGATGGAGCGTCAGATAGCATGTCACCTGACGAGTCGTCAGCCAAGCAGGGGGCACCCATGAACGAGACCCCGCACTCCCTGAGCTCCTCCCGCACCCTCTGGGAACTGGTCACCCGCCGCGCCGCCCTCACCCCCGACCGCCCGGTCCTCCTCCAGGACGACCGCTCCCTGAGCTTCGGGGAGCTGCACGCGCGTGCCGAGCGGGTGGCGGCGGGGCTGTACGATATGGGCGTACGCCCCGGCACGGTGGTCGCCTGGCAACTGCCCACGCGGATCGAGACGGCGGTGCTGTCCTTCGCGCTGGCCCGCCTGGGCGCGGTCCAGTCACCGGTCATCCCGTTCTACCGGGACCGCGAAGTCGGCTTCGCGCTACGGGAGTCGAAGGCCGAGTACTTCGCGGTGCCCGGCGAATGGCGGGGCTTCGACTACACGGGGATGGCGCGGCGGCTCGGCGCGAAGGGCGTCTTCGAGGCGTACGACCGGCTGCCCGACGGCGATCCCGGTCTGCTGCCCGCGCCGCCCACCTCGGGCACCTCGGTCCGCTGGATCTACTGGACCTCGGGCACGACCTCCGACCCCAAGGGCGTGCTGCACACGGACCGTTCACTGATCGCGGGCGGCTCGTGCCTGGCCCACGCGCTGCGGCTGCGGCCCGACGACGTGGGCTCGATGGCCTTCCCGTACGCCCACATCGCCGGCCCCGACTACACGGTGATGCTGCTCCTGTACGGCTTCCCGGCGGTGATGTTCGAGCAGTTCGCGCTGCCGGACGCGCTGGAGGGGTATCGCCGGCACGGGGTGACGGTGGCGGGCGGATCGACCGCGTTCTACTCGATGTTCCTGGCCGAGCAGCGCAAGCGGCCGCAGACCAGGGTGATACCCACCCTGCGGCTGCTGGCCGGTGGCGGTGCGCCCAAGCCGCCGGAGGTGTACCACGCGGTCGTGCGGGAGATGGGGGTGCAGCTCACGCACGGCTACGGCATGACCGAGGTGCCGATGATCACCATGGGCTCGCCGGACGACACCGTGGAGAACCTCGCCACGACCGAGGGGCGGCCGCCGCAGGGGATGGAGATACGGATCGTGGACGGGGAGGTGCGGCTGCGCGGGGAGGCCGTGTGCCAGGGGTATCTGGACGCGGGGCAGACGGCGGAGGCCTTCGACGAGGACGGGTTCCTGCGCACCGGTGACCTCGGGATGCTCACGGACACCGGGCATCTGGTGCTCACCGGGCGGCTCAAGGATGTGATCATCCGCAAGGGCGAGAACATCTCGGCGAAGGAGATCGAGGATCTGCTGGCCGCGCATCCGGCGGTCGGGGACGTGGCGGTGATCGGGCTGCCGGACCAGGAGCGCGGGGAGCGGGTGTGCGCGGTGGTGGAACAGCCCGCGGGGGCCGAGGAGTTGACCCTGGCGGCGATGACGTCCTATCTCCGCGCGGAAGGGCTCTCGATCCACAAGCTGCCGGAGCAGCTGGAGGTGGTGGACGCCCTTCCGCGCAACGAGACGCTCAGAAAGGTGCTCAAGTACAAGCTGCGGGAGCGCTATTCGGGGACGGTGAAGTAGCGGGCGAAGGCGGCGACGATCTCCTCCTCGCCGATCCTGCCGTCGCCGTCGGTGTCGAGCGCGCCGGCGGCGGTGTCGGCGATCTCCTGCGCCACGCCGAGGATCCGGAGCACGCGCGCGGTGTCCTCGACGGTGGCCGCTCCGTCGCCGTCCGGATCGGCGACGGCGAGGGCCGCGTGCAGGAAGGGGCGGGCGATCTCGGCGAACCGGTCGGGATTGTCGCGCAGCCGCTTCACGGCGCCGTTCACGAACTCCTCGCGGGTGATCCGCTGGTCGCCGTCGCGGTCCGCGATGCCCGCCATGCCCTGCCAGAACGCCTCCGCGCCGACATACAGGGCCTGGCCCTTGTCGGACCGTGCCGCCGTACCGAACTCCGCGAGCAGCGCCTTGGCCGCCACGCTGAAGTCCGCCCGGTCGATGTAGCCGTTGCCGTCCTGGTCGAAGGTGGCGAACCGGCCGGCGATCCTGCGCTCGTACTCGCTGCTGACCATGTCTTCTCGTGCCGCCTTACGTCACGTGGGGTGCATCTGGTTCGGAGCGTACGACGCCGGGGCGGGGCGGGGAGCGGGAAAGCGGCGGTTGTGCCAAGACCGGGGGAATTTTGGGACAACGGTGTGGCACAGGCGAGGGCGACTGTGGTTCACGCCGACAGCGGCCCCGCCTCGTCCTCCGTCGCCGAGTCCACGTCCACGTGGACGTCGAACAGCCGCCGCACCCCCAGCGCCCCCAGCACCCTGTTGACGTGGGAGCCGTCCACCGCGCCCTGGGCCGGGAGTATCAGCCGCAGCTGCCCCTGGCAGGAGCGGATGAGGCGGCGGGAGGCGATGAGGACGCCGACGCCACTGGAGTCGCAGAAGAAGACCTCGGAGAGGTCGAGGACAAGACTGTGGCGGCCCTCGGCCACGACGTCGTGCACCCGCTGCCGGAGCACCGGAGACGTCACCAGATCCAGTTCGCCCGACACATGGAGCACGGCCCAGTCGCCGTGCTCGCCGCCGGTCACGTTGAACCCCACCACCACGCCCTTCGCTCGCCGGGACTTCCCGGAACGGCCCGCAAACGGAAGCCGTTCCTACGCTTCCTTGCAGCGCGGCTGCCCAGCGGCCGTTCCCTGAAACACAAGCCAGGAAACGGAAACCGATCAGAAGAGGCTTGTTTTAGCCGCCTTCGATCCTGTTCGATCGTGGATGGACGCAGAGTGGAAGGAAGACGAAGGTCCACTACCACCGACCGCTCCCCCAGGGGCGCACATTGCTACAAAGGGGCGTGCGCTGTCAGACGTGCCGACTACATTCGAGGAGACGGTGGGTCCAGGCTTGACGAGTCGCGAACGACAGCGAGGGAGCGACATGGCGAAGAAGGACGCACCTCCCCGCTGGGACCGCAAGATGCAGCAGCGGCTCGCCCGAGGTGAGGCGGCCGCCCTCGGCGAGCTCTACGACCGGTTCGCCTCGCTCGTGCACGGCCTCGCCCACCGCGTGCTCGGCGACGAGCGCGCCGCCGACGGCATCACCCGCGAGGTCTTCGCCCACGTCTGGGAGCACCCCGACGCCTACGACCCCAAACAGGGCCCCCTGCGCTCGTGGGTCGCCACGCTGACCCACCGCCTCGCAGTGCAGCGCCTGCGTGCCACCGAGACCGCGGCCCTCGCCCAGGGCGACCGCGGCTCCACCGAGGAACTGGAGCGCAAGGTCCGCCACGCCTCCGTCGCCGCTCGCGCCGACTACATCGTCCAGTCCATGCCGTCCCCGCTGCGCGCCGCCCTCGAGCTGGCGTACTTCCAGCGCCGCGACTACCGCCAGACCGCCGCCGACCTCGGAGTCACCGAGGACGAGGCCCGCCGCCGCCTCCGCCTGGGCCTGCAGCTCCTCGCCACGGCCCACGACACCGGCGCCGCCCCCGGAGCGCCTCCCGGCTACGGAGGTGCGGCGTGAACGAGGCGAACCGCTTCGAGGCGTACGACGAGCACGAAGGCCAGGAGGAGCAGAACGGCCGGAAGGGCCGGAAGAGCCAGGAGCACGAGTCCCACAGCGGCGCGGACCGGCAGGACGAGCCCCCGCCCCCGGGAGGCGACGACGGCACCGGCGGCCCGGCCGACGGCGACGGTCCCACCCCCGGCCCCGCCGCCCAGCCGCCCCGCATACCGCTCCCGCGCGCGTCCGTCGAGGACACCGGGCACCCCCTGCCCGCGCTGGAGACACCACCGCCCCCGCCGCCCCTCGTCCTGGAGCACCCCGTACTGAAGGCGCTCCTCGGCGCCTGGGCGCTGGCCGCCTGCTCGCCCGAGGAGACGGCGGCCGTCGAGGAACACCTCGGCGACTGCGGCTCCTGCGCGGACGAGGCGCTGCGGCTGCGCGGGGCGGTCGGCCTGCTCCACCGGCAGGAGAGCCTCGACCTCGACCCCGGACTGCGCACCCGCGTCCTTGCGGGCTGCCTGGACCGCCGCCCGCCGCGCATCCCCGTACCCGACTGGGCGGCGCCCTACGACGCCGAGACCGCGCGCCTGGACGCGCTGCTGCGGGACATGGGCGACGCCGAGTGGCACGCGCCCGTGCGGCTGCGCTGGTTCGAGGCCGACGAGGCGACGAGCCGTCGCACGACGGTCGCCGGCGTCATCGCCCACCTGCTCACGGTCGACGGCCTCGTCGCCCTCGCGCTCGGCCTGGACGACCCCCTCGGCGACATCACGACGGGCTCACCGACCCCCGCGGCCCGCACCGAGGCGTTCTGGCGCGGCTCCCACTTCCCGCCGACCCGCTCCGTGCGGGGCCCCTGGCGCGAGCAGAGCCACGACCTGGTGCGCACCGTCTCCTTCACCGGCGGCGGTTCCGGCAAGCTCTCGGTGTCGTACGGCGACTTCGAACTCCCCCTGCACGACGCCATGCTGGACCGGGCCTTCGAGTGCTGGGTCCACGCGGAGGACATCGCCGAGGCGGTCGACTACCCGTACGGTCCCCCGTCCCCACGCCACCTGAACCGCATGATCGACCTGGCCGCCCGTATGCTCCCCGCGGTGCTGGCCGTGCGGCGCCGGACCGGGTTGGCCGGGCCGCCCCATGGGCGCCACCTCGTCCCCGCGGGCGAGCCGGGGCGCAGTCTGCGGCTGGAGATCGAGGGTTCGGGCGGCGGCGAGTGGCTGATCCCGCTGGACTCCCCGGCGGCGGCGGGCTCCGCGGACCACGAGGTCGCGCACGTGGCGCTGGACGGCGTGGAGTTCTGCCAGCTGGCCGCGGGCCACGTGCCTCCGGCGGAGGCGGCGGCGGGGCAGGTGGGTGACCGGGAGGCGATCAGGGACGTACTGTTCGCGGTCGCGTCGTTGAGCCGGATCTAGGGAGCAGAGCGCAGATCAGGGGACGGGAGTGGACCCACCCAGGGGCGCGGGGAACTGCGCGAACGGCCCCCGCTCGCCCGCAGCCGCCGACGAATCCGCGACCCCCGAGCTCCTAGGCGAACACGACCGTCCGGCGCCCGTTCAGCAGAATCCGCCGCTCCGCATGCCACTTCACCGCCCGCGCCAGCGCCTGGCACTCCACATCCCGCCCGATCGCGACCAGCTGGTCCGGGGTCACGTCATGCCCGACCCGCTCGACCTCCTGCTCGATGATCGGCCCCTCGTCGAGGTCGGCCGTCACATAGTGCGCGGTCGCGCCGATCAGCTTGACCCCCCGGGCGTGCGCCTGGTGATACGGCTTCGCACCCTTGAAGCTCGGCAGGAACGAGTGGTGGATGTTGATGATCCGCCCGCTGAGCTGCTTGCAGAGGTCGTCCGAGAGCACCTGCATGTACCGGGCGAGAACAACGAGCTCCACGCCCTGCTCACGCACCAGCTCCAGCAGCCGCGCCTCCGCCTCCGCCTTGTTCTCCCGCGTCACCGGAATGTGGTGGAAGGGAACGTCGTAGGACCCCACGAGCTCGGCGAAGTCGGTGTGGTTGGAGACCACGGCGGCGATGTCCACCGGCAGCGCGCCGATACGGGCCCGGAACAGCAGGTCGTTCAGGCAGTGCCCGAACTTGCTGACCATGAGGACGACCCGCATCTTCTCCTCGGGCTGGTGGATCTGCCAGTCCATGTGGAAGGCGTCACCGATCGCCGCGAAGCTGGCCCGCAGCTTCTCCACCGTCACCGGCGCCTCCGCCGAGAAGTGGACGCGCATGAAGAACAGACCCGTGTCGTGGTCGCCGAACTGCTGGCTGTCCTCGATGTTGCAGCCGGTCATGAAGAGGTAGCTCGACACGGCGTGCACGATGCCCTGCTTGTCGGGGCAGGACAGGATGAGGACGTACTGCTCGGCGGGCGCCGCGGCTCGGGTGGACTGCTCGTTCATGCAGGACAGGGTCCCATACCGGCCGGCACCGCAGAGAACGCGTCCGTCACGCGGACCGGGTCATGAGCTGGAGCACGTGCAGCGAGCGTGGCGGCTGGTCCGGGTCGTCCCCGTCGGCCGTCGCCATCCGCACATGGGCGTCGCGCGCGGCCCGTACCGCCTCCGGCCACCCGGGGTGGTCGACGTAGGCGGAGACGGGCGCGTCCGGGCCGACCTGGTGCATGATCCGCAGCACCCGCAGGACCGCGGTGTCGACGAGGGCCGACTCCTGGGAGTCGCGGAAGATCGTGCCGACGTATTTCTCGGCGGACCAGTTGTCCAGCCAGGTGTCCTCGACGAGGCGGTACACGGCGTCGGTGACGTCCCCGTACCCCTCGACACCGGCCAGCCAGACGTCCCGCTGGAACCCTGGGTCGGAGAGCATGTGCAGCGCGGAGCGCACATTGCTGCGCCAGCGCCACCACGGCATGTCATTCAGTGGCATGTCGCCCATGGTGGATGAGCGACGGCCGCGACGGGAAGAGTTCTCCGAACCTTGCACGGTCATCGATCGTACGTTCCTCGTCACACCCGCCTCACCGCCCCCCGCAATTCACCTTCGCGTCACCGACTGTTGACCGTAAGTCACTCCCGGGTTGGTCATGTGGCGGAAGCGTGTGTGCCCATGACCGGCAGGCGACGCATCCGCAGCACCTTCCTCCCCAGGCTCCACCCGCCCGTCAGAGCCACCGCCCTCGCGGCGACGGCACTGGCCGCGTGTGCGTCACTGACCGTCGGTTGCGGGGTCATCCCCGGTGCCACGGGGGGCTCCGGGGATGACCCGATCAAGGTCATGACCTGGGCCCCGATGAACACCGGCGCCACCAACAAGCCCGGTATGCCCGCCTTCGCGCAGGCGTACGCCCGTTGGATCAACTCGCACGGCGGCATCGACGGCCGCAAGCTCTCCGTCCTGGTCTGCAACGACCACAACGACGCCGTCTCCGCCGCGAAGTGCGCCCAGCGCGCGGTCGACGAGGAGGTCGTCGCGGTGGTCGGCTCCTACAGCCAGTACGGCGACGCGTTCTTCCCGACGCTCGAGGGCGCCGACATCCCCTACATCGGCGGCTACGGCATCACCAACGCCGAGTTCGACAGCGTGGCCTCCTACCCCGTCAACGGCGGCCAGCCCAGCCTGCTCGCCGGCCTGGGCAAGGAACTCGGCGGCAGCTGCGGGCCCGTGGCGCTGGTCCGCCCCGACAGCATCGCGGGCGACGAACTCCACGTCATGCTGGATTCCGGTCTGAAGGCCTCCGGCCACGCCGTGGCGGACGACCAGCTGGCCGCGGAGGACGCCACCGAGTACTCGGCGCAGTCCGAGCGCGCCCTCGCCCGCACGACCGGCGACCCGGTGAAGAAGGGGTGTGTGCTGCCCGCGCTCGGGGACCGCACCAGCACCTTCATGGACTCCTTCCGGCGCGCCCGCGAGGACTTTCCCGACGTACGCACCGGCACGGTCCTCGGCAGCGTCGACCAGACGGTCATAGACGCCTCTGGCGGGGCGTCGGGGCCCTACGAGGGCTCGTACATCACCGGCTGGTACCCGGTCGTCACCGATCAGCGCTGGGATCCGATGAAGAAGGTCATCAAGGAGCAGGCCTTCGACGACAACCGCATCGATCCCGCGGACGCCGGAGTGCAGACCGCCTGGCTGGCGTACACCGTGTTCAAGGCCGCCGTCGACTCGCTCGGCGACGGCGAGCTCACGTCGACCGCCGTGCGCAAGGCGCTCGACGACGGTCTGAAGGTCAACACGGGCGGACTGACCCCGACCCTCGACTGGGACTACAAGAACGGTCTCGGGGCCATCGGCCTGCCGCGCCTGGTCAACACCGAGGTGACGCTGCAAGCCGTACGCAAGGGCCGGCTGGTCGCGGCACGCAAGGGCTTCACGGACGTACGCGAGACGCTGGTGAACGCCGACGTGAGCTAGGCCCGGGAGCGGGCAACGGGGGCCGCGAACAGCGGCCCCCGTCCGTCACAGCTGGGTGCGGTTGCGTTCGGTCAGGCCGTACGTCTTCGCGATCGCGTTCCACAGCTTGGCCGCCGTGATCTTCTGCGTGCTGGCCTCGCCGCTCGCGGTGTTGCCGGCCTGGGTCTGAGGGGTGGTGCGCGCCTGGCCCTTCTTGCAGCCCTTCCTGCCTGCGGTCTGGTCGGCCCACGCCGCGTAGTGGTTGTCGGCCGACGCGGACGCCTGCCACGCCTTGGTGAGGGCGGTGGTCAGCTGGGCGTGGTTCGGGAGCCGGTCGACGGAGAGGGTGGACAGCCGGGTCACCAGGTCGTTGCGCTGAGTGGCCGCGTCCCGCAGGTCCTTGGCCGCCTGGCCGAGGTTCTTGCAGGCCTTCACGTCCTCCACCGCGCTGATCACCGAGGACCGGCTGTCACCGCTGTCGGCCAGCAGCTTGTCCAGCTCGACGGCCTGCGCCTCGGCCGGGTCGGCGGACGGCGAGGCGGACTCGCTCGCCGGCGCGGTCGCGGCGACGGTCTTGTTGCCGTCACCGTCGTCCCCGCCGCCACCGGCCAGCAGCGCGCCCGCGCCGATGCCGAGGACGGCGATACCGATACCGACGGCGGCGATGACCGGCACCCGCGAGCGGTTGCGGCCGCCGCGGCCACCACCGTCGTCGTGGTGGTCACGGTGTCCGTACGACGGCTGCTGGTGCCCCGCGTGCGGCGGCTGCGCCTGCTCGAAGCGCGGCAGCTGCTGCGTGGCCCCCGCCGGGCTCTCCCCGCCCGGCCCGCTGCGGAAGAGGTTGTCGAACTCGGCGGGCGGCTGCCGCTCCCCACCGTGCTGCCCGGGCACGGGCGCGATGTACTGCGTGGCCTCGGCGTCGGGCCCGGACACGGGCGGCAGCGGCCCGCCGCCCTGCGGGGCCCGCCCCAGGAACTGCGTCTGCTCCGAGCCCCCCGGCGCGGGCACCTCGGGCGGCAGCGCCCCGGGCGCGACCGGCGGGATGTACTGCGTCGCGCCCTCGTCCGGGGACGCGGCGACCGGCGGGATGTACTGCGTGGCGCCCTCGTCCGCCGGAGGCAGGGGTACGCCGGTGGCACCGCCGTGTCCGGCGGGCATGCCGTACGCGTCGGTCGCGGGCGGCAGCGGGGCGCCGGGAGCGCCGTAGCCTCCCGCGGTGTTCTGGTTCACCGGCGGCAGGTAGTACGAGGTGGGCTGTTCGCTGTCGTAGCCGCCGGGCTGCGGCAGCGGCTGTGACGCGTCCTGGGCGCCCCACTGCTGGGCCTGCGCCTGGTACGGGTCCGGCGCACCCCACTGCTGCTCCTGCGGTGCGCCCCAGCCCTCGCCCTGCTGCGGGGCGGGCGTCTGCTGCTCGGGCCCCCACGGGGTGCCCCAGGCCTGACCGCCGGGCGGCGGCGCGGGGGACGGGTTCGGGGGGTGCGGGGCGGACTGGTAGCCGCCGGGTCCGCCCGTCTGGCCCGGCAGCAGCGGTTCGCCGCCGTCGGAGGGCAGCACGATGCCTTCGCGCGCCACGCGCGGCGAGGGCTCCTCGCCCTGTCCACTCTGCGTCACCGGGACTCCTACGAATGGGGGACCTTGTGAATCGTCGGCTCACGCTACCGGGTCCCCCGAGCCCGGTGCCACGCAGCACAGGACTGGACCGGTGTCCCTGTGACCGCGGTAACAAAACCGGGCCCGCATCCGCTACACAGACGCTCCTTTCACCTCCGGAACCTTCGTTTCCCGTGTGTTCACGCCCCCGTACCCCGGGGTTTCACGCCGCCGCCTGCAACTCCAGTCGCGCCCCGAACTCCCTTACCACGGCCTCGTCCTGGAACGGCTCCAGCCGCTGCTGGAAGTCCTCCAGGTATTCGGCGCCCCGATTGGAGCGGACGGTCTCCAGCAACTCCACGGCCTTCAGCCCGGTGTGGCAGGCCTGTTCGATCTCGCGCTGCTGGACCTGCGCGGTGGCGAGCAGCACATAGCCGATGGCCCGGCGCCGCGCCTTCGTCTCGGGAAGCCCGTCCAGCGACTCCTGCGCCCGCCGTGCCGCCGCCTCGGCCTGCCCGAGGTCCCGGTGGCAGTGCGCCAACTCGTCGGCGAGATAGGCCTCGTCGAAGTGCGCGATCCACGCCGGATCGTCCCCGGAGGAAGGATCCGCCGCCTCCAGCGCTCCCACCGCCCGCCCGGAGGCCAGCTGCGCCGCCCGCGCATCGCCCATCAACGCGTGCCCGCGCGCCTCGGCCGCGTGGAACATCGCCTCCGCCCGCGGTGTCACGCGCCCGCGCGCCCCTTCCTGCGCCGCGCGCGCCAACTGCGCGATCTCGCGCGGGTTTCCGAGCTGCGCGGCGAGATGGCTCATGGACGCGGCGAGCACGTATCCGCCGTAGCCGCGGTCCCCCGCCGCCTGCGCGAGCCGCAGGGCCTGGATGTAGTACCGCTGCGCCAGCCCCGGTTGTCCGGTGTCGATCGCCATGTACCCGGCGAGCTCCGTCAACCGTGCGACCGTGGCGAACAGTTCACGCCCCACGGCCTCCCGGTACGACCCGGCGAGCAGCCCGCTGACGACACTGTTGAGGTAGTGCACGACGACCGGACGCACATGGCCGCTGCCGTACTGGTGGTCGAGTTCCACGAGGGCCTGGGTCATCGCCCGCACGGCCGCCACGTCGGACTGGCCCACCCGCGGTCCCGCCTGCCGCGCCACCTGCGAGTCCGGCGAGGAGATCAGCCAGTCGCGGCTCGGTTCGACGAGCGCGGACGCGGCGACCGAGGAGCCGGACAGGAAGTCCCGGCGCCCCACGTCACTGCGCCACAGTTCGCAGACCTGCTCGATGGCCCCCAGCACGGTCGGCGAGAACTGGAGGCCGACGCCCGATGCGAGGTTCTTGCCGTTGGCCATGCCGATCTCGTCGATCGTGACCGTACGGCCGAGTTTGCGGCCCAGCGCCTCCGCGATGATCGCCGGGGCGCGTCCCCTCGGCTGCTGCCCGCGCAGCCAACGCGCCACGGACGTCTTGTCGTAGCGCAGATCGAGACCGTGCTCGGCACCGCACATGTTGACCCGACGGGCCAGCCCGGCGTTCGAGCAACCCGCTTCCTGGATGAGCGCCTGCAACCGTTCGTTCGGCTGCCGCGCGACGAGAGGCCTTGCGGCCATGGCGTACCCCCTGGGAACAACCCCTAGAGCGAAAAGATCCGGCCGTGAAGATCAATGCCCCGCGGACATACGGAAAATGCGAGGGATGTGAGGATTGCCGGGGTAAAGGACGGAAGCCACCCCGCATGTGGCTACCCACCTCCCACCGCAGATCCTCCTGCGCGCCCCCACACATGCATCCATGCGCCCCAGATGCGGAATCGATGCGCTTCCCCCGCGCGCGGTACGGCCGTAACCCGAGGTGGCGGGGGGAGTTGTGTTGGGCGTGGAAGAGACGATCGCGAGCACCGAAGCCGCCCAGATTCCGAAGCAGCGCGGGGAATCGCTGCTGGAGACCGCCGTACGCTACGCCGAGGAGCGCCACTGGGACGTGTTCCCCGGCACCTGGCTGGAAGCCGTCGACGGGGTGCAGCACTGCTCCTGCGGCGACGCGGCGTGCGCCGCCCCCGGCGCACACCCCACGCGCGAGGACTGGGCGACGCAGGCCACGGGCAGTGCGACCGTCGCGCGCCGGTTGTGGTCGAAGCAGCCGCTCGCGTCGATCCTGCTGCCGACCGGGCGGACCTTCGACGCGATCTCCGTCCCGGAGACCGCCGGGTTCCTGGCGCTGGCGCGGATGGAGCGGATGGAGCTGACGCTGGGGCCGGTGACCTTGTCGCCGGATCGCCGGATGCACTTCCTCGTGCTGCCGGGTGCCTCGGTGAAGGTGCCGGACCTGGTGCGCAAGCTCGGCTGGACGCCGTCGTCGCTCGACCTGGTCGCGCTGGGCGAGGGCGCGTTCGTGGCGGCGCCCCCCACGCGGTACGGGTCCAGCGGGGCCGTGCAGTGGGCCTGCAGGCCCACGCCCGCCAACAGGTGGCTGCCGGACGCGGAGGAGTTGATCTCTCCGCTCGCCTACGCGTGCGGGCGGGACCGCTAAAAGGTCTCCGCGCCCCTTAGGTTGGCTTCCATGACGTCGGCAGTGAGTGTGCGCGGGCTCTGGAAGCGGTTCGGCCAGCAGGTCGCCGTCGCCGGGATCGATCTGGAGTTGCCCGCCGGGAAGTTCATCGGGCTCGTCGGACCCAACGGGGCCGGGAAGACCACCACCCTCTCCATGATCACCGGGCTGTTGCGGCCCGACCAGGGCTCCGTCGAGGTCGTCGGGCACGACGTCTGGCGGGATCCCGTCGAGGTGAAGGCCCGGATCGGCGTCCTTCCCGAAGGACTGCGCCTCTTCGAACGCCTCTCCGGGCGGGAACTGCTCGCCTACTCCGGGCGGTTGCGCGGACTGCCCGGCGCCGAGGTCGACAAGCGGGCCACCCAGCTCCTCGACGTCCTCGACCTGGCGGGCGCGCAGCACAAACTGGTCGTCGACTACTCGACCGGGATGCGGAAGAAGATCGGGCTCGCGGCGGCCCTGCTCCACAACCCCGAAGTGCTGTTCCTGGACGAGCCGTTCGAGGGCGTCGACCCCGTGTCCGCACAGACCATCCGCGGGGTGCTGGAGCGGTACACGGCGTCGGGCGCGACCGTCGTCTTCTCCTCCCACGTCATGGAGCTCGTCGAGTCGCTGTGCGACTGGGTGGCCGTGATGGCCGCGGGACGCATCCGGGCGCACGGCCCCCTCGCCGACGTGCGCGGCGCCGCGCCCTCGCTCCAACAGGCCTTCCTGGAACTCGTCGGGGCGGGCGGGCGGAACACCGCGTCCGATCTCGACTGGCTGGGCGGCGGGGCGGCACGATGAGCGCCGACGTCACCGCCGTCGTCGTACGGCTGAAGCTGTCACTCCTGCGGAACGGGCTGAAGCAGTCCGGCGGGCGGCGGGCCGCGTACATCGCGTCGGCGGTCGTCACCCTGCTGTTCGCCGCGCTCCAGCTCCTCGGGCTGATCGCCCTGCGCGGGAACGAGCACGCCGTGTCCGTCGTCGTGCTGCTGGTGGCGGTGCTGGCGCTGGGGTGGGCGGTGATGCCGCTCTTCTTTCCCGGCGGGGACGAGACGCTCGATCCGACGCGCCTGGTGATGCTCCCGCTGCGCCCCCGGCCACTGGTGCGGGCGCTCCTCGCGGCCTCGCTGGTGGGGATCGGGCCGCTGTTCACCCTGTGCCTGCTCGTCGGGTCCGCGATCTCGGTGGCGCACGGCGGACTCGCGTACGCCGTCGGCGTCGTCGCGGTCGTGCTGGCGCTGCTGGTGTGCGTGGCACTCGCGCGGGCCGTCGCCGCCGCCAACGTCCGGCTGCTGACCAGCCGTAAGGGCCGGGATCTGGCCGTACTGAGCGGGCTGGTCATCGCGATCGGGGCGCAGCTCGTCAACTTCGGCGCGCAGCGGCTGGGTTCGAGCGGGCTCGCGGAGCTCGATCCGGCGGGCGAGGTGTTGCGGTGGGTGCCGCCGGCTTCCGCGATCGGGGCGGTGGAGTCGGTGAGCGAGGGGTCGTACGGGGTCGCGGTCGTCCAACTGGCGCTGAGCGCGGGGGCGCTGGCGGGCCTGATCGCCGTATGGGCCCGGCATCTGACCCTGCTGATGACCGCCCCCGACGGGTCCACCCTGCAGTCCGCCGGCGAGTCGGCCTCGCGCGAGCGGACCTCGACCGGCCTCGGGCGGCTGCTGCCCACCGGGCGCACGGGGACGGTCGTGGAGCGCAGCCTGCGGTACATCTGGCGCGACCCGAAGACCAAGGCGGCGTGGGTGACCTCGCTCGCGATCGGCCTGATCGTGCCCGTGTTCAACGCGCTGCAGGGCACCGGCTCGATCTACTTCGCCTGCTTCGCCGCGGGGATGCTCGGCATCCAGATGTACAACCAGTTCGGCCAGGACACCTCCGCGTTCTGGATCGTCGCCCTGACCATCTCCTCGACCCGGGACGCCTACGTCGAGCTGCGCGGCCGTGCGCTGGCCCTGCTGCTGATCACCCTGCCGTACGCCACCCTGGTGACCGTCCTGACCACGGCGCTGCTCGGCGACTGGGCGCGACTGCCCGAGGCGCTCGGCCTGTCCTTCGCTCTGCTCGGCGCGATGCTGGCCACGGGCGCGTGGGCCTCCGCGCGCTTCCCGTACTCCATCCCGCAGGAGGGCTACAAGAACGTGGCCCCCGGCCAGGCCGGGCTGGCCTGGATCTCGATCTTCGGCGGCATGGTGGGCGCGGCCCTGCTGTGCGCCCCCGTCATCGTCCTGACGATCTGGCTGAACGTCAGCGCGAACGGGGACGACTGGACGTGGCTGCTGCTCCCGGTGGGGGCGGTGTACGGGGCGGGCATCACACTGCTGGGGCTCCGCCTGGCGGCCCCGAGGACAGCGGCACGGCTCCCGGAGATCCTGGCGGCGGTGAGCAAGGGCTGAGCATCCTCGCAGGGTGCCCGTAACGCCCTCAGGGGCGCGGGGAACTGCGCGACCAGCCACGACGAACCCGCACCCGCCCCCCGGCAGAACCCCCCGAGCCCTCAGGCACCGATCACCCCGTCAGCCCGTCGATGAACGGCTCGATCGCAGCCCGCCACGCATCCGGCTGGTCGTAATGAACAAGATGCCCCGCATCAGCGACCTCCGCGTACTCCCCCCGCGGCAGCACCCGCACCATCTCCTGTGCCTCCGCCCGCCCCAACTCCCCGTCGAGCCCGCGCACGACCAACGCGGGGCACCGCACCTGCGCCAGCTCCTCCCAGTGCGCGTCGAACACCCACGGCTCCCGGGACTTCAGCATCTGCTCATGCTCGAACACCGGCCGCCACCCGTCCGGCGACTCGGCCATCACCTCGGCGTAGAACTCCCCCCGCGCCGGATTGGGCCGCTCCACCCACGGATCGTCCTCCCCGAACCACTTGCGTACGTCGGCGAGGGTGGCGAAGGGCACGGGCCAGGCCTTGAACCAGTCCGCCCACTCCCGCTGCGAGGCCGCGCCGAGCGCGGAGGCCCGCATGTCGCAGATGATCACTCCGGACACCAGGTCCGGCCGTTTCGCGGCGAGCTGCCAGGCGGTGAGCGCACCCATGGCATGGCCGATGAGGACGGCGGGGCCGAGGCCGAGCTGTTCGAGGGCCGCTTCGGCGTCCTCGACGTAGGCCTCGCGGGTGAAGGAGGCGTGCGGGGGCTTGTCGCTGCGGCCGTGGCCGCGCTGGTCGAGGGCGACGGCCCGGTGGCGTTCGGAGAGCCAGCGGGCGGTGGAGGCCCAGTGGGAGGCGCGGCCCATGAGGCCGTGCAGTAAGAGCACGCCGGGCGAGGGGTCCAGGGCGCCTTGTGCGGTCCGCTGACCGACGCGTCGCCCGGCTGTCTCACCGTTCTCCCGGAGGCCGTGCTCCGTCGCGTCCCTTGCCGGGTCGGGCTTGGGAGGGTCGCCGAACTCCCAGGCCGCGAGACGTACGCCGCCCGCCCCGGTCACGTCGATGCGCCGCGCCATTGGTCCTGGCACCCCCCTCAACGGGTTCGTCGAAGTCCGTTCCGGCACCGCACCCCGAAGGACGCCGAGCCGGCCGGTCCTGTGAACCGTGTGCTGCCTGCCCTGTCTGACGTGCCTGCTGTCGTGCCGCCCCCTCCCTGAAGCGCACGTTCCGCCCGACGTGTCACCCGAAGGCTATCGAAAGCCCATTCGAGAATGCGGCTTCCGCCGACAACACCCCTCGTTTGAGTGACCTTGCTCAAGGATTGATCGTCGCCGCCGAGGGGAGATCTTCAGCGGGAGGCGGACCGGTCGGGGAAACCGGTCCGAGGGGAATGACCCTGGGAGCTCGGGGCTCCGGGTCAGCACAGGGGAGGACAGGCCCCGGCGCCACACGGCGCCGGGGCCCTCCACACGTCTGCGGCGCATCCTCCCCGCCCCCTCAGGTCATATGCCTCACGCGACAGCCTCGCACGCGGGGCGTCCGAGCGCTGCGATTCGGCACAGTGAATCTTGGAATCGACGAGATCATCGGGATGCCGCAACTGCCTCTGCCGTCCCGGCAGTTGAACACTCGACAGAACACCCGACGGAAGGCGTACGACAGTCAGCGCTTGGCGACGAACACATGCGACGCGACGTCCGCCTCCAGCTCGGCCGCCTCGCCCCCGCTGCCCACCAGTACCCCGCCGGCCGACTCCGTCACGCTCACCACCGAACCGGGCTGCACGCCCGCCCGGCGCAGCGTGTACATCAGCTGCGCGTCCGTCTGGATCGGCTCGCCGATCCGCCGGACGACGACCGTCTTGCCCTCCGAACCCGGGTCCAGGTCGGCCAGCGACACCATGCCCTCGTCCAGGAACGGGTCGGCGCCGTCCTTCTCGCCGAGCTCCTCCAGACCGGGGATGGGGTTGCCGTACGGCGACTCGGTGGGGTGGCGGAGCAGCTCGAGCACCCGCCGCTCCACGGCCTCGCTCATCACGTGCTCCCAGCGACACGCCTCGGCGTGCACCTGCTCCCACTCCAGCCCGATGACGTCGACGAGCAGACACTCCGCGAGCCGGTGCTTGCGCATCACGCGCGTCGCCAGCCGGCGTCCCTCGTCGGTCAGCTCCAGGTGCCGGTCGCTCGCCACGGACACCAGCCCGTCGCGCTCCATCCGCGCCACCGTCTGGCTGACGGTCGGCCCGCTCTGGTCGAGCCGCTCGGCGATCCGGGCGCGCATGGGGACCACACCTTCCTCCTCCAGCTCGAGGATGGTGCGGAGATACATCTCCGTGGTGTCGATCAGTCCGGACATACGTGCCCCTCGATGAGATCTGCCGGAAGCGCAACGACTTCGCGGCGTGTGCGCTGGCCCTGGCCTCAATTCTGACGCATAGCACTGACAACCGTGCCGCGCCGGTGAAACGAGCTGGTTTCGACAGCGACCCGGGGGGCTGTCCGAGGGCCGCGCGGGAGGCCGTACGGCGGTGCGGCGCGCTCGGCGTCGGCGATGCGGTGGCGTCGGTGCCGGACGGAGGAGGGTTCGCGAACGGGCCGCCACGGTACGGCCCCGCCGTATTGACACCGCACTGGTCCAGACCGCACGGTGATCCGCGACACAGCCGACCCGAAGGGGCCCGTATGAGCGACGGCACGCCCGCCGACCGGTTCTTCGACGCTGCGATCGGCCTGCTGCAGCGGGTCCGCGAGGAGGAGGCCGAGCACATCGACGCGGCCGGGGCCCTCCTCGCCGACACCGTCGCCGCCGGGGGCCGGCTGTTCGCCTTCGGCGCCGGGCACTCCTCGCTCGCCGCGCAGGACGTCGTCTACCGCGCCGGCGGTCTCGCACTGATGAACCTGCTCACCGTCCCCGGTGTCGTCGGCGTCGACGTCATGCCCGCCACGCTCGGTTCCGCCCTGGAGCGCGTCGACGGCCTCGCGACCGCCGTCCTCGACTCCTCCCCGCTCCGCGCGGGCGACACCCTCGTGATCATCTCCCTCTCCGGCCGCAACGCCCTCCCCGTCGAGATGGCGATGAGCGCACGCGCGCGTGGCGTGAAGGTCATCGGCGTGACCTCGGTGGCGTACGCCTCGGAGACGACCCCCCGCCATTCCTCCGGCACCTACCTCAAGGACCACTGCGACGTCGTCCTCGACTCCAAGATCGCCATCGGCGACGCGGAACTCACCCTCGACACCGTCCCCGCCCCCTTCGCCCCCGCCTCCACGGTCGTCACCTCGGCACTCCTCCAGGCCACCGTGGCAACGGCGGCGGCCGACCTGGCGGCACGGGGCATCGAGCCCCCGATGCTGCGGTCGGGGAACGTGGACGGGGGGCTGGCGTGGAACGCGCGGGTGTTCGAGGAGTACGGGGACCGGATCTTCTACCGGCACTAGCGGGCGACGGGAGGACGGCATGTCACCTCACCGCCGCAGCACCCCCGCCAGGTCCAGCGCCGAAGCGATCCGCACCGCCACATCCTCCGCGTACACCGCGTCGGACCGCTCGAACTGGCTCCGCCCGGCGCCCCGCAGGAACGTCACGACCCCCAGCGTCCGCCCCCGGCTCCGCAGGACCGCGCACAGCGCGTGCACCGCGTCCCCCGGCCACTGGCGGGCCAGGGCCCACTCGCGTGCCTTCTCGGGCGGTACCGCCCCCACGCTGGCCCGTACGGCGCCCGTCCGGTCCACGCACTGGAGCGCCGGATGCCCCTCGGCGTAGCGCACGGGCAGCCCGGCCTGTCCGGTCAGCAGGCTCGGGCCGGGCGCCCCGGAGGGCGTCGAGGCGACCCGTACCAGCCGTACCGGTGTGTCCGACTCGGCGGCCGGTTCCCCCGCCACCCGGTCGATCAGCGCGTGGTCGGCGAAGCCGGCGAGGGCGAAGTCGAGGTGGACCGTCGCGGCCTCGGCCGGGTCCTCGCACTCGGCGGCCGCGCGGGCCGCCCGGTGCAGCTGGTTGGTGCGGAAGCGCAGCAGGGACGCCTCCTGCTCGGCCTGCTTGGCCTCGGTGACGTCGTTGAAGAGCCATCCGACGCCCAGCGGCACCGGCTCCTCGGCGAGCGGCGAGGCCAGGCGCACGAAGCCGCAGCGCCAGCAGCGCCGCTGTTCGCCCTCGGGGGTGCGCACGCTCACCCAGATCTCGGCGGGTGCGGGCGGCGCGCCCTCGGCCAGCACATGGGTGAGCGCGCTCTCCAGCTCCTCGACGCCCTGCGCGAGCAGTTCCCCGAGGGGCCGTCCCAGGACGGACGTACGGCCGACACCGAGGGCCCGGGCCGCGTGCGCGTTCACCACCGCGGGCCGTAGATCGGCGTCGACCAGCACGACACCCCAGCTGGCGTCGTCGAAGAGGGCCTCGCTCAGTGCGATGGACCGCTCCAGGTCGATCTGCGCGTGCACCTCGCTGAAGGCGCAGTACACCCCGGCCGGCTTCCCGTCGGGGCCGCGTACGGCCGCCGACTGGGTCCGTACGAGGACCCGCCCGCCCTCCTTGGTCAGCAGGGCGAACTCGTGCACCTGCCGTCCGGGAGCCCGCATGGCGGACTGCAGCCACCCCTCGACCTCCTGGGCGTCCGCGCTGCGCACCGCCCACCCGGCGAATCCCTGCCGTCCCACCGCCTCCGCCGCGGTCCAGCCCAGGATCCGTTCGGCCTCGCGGTTCCAGTGGGTGACGACGCCATCGGCGTCGAAGGCGCACAGTGCCGCGTCCATGCCGTCGAGCAGGGCGGCGAGCAGATCCGCGCCGTCGGGCTGTTCGGGCTCGTTCGGCCCCAGCTCGTCGGTGGTCCCACTACGCCGCGAAGCACTCACCTGGACCCCCTGCAGGCTGCATCCGTCCGTACGGCACGTCGGTTCGCTCACTTGCAATCATCTAACTGGAACGTGACGCAGCACACACCGGGTTCCCGCAAGTTGGGGGAATCGTTGTACGCCGCTTCTGTCTCTACGGTGCCCGATCCAGCCTGAGGTCGACCCACAGGTCGGTCTCGGGCGGGAGCGCATAGCGTTCGACCTCGGTGAATCCGTGCTTCTCGGCGAAGCGCAGACCGTCCTCGTTGACGGCCAGGACACAGGTCTCGATCGTGGTGGCGCCCAGCACGCGTGCGTGGGCGAGCCCGTTCTCGTACAGCGCCGTCCCGAACCCCTGCCGCCGGTGCTCGGGCAGCACGCGCGCGATGACGGTCGCCGCCCCGCCCTGCGGGGGCCGCACGGTGGAGCAGCCGACGAGCACGTCACCGACGTACGCGTTCTCCAGCCGGTAGCGCGTGCCGCGCTCCCGCACCGTGGCGAGGTCTAGCTCGTCGGCCGGGATGATCACGTTGTGGACGTATCGCCACTGCTCGAGCATGGCGTCGCCCACGGCGGGCTCTATTCGGACATCAGGCACGAGATCCACCTCCCCGCCGCGCGGACACCTCAATCTCGATCTTCATACGAGGATCCGAGAGCCCGCACATCATCATCGTCGCGTAGTCGAACCCGGTCGTCCCCGACACGTGCACCCGGTCGCCGTCGACGACGGCCCGGGCGTAGCCGATCTGTTCCTCGAACACCGAACCGCCGAGAATCGCGAGTCGCTCTGTCATGGGGCGAACGCTAGGAGCCGTGCCGTTGATCCGTCCATGGGGATTCCGGGGCCGTGAGGTGCTCTCTCGCCGCCTTGCGGAAGGCCGTCACCACGCGGCCCCGGTCCCCGGCCCGGGTCGCGACGACGACATGGCTCGGCTCGACGCCGTCCAGGGGGACCGTGGTGAGGTCGTGGCGCAGGGCCCTCCCGACGGAGACGACGGAGACCGCCAGGGACTCGCCGGAGGCCACGAGTTCCAGCTTGTCCTCGATCGCCGCGATGAGCGGCCCGTCGGGTGCCGGGCGCCCGTCCGGCCGGGGCTCGAACCGCCAGAAGGCGCTGCGCACCGGATCCGCGGTCCGGGGCAGCGGCTCGTCGGCGATGTCGTCGAGGGTGACGGAGTCCTTGCCGGCCAGCCGGTGGTCCAGCGGGACGACCAGGACGCGCGGCTCGTCGTAGAGGACCGTCACATGCAGGCCGTCGGTGGGGAACGGCAGCCGGGTCACGACCGCGTCCACCCGGTGGTCGAGGAGGGCCGGGCATACGTCGTCCCAGTTCAGGTGTGTGGTCTGTACGTCGGCGTCCGGGTAGCGGTGGCGAACCGCCCGTACCGCCGGAGTGACGATGAGGCCCGAGGTGAAGCCGACCGTCATGCGGTTCGGCCGGGCGGCGGCACGCGTGTGTGCGGCCGCCTGCGCCGCCGCGCGGAGCAGCGCTTCGGCATGGGGCAGGAAGGTCTCCCCGGCCTCCGTCAGCCGCGTCCCCTGCGGGGTCCGGTCGAGGAGTCGGGCGCCCAACTGCCGCTCCAGCCGCTGCACCTGCCGGCTCAGTGACGGCTGGGTGATGTGCAGGGCCGTGGCCGCGCGGCCGAAGTGCCGATGCTCGGCGACGACCGTGAAGTACCGGACCAGGCGGAGGTCGAGGTCGGTCATACGGGGAGCCTATCCAGGCTTGAGCTGTGGTGATGCCCCAACCGTATTGCTCGATGAGAAACAGGCTTTGGACGCGGACGGCAGCCGCTCCGGACGATGAGGACATCCCAGACACCATCCCTCTGCTCGGAGGCATCACCATGCGCGTTTTCGTCACCGGCGCCAGCGGGTTCGTCGGTTCCGCCGTCGTACGCGAACTCATCGACGCGGGTCACGAGGTCGTGGGCCTCGCCCGCTCCGACTCCTCCGCCGCGGCGCTGACGGCCGCGGGGGCCGAGGTGCACCGCGGCGACCTCGACGATCTCGACAGCCTCCGCCGTGGCGCCGCGGCGGCGGACGGCGTCATCCACACGGCCTTCAAGCACGACTTCTCCGACATCGCCGCCTCGGGCGCGATCGACCTGCACGCCATCGACGCGATGGGCACGGCACTCGAGGGCACCGGCAAGCCCCTCGTGACGACCTCGGTGTTCCTGGTCCCGCCGGGTGTGTTCGCCACGGAGGAGGACCCGGCCGACCCGGTGTCCGTGGCCCCCTTCCGCGTCCCCTCCGAGGAAGCCACCCTCGCCCTCGCCGAACGCGGCGTACGCGCCACGCTCGTCCGCCTCCCCCCGTCCGTCCACGGCCGCGGCGACGGGGCGTTCGTCCCCCAGCTGATCGACATCGCCCGCGACCGGGGCGTGTCGGCCATGGTTGGCGACGGCACGAACCACTGGCCCGCCGTCCACCGCCTCGACGCGGCCCGTCTGTTCCGGCTGGCCCTGGAGAAGGCCCCGGCGGGCGTCCGGCTGCACGCGGTCGACGACGAGGGCGTGCCCTTCCACGCCCTCGCGACCGCCATAGGCCACGGACTGGACCTCCCGGTCGTCCAAATACCCCCCGCCGAAGCCGCCGCCCACTTCGGCTGGATCAGCCACTTCGTCTCCCTGAACCTCCAGGCGTCCAGCGCCCTGACACGGCAGCGGCTGGGCTGGAAGCCGGAGGAGGCGGGGCTGCTCGCGGACCTGGCGGAGGGGCACTACTTCGAGGACGGGCGGACGAGCAAGCTCTGAGGGGCCGTTGTCAGACCCTCCTGGCACAGTTCCCGCCATGGACACGGACGAGTTCTGGAGCATCGTCGAGACAGCGCGCTCGAAGACGACGGAAGGCCTGCCTTTCCACGAGGCACTGGTCGACCTGCTGGCCCGCCGCTCGCCGCAGGACATCCTGCGGTACCAGGAGCGCTTCGACGCGCTCCACGGCGCCGTTTACCGCTGGGACGTGTGGGCCGCCGCCTACCTCATCGGCGGCGGCTGCTCCGACGACAGCTTCACGGACTTCCGTGCGGGGCTGATCGCCCAGGGGCGCGAGTGGTACGAGCGGGCGGCCGCCGTGCCGGACAGCCTCGCGGATCATGCCGAGGTCGTCGGCGCGGCCGCCGACTTCGAGGACCGGACGCTCTTCCACGAGGACGCCAACTACTGCGCCTCGGACGCCTACGAGCGGATCACCGGAGACGGCGAGGCCTTCTACGAGGCCTGGAGACAGTACGCGGCGGATCGTCCCGAGACCCGCGCCGAGACCGACATGGGCGAGGACTTCGACTTCGACGACGATGACGAGATGCGGCGACGGCTGCCCCGACTCGCCTTGCTCTTCCTTTCCGAAAAAGCGGTTGATCGGACGCCGACGAGTTCTTAGGCTGCTGCTACTTCAGAAGGGAGGTGGTTCGGCAGATGTATTCAAACCGGACGGAAGAGGTGGCTGCGGGCTAGCAGCCCGACACCACATTCAGTGCGGTGCCGGACCAGTGCGCGAAAGAAGCGTGCAGCCGGCCCAATCCCAAGCAGTCACCCGACCCGCAAGCTCGCCGGTACGTCCGGCCGGCTCCCCCGCTCAGGCGGTAGGACCCGAGCTTGCGGGTCGTCTGCGTTCCTGGAGGATTTTCGGGAGTGATCTGCGACACCCGCGTTTCTTGCGGCGCGCAGTACTCTGACCTCATGCTTTCGCTCGTTCGACGCCGCCACGTGGACTACGTCCGCGTCACGAGCATGGGCTGTCGACGCTCCATCTGAGCTTCCGGCCCCTTTCTGACGCAGCCACCCGCTGCCGTTCCCTGCTGTGCTCCCCCTTCTCTTCCTGTGGACGAACTCCATGACGAACGTGTCGACGCATCCGTCGTACCAGCAGCTCCCGATCATCGACCTCTCCGCCGCCGATCGCGGCCCCCAAGCCCGTGCGCTGCTCCGTGCCCAACTGCACAGTGCCGCCCATGACGTGGGGTTCTTCCAGCTCGTCGGGCATGGGGTCAGCCGGGAGGAGGTCGGTTCCCTGCTCTCCGCCATGCGGAAGTTCTTCGCGCTTCCCGAGGAGGAGCGACTCGCCATCGACAACGTCCGCTCGCCGCACTTCCGTGGGTACACGCGAACCGGCGACGAGCGGACGGGGGGCAGCAGGGACTGGCGGGACCAGCTCGACATCGGGGCCGAGCGGGAGGCTCGCATACCGGGTGCCGATGAGCCCGCCTACTGGTGGCTCCAGGGGCCCAACCAGTGGCCCGGCTCACTGCCCGAGCTGCGGACCGCCGCGCTGGGGTGGGTCGAACGGCTCAGCTCCGTCGCCGAGCGGCTGCTGCACGAGCTGCTCGCTTCCATCGGGGCGCCCGCAGACTTCTACGACCCGATCTTCGGGGCGCACGCCCATCCGCATCTGAAGCTCGTGAGGTATCCGGGGAGTGCGGGGGACGGTGCCGATCAGGGGGTCGGTGCCCACAAGGACTACGGGTTCCTGACCCTGCTGCTCCAGGACCGGGTCGGCGGGCTCCAGGTGCAGCGCGAGGACGGGCGGTTCCACGATGTGCCGCCGCTGGACGGGGCGTTCGTCGTGAACCTCGGTGAGCTGCTGGAGGTGGCCACCAACGGGTATCTCGTCGCCACGAATCACCGGGTCGTCTCCCCGCCCGGGGCGACCGAGCGGTTCTCCGTCCCGTTCTTCTACAACCCGCGTCTCGACGCGCGCGTGGAGCCGCTGGCCTTCCCGTACGCCTCTGCCGCGCCCGGTGTCTCCGACGACCCCACCAACCCGCTGTTCGCGGAGTACGGCTACAACGAACTGAAGGGCAAGCTGCGGGCGCACCCGCTGGTGGCGGAGCGCCACCACGGCACCCTGCTGACTCCGGCCTAGATCAACGCCCCAAGGGGCGTGAGGAACTGCGCGACCAGCCACATACGGCCCGCAGCCGCCCGCGCCCCTCAGGCACCCTTCTCAGTGGGCGATGTCCTCGTACCCCGAGACGTCCTGCGGACTGCGCGACCCCGGCCCCACATACCGCGCGGACGGCCGCACGAGCCGCCCCGTCCGCTTCTGTTCCAGGATGTGCGCCGACCAGCCCGCCGTACGCGCGCACGTGAACATCGACGTGAACATGTGGGCCGGCACCTCGGCGAAGTCGAGGACGATGGCCGCCCAGAACTCGACGTTGGTCGCGAGCACCCGGTCGGGACGGCGGGCGTGCAGTTCGGCCAGGGCCGCCTTCTCCAGGGCTTCGGCGACCTCGAAGCGGGGCGCGCCCAGCTCACGGGCCGTGCGCCGCAGCACGCGCGCGCGGGGGTCCTCGGCGCGGTAGACGCGGTGGCCGAAGCCCATCAGGCGCTCGCCCTTGTCGAGGGCCTGCTTGACGTACGCGTCGGCGTCGCCGGTGCGTTCGATCTCCTCGATCATGTGCAGGACGCGGGAGGGGGCGCCGCCGTGCAGCGGGCCGGACATGGCTCCCACGGCGCCCGAGAGGGCGGCGGCGACGTCCGCGCCGGTGGAGGCGATGACGCGGGCCGTGAAGGTGGAGGCGTTCATGCCGTGCTCGGCGGCGGACGTCCAGTAGGCGTCGACCGCGGCGACGTGCTTGGGGTCGGGTTCGCCGCGCCAGCGGATCATGAAGCGTTCGACGACGGACTGGGCCTTGTCGATCTCGCTCTGCGGGACCATGGGGCGGCCCTGGCCGCGGGCGGACTGGGCGACGTACGACAGGGCCATGACGGCCGCCCTGGCGAGGTCGTCGCGGGCCTGGGCCTCGTCGATGTCGAGGAGGGGTTTCAGGCCCCAGACGGGGGCGAGCATCGCGAGTGCGGACTGGACGTCCACTCGGATGTCGCCGGAGTGCACGGGGATCGGGAAGGGCTCGGCGGGCGGCAGGCCGGGGCGGAAGGCGCCGTCGACGAGCAGGCCCCAGACGTTGCCGAACGAGACGTTGCCGACCAGGTCCTCGATGTCGACGCCCCGGTACCGCAGGGCGCCGCCTTCCTTGTCCGGTTCGGCGATCTCCGTCTCGAACGCGACGACTCCTTCGAGGCCAGGTACGAAACCGGGGTCAAAGCCGGGGTCGAGGTCGGACATCAGGCGGCTCCTCATGATGTGTGCGACTGGTCTTGTCGGGCGGTCCGGGGGCGACCTGCGGAGGGGACGGCTCCGGATGGTCGGTTGGCCCTGTGATGCCCCGTACGGCGGGTGGTCACCCCACCGCGGCGGCATCTGCACCATATCCCCGAGTGCCACCTTTGGGGAGTACTTGCGGCACTGAGTGCCACCCTTGTGCGGTGGGCCCCGACCGGCTCTCCGGCGGATTCCATACGGCAAGATGACGGCGTGACCGACGCAGACGCCGTCTCCCGCGATCCCGTTCCCTTCCCCGATCCCGCCGCCATGCGCAAGCAGTACCGGGCCGAGGGGCTCGCCGAGAGCGAACTCGCCGCCACGCCCGTGGGGCAGTTCGCGCGCTGGTTCAAGCAGGCCGCGACGGAGGCGCAGCTGTTCGAGCCGAACGCCATGGTGGTCTCCACGGCGGACGCGGAGGGCAAGCCCACCTCTCGTACGGTGCTGCTGAAGCAGTTCGACGAGCAGGGGTTCGTTTTCTACACGAACTACGACTCCCGCAAGGCGCGTGACCTCTCCGAGAATCCGTACGTCTCGCTGCTCTTTCCGTGGCATCCGATGGCCCGGCAGGTCGTCGTCACGGGTGTCGCGCGCCGTACCGGGCGGGACGAGACCGCTGCGTACTTCCGGACCCGCCCGCACGGTTCGCAGCTCGGGGCGTGGGCCAGCGCCCAGTCGTCGGTGATCGCGACACGGGCGGACCTGGAGGCGGCGTACGCCGAGCTCGAGGCCCGCTATCCGGAGGGCGAGCAGGTGCCGGTGCCGCCGCACTGGGGTGGTTTCCGGGTGGCGCCGCAGACGGTGGAGTTCTGGCAGGGCCGGGAGAACCGGCTGCACGACCGGCTGCGGTACGTGGCGGAGCCGGACGGGAGCTGGCGGGTGGAGCGGCTCAGTCCCTGAGGAGCCGGGGCGTTCAGCCCAGCGCGTCGTCCAGCAGTACGGCCCACTGGGCGACGACGCGTTCCCGGCGCCCCGCGTCGTCCGTGAGCAGGTTGGCCAGCCCCAGGCCCCGGGCCATGTCCAGCAGGCCCTGGACCGTCTCCCGTACCCCGGGCCTGGACTCGTCCGCGCCCAGGAGCTCCACCGCGATGCGGTGGGTCTCGCGGCCGACGCGCGCCTCCAGTTCCGTCACGTTGGGGCGGAGCTGCTCCTCGTTGGAGGCGGCGACCCACAGGTGCAGGGCCGCGCGGAAGAGGGGGCCGGTGTAGAGGTCGACGAGGGCTGCCACCACGGTCCGCCGGTCGGCCGTCGCACCCTGCGGGAAGAGCGCCCGCAGAGCCGTCGAGCGTTCCTCCGCCACGTACTCCACCGCCGCCGTGAACAGGTCCTCCCGGGTCGGGAAGTGGTGCTGGGCGGCGCCTCGGGAGACGCCCGCGCGTTCGGCGACGACGGACACCGTGGAGCCCGCCCAGCCGTGTTCGGCGAGGCAGGCCACGGCGGCTTCCAGGAGCCGCTGCCGGGTGGCCCGGCTGCGGTCCTGTTTGGGAGTACGTTCCACACGGTCGCCGACCGTGCTCACAGCGCCCATGCGGGATCCCGTCGTTCCAGAAAGGCCGTCATGCCCTCGCGGGCCTGTGCGGAGGCGAACAGGCGGGCCGAGAGTGCGGTGAGGTCGGCCGCGTCCCGGTCGAAGGCTTCCAGCACCCTAGCGGTGAGCAGCTGTTTCGTCTCCGCCAGGGCTTCGGGGGCCGCCTTGCGCAGGCCGTCCAGGAGGGGTTCCAGTACGTCGTCCACGGCGTCGCCGGTCGCCGTCAGGAGGCCGATGCGGGTGGCCTCGGCGGCGTCGAAGCGTTCGCCGGTGAGGTAGTAGCGGGCGAGGGCGCGGGGGTCGGTGCGGGGCAGCAGCGGCAGGGAGATCACCGCGGGGGCCACCCCGATCCGTACCTCGGTGAAGGCGAAGCTCGACCCGGTGGCCGCGACCCCGATGTCGCAGGCCGCCAGCAGGCCCAGTCCGCCCGCGCGGACGTGGCCGGTGACCCGGGCCAGGACCGGTTTGGGCAGCGCGATGATCTGCCGCAGCAGCCCCACCAGGGCATGGGGGTCGGGCGGGTCCTTCAGGTCGGCGCCGGCGCTGAACGTGTTCCCGGTGTGGGTGAGGACGATCGCGCGTACGTCGCCGTCCTTCTCCGCTTCGGCCAGGGCGGTCGCCAGCTCGCCCACCAGCGCGGCCGACAGGGCGTTGCGGTTGTGGGGCGAGTCGAGGGTGAGGGTCTGGATACCCCGCGCGTGTGCGCGGCCGATCAGTGTCACTGGAGCTCCCTCAGTCGGCGGCGCAGGATCTTCCCGGAGGCGGCCCGCGGTACCCCGTCGATGAAGGTGACCTGGCGGACGCGTTTGTAGGGGGCGACGCGTTCGGCGACGTACATCATGACCTCTCCTTCGGAGAGGTCGGTGGCGTTGGGCCCGCGGACCACGTACGCGTGCGGGACCTCGTTGCCGTCGTCGTTGTAGGCGCCGATGACGGCGGCGTCGGCGATGCCGGGGTGGGTGAGGAGGAGCGCTTCGAGTTCGGCCGGGGCGACCTGGAAGCCCTTGTACTTGATGAGTTCCTTGACCCGGTCGACGACGAACAGCCACCCGTCGGCATCGGCGTGGCCGACGTCGCCGGTGTGCAGCCAGCCGTCGGGGTCGATCATGGCGGCGGTGGCGTCGGGGCGGCCCAGGTAGCCCTTCATGACCTGGGGGCCGCGGATGAGGATCTCGCCGTCCTCCGCGACGCCGACGTCCTTGTCGGGGTCGTCGAGGGAGACGATGCGCATCTCGGTGCCGGCGACGAGGCGGCCGACCGTGCCGGGGGGCGCGTGGCGCATGGCGGCCAGGGGGACGACGTGGGTGCCGGGCGAGAGTTCCGTCATGCCGTACGCCTGGCCCACGGGCGGCAGGTTCAGGCGCTGCGAGCAGGCCTCGGCGAGCTTGGCGTCCAGGGGGGCGGCGGCGCTGATGATGTAGCGCAGCGTCGACAGGTCGTACTGGGTGACCAGCGGGTGCTTGGCGAGGGCCAGGACGATGGGCGGGGCGACGTACAGGCCGGTGATGCGGTGGTTCTGGATGGCCGCGAGGAAGGTCTCCAGGTCGAAGCGGGGCAGGACGACGACGGTGGCGCCGTTGCGCAGTGGCCCGTTCATGAGGGCCGTCAGACCGTAGATGTGGAAGAAGGGCAGTACGGCGAGGATGCGGTCGCCGGGGCCCACCGCGAGGGCGGGTGAGAGCTGCGCGAGGTTGGTGGCCAGCTGGCGGTGGGTGAGCATGACGCCCTTGGGGATGCCGGTCGTGCCCGAGGAGTACGGCAGTGCCGCCACGTCCTCCACGGGGTCGATGTCGATGACCGGTTCCGGGGCGGTGGAGCCCAGCATGTCGAGGAGCGAGCGGTGTCCCGGCGCGCTGTCGCAGACGAAGATCTCCTCGACGCCGCCCGCGAGTTCGGCCGCCCGGCGGGCGGTCTCCAGCAGCGGGGAGACGGTGACGATCCAGCGGGAGGCGGAGTCCTTGAGCTGCTTGGCGAACTCCTCCGGCGTGGCGAGCGGGTGCACGGTGGTGACGGTGGCCCCCGCGCGCGTGGCGGCGTAGAACGCCGTGGGGAACGCGATCGTGTTGGGGCTGTGCAGCGCGAGGACGTCCCCCTTGGCCACCCCCGCCTCGGCGAGACCGGCGGCGACGCGCCGGTGGAACAGGTCCAGCTGGGCGTAGGTGAGGGTGGTGCCGTTCGTGCCGTCGACGAGGGCGGGGCTGTCGCCGAACTCGGCGGCCCGGCCCAGGACGGCCTCGTGGATGGGGAGTTCGACCGGGGGGACGTCTGCGTACTCGCTGCGGAACACGGTTCCTCCAAGACGGCCTAGTACGACTTGGGCAGGCCCAGGGTCTGGTGGGAGACGTAGTTGAGAATCATCTCCCGGCTCACCGGGGCAATACGAGCCACGCGCGAGGCCGTTATCAACGAGGCGAGCCCGAACTCCCGGGTGAGGCCGTTTCCGCCGAGGGTGTGCACGGCCTGGTCGACCGCCTTCACGCAGGCCTCCCCCGCCGCGTACTTCGCCATGTTGGCGGCCTCGCCCGCGCCGACGTCGTCGCCGATGTCGTAGAGATGGGCCGCCTTCTGCATCATCAGGCGGGCCAGTTCGAGGTCGATGTGGGCCTGCGCCAAGGGGTGCGCGATGGCCTGGTGGGCGCCGATGGGGGCGTTCCAGACGGTGCGGTCGCGGGCGTACTCGATGGCTTTGGCGAGCGCGTAGCGGCCCATGCCGATCGCGAAGGCGGCCGTCATGATGCGTTCGGGGTTCAGGCCGGCGAAGAGCTGGAGCAGGCCCGCGTCCTCGTCTCCGACGAGTGCGTCGGCGGGGAGGCGTACGTCGTCGAGGGTCAGCTCGAACTGCTTCTCCACGGCCTGGAGTTCCATGTCGATCTGGTGGCGGGTGAAGCCCTCCGCGTCCCGGGGGACGATGAAGAGGCAGGGCTTGAGGCGGCCGGTACGGGAGTCCTCGGCGCGGCCGACGATGAGGGTGGCGTCGGCTATGTCGACGCCGGAGATGAAGACCTTGCGGCCGGTGAGGAGCCAGTCGGTGCCGTCTCTGCGGGCCGTGGTGGTGATGCGGTGGCTGTTGGAGCCGGCGTCGGGTTCGGTGATGCCGAAGGCCATGGTGCGGGTGCCGTCCGCCAGGGCGGGGAGCCAGTCCTGCTTCTGGGCGTCCGTGCCGAACCTGGCGATCACTGTGCCGCAGATGGCCGGGGAGACGACCATCATGAGCAGGGGGCATCCTGCGGCGCCGAGTTCTTCGAGGACGATCGAGAGTTCGGAGATGCCGCCGCCTCCGCCTCCGTACTCCTCAGGGAGGTTGACGCCGAGGTAGCCGAGTTTGGCTGCCTCGGACCAGAGCTGTTCGCGGTCGTAGGTGCGGCCGTGGCGTTTGCCGAGGGCGGCTACCGCTGCTCGGAGGGCTTTGTGTTCGTCGGATTCGATCGTGGATGGCATGGGACTCCTCCCGGGTGCGAGTTGTCTGTGGCTGGTCGCGCAGTTCCCCGCGCCCCTAGGTGGGTTCGACCACCGCCAGTAGAGAGCCGACCGTGACTTGGTGGCCGGGTGCGGCGTGCAGGGCCGTCAGTACGCCTGTGAGCGGGGCCGTGATCTTGTGTTCCATCTTCATCGCCTCCAGCCACAGCAGGGGCTCTCCGGCCTTCACAGGAGCCCCCTCGGCCAGCCCTTCCGCGACCCTGACCACCGTTCCCGGCATCGGGGCCACCAAGGAACCCGGGGCCAGCTGGGCCGCGGGGTCCGAGAAACGCGGCAGCGCCCTCAGCCGCGTCGCGTTCACGAACACCTCGCCGCCGTACCTGGTCACCTCGAACTTGCGCTGCACGCCCTCCACTTCGAGTACGACCAGAGCCGCGTCCGCGTGCACGATCCGCACCCCGTCCGCCTCCAGTCCGTCCCGCGTGGGGCGGTAGTGGACCTCGTGTTCCTCGCCCGCGATCTCGTAGCGCTTGGTCTGGGGCTGCGAGGGAACGTTGCGCCAGCCTCCGCCGAAGCGGGAAGGGCGGCTTCGGGCGTCGGCGAGGGCGGCGGCCAGGGGGGCGTAAGGGTCGGGCAGCGCCACCGTCAGGGACGGGAGATGGCGGTCGTAGAACGCCGTGGTCATCGCCGCCGACGTGAACTCCTCGTGCCGCAGGCTGCGGACCAGCAGGTCCCTGTTGGTCGTCGGGCCGTGGATCGTGGCCCGCTCCAGCGCGCCCGCCAGTTTGCGGAGCGCCTCCGCGCGTGTGGGGGCGTGGGCGATGACCTTGGCGAGCAGGGGGTCGTAGTGGACGCCGATCTCGGTGCCGTCGTCGTAGCCGGTGTCGAGGCGGACGGATGCCGGGACGGTCAGGCGGTGGAGGGTGCCCGTCTGGGGGGTCCAGTCGGTCGACGGGTCCTCGGCGTAGAGGCGGGCCTCGATGGCGTGGCCACGCGCGCGGGGAGGCTGGTCCGCGTCCAGCGCGCGGCCCTCCGCCACCGCGATCTGGAGAGCCACCAGGTCCACGTCGAACACCGCCTCCGTCACCGGGTGTTCGACCTGGAGGCGGGTGTTCATCTCCAGGAACTGCGCCTTGTCGTCGGCGACCAGGAACTCGACCGTGCCGGCGCCCACGTAGTCGACCGCGCGGGCGGCGCGTACGGACAGCGTGTGCAGCTCGGCCACGAGTCCCTCGGAGAGTCCGGGTGCCGGGGACTCCTCGATGACCTTCTGGTGGCGGCGCTGGAGGGAGCAGTCGCGGGTGCCGAGCGCCCAGACCGTGCCGTGCGTGTCGGCGAGGATCTGGACCTCGACGTGGCGGCCGTTCTCGATGTACGGCTCCAGGAAGACCTCGCCGTCCCCGAAGGCGCTCGCGGCCTCGGCGCGGGCGCCCTCCCGTGCGGCGCTCAGCTCCTCCATGCGGCGCACGACCCGCATGCCGCGCCCCCCGCCGCCCGCGGCCGCCTTCACCAGCAGGGGCAGATCGGCCTCCGTGGGCTCCCCCAGCGGCGCGAGGCCCATCAGCTCCTTCGCGCGCGTCTTGGACGCCATCGCCTCGATCGACGAGGGGCTCGGGCCGATCCACACCAGTCCCGCGTCCAGGACCGCGCGTGCGAAGTCCGCGTTCTCGGAGAGGAAGCCGTAGCCGGGGTGCACGGCGTCCGCGCCGGCCGCGACCGCCGCCTTCACGATCAGGTCGCCGCGCAGATACGTCTCCGCGGGGGTCGCCCCCGGCAGCCGTACCGCCGTGTCGGCCACGCGCGCGTGGAGGGCGTTCGCGTCGGCGTCCGAGTGCACGGCGACCGTCCGGATTCCCAGCTCACGGCAGGTGCGGAAGACGCGGCAGGCGATCTCGCCGCGGTTGGCGACGAGGACAGAAGTGATCACTGGAAGGTTCCTCACATCCGGAAGACGCCGAAGCCACCGCGCGCGCCCTCGTACGGCGCCGTGTGGATGGCCGACAGGCACAGGCCGAGGACGGTGCGGGTGTCGCGGGGGTCGATGACGCCGTCGTCGTAGAGCCGCCCGGACAGGAACATCGGCAGCGACTCGGACTCGATCTGCTGCTCCACCAGGGCCCGCAGAGCCGCGTCGCCCTCCTCGTCGTACGGCTGCCCCTTAGCCGCCGCCGACTGCCGGGCCACGATCGAGAGGACGCCGGCGAGCTGCTGCGGGCCCATCACGGCCGACTTGGCGCTGGGCCAGGCGAAGAGGAAGCGGGGGTCGTAGGCCCGCCCGCACATGCCGTAGTGCCCGGCGCCGTACGAGGCGCCCATCAGCACGGACAGGTGTGGGACACGGGAGTTGGACACCGCGTTGATCATCATCGCGCCGTGCTTGATGATGCCGCCCTGCTCGTACTCCTTGCCGACCATGTAGCCGGTGGTGTTGTGCAGGAAGAGGAGCGGGATGTCCCGCTGGTTGGCCAGCTGGATGAACTGGGCCGCCTTCTGGGACTCCTCGCTGAACAGGACCCCCTGCGCGTTCGCCAGCACGCCGACCGGATAGCCGTGCAGTGAGGCCCATCCCGTGGTCAGGCTGGTCCCGTACAGCGGCTTGAACTCGTCGAAGTCGGAGGCGTCGACGATCCGGGCGATGACCTCGCGGGGGTCGAAGGGCACCTTCAGATCGCCGGGGACGATCCCCAGCAGCTCCTCCGCGTCGTACTTGGGCGGCTCGGCCGGGCCCGGATCGCCGTACGCCTTGCGGTGGTTGAGGCGTGCCACGACCCGGCGTGCCTGCCGTAGCGCGTCCTGCTCGTCCACGGCGAAGTAGTCGGCGAGTCCCGACACGCGCGCGTGCATCTCCGCGCCGCCGAGGGACTCGTCGTCGCTCTCCTCCCCCGTGGCCATCTTCACCAGCGGCGGACCGCCCAGGAACACCTTCGCGCGCTCCTTGACCATGATCACGTGGTCGGACATGCCGGGGACGTACGCGCCTCCGGCGGTGGAGTTCCCGAAGACGACGGCGACCGTCGGGATCCCGGCGGCGGAGAGGCGGGTCAGATCCCGGAAGATGGCCCCGCCGGGAATGAAGATCTCCTTCTGGGACGGCAGATCGGCGCCTCCGGACTCCACCAGGCTGATGCAGGGCAGCCGGTTGGCGAGCGCGATGTCGTTCGCGCGCAACGCCTTCTTCAGCGACCAGGGGTTGCTGGCGCCTCCGCGTACGGTCGGGTCGTTCGCGGTGATCAGGCACTCCACGCCCTCGACGACCCCGATGCCGGTGACCAGGGAGGCGCCGACGGTGTAGTCGCTGCCCCAGGCGGCGAGCGGGGACAGCTCCAGGAAGGGCGTGTCGGGGTCGAGGAGCAGCTCGATGCGCTCACGGGCGAGCAACTTGCCGCGCTTGCGGTGCCGTTGGACGTACTTCTCGCCGCCGCCCGCGAGAGCCTTGGCGTGCTCGGTGTCCAGGTCGGTGAGCTTGGCGAGCATGGTCTCGCGGTGGGCGCGGTAGTCGGGGCCGTTGGTGTCCAGCGCCGACGACAGGACGGTCACAGCAGCTCCTCCGGGATGTCCAGGTGGCGGGAGCGCAGCCATTCGCCGAGGGCTTTGGCCTGCGGGTCGAAGCGGTGCTGGGCGGCGACGCCGGCGCCGAGGATGCCCTCGACGACGAAGTTGAGGGCGCGCAGGCCCGGGAGGGCGTGGCGGGTGACGGGCAGGTGGGCGGTCTCCGGGAGGAGTTCGCGGAACCGGTCGACGCTCAGCGCGTGCGCGAGCCAGCTCCAGGCCTCGTCGGTGCGGGCCCAGACACCCACGTTGGCGTTCCCGCCCTTGTCGCCGCTGCGGGCGCCGACGACGAGCCCGAGAGGAGCGCGGCGCGTGGGCCCCGACGGAAAGGGCTCGGGCAGCGGCGGCTCCGGGACCTCTTCCAGTACGACGGTCTCCTGAGCCGGTGCCACGGACACCCGCCGCCCGTCATGGAGGACCGCCACATGGGGAACGGCCCCATGGGGGACGTACACATCCTCGAAGACCCCATAAGGCGCGCCCTTTCCAGGTGGCGCCAGCACATGGAAGCCGGGATAACTCGCCAGCGCGAGCTCGATGGCGGCCCCGCTGAGCGCCCGCCCCACGGCCTCCTGGTCCGGGTCCCGTACGACGAGCCGCAGCAGCGCGCTCGCGGTCTCCTCGGTGTCGGCGTCGGGGCGGTCGGTGCGGACGAGGTCCCAGCGCACCTCGCTCACCTTGCCGAGGGCAGCCTCCAACTGCCCCTTCACCAGTGCCGCCTTGGCCTCGATGTCGAGCCCGGTCAGCACGAAGGAGACCTCGTTGCGGAAGCCGCCGAGCCGGTTGAGGCCGACCTTGAGGGTGGGGGGCGGGGGTTCGCCGTGGACACCGTCGATACGGACGCGGTCGGGGCCGTCCTGGGTGAGGCGGACCGTGTCGAGGCGGGCGGTGACGTCGGGGCCCGCGTACCGGGCGCCGCCCGTCTCGTACAGGAGCTGCGCGGTCACCGTGCCGACGTCGACGAAGCCGCCGGTGCCGGGGTGTTTGGTGATGACCGCCGTGCCGTCCTCATGGAGCTCGGCGAGGGGGAAGCCGGGGTGTCGGACGTCCCCCTCCCGGAAGAACGAGTAGTTCCCGCCGGTCGCCTGCGTCCCGCACTCCAGCACATGCCCGGCGACGACGGCTCCCGCCAGCCGGTCGTACTCCCCCGGCCCCCACTCGAAGTGCGCGACGGCCGGCCCGGTGACCAGGGCCGCGTCCGTCACGCGCCCGGTGACCACGATGTCGGCGCCCTCGCGCAGACAGGCGGCGATACCGAAGCCGCCGAGGTAGGCGTGCGCGGCGAGGCTGCCGGGATGCTGTGCCGTGAGGTCGTCGCCCTCGACGTGGGCGACGCGGACGGGGATGCCGAGCCGGTCCGCCAGCTCCCGCACCCGGTCGGCGAGTCCGGCGGGGTTGAGGCCGCCCGCGTTGGCCACGAGCTTGACGCCCCGCTCATGGGCGAGACCGAGCGAGTCCTCGAGTTGGCGCAGGAAGGTGCGGGCGTACCCGGCGCCGGGGTCCTTCAGGCGGTCGCGGCCGAGGATGAGCATGGTCAGTTCGGCGAGGTAGTCGCCGGTGAGGACGTCGAGCTCGCCGCCGGTCAGCATCTCGCGCAGGGCGTCGAACCGGTCGCCGTAGAAGCCGGAGGCGTTGCCGATACGCAGCGTGCTCACCCGGCCGCCCCCTTCGGCGGGCGTCCACCGCCCGGCGGGCCCGCGAAGGCCTGGGCGATGTCGAGCCAGCGGTCGGCGTCGGCGCCTTCGGTGCGCAGGGCGAGGTCGGTGCGGTGGGCTCGGTGGGTGACGAGAAGGCAGAAGTCGAGGGCGGGGCCGGTGACGCGGTCGGTGGCGTTCTCGGGACCGTAGATCCACACCTTGCCGGAGGGGGCGGTGAGTTCGATGCGGAACTCCTCGAACGGCGGGGTCAGACCGTGCACGCCGAAGGAGTAGTCACGGGTACGGACACCGAGCCGGGCGATATGGCTCAGCCGGTCGGTGGGCGTACGGGTCACGCCGAGCGCGTCCGCCACGTCCAGGCCGTGCGCCCAGGTCTCCATGAGACGGGCGGTGGCCATGGAGGCGGTGGACATGGGCGGGCCGTACCAGGGGAAACGGGCACCGTCAGGGGCGGCCCGCAGAGCGTCGGCCAGGTCCTCACGTCCCGCGCGCCAGTACGCGAGCAGCCGCGACGGAGGCTTCCCGGCACCCTCCTCGGCACCGTTGTCCACGAAGTCCCCGGGTGCGGCGAGCGCCTTCTCGACCTCGCGGGAGAAGGCGTCCTGATCGGTCACCGCCAGCAGGGAGGAGTGGTCGGTCCAGGCGAGGTGGGCGATCTGGTGGGCGATGCTCCAGCCGGGGGCGGGCGTCGCGAGCCGCCACTGCTCGGGGCTCAACTCGGCCACGAGCAGGTCGAGCTCCTCGCTCTCGGCGCACAGATCGTCGATGACGGGCGTCGGGTCTGCCATGGAGCGAGGATGTCAGCGAGCGCAAAAACAAGCAAGCATGCTTGCATGAAAATGTGCGGCCCTTTCGTCGGCCGTTGACGGCGCCCGACTTTTCCACAAGCCGGGATCTCTGCGCATCCGAGTGGCTACTCTCAGTCATGGGAGGTGGTCGGCATGCGGATCCGTGAACTCGACCCCAGCGCATCGCCGTTGGACTACTACGGCTACGAACTGCGCCGCGTACGGGAGGAGGCGGGACTGACACTGGCGCAACTCGGGGCGATCGTGTTCTGTACCGGGTCGCTGATCGGGCAGATCGAGACGGCGGCGAAGGTGCCGCAGCGGGAGTTCTCCGAGCGGGTGGACGCGGCGATGGGGACGGACGGGATGTTCTCGCGGCTGGTGGGGCTGGTGCTGCGGAGTCAGTTGCCGAACTGGTTCCAGCCGTATGCGGAGATGGAGGCGAAGGCGGGATTCATCTCGACGTACCAGTGTCAGTTGGTGCACGGGCTCCTGCAGACGGAGGCCTACGCACGAGCCGTACTCGGTGTCGAGCACTCGGACCGGCTCGACGAGATGGTGGCGGCACGGATGGACCGGCAGCGCATCCTGGCGCGGGAGCAGCCGCCGGTGCTGTGGGTCGTGCTGGACGAGGCGGTGCTGTATCGCGAGATCGGCGGCCGGGAGGTCATGCGGGAGCAACTGGCGCACCTGCTGAGCCTGTTCGGCCGCCAGTGGATGGAGATCCAGGTGCTGCCGTTCTCGGCGGGCCAACATGCGGGGATGATGGGCTCGTTCACGCTGTTCCGGTTCGACAGCGATCCGGATCTGCACTACAGCGAGAGCTACGACCAGGGCCACCTGACCGCCAATCCGTCAGTGATCAAAGAGCGTTCCCTCGGTTACGCTCGCTTGCAGGCTGCGGCCCTCTCACCGAGAGACTCGGCCGCCTTGATCGCCCGCGTGATGGAGGAACGCTATGGGGAGCAACCTGAACCTGACGCGAGCGCAGTGGCGTAAGTCGTCGTACAGCGGAAGCAGCGGCGGCGAGTGCGTCGAGGTCGCCCACCTCACCCCCCACATCGCCGTCCGTGACTCCAAGAACCCCGACGCCGGGGCGTTCTCCGTCACCCCGGAGGCCTTCGCCGCCTTCGTCGCCGGAGCCGTACGGGGGCCGCTCGCCTGAAACGGCCATCCCACCCGGCTGACACGGTCGGAGGTCATCCGCTGACGCGGGGCGGCACAGCCGCACCGTTCTCGCCGTCCGGCGCGCGTGAAGGCGGGACGACCGGAGCCGACGGCGGCCGCGTCCCCGCCAGACTGTCGAGAAGGTTCCTGCGGATCGGGTGGAGCCGCGGTGCACGCCGGTAGCCGACGTGGCGTTCCAGGGGCCAGAAGACGGGCTGGCCCGTAGTGCGTCCTGGTTCCGTCGTGGTGGGCTCGGCTGTCGGGTCCACCCCGTCCTTCCACTCCACATCCCCGAATGAGCCGTTCTCCGCGGCGCCCCCGACGACGGGTCCCGCCAGTACGTCGGTGGTGCGGTGGATGTTGATCCAGGCGTGCAGGTTCCGCAGCGCGCGGATCGAGTCGGCGGGCGCGTAGCCGGGGTAGTGGCGCCGGAACACCACACCGACCGGGCTGCCCGTGGTCAGCAGGGCGATGCGCCGGCGCAGTCCGGGCCGTACCTGCCACAGGGCCGCCACGGCGATCACCGATCCCATGGAGTGCGCCTGGATCAGCAGGCGGCGGCGGTCGTTCCCGTCCAGCAGGTACTCGATCCGGTGCACGAGTTCGGGGACGGTGCGCACCGCCCAGGCCGCCGGGGTGAACGGGTGCGCCGCACGGGGCCAGAACGCGCCGAACGCCCAGGCCAGCCCCGCGTTCCGGCGCATCTCGGGCCGCAGCACGATGGCGCGTACGGCGAACACGGCCACCGCGACGAGACCCACCAGGATGACGGCCCCGAGCGTCGTCAACTGCTGGAGTACATCGACCATGACGTCCCGTACGCCGGCCAGCCAGGAGCCGTCGCCGACCCAGTAGGCCCCGTACATGGCGCAGGTCAGGAGGACGACCAGGACCGCGAGGGTGGCCAGGCCGCGGTCGTACCAGATCAGGGCGCGGACTCCGGCGTACTCCGCGAACCGCAGCCTTTTCCACTGGCGTTGGTTGTCGAGGATGTCGTCCGGGTCCGCGCCGGGATCGGGGGCGGGGGGCGAGACGTCCCGCAGCCAGGGCCGGCGCAGGGCCGTGCACGCGGCGGCGATCGCGCCCACCGCCGCGCCGAGCAGCACGACCAGCGGGAAGGCCGCCGCGACCACTTGGACGGCCCGCGGGATGAGGGCCGCGTACGGGTCGCCGTCGGGGGTGAGCCAGCCCTGGAGCCACAGGGAGAACGCCGCGGTGTAGAGCCAGCCCACGAAGCAGGCCAGCACGCCGACCACGGGTCCCAGCAGCCCGTACAGGGTCGTCCTCGACGCCGAACCGGTCTCTCCGCGGACCATGGCGAGACAGGCGACGACCATGAGCACGAGACCGACGCCCTGGGCGATGACCACGTAGTTCGCCTCCGCGCCCATGCCGGGCAGCATCGTGGAGCGCTCGCGGGCGGCGTCCCAGTCCCGGGAGGGCACCGCGCAGCACACCATGGCACCGACCGTCACCGCCAGGCACCCGCCGACAGCCCCCTTCGCGTACCGCAGGGGCCAGCGGAGCCTGTGCCGTGGAGTGCCCATGGTTCCTTCGCGCTGGACGTAGCTGGCGCGGAAGTACGGGCCGTCGATCACCACGAGGACGGCGATCACCAGGATCAGCACGAACAGGGTCAGGGCCAGGGTGGCGTCGCCCTCGCGCAGGTCGTACTGGAGCGGCGGGACGATGAGCAGCATGGCCACCGTGAGCAGTCCCGCGCACAGGTGCCGTGTGGTCAGGCCCTTGGCCCGCGTGTTGTGCTCCCAGAAGCCGCGGACCTCCAGGGGCCGCCGGGTGCGGTGTCCGTTGCGCCGGTGCCGGTCCTCCTCCTCGGCCCGTTCGTAGTGCTCGCGCGCGGCGGTCCTGAGCACCGGGCGGTACTCGCGTTTGGCGTCCCGGGCGCTGAACGCCATCAGGGTGCCGACGACCAGCGGCGCGAGGGCCGCGAGGGCCAGGCCCGTCCCGGTGTCCGGCTCGCGGGCCGCGGTCACCGCGAAGTTGCCCGAGACGCACTCGGCGGTCTCGGCTCCGCACTGCCAGACGACCTGGTCCATGGCCGCCTGCCCGAAGACGCCGACCAGCATCACCGTCAGGGAGAGTCCGAGCAGCCGCGCTCCGAAGCTGTACAGGGAGCCGTGCCATGAGCGTTCCGGTAAGCGTGGCTGCATCCACGTCACCAGGTTGATCACGAGAAAGGGCAGCAGGAAGAGCCAGGCCGCCCGGCCGGCCCCGCCGATCAGCAGCCGGGGCCAGTCGTACACCTCCCGCAGGGGGCGCGGCCCGTCCGTGTCCTCCTCGCCGGGCCGGTACCAGCCCGCGCTGTCGTCCCCGCTCACCTGACGTACACCGGGCGGCCGGAGAACCTCCTCGCGGTCCACGACGCCGGTGCCGGGTATGACCAGTTCGATCAGTTCGACCGGCTCCGGCGGGGGTGGTTCGCCGACGTGCGCGCCCGGTGTTCCGTTGTCCATGAGAGCTCAGGGTGAGGCTGCCGACGGCTGCTGACAATGCGCAGAATGTACGAGAAGTCGGCTGTTCGGGAGGCGGCCCGGGTTTCCCGTGCCCCTCAGGAACCGTCCTCCTGAACCTTGGCCTTCCCTCGTCCCACCTGAGTCCGCACCGCCCCCATGCTCGCCGCGATGACCAGGGCGATCGCGGCGGCCTCGGTCATGGAGAGGGCCTGGTTCAGGATGAGGAAGCCGGCGGTCGCGGCGATGGCCGGTTCCAGGCTCATCATGATCGCGAAGGTGGAGGCGGGCAGGCGGCGCAGGGCGACGAGTTCGAGGGTGTAGGGCAGGACCGAGGAGAGGACCGCCACGGCCGAGCCGAGGGCGATGGTCGTGGGGTCGAGGAGCTTCGCGCCGGATTCGGCGACGCCCAGCGGGAGAAACACCAGCGCCGCGACGACCATGGCGAGGGCGAGCCCGTCAGCCTGCGGGAAGCGGCGGCCGGTACGGGCGCTGAAGACGATGTACGCCGCCCACATGGCACCGGCGCCCAGGGCGAACAGGACACCGACGGGGTCGAGGCCGCCGAAGCCTCCGCCGCTGAGGAGGAAGACGCCGCCGAGGGCGAGGGCCGCCCAGACGAGGTTGACCGCCCGGCGGGAGGCGACGACGGAGAGCGCCAGGGGGCCGAGCACCTCCAGGGCGACCGCCGGGCCCAGCGGGATGCGGTCGATGGACTGGTAGAAGAGCCCGTTCATCCCGGCCATCGTGATGCCGAAGACGACGACCGTGCCCCAGTCCGCACGCGTGTAGCCGCGCAGCCTCGGCCGGCAGACGACGAGCAGGACCAGCGCGGCCGCCACCAGCCGCAGGGTCACCACCCCGGACGCCCCGGCCCGCGGCATCAGGCTCGCCGCGAGGGCGCCGCCGAACTGCACCGAGATGCCCGCGGAGAGCACCAGACCGATGGAACCGAGGGAACCCCAGCGGTGCGGGACTTCTGCCGAGGCGGCCTGGATGACGGGGGTCTCGGAAACCGGGGTCGGCGTGGTCACGGGGCCTTCCAGAGGACTTGGCGCGGATTTCGTTCATCGTGATGGACTTACCAGTCCAGAGTAATGGACTACGTCAGGCGCGTGAACCCTTTTTGCCACTGTTCCGAATGACTCGGCTCACGCCCCAGGACGCTCCAGCCCTTCCGCCAGCACCTCCGCCAGATGCCGCCCCCGCGCCCCCGCCAGCTGTCCCAGCTGCGTCCGGCAGGAGAAACCGTCCGCCAGGACCACCGTCCCGTCGGCCGCAGCCCGCACCGCCGGCAGGAGCTGCTCCTCCGCGCAGGCCCGCGACACCTCGAAGTGACCCTTCTCGAAGCCGAAGTTGCCCGCGAGTCCGCAGCAGCCGCCCGCCAGTTCACCGGTCAGGCCCGCGGCTTCCCGCAGCCGCCGCTCGGCCGCGTCTCCGAGGACCGCGTGCTGGTGGCAGTGGGTCTGGCCGACCGCCGGACGGTCCACACGCGGCGGCCGCCAGTCCGGCGCCAGGCGCTCCAGCGCCTCCGCGAAGGTCACCACCCGCGAGGCGAGACGCGCGGCCCGCTCGTCGTCGTGGAGCAGCTCCGGCAGGTCCGTGCGGAGCGCCGCCGCGCAGCTCGGTTCCAGGACCACCACCAGAAGGTCCGTCTCCAGTACCGATGCCATCAGGTCGAGGGTGCGGCGCAGGACCGTACGGGCGCGGTCGAGTTGGCCCGTGGAGACGTACGTCAGACCGCAGCAGACCCGGCCGCGGCGCGCCGCGAGCGGGCGGAGGCCCTCGGACACCGTGCGCAGGGTCGGCGGCAGCACGATCCCGATGCCCGCCGCCTCCAGGACCCGTACCGCCGCCTGGCCCACCTCGGGCGACAGATGTTCGGTGAAGGTGTCCGGCCACAGCACGACCCTCCCGCGCGGCCCATCACCAACCGTCCGCCCGGCCCCGCCACCAACCCTCCCGCGCGCCCCACCACCCGCCATCCCGTGCGGCCCCTCGGAGCCCGCCCCAGCCAGCCCACGACCCGCCGCCTCACACGACCCCTCGACGCCCGCCCCACGAGACCCCTCGACGCCCGCCGGCCTCCGCCCCCACCACCGGCTGAACGTCTCCCCCGCCACCCGCGGGATCGGGCGCTCGGGAGCGATTCCGCCGAGCCTCTTCGCGACCGCCGCCAACGGCCGCACCCCGGCCAGACCGTTCACCGCCCGCGCCGCGCGCGTACGGGCCACCGCCCGCAGCCACACCGGCAGCCACCCCATCGCGTAGTGCGCGGCCGGGCGGCGCCGCCCCTCGTAGTGGTGGTGCAGGAACTCCGCCTTGTACGTGGCCATGTCGACCCCGACCGGACAGTCCGAGCGGCAGCCCTTGCAGGACAGGCACAGATCCAGCGCGTCCCGCACCTCCTCGGACCGCCAGCCGTCGGTGACCAGTTCACCCGCGAGCATCTCGTGCAGCAGCCGGGCCCGCCCGCGCGTGGAGTGCTCCTCCTCGCCGGTCGCGCGGAACGACGGGCACATCACGGAGGACCCGGGCGCGGACGTCGTACGGCACTTCGCCACGCCCACGCACCTGCGGACCGCCGCGGAGAAGTCACCGCCGTCGGCCGGGTAGCCGAAGGCCACGTCGACCGGCTCGCGGGGCAGGACGGAGAAGCGGAGGTTCGAGTCCAGTGGCGCCGGGCGCACCAGCATCCCGGGGTTCAGCAGGTCGTCCGGGTCCCACACACCCTTCGCCCGCTCGAAGAGCCCCACCAGCTCCGCGCCGTACATCCGGGGCAGCAGCTCCGCCCGCGCCTGCCCGTCCCCGTGCTCGCCGGACAGCGAGCCACCGTGCGCCGCGACCAGGCCGGCGAGCTCCTCCGAGAAACGCCGGAAGCGGCCGACGCCCGCGTCCGTCAGCAGATCGAAGTCGATACGGACGTGGATGCAGCCGTCCCCGAAATGGCCGTACGGCGTCCCGCGCAGCCCGTGCTCGCCCAGCAGCCCCCTGAAGTCCCGCAGATACGCGCCCAGCCGGGCCGGCGGCACCGCGCAGTCCTCCCAGCCGGGCCACGCCTCGGAGCCGTCCGGCATCCGGGTCGCCGTACCGCTGGCGTCCTCGCGGATGCGCCACAGGGTGCGCTGACCGGCCGGGTCCGTCACGACCACCGCGTCCATGACATCGGCGGCCCGCACGATCGTCTCCGCACGCGCGCGTGCCTCGGCCTCGGTGTCGCCGCCCGTCTCCACGAACAGCCACGCCCCGCCACGGGGCAGCGCCACCGCCGCGGGCACCAGGTCGGCCGCCATGCCCTCCACCGTCAGGGGGCCGTACGGCAGCAGTCCGGCCGCGGCCTCGGCGGCCGCGCCCTCGTCCGGATATCCCAGCACCGCGAGGGCACGCGCGCGTGGTGACTCGACGAGCCGTACGACGGCTTCGGTGAGGATCCCCAGAGTGCCCTCGCTCCCGCAGAAGGAGCGGGCGACATCCGCGCCCCTCTCCGGCAGCAGCGCCTCCAGCGCATACCCGGAGATCCGGCGGGGCAGCTCGGGGAAACCGGTCCGCAGCCGCGCCAGGTCCCCCTCCACCAGCTCCCGCAGCCCCTCCGGCGCGCCCGCCCACCCCTGCCCCAGCCGCGCCCGCTCCCCGCGCGCGGTGACCACGTCCAGCTCCCGCACACTGTCCGCGGTCGTCCCCCACGCCACCGAGTGCGAGCCGCACGAGTTGTTCCCGATCATCCCGCCGAGCGTGCACCGGCTGTGGGTGGAGGGGTCGGGGCCGAAACGCAGCCCGTGCGGGGCGGCGGCCTCCTGGAGCCGGTCGAGGACGAGACCGGGCTGTACGACGGCGGTGCGGGACAAAGGGTCGAGGGAGAGCAGCCGGTTCATGTGCCGGGTGAAGTCCAGCACCACCCCGGCGCCGGTCGCCTGGCCGGCGATGGAGGTGCCGCCGCCGCGCGCGACGACCGGTACCGAGTGCTCGCGGCACACGGCGAGGACGGCGGCGACGTCGTCGGCGTCGCGTGGAGCCACGACACCGAGCGGGACCCGCCGGTAGTTGGACGCGTCCATGGTGGTCAGCGCGCGGGAGGTGACGTCGAAGCGGACGTCACCCTGGACGGCTTTACGCAGAGCGGCCTCTAGATCCGTCATGTGTCCAGCAAATCAAACGCCGCGTCTCAGCCGACGGACTGCGTTTCGACCAGGTTTCCCGTACCGGCTAACCTCACTCCGTGGCTGAGATCCAGATTCCCGCTGACATCAAGCCCGCCGACGGTCGATTCGGCGCGGGCCCCTCCAAGGTGCGGACGGAAGCGCTGGACGCGCTGGCCGCAACCGGTACATCTCTGCTGGGCACCTCACACCGCCAGGCCCCGGTCAAGAACCTGGTCGGCCAGGTCCGTGAGGGCATCAGTGCACTGTTCTCCCTGCCCGAGGGGTACGAGGTCGTCCTCGGCAACGGCGGCTCGACCGCGTTCTGGGACGTGGCGACCCACGGCCTGATCGAGAACAAGTCGCAGCACCTGAACTTCGGTGAGTTCAGCTCGAAGTTCGCGAAGGCCGCCAAGCTCGCCCCGTGGCTGGCCGAGCCCACGGTCATCGCGAGCGACCCGGGCACACACCCGGAGCCGCGGGCCGAGGCGGGCGTCGACGTGTACGCCCTCACCCACAACGAGACCTCCACCGGTGTCGCCGCCCCCGTCCAGCGCGTGGCCGGTGCCGACGAGGGCGCCCTCGTCCTCGTGGACGCGACGAGCGGCGCCGGCGGTCTTCCGGTCGACATCGCCGAGACGGACGTCTACTACTTCGCCCCGCAGAAGTCCTTCGCCTCCGACGGCGGCCTGTGGATCGCCGTCTTCTCCCCGGCCGCGATCGAGCGCGCCGAGCGCGTCCACGCGTCCGGCCGCCACGTGCCGGAGTTCTTCTCGCTCCCCACGGCGATCGACAACTCCCGCAAGAACCAGACGTACAACACCCCGGCCCTCGCCACCCTCTTCCTGCTCAACCAGCAGCTGGAGTGGTTCAACGGCCAGGGCGGTCTGGCCTGGTCCACGGCCCGTACGAAGGACTCCTCGACCCGCCTGTACGGCTGGGCCGAGGAGAGCAAGTACGCGAGCCCGTTCGTCGCGGACGCCGCCAAGCGCTCGCAGGTCATCGGCACGATCGACTTCTCCGACGAGATCGACGCCGCCGCGATCGCCAAGGTCCTGCGCGCCAACGGCATCGTCGACACCGAGCCCTACCGCAAGCTCGGCCGCAACCAGCTCCGCGTCGCCATGTTCCCGGCGATCGACCCGGCGGACGTCGAGGCGCTGACGAAGTGCGTCGACTACGTGATCGAGAAGCTGTAGTCGCCTGAGGTCGTACGACGATGAAGGGCGCCCGGGCGAACACCCGGGCGCCCTTCTCGCGTACGGCGCTCCCCTAGGCCGCCGTACAGCTCACGCTCGGCACGCCCCCGCCCCCGGGCGCGCCGCCGAATCCGAAGCTCGCCGCACCGCCCGCGGCGACCGAGCCGTTGTGCGCGGCGTTGGACGCGGTCACGGTCGACCCGGTCTGCGTGTACGACGCGTTCCACATGCTCGTCACGCGCTGCGAGCCGCTCCAGGTCCAGGTCACCTTCCATGAACTGATCGCGGTCGTGCCGGTGTTGGTCACCTTCACCTCGGCGTTGAAGCCGCCGCCCCAGTCGCTGCTGACGGTGTAGGCGGCGGTGCAGGCCGCCGTGCCGCCGCCGGGGTCGCCCGGATCACCGGGGTCGCTGCCGCCGCCCGCCGGGAAGCCCGGCGCCTTGACGCTCGCCAGGTAGCCGTCCTTCACGGTGTCCACGGTCTGCCAGTCGTCCTTGAGGATCCCGCCCGTGTCACCGGAGTTGGGGTTCCAGGACCAGAAGGTCCAGTGGAAGGAGTCCGAGCCGTACGTCGCCGTCGGCCGCAGATAGTCCACCAGCGCGGCCAGCCACCGCTGGTCCACGGTCGACTGGAGGGTCGTACCGAACTCGCCCACCCACACGGGCGCGATGTTCTGCTTGAAGATGTAGCCCCAGTACTTGTCCCAGATGCCGGGCATGTTGGCGGGGAAGGCGGGATCGCTGAACCAGCTCTGCTGGGCCACGGACGTGGCGTAGTCGTGCGCCGAGTAGACGACCCGGTTCGCCACGTTCAGTTGGACCGGGTGGTCGGCCACTCCCATCAGGTTGCCGCCCCACCACCCGGAGACGCCGTTGTACGTCTGGACACCCTCGACGAAGATCAGCAGCTCGGGATTGACGGCGAGGACCGCGTTGCCGGCCCGTTGGGCGGCCAGGCGCCAGTCCCTCGTCGTGTCGCCGCAGCCCCAGCAGGCGGGGTCGTGGGGCTCGTTGTGGAGGTCGATGCCCACGACGGTGTCCTGGCCGAGGTAACGGGTCGCCAGGTTCTTGAGGTTGGCGATCCAGGTCGACTCCGGGACCGCCGAGGTGTACCAGAGCGCCGACTGGCCGCCGGAGTCCGGGCGGTGCCGGTCGAGGATGACCTTGAGGCCGTCCTGACCGGCGTACGAGACGATCTTGTCCAGGATCTGGAGGGAGTTGAGTCCTTGCAGGTCGGCGTTCTTGCCGCTGGAGAAGTCGATGCTGTTGGGGACGGTCCCCGACTTGAAGATGTCGTCGCTGAACGGGATGCGGATCGTGTTGTAGCCCAGCGTTTTCATCTGGTCGATCATGCTCTTGTAGTCGCGTGACCAGAGGCCGTGGAGGACGTAGTTGCCGGTCTCGAAGCCGAACCAGTTGATGCCGGCGATACGGACCGGCTGCCCGGCCTCGTCCAGGATCTGGCGGCCGCTGGTGTGCCAGTAACCGGCGCCGGCCGCGGCCTCGGCGGCCTGGGCGGGCTGGGCCGTCTGCGCGCCCAGCGGTAAAAGAAGGGCCGCGGCCACCGCACACAGCGCTCTTCGCAAGCTGCGGAACATGTCGCTGCTTCCTCTCGGGAGGCGCGGGCCCGGAACTGGGTGGGAGCGCTCCCACACCCGCACCTCCCATGGAAGTCAGGTCACATGAACACGTCAAGACACTGGACGCTACCGACTGAGCTTCTGGAACCTGCGTACCGCCAAGGGCAGGAAGATCGCCGTCAGGATCACCGGCCACACGTACGCCATGAGCAGCGCGTGCTGCTCGACCCAGGAGTCCCCGCCGCCGACCGGGGTGCCGAACAGGTCGCGGGTGGCGGCAGCCGTGGAGGAGATCGGGTTCCAGGAGGCCACGGCGCCGAGCCAGTCGGGCATCAGCTGGGGTGCGACGAAGATGCTGGAGATCATCGTGAGGGGGAAGGCCACCGCGAACAGGCCGCCCGCCGCCTCCGGGTTCGGCACGATCAGCCCCAGCCACACACCGATCCAGATCAGCGAGAACCGCAGCCACAGCAGCAGCCCGAACGCGGCGAGGAAGCCCAGACCCCCGTCCGGCCGCCAGCCCATGGCGATCGCGGTCAGCATCATGATGGCCAACTCGGCGCAGGCGACCAGCAGATCGGTGACCCCGCGCCCGGCCACGACCGCCGAGGACGCCATCGGCATGGAGCGGAACCGGTCGATCACGCCCTTCGTGGCGTCGTACACCACGAGCGTCGCCGTGTTGATGAAGCCGAACGCCATCGTCATCACGAACATCCCGGGCATCAGGAAGTCCTTGTAGTCCCCGCCGCCGGGCACCTGCATGGCGCTGCCGAAGACATAGCCGTAGAGGAGGACGGAGAGGATCGGGAAGCCCAGCTGCCAGGCGATGTTGACGGGCTGACGCTGGTAGTGGGTCAGGCCTCGGCGGACGATGTTCCAGACGTCGGCGAGGATCCAGTAGGCGCGGCCGTGGGTGGCCCGGCCGGTCAGGTCGACGGTGCTCATGCGGCTGTCTCCTCCTTCTCCGTGCGGTGTCCGGTCAGGCGCAGGAACACGTCGTCGAGGCTGGGCCTGCGCAGCCCGATGTCCTCCACACGGACACCCTCGTCCTGGAGGGTGCGGGCCACCTCGGTGAGCGCCGGGACGCGGTCGACGACCGGGGCGTGGACACGCAACTCGCCTTCCTCCGCCTCGGGTTCGCCGTCCGAGACGCGGGCGACGACCTTCACCACCCGCGGGATGTCGGCCCGGTCGGCGACCACCACCTCGATACGGTCGCCGCCGACCCTGCTCTTCAGTCCGTCCGGGGTGTCGTCGGCGATGGAGCGCCCCTGGTCGATGACGGTGATGCGGGAGGCCAGCTTGTCGGCCTCCTCCAGATACTGCGTGGTCAGCAGCACGGTGGTGCCGCTCGCCACCAACGCCCGCACGGAGTCCCAGACTTCTCCCCGGCTGCGGGGGTCGAGTCCGGTGGTCGGCTCGTCCAGGAAGAGGACGGCCGGGGCGAGGATCATCGAGGCGGCGAGGTCGAGGCGGCGCCGCATGCCGCCGCTGTACTTGCCGACGCCCTTGTCCGCGGCGTCGGTGAGGTCGAACTGCTCCAGCAGGTCGGTGGCGCGCGCCTTGGCCCGCCGGCCACCGAGGTGGAAGAGCCGGCCGAACATCTCCAGGTTCTGCCGGCCGGTGAGCACCTCGTCCACGGCCGCGTACTGCCCGGTCAGCCCGATGCGGGCACGCACCTCGCGTGAGTGCCGGGCCACATCCAGGCCGGCCACGGTCGCGTGTCCGCCGTCCAGCCGCAGCAGCGTGGCCAGGATGCGGACGGCCGTGGTCTTGCCGGCGCCGTTCGGCCCGAGCAGTCCGTGCACGGTGCCTTCGCGGACGGCCAGGTCGAAGCCGTCGAGGGCGCGCTTCTCGCCGTACCGCTTCTCCAGTGCCTCGGCGCGCACCGCGTATCCGTCGGTCATGGGTTCCCCCTTGGTCTCCTTAACTGAGTACACCGTACCCGATTACGCGTACGGCGTACCCAGTTAATTTCCGGGGAACTAAGCTGCACCCATGACGAGCAGTTCGGAGAGCAGCGGCAGCGGGGACATCGTCCGCACCCTCGAGCTGCTGTGGGACACGGGCCGGCGCCCCAGCCGCGGGCCCAAGCCGGCCCTGACCCTGGACCGGATCGTGGAAGCGGCCGTCCAGGTGGCGGACGCCGACGGTCTGGACGCGGTGTCGATGCGCCGCGTCGCCGGCGAGCTCGGCACCGGCGCGATGTCGCTGTACCGGTACGTCCCCGGCAAGGCCGAGCTGCTCGACCTGATGCTGGACCGGGTGCAGAAGCCGTCCGAGAACCCGGCGGACCTGGGCGACGGCGACTGGCGCTCGGCTTTGGAGGCCATGGGCCGCGCGACCCTCGCCCTCTACCGCCGGCACCCCTGGCTGCTCCAGGTCAACCAGTCCCGCCCGATCCTCGGCCCGAGCGCCCTGGACGGCATGGAGAAGGTCCTCACCCTCATCAAGCCGATGGGCCTGACCGACCCCGAACTGGTCTCGGCGATCATCATGATCGACGGTTACGTCGTCGGCGCCGCCCGCACCCAGCTGTACCAGCAGGAGGTGGAGCGCCGCACGGGCCTGACGGACGCGGAGTTCTGGCAGGCACAGGTGCCGACGCTGGAGAAGGTCATGGCCAGCGGTCGCTACCCGGTGCTCGCCGCCCTCTCGGACGACGCGTTCGGCACCGACTTCGACCACTTCGAGTTCGGCCTGCAGCGCATCCTCGACGGCCTGGAGGTCATCGTGTCGCGACGCCGGACGGAACAGTGATCCGGGCCCGGCGGCTCACCTGCGGCGCAGCACCCGGAACCCGAACACGACGGCCGCGGCGACGGCCACGGCGAGAGCGCCGACCTTGACGTTCTTGCTGTCGGAGCCGCCGTCTCCGTCGGCCTGACCCGAACCCCCGTTGCCGGACGGCGAGTCGGACGATCCGTCGCCCCCGGGCGCGTCCTCGGCCACCACCTCGCTGCCGACGCCCTCGCTGCCGAGCATCAGCTTGGTGCCGTCCGGCGAGTAACTGACGGACTCCCCCTGCCCGATGGGCACGCTGATCCGGCCGCCGCGCTTGAGGTCGCCGCCGTTCCAGTCGTACCAGATACCGCCGAAGTAGCCGCGTACGGCGAGCTGTCGGCCGTTCGGCGAGAAGGCGGCGTCGGTGGCCCAGAGGTCGACGGCGGCGGCGGGCCTGAAGACGTTGGCGCCGGAGGTGGAGAGCTTGGCGGGCCCCTCGTACAGATGCCCGCCGTCCTCCTGCTTGTCGATGAGGTAGACGCGCCCGGTCTTCGGATGGACGATCATCGACTCCGCGTCACGGGAGCCGTCGGAGTACTTCACGACGTACTGCTTGGCGCGGATCGTCTGGTCCTTGAGCTCCTTGGGCTCGGGCAGCTGGTAGATCCAGACGTAGGGCCAGGTCACCCCGTCGTTGTCGCCGATGTCCCCGACGTAGATCTGGTTGTCCGGCCCGATGGCTACGGCCTCGACGTCCCGCTGGGTGCCGACACCCTTCAGGGTGATCCTCGCGACGGTCTTCCCGGTGGAGCTGTCGACGGCGTAGAGGTAGGTGCCGGTGTCCTGGTCGTTGTGGGTCCAGTAGATGCCCGGGTGCTGACGGGACGCGGCGAGCCCGCTGGACTCGGTGATGCGCGGGTCCTCGATGGTGAACCCGTTGTCCCCGTCGGCGGCGGCCGCGGGGCTCGCGCCCGTGAGAACGAGCAGGGCAGTGGCTCCGACAACACCGAGTAGCGCACGCATGAGCCCAAGCTTGCCATCCCCGGAAGGGCGTTCACGTGTCCGGCCTCACACCCCACCGCTCCCACTGATCGTTCATCATGAGCGGATGCCCAGGTTCATGCCCGTCGGCGACTCCATGACGATCGGAAGCGCGGGCGAACACACATGGCGTTACCGGATGTGGCAGCACCTGCGCGACACCCACGGCCACCCCTTCGACCTCGTCGGCCCGCGCGAGACGCTCCACGACAAGGCGACGGACACACCCACCTCGTACGAGTACGCCGACCCGGACTTCCCCCGCGCCCACCTCGCCGGCTGGGGCGAGGGGTGGCTGCACATGGCTCCGCTGATCGGTGACGCGGTCCGCTCCTGCCGGGCCGACGTCCTGATGGTCTCGCTGGGCCTCATCGACCTGGGCTTCTACACGAACGCGGAACAGACGGCGGACAACGTCCGCGCCTTCGTCGCGGAGGCACGCGCGGCGCAGCCCCGCATCCGCATGGTGCTGCTCCCGGTCATCCCGAACGTCCGGGCCCAGGACGACCCGCCCTTCGGCACCCAGGTCACCCTCTTCAACGAACTCCTCGCCAAAGTGGTGGCCGACCTGGACGAGCCCCGCTCCCCGCTCCTGCTGGCCTCGCCGCCGGAGTCGTACGACATCAACCACGACACCTACGACGGCACCCACCCGAACGCGAGCGGCGAGCACCGGATCGCGGGGGCGTTCGCGGAGGCGATGTATCAGGGGTGGGGATGGGGACAAACGTACGCGGCTGGAACAAGCTGACCGAGTAGCGGCGTACCTCGATCACCGTGCGTATCGTTGTACCGCGCGGCTGCATCTGTCCGTGGGGCAGCCGCGGAGGAGCGCCACGATGACCGTCCTTGAAGACAGGATCGCGATGGCCGAGAGCGACAACGAGAGCACGCTCGACGAGATGTTCGACCGGCTCGAGAAGAAGCCCGCCCCCGAGGGATACAAGGTCGAGATCGTCGAGGGGACCCGTCTACATGTCGCCGCAGCGGGACACCCGCTGGGAGATCATCGCGGACATCTATGAGCAGTTGCGGACCAAGTACCCCCGGAAGCGAGTGAAGTCCGACGTCCGGATCGACTACCCGGGCCATCTCAACGGCTTCGCGACCGACGTGACGGTCGTGAAAGAAGGTGCGGCAAAGACTGAGAAGGGCCACTGGCGCCACGAAGACGTCGAGTTCGTCGCCGAGGTCATTTCCAGGGGCACGGCTGCCAACGACTACGGCCCCAAGAAGACCGCCTACGCCGTCGCCGAAGTCCCCGTCTACCTCATCGCCGACCCTTACAAAGGCACTTGCTACGCCTATACCCAGCCCAAGGAAGGCGACTACATCACGAGGACGAAGGTCGACTTCGGCACCGACATCGACCTTACCGGCACCGTCGTCGACCTCACCCTCAAGACCGACGAGTTCCCGCGCGACTGAGCCGGGCGGGGGGTCACTTGCCGCCGGCCGGCGGTGTCGCCGCGGGCTCTGCGAAGAACTGCCAGATGGTGATCACGGCGATGACCTGGCCGATGAGATAGGCGACCTGGAGCGAGTAGTAGCGCATCTGGTAGATGGACAGCAGCAGCCCCAGGCGACTCTGCCAGTACCGGCGCTCACCCCGGAAGGTGTCCAGGTCCAGCGCGATGCCGGTGACCGTGAGGACGAGCAGCATCGTCACGGCGTGCAGTGCGAGGTTGGCGGCGCCCTCCTGCGTGAACCAGCCGAACACCGCGTCCAGTGCCAGCGGAACGGCGAAGGCGAGGGCGACCGGAATCGCCTTGACCGCCCCGCGCCGCCCGGGCAGAACCCGCCACAGCGCCCCCAGGAAGAACCCGCCGCCGATCCAGGTGGACGCCCAGTAGACGATGCCGAGCGCCATGCTGGGCAGGCCGAACAGGTCCAGCAGGGTGTCTCGCCAGGCCTCGCCCCGGACGAAGCCCGCCCAGGTGGAGAGGACGGCGGCGAGGAGACCGGGGACCAGCGCCCAGCGGGCCCCGCGGACGCCGTTGTCCCACCAGTTGTCCCTCGGCCCCAGTGCCAAGGCCGCGTCGACCACGGAGACTCGCGTGGGAAGGCGATCGGGGAACGGCAGCGGGCCGCCCGTGGGCCAATCGTGCAGCCCGTCCAACTTCCCTTCCAGCGTCTGTCGTTCAGGGGGCTCGTCGCCGAACATCCCTTGGTCGAGGCGGCGCAGCTCCGCGTGGGTCTCCCGGTAGACCCGTGAGTCCTTCATCAGCCTGCGGCGGGCGATGGCATCAGCGGCCGTCGCCAGGGGCCACCGGGAATCCTCGAAACCCTGCTCCAGGACAGCGCGGCCCCGGAAGGCGGCCACCGCCGCGTACAGGGCCAGCATGTAGACGGGGATCCAGAGGATCTCGGCGAGTGAACTCGCCAGCCGGTCCTCGCTGATGGACACCGCGACCGGGAAGAACGCGAGCAGCAGCAGTCGGTCCGCCGGATCGTCCAAGGGTGGGTGCGTCGGGGAACGCCTGGTGCGCAGTACGGCGAGCATGGCGATGCCGGTGAGGATCCAGGAGTTGGCGAGGATCCATTCCTGACCGTTGGAGACGGACCACATCGACTCCCAGACGAAGTCGTTGCGGTGTTCCGTTCCGTACGAGGGGTCACCGCGGTCGCTGAGCCAGGAGGCGCGCTGCCAGTTGCGCTCCTCCGTGAGCGCGTAGCAGAGGCCCACCACGGCGGTCCACGCGACGACGGCGGGTACGACGATGCGCAACCGCAGCTCACGGTCCCTCGGTGGCCCGCCGGGAGGAACACCCCTCCCGCTCTTCGGGATGAGCTCCCCGTCGACGCCCAGCCGCCACGCCACGGCGACGAATCCGAGGACCGTGAGGGCCATCAGACAGCACGAGGCCGTCGTCTCGGCGGCGAGTGCGAGGTCCGACGTCATCGGCTGGTCGTCCCACCACTGGTACAGGTCGAAGGTCTTGGGCAGGCTCATGGTCACCGCGGGCGGGATCCCCAACAGGGCACCGACGGCCCAGACACGCCAGGGCGGCTTCGCGAAGGCGAGCAACAGCGCTGCGGTGGCCAGCGCGAAGAGATGCCCCCGCAGCAGCGCGTCCTCGAACCACCACGCGCTGCGCCTCACGTCGTACTCGTGGATCAGGTCGTCCGTGTACGTCAACACGAAGAGGGCGACGGCGATGACGGCCCAGCAGGCGAGGTTGCGCAGGACGGGATCTGGTGTGCGGCGGCGCGGGCGGTAGCGGGCCACCGCCCACAGCAGCAGGGCGGACATCGCCACCGTCGACAGCAGACCGCCGATCCAGCCGAGGCCCTGGGCGGTCAGACGCTCGTTCTGCGCGGACCACAGGCGCTGCCAGGACGGCCTGACGACCACGGTCAGGGCGGAGGGCGCCGACTTCACCCGGTTCCCGAGACGCCACACCAGCCGGGAGCCATCCTCCTCGGCCGTCGGCCACGGCTGTGCGCTCTCGACGCCGGGCACACCGGGGTCCACCGTGACCTCGTCCCAGCGGGCACCGCTCAGCGCGGGCGGCGGCCTGAGCGTCACGGACCAGGTGTCGGTCCCGGCCCGCAGCCGCCAGATCCCCATGTCGAGGTTCTTGTCGTACTGACCGACCCAGGCATGTGCCTCGTAGACGACGTGGACCCGGCCGCCCTTCTCCACCGTCACCTCGGGCAGCCCGGGGCGCCACTCCCACCAACGCAACGGGTCCTGCCAGCCCGGTCCCTGCCGGGTGAGGCAGGCCATGGCGGTGGTGTGAAGGGGGCTGTCCCCACTGAGCAGCAGGACCGGCGCGTAGGCCCAGTCGGCGGGCACGTCGACGGTGAGCTTGGTGATGACCTTCGTGAACGTACGGTCGTCATGCAGGAGTTGGATGCTTGTCGAGACCTTGGCATCGGCGAGCCCCGAACTCAGACACGCCGGGTCCCCGGCGTCCGCCGCCCGCGCGGGACCGGAACAGAGCACAACCCCCATGACCGCCGTCACGACCGCCGCCAACACCCGACTTCCCAGCAAGCCCGCCCCCCGACCGACTCATCACAGTGTGACGCCGGTCATACTGCCCACCACCTCCCACAACAACTCCCCCACCACGAAAGGCGTTGGGCCACCTTCCTGGCACCCTCCCCTAGAACATCCCGTTCTCATTCGCCGAGCTCTCCGGAACGTCCTGGATCACATCCCACTGCTCCACGATCTTGCCGGCCCGTACCCGGAAGAGGTCCACGATGGCCTGGCCGCGCTCTCCCGGTGCCGGGACGTAGTGGCTGTGGACGGCTACCAGGTCGCCCTCGGCGATGATGCGCTTGGGCTCCACCTTCAGCTCGGGGAAGGCCGTGAAGTACGCGCCCAGCCCTGACTTCACGCCTGCCACGCCGTCCGCGATACCGGGGTTGTGCTGGTGGTACTCACGGCCCCAGTAGCGGTCGATCGCCGACAGGTCCTTCTTCACGAGCAGTTGGTCGAAGGCGGCCGTCACCATCTTCTTGTTGTACCCGGTGAGGAACCCCGGACCCGGCTCGGTCGTCTGCGGCCAACTCACCGTGGAGAACATGTCGTTGCCGTTGGCGGAAGACTCCGGCACCGTCTGTCCCACATCCCAGTGCTCGGCGATCTTCCCGCCCTGGAACCGGAAGATGTCGAACACGGCGGAGCCACGCGTACCCGGCGTCAGCACGACGTTCGAGTGGACCAGGACCAGGTCGCCCTCCGAGAGCACCCGCTTGATGCCGTACACCGCGTCCGGGAACTGCGCGTGCACCGACGTCGCCAGCCCCTTGAGCGTCTCCGCCCCGTCCGGTGCGAACGGGTTGTGCTGGATGTAGTCCGGCCGTACGAAACGGTCCACGACCGTGGTGTCGCCGCGCTCGAAGACGCCCTTGAGGACGCGTTCGGCGACTGCCTTCTGATAGCCGAGGCGGGCGAAGTCGGGGTGACCGACGGATGCCGGGCGCGGTGCCGCGACGGCCGGTGCGGCCACTGCGGTCAGTACCGCGGTGGCGGCCATGACAGCGACAACAGCCTTGCGGACAGGCGTGGTGGGGGACACAGGACTCTCCAGGCGATAGATATTGAAAGTTCAAGCTCCAACTTTCCATAGGGAAGCACTAACCATTGGTTAGCGTCAAGACTCAAGATCACCCTTGCCTAGAGCGCACTCCACGCCGTTGGCTAGGGAGTCATGAAGTACACGCAGCTCGGACGCACCGGACTCAAGGTCAGCCGACTCGTCCTCGGCACCATGAACTTCGGCCCGCAGACCGACGAGGCCGACTCCCACGCGATCATGGATTCGGCCCTCGACGCGGGCATCAACTTCTTCGACACCGCCAACGTGTACGGCTGGGGCGAGAACAAGGGCCGTACCGAGGAGATCATCGGCAACTGGTTCGCGAAGAGCCCCACGCATCGCGACAAGACCGTCCTCGCCACCAAGGTCTACGGCAACATGGCCGGCGACGGCCCCTCCTGGCCGAACCACGACAAGCTGTCCGCCCTCAACATCCGGCGGGCGGTGGACGCGAGCCTCAAGCGGCTGCGGACCGACTACATCGACGTCTACCAGTTCCATCACGTCGACCGCGCCACCCCCTTCGAGGAGATCTGGCAGGCGATCGACGTCCTCGTCCAGCAGGGCAAGATCCTCTACGTGGGGTCCAGCAACTTCCCCGGGTACAAGATCGCCCAGGCCAACGAGATCGCCGCCCGGCGCGGCGGCACCATCGGGCTCGTCAGCGAGCAGTGCCTCTACAACCTCGCCGAGCGCCGCGCCGAGATGGAGGTCATTCCGGCCGCGCAGGAGTACGGGCTCGGTGTCATCCCGTGGTCGCCGCTGCACGGCGGGCTGCTCGGCGGTGTCATCAAGAAGGAGGTCGAGGGCGGGCGCCGGGCGAGTGGCCGGGCCGCCGACGCCCTCGCCAACACCACCGTCCGCGCCCAGATCCAGTCGTACGAGGACCTCCTCGACAAGCACGGGCTCGCACCCGGCGAGGCCGCCCTGGCCTGGCTCCTCACCCGCCCCGGCGTGACCGGCCCGATCGTCGGACCGCGTACGGCCGAGCAGTTGGAGTCGGCGATCAGGGCGGTGGAACTGGAGCTGAGCGAGGAACTGCTGACCGGCCTGGACGAGATCTTCCCGGGCCCGGGCCCGTCGCCTGAAGCATTCGCCTGGTAGGAGCCCCCGTCAGGGGCGCGGGGCGGAGTCGATACGCGGCTCCGTCCGGCGGGCGCGGCCAGCCGCATACGGCCCGCAGCCGAAAAACCGCGCGCAGTTCCCCCACCTGCTGCTGACCGGCCTGGACGAGATCTTCCCGGGCCCGGGCCCGTCGCCGGAGGCATTCGCCTGGTAGGCGTGCCCTGTCAGGGACGCGGGGAACTGCGCGCCCGGCCACACCCGGCCCGCGGCCGAAAGCCGGCCGCAGTTCCCCGGCCCTACCGCCCGAGCATCGATGCCAACGCCACGACGACGAACATCAGCACCAGCACAACGGCCATGATTCGGTTCCGGGTCTTCGGGTCCACCCCCCGAGCCTAACCGGCCCCGCCGAGCGCCCACCGGGCGACCACCTCGTACCGCGGCTGCTCCCCCGGCACCCCCGACTTCGGCAGGTCGCTGCGGACCAGCGCCAGCTCGCCCACGGTCCACGTACGGCTCGTGAACCCCTCGAGCGCGGAGACGTACGGCCCTACGTCCACGTCCGACCGGCTGCGCGCCACCGTCAGGTGGGCCTTGTACCGCCGGTGCTCCCCCATCGGCACTCCCGCCTTCCGGGCCGCCGCCTCCGCACGGTCCGCCAGCAGCCGCAGCGCCGGCACATCGCCCGAGGCACCCGCCCACAGGGCCCGCCCGTGCCCGAACTGCCCGCCGCCCCGCACCGCCAGCTCGAAGGGAGCGGTGCGCGCGGCCGCCCGCTCCAGCCTCGCCGAAAGGTCCGCCACGACGTCGTCGGCGACCTCGCCGTAGAACGCCAGCGTGAAGTGCCACCCCGGGCGGCCGGTCCAGCGCAGGGCGTCCGCGCCGGGGAGCTTCCTCAGTTCGTCGACTTCGGCGGCGAGCTCGTGAGCGACGCCCTCGGGCGGCAGTACCGCGGCGAACAGTCTCATACGCCCCACCCTGCCAGCCCGCCGGACGGCGTCACGCGGCCGTCGCCAGCCGCTCCCGCTCACGGGGGACCAGGCCCACCCGCGGATGCCCGTGGTGCCAGCCCACCGACAGGCGCAGGTTGCCGATGCGGGCGAGGCACAGGCCGATCGTCACAGCTGCCGAGGCGGCGATCACACCGCCGGCCGCGAGGCCCGCCCGGACGCCGTACGCGTCGGTGATCCAGCCGGCGATCGGGGCGCCCAGGGGGGCGCCGCCCATGAACACCATCATGTAGAGGGACATCACCCGGCCCCGCATCGCCGGGTCGGTGCTCAGCTGGACGCTGCTGTTGGCGGTGACGTTGACCGTCATGCCGAACATGCCGATCGGGACCATGAGCAGCGCGAAGAGCCACAGGGACGGGGCGAGCGCGGCCACGATCTCCAGCGTGCCGAAGGCCACCGCGCCCGCGACCAGCACCCGCATCCGGGCGGTGCCGCGCCGGGCGGCGAGCAGGGCGCCGGCGAGGGAGCCGACCGCCATCAGGGTGTTGAAGAGGCTGTAGGAGCCGGCGCCCGCGTGGAAGACGTCGTCGGCGAAGGCCGACAGGTACACCGGGAAGTTGAAGCCGAAGGTGCTGACGAACCCGACCAGGACGATGGTCCAGATCAGGTCCGGGCGGCCCGCGACGTAGTGGAGCCCCTCCCGCAGCTGGCCCTTGCCGCGCGGGGCCCGCTCGACCGCGTGCAACTCGCGCGACCGCATCAGCAGCAGTCCCGTGATGGGCGCGACGAACGACAGGCCGTTGGCGAGGAAGGCCCAGCCGGTGCCGACGCCGGTGATCATCAGGCCCGCGACGGCGGGGCCGATCAGACGGGCGGACTGGAAGTTCGCGGAGTTCAGGCTGACCGCGTTCTGCAGCTGGTCGGGGCCGACCATCTCGGAGACGAAGGTCTGGCGGGCCGGGTTGTCGACGACCGTGGCGAGGCCCACGGCGAAGGCGGCCAGGTAGACGTGCCAGACCTCCACGTGCCCGGAGAGGGTCAGGAAGGCGAGTGCGAGGCCGGTGACGGCCATCGCGGACTGGGTGACCAGCAGCGTGGGGCGCTTGGGGAGGCGGTCGACGAGGACACCGCCGTAGAGCCCGAAGAGCAGCATCGGCAGGAACTGGAGTGCGGTGGTGACGCCGACGGCGGTCGAGGAGCCGGTGAGGCTCAGGACCAGCCAGTCCTGGGCGATGCGCTGCATCCAGGTGCCGGTGTTGGAGACGACCTGACCGGCGAAGAAGAGCCGGTAGTTCCGGCTCTTCAGGGAGCTGAACATCGAGGACTTCGAGGGCCTGGCGGGATCCTCGGGGGTAGAGGTGGACGGTGCGGGGGCGGAGTCTGCTCCGGATCCCGTACTCAAACGGATTCGCCTCCTCAGGACGGATTACAGGTGGGCGAGCTTCTCCAGCACGGGGGCGGCGGCGCGCAGTTTGGCCCACTCGTCCTCGTCCAGTCCGTCGACCAGGGTGGCCAGGAAGGCGTTGCGCTTGGCGCGGCTCTCGGCGAGCATCGCCTCGGCCTGTTCCGTCTTCGTGACGACCTTCTGGCGACGGTCCTCTGGGTGCGGCTCGAGTCGGACCAGTCCCTTGCCCTCGAGCAGCGCCACGATGCGGGTCATCGAGGGCGGCTGCACATGTTCCTTGCGGGCGAGCTCGCCCGGGGTGGCCTTGCCGCAGATGGAGAGGGTGCCCAGGACCGACATCTCGGTGGGGCTCAGCGACTCGTCGACCCGCTGGTGCTTGAGCCGACGGGACAGTCGCATCACGGCGGAGCGAAGGGAGTTCACGGCGGCAGCGTCGTCGCCATGCGTAAGGTCCGGCATCTCTTTAGCGTAACTCATTACCCTCGCTAAACAAGCTGGCGCGCGCGAGGATTCCCGTGAGGCGGGCCACTAAAACAGGATCATCACCCGTACGAGTGAGACGGCAGCGGAATGTGAACGCCGCCCGCCGACGCCCGCGACCCTCGTGTTCATGGGGACCAGCGTGCTCAGCCTGCGGATAGACGGGGAGCTGCTCGAACGGCTCCGTGACCATGCGGCGAAAAGGGGAATGAGCGTCCAGGACTATGTCGTCCGAACGCTCATCCGGGATGACTTCGACGAGCGGTTCCAGACCGCCGTCGAGGAGACGGAGAAGTTCTACGGGGTCACGTGAGACCCAGGGCCGGCATCAGGTAGTAGAAGGCGAAGACGGCGGCGACGACATACATCGCGGCGGGGATCTCCTTGCCCCGCCCGGCGGCCAGCCGCAGCACCACGAAGGTGATGAAGCCCATGCCGATGCCGTTGGTGATCGAGTACGTGAACGGCATCATCACCATGGTCACGAAGGCCGGGATGGCGATCGTGTAGTCCGCCCAGTCGATCTCCCTGACCGAGTTGGACAGGATCAGGAAGCCCACCGCGAGCAGCGCCGGGGTCGCCGCCTGGGACGGGACCATCGTGGCCACGGGGGTCAGGAACAGCGCCACGGTGAAGAGGCCACCGGTGACGACGTTCGCGAAGCCGGTGCGCGCGCCCTCGCCGACACCCGCCGTGGACTCCACGAAGGCGGTGGTGGCCGAGGAGGAGCTGGCACCGCCCGCGGCGACCGCGAGGCCGTCGACGAACAGGACCTTGTTGATGCCCGGCATCTGGCCCTGGGCGTCGGTCAGCTTGGCCTCGTCGCTGACGCCCATGATCGTGCCCATCGCGTCGAAGAAGCACGACAGCAGGACCGTGAAGACGAACAGGACGCCGGTCAGCACGCCGACCTTGTCGAAGCCGCCGAACAGGCTGACCTTGCCCAGCAGCCCGAAGTCGGGGGTGGCGACCGGGTTGCCGGGCCACTCCGGTGTCGTCAGACCCCAGGACGGGACCTTGGCGACGGCCTCGATGATCATCGCCACGACGGTCATGGCGACGATCGAGATGAGGATCGCGCCGGAGACCTTGCGGACGATGAGCGCCAGGGTGAGCAGGGCGCCCAGGATGAAGACCAGGACCGGCCAGCCGTCGAGGTGGCCGTTTCCGCCGAGCTGGAGCGGGACGGTGGTCTGGGCGGCGTCCGGGATACGCGAGACGAAGCCGGAGTCGACGAGGCCGATCAGCATGATGAACAGGCCGATACCGATGCTGATGGCCTTGCGCAGACCGAAGGGGACCGCGTTCATGACGCGCTCGCGCAGACCCGTGGCGACCAGCAGCATCACGATGAAGCCGGCGAGCACCACCATGCCCATGGCGTCCGGCCAGGACATCCGGGGCGCGAGCTGGAGCGCGACGACCGAGTTCACACCGAGGCCGGCGGCCAGCGCGATCGGGACGTTGCCGATGACGCCCATGAGGAGCGTGGTGAACGCCGCCGTCACACAGGTGGCCGTCACCAGCTGACCGTTGTCGAGCTGGTTGCCGTACATGTCCTTCGCGCTGCCCAGGATGATCGGGTTCAGCACGATGATGTAGGCCATCGCGAAGAAGGTGGCGAAACCGCCGCGGACCTCGCGGGGGAGCGTGCTGCCCCGCTCGGAGATCTTGAAGTAACGGTCGAGGGCGCCGTATGCGGGCGCACCACCCGGCTGATCGGGCGCGGGGACCTTGGCGGGGGCCGAGGTGGACATGTTTTGGTGTTTCCTACGATGAGAAGTGGTCAGAGGCAAACCGTTTCAGTATGAACATATAAGGCGGCGCTCCACCATCTCCGCGCGTAGAACTGATCGCCTCGTAAGCTGTGCTCCATGGCGAAGTGGACCCCCAAGCACGAGGCACCCGAGCCCCTGGAGGGGCCCATCGTGCCGACCATCATCGGCGGCACGATCCTCTGGTTCGTCCTCTTCCTCGTCCAGCTCCCCTTCTACGGCTGGTTCGACGACCGCGGACACGCCTGGTGGGTGTGGACCTGCCTGGCCGGCACCGGGCTGGGGCTGTACGGCGTCTACTTCGTCAAGAAGCGCGACACCGCCATCAAGCGGGCGGCGGCCGCCGCCGAGGACGACGAGGCCCCTGCCGCGGAGTGAGGGGCATCCCGTACAACCACGGCACCACTCCCCCCGCCGGTCCGTCCTCCCCAGGTCGGATCTTCCGGCCACTCGGCGTGTGAAGCCGTAAATCCGCACGTACCGTCGAACGCATGACGCACATCGACGCGGGCGCCGAACTCGATCCTGTGCATCCCGTTCCCGTCCCCGCCACGCCGGCGACCGGGCTCTCCGCCGCCGAGGTGGCCGAGCGGATCGCGAACGGTCAGGTCAACGACGTCCCGGTGCGCAGCAGCCGGTCGATGGCCGACATCGTCCGTGCCAATGTCTTCACCCGGTTCAACGCGATCATCGGCGTGCTCTGGCTGATCATGCTGTTCGTCGCGCCGTTCCAGGACAGCCTGTTCGGGTACGTGATCATCGCCAACACCGGCATCGGCATCATCCAGGAGTGGCGGGCGAAGAAGACCCTCGACTCCCTCGCGGTGATCGGCGAGGCCAGGCCGACGGTACGGCGGGACGGGGTGGCCCTGGAGGTCAGCACCTCCGACATCGTGCTGGACGACCTCATCGAGATCGGGCCCGGCGACAAGGCCGTCGTGGACGGGGTGTGCGTCGAGGCCGACGGTCTCGAGATCGACGAGTCGCTGCTCACCGGCGAGGCCGACCCCGTGGTCAAGCAGCCAGGGGACGAGGTCATGTCCGGCAGCTTCGTCGTCGCGGGCGGCGGGGCGTTCCGGGCGACCAAGGTGGGGCGTGAGGCGTACGCCGCCCAACTCGCCGAGGAGGCATCCCGGTTCACCCTCGTCCACTCCGAACTGCGCTCCGGCATCTCCACGATCCTCAAGTACGTGACCTGGATGATGATCCCGGCTGCGACCGGCCTGGTCATCACCCAACTCGTCGTCAAGAGCAACGACCTCAAGGAGTCCATCGCCCGCACGGTCGGCGGCATCGTCCCGATGGTGCCCGAGGGGCTCGTCCTGCTGACGTCGGTCGCCTTCGCGATAGGGGTCATCCGACTTGGCCGAAAACAGTGCCTCGTCCAGGAGTTGCCGGCCATCGAGGGTCTCGCCCGTGTCGACACGGTCTGCCTCGACAAGACGGGCACGCTGACCGAGGGCGGCATGGACGTCACGGAGCTGCGGCCGCTGAACGGCAGCGACGAGTCGTATGTACGCAAGGTCCTGGGCGCCCTCGGCGAATCGGACCCGCGGCCGAACGCGTCCCTCCAGGCGATCATCGACGCCTACCCGGACGCCGAGGACTGGCGCTGCACCGAGTCGCTGCCCTTCTCCTCCGCCCGCAAGTACAGCGGGGCGACCCTCAGCGAGGGCAACGGGGAGTCGAGCACATGGCTGCTGGGGGCGCCCGACGTACTGCTCGCGGCGGACGACCCCGCGCTCGCCGAGACCGAGCGGCTCAACGAACAGGGCCTGCGGGTGCTGCTCCTGACACGGGCCGTGCGGGACCTGAGCGAGCCGGAGGTGGCCCAGGGCTCACGGGCCACCGCCCTCGTCGTCCTGGAGCAGCGGCTGCGGCCCGACGCGGCCGACACCCTGCGGTACTTCGCCGAGCAGAACGTACGGGCCAAGGTCATCTCCGGCGACAACGCGGTGTCCGTGGGCGCGGTGGCCGGGAAACTCGGGCTGACCGGCGCGACCGTCGACGCGCGCGCCCTGCCCACCGACAAGGAGGGCATGGCGAAGGCCCTCGACGAGGGCACGGTGTTCGGGCGGGTCACCCCGCAGCAGAAGCGGGACATGGTGGGCGCGCTCCAGTCCCACGGGCACACGGTCGCGATGACGGGCGACGGGGTCAATGACGTCCTGGCGCTGAAGGACGCCGACATCGGGGTGTCGATGGGCTCCGGCTCCGAGGCGACCCGGGCGGTGGCGCAGATCGTGCTGCTCAACAACAGCTTCGCGACACTGCCCTCGGTGGTCGCGGAGGGGCGCCGGGTCATCGGGAACATCACGCGGGTGGCGACGCTGTTCCTGGTGAAGACGGTGTACTCGGTCCTGCTGGCGGTGCTGGTGGTGTGCTGGCAGGTGGAGTACCCCTTCCTGCCGCGGCACCTGACGCTGCTGTCCACCCTGACGATCGGTGTCCCGGCCTTCTTCCTCGCCCTCGCCCCCAACACGGAGCGGGCGAAACCCCACTTCGTGCGGCGGGTCATGCGGTACGCCATCCCCGGCGGGCTGCTGGCCGGGATCGCGACCTTCGTGACTTATCTGATCGCCCGTCACCACTACACGGGCGAGGGCGCGCTGGACGCGGAGACGAGCGTCGCCACGCTGACCCTGTTCCTGATCTCGATGTGGGTGCTCGCCATCATCGCCCGGCCCTACACCTGGTGGCGGGCGGCGCTGGTGGCGTCGATGGGCGCGGGGTTCCTGCTGGTGCTGGTGGTGCCGTGGCTGCAGGACTTCTTCGCGCTGAAGCTGGTGGGGGTGACGATGCCGTGGATCGCGGTGGGCATCTCGGTGGTGGCGGCGGCCGTCCTGGAGTTGACGTGGAAGTTGGTCGACCGCCGCGTGGCCGCTTAGCGCTGGGCTGGAGCCGGGGGGTGGGTGGGGGGCGGCTGTTGCGTGCCGGGTGACGCGCCGTGGGGGCTGGTCGCGCAGTTCCCCGCGCCCCTGGGTGGGTTTACTGGACGTCTATGTAATCGCCCGTTGCGCTCACTGCCGGGGTCGTGGTCGTGCCCGCGAAGCTGTAGCGGTAGTAGCCGTCGGCCGAGGCCGTGACCGTGGTGCTGAGGGTGCCGGTGGAACTGGTCTTGACGGTCTTGACCGTGGTGTAGGTGGTCGTGCCCGCCTTGCGGAACTGGAGCTTGACGTACTGGCTCGCGTAGCCCGCGTACTTGTTGGTCTCCCAGTTGGCGCGGGACAGCTTGCCGGTGACGGTGATGGTCTTGCCCTTCTTCACCGGCTCGGGCGAGGCGTTCACCGTGAGGGTGGACCTGCGCTGGAGCTTGGTGGTGCCGAAACCGGACTGCCAGGTGAGCCCGCCGTTGTCGTCGGCCGCGAGGGCGCCCAGCTTCCAGCTGCCCGCCTCGGCGTTGACGAGGCCGCCCTCCTCTGCGGTGGAGTCCGGACGGAACTGGATCTTCGCCGTGCACTTCAGGACCGTCGAGGAGGACGCCGTGCAGGTGCCGGGGTTGTCGCCGAGGAGGAGGTCGTCGGAGTTCACACCGAGAGTGTCGCCGCGGTAGAGAACGGGGCCGGTCTGGAAGGAGCTCGCGGCGAGGGTCGCGGGCTTGGTCACGGTGTACGTCGCGGAGACCGTGACCTGGGTCGTGGTGCCGACCACGATGTTCTTTCCGCTGTTCACCTTGAGCTCGGAGAAGGTGACGGCGGGCCCGGCGGTGGTGGCGGCCTGCGCGGCCGGCACGGCGAGGGCGGTGAGCGCCAGGGCGCCGGTCACGACGGAGACGGCGGCCAGAGTGGCTCTGTTGCGCATGTGCGTTCCCCAGGGGGAGAAGTGATCTAGGAGTCTGTTGACTCACGCGATCAGATCCGTGACACCCGGGGTGAGTTGTACGGGTGGGTTCGGATTTTGTCCTTGCCTGCACAATGCTTGAATCTTGGAGAGATTCCGAGGGAATCCGTTGGGCTCCGCATGACCAAGCACGAACGCCGGCCCCGGACGGCTTCCGGGACCGGCGTCGTAGGGGCTCTGCTTACTTCACGTCGACGAAGTCACCCGTGGCGCTGACCGCCGGGGTGGTCGTGGTGCCCGCGAAGGAGTAGCGGAAGTAGCCGTCGGCAGAGGCCTTGACGGTGGTGCTCAGGTTGCCGGTCGAGTTCGACTTGATGGTCTTGACCGTGGTGTAGGTGCTGGCGCTCTTCTTGCGGAACTGGAGCTTCACCGACTGGCTGCTGTAGCCGGCGTACTTGGCGGTGTCCCAGTTGGCGCGGGAGAGCTTGCCGGTGACCGTGATGGTCTTGCCCTTCTTCACCGGCTCCGGCGAGGCGTTGACCGTCAGCTTGGAGAGACGCTGCACCTTGAACGCGTTGGTCTTGTCGGTCACGGCGACACCGACGTTGTCCAGGTTCGGGTTCTCCGGGTCCTCGCCGTTGAACGCGACGGCGAAGCCGGCGGCCTTCCAGGAGCCGGCGTCCTCGTTCAGCAGGTCCGCCGGGTCGACCTCGACGGTGGCCGTGCAGTTGGCGACGGTCGCGGAGGCGTCCGTGCAGTTCGCGTTGCCGCTGTCGAACCACCAGATGGAGTTGTAGAAGTCCGTGCCCCGGTACAGCTCGACGCCGCCGAAGAAGTCGTCGGCGTAGATGTTGACGTCCGCGGCGTGGTTCAGCGTGAAGGAGACCGGGACCTTCACCACGCTGGTGGTGCCGACCACGATGTTCTTGCCCTTGTTGACCTTCACGTTGGAGAAGGAGGCGTCGAGGGCGTAGGGCGTGCCCTCCGCGGCGGCGGCGAACGCGGACTTGCCGGTGGCGGCCGCGGCGGCCTCGTGCGCGGCGGAGACGCCGACGGGAACCCGCTCGTCGGCCTGCGCGGCCGGCACGGCGAGGGCGGACAGGGCCAGGGCGCCGGAGACGGCGGCCACGGTGGCGCGAATACGCATGTGTTTCCTCAAGGAAGAGAATGTGGGAGGTACCGGGCCCCGGACACGCCGGGACCCGGTGGGGTGGTGCGGGGACCGCTGTCGCTTACTGCACGTCGATGAGGTCACCGGTGGCGTTGACCGCCACGGTGGTCGTCGTGCCCGCGAAGGAGTAGCGGAAGTAGCCGTCGACCGACGCCGTGACGGTGGTGCTCAGGTTGCCCGACGAGTTCGACTTGATGGTCTTGAGCGTGGTGTACGTGCTGGAGCTCTTCTTGCGGAACTGCAGCTTCACCGACTGGCTCGCGTAGTTGACGTACTTGGGAAGCGGGTAGGCCTCCCAGTCGGCCCGGGTCAGCTTGCCGGTGACCGTGATGGTCTTGCCCTTCTTCACCGGCTCCGGCGAGGCGTTCGCCGTGAGCTTGGCGGCGCGCTGGAACTTGAAGGACCCGGCCTTCTCCGTCCAGATGTAGTCGTCGTCCTTGGCGTCGATCCACGCGTTGACGTACCACGTGCCGGCGCTGGCGTTGTCGAGGTAGTCCGTCTTCGGGTCCACCGTCACCGACGCGGTGCAGGTCGAGGTGGTGGAGCTGACGGCCGTGCAGGTCGGCTTGCCGGTGGTCAGGAAGCCGTAGCCGGGTCCCTCGAGAGAGAACTCCTGGGCGCCGGCGATGCCCGAGTCGTCCGTGGCCGTGACGCTCACCTTGATGGTCTTCGCGGCCGAGGTGCCGATGGACACCTTGTTGTCGCCGTCGACGACGACCTTGGTGATCTTGGTATCGCCCAGGCTGCCGTCCGCCTGCGCGGCAGGCACAGCGAAGGCGGAAAGGGCCAGGGCGCCGGTGACGGCAGCCCCGATGGCTCGAATACGCATGCGTTCCCCGTGTGGAGAAAGGGGCCCCGACGGTCGTCGTCCCCCACGGCGATCGCCTACACGTCGGGGCCCAAGTGATCAAGGAGTCTGTTGACTCATGTGATCAGATTCGTGACGCGAGTGAATGGTTGTACGGATGGTGAGAAATTTGTGCGAGCTTTTCGAAGATCACCCGCACAGATCAGTCGAACCACCGGTCGCGGGCCAACTCCGCTGTTCGTGACGGGTCTTCGAGCAGCGCGGCGACCTCGAAACGACGCGGCCACTGCCCCGCCGCCCAGGCGAGTCCGGCGGCGACGCCTTCGAGCGTCGAGGCGTGCAGGACACCGTCGTTGGTCAGCCGCCAGTCCAACTCCACGCCGTCCACGACGAGTTCCTCGTGCTCGACGTACGTCGTCGGCGTCCGCGACCCGAGCAGTACCCGCACCGGCTCCGGTACGTCGTGTTCGGCGCCCTCGGAGTCCACCGACCCGGTGACCGACTCGCTCAGCCGCCGCACCTGGAACAGTTCCGCCAGCTCGGCGGCGCGCGCCGGCCGCACCGGCAGCAGCGGCATGCCCGCGGTGAAGGGCAGCAGGTCGGGTGAGTCGACGACCACGGCACCGGCCGCCTCCACCACCTCGACCCGCCCGTCGACGACGGCCCGCAGCTCGTCGGGCAGGGTCACCTGCTCGGGGTCCAGATCGGCCAACGCGCCGTAGAGGGCGTGCAGCTGGCTCCCCGTCACCTCACGCGAGGGGTCGGCGAGACGGTCGAGCAGCTCCGCCGCCCCACCCGGCTCCTCCAGCAGCGCGGCCACCGACGTCCGCACACCGAGCGCCCGCAGCACCTGCTCGTCGTCGAAGCCGGCCGCGTCCGCCTCCTCGTACAGGCCCCGCAGCAGCGGGTCCCCGCCGGCCGCGAGCAGACCGGCCGGGCGACGGCCGTCGAGCACCGGGTGCCCCCGCAACCACCATGCGGTGTAGGGCCGTACGACTTCATGGGTGCCGTCCGGCAGCAGGATCCGCACCGGCTGGGTGAGCGCGTCCCGCAGCGGCGGCCGGGCGAGCAGGGCGAGCGCCTGCGGCCAGCACTCCTCGTCCACCAGGTCCAGATCGCGTACGGCGATCAGTTCCGTGGCGACCGGCGGGACCGGCGAGTCGGGGAAGCGGTCGAGGATGTCCTCGCTCCACACGTCCACGGCGTCCAGCAGGCCCGCGTCGTCCGGCTCGGCGAAGTCCCCGTCGCGCGGCTCCAGTTCGTCCGGGTCCAGGACCACGTCGGTGGCGCGGACCAGCGCGAAGGTGGCGAGCACGCCACAGGCGGCCAGCGGCTGTTCGCCCCACCTCTCGGCCAGCTCGGCGTCCACGGTGGCGAGTTCCCCCTCGCGCATGATCTGCGCGAACGGGCTGCCGGGGAGGACGAGTTCACCGGCGGGCGCCGGTTCGCCGTCCTCGTCGGGCAGGGCGAGCGCACCGAGCCAGGGCTCGTCGCCGGGCTCGAGGCCCGCGTCCCGGACGAGAGCCAGGACGGTGTCGGCCAGCTCCTCCGCGTCGAGGGTGTCCTCCTCCCACGCCCCGCCGTCGTCGTCCAGCGACGCGGCGACCGCGGCCCGCACCTGCGGGGTGGTCAGCACCGCACGCGGGGAGGCGGGCAGCGCGCCGAGCTTCTCCAGCAGGGGGTGCGCGGCGTCCGGGTGGGCGACCTTGAGGCCGAGCCGGGCGAGCACCTCCGGGTCGATGACGGCGCTGTCGGCGGTGGGCAGGAGGACCTGCCGGGGGCCGATGGTGGTACGGCCGTCGGCGAGCGGGACCGGAAGGCCGGACAGCCGGTCCGGGTCCACCCCCGCGAGGCTGTCGTACAGGCTGCGCCACCAGCCCGGCTCCTTCTCCAGCCCGGCCAGCCGGTCGACGGCGTCGGTCAGCGGAAGCCGGGCGACGCCGAGAGTGCGCAGTTCGACCCGGCGTTCGAGTCCGGCGGGGAGGAGCGTGGGGAGGACCTCGGCGAGGACGCGCACGGTGTCGGCGCCGGCGCCCTCCACCACCTCCGCGTCCCTGGGGCGCAGGGCCTCGGGCAGGTCGTCGTCCTGCTCGGGGGGCAGGGCCGGCGGCAGGAAGGCGGTCCGGGGCAGCCGCTCCAGGATCGCCTGCCGCAGGGCCCCGTCCAGCTCGCCCCTGCCGAGCGGGCCGGGCACGAGGTCGATGATGCCGGCGGTCACCGGCCGCCACGCGGCGAGCAGTTCGACGTACGCGTCCGCCGCGCGCTGCACCACGAAGTCGGTCAGCGGACCGGGCGCCGCGTGCCGGCGGGTGGGGTCCAGCGGGAAGGAGGCGATGAGCAGCGCGGGCACACCGAGCGGCTCGTCGCTGGGCGTGGGGGCGTGCACGACAGGGCTGGTGCGGGGGCGGGCCGGGGTGCCGTCGGCGTCGGCGGGGACGGCCCAGGTGACCGACCAGTGCGGCCGCAGCCGCTCCTCTACGGGACGGTCGGCGAGGAGCTCGGCGGTCAGTGGCCCGTTCGAGGCGGCGACCCGCCACCGGGTCACGCCCTCCCGCGAGTCCTCCACGACGGTGAAGGCGTCCTCGGTGCGGCGGCGCAGGGTCCGGGTGGTGTCCGTCTCGATCACCACCTCCTCCAGCCCGGGGAGGGCGAGGAGCAGGGCGTCGTCGACGGCGTTCAGGAGGCGCTCGGCGAGGTCGCCGGCGGCCGGGTCGCGCAGGGGCAGGATGACGGCCGTGTCGTACGGGTCCGGGGCGGTGCCCTCGGCGGCGAACGGGAGACGCAGGAGCGGGATGTGACCGTCGCGCCGGCGGATCTCGTCGCCCAGTCCCGGGCTGTGGCGGGCGACGTCGGCGGCCCGCTCCCGGCCCTCGGAGAGGGACCAGCGGACGCCGCCGTGGCGGCCGACGACCGCGGGCTCGTCGGTGACGGCGAGGACGGCGGCGAAGCCGACGCCGAAGCGGCCGATGGCGGCGGTGTCGCGTTTCGCGGAGGCGCGCAGGGTGGAGAGGGACTCGACGCCGGTCGCGTCCAGGGGTGCGCCGGTGTTGGCGGCGACGAGGACGCCGTCGCGGAGGGTGAGCCGGAGCCGTCCGGGCACGCCGGCCCTGGCGGCGGCGTCGGCGGCGTTCTGGGCGAGCTCGACGACCAGCCGGTCCCGGTAGCCGCCGAGGGCGAGGTCCTCCTCGGCGTTGGCGTCCTCACGGAACCGGGCGGGGCTGGCCACCCAGGCGTCGAGCACCCCCCGCCTGAGACGGGCGGTCCCGAACGGGTCGGCTCCCTCGGCTGCGGGCCGCACGAACTTGCTCACGTTCAACACTCTCCTCGTCGGCGTGGGGTCGAAGGTACCGCGAGGAGAGGGGATCGTAGATCGGGGAGGCCGTGTGCGGCCAGGACGGCACGCGGGCCGTCGGCGAAGCCGCTGCGGAACACGGTCTCGCCCCCGCCGCCCCTACCCGTCCCGTCCCTGGGGGCTGCGCCCCCAGACCCCCGCTGTCGGCCCTGAACGGGCCTCGTCCTCAAACGCCGGACGGGCCGAGATGCCTGGCCCGGCGTTGAGCGGCGAAGCCCTCAGCGGGTGGGTGGGGGCTCGGGACGGCGTCAGTCCCGTCCCCAGACTCCCGTGCTCGAAGCCAAACGGATGGAAGCCGGCCGCAGGCCTACGAGTGGCCCAGTTCCGCCGCTGCCTCGTCCGAGATATCCGGGACCGAGCCCGAGTCCGGGGCCGGGCGCAGGGGGAAGGGGTCGACCTTGGTCTCGTCGATCACCGGGGCCGCCGGGCGCGGGGGCTTCGGCATGATCGCCGCCTCGGAGTGGCCGCCGCAGCCGTACGACAGGGACACCACGCGGCCGTCCGCCGGGGCGAACTCGTTGGCGCAGACGCCGAAGGCCTGGCCGAGGGAGCCGCCGATCGGCTGGAGGAAGCCGCAGCTGACGCAGGTCGCGGGGGCCGCCTGCGCCATCGGGGTCTTGGCGCCGTAGGACTCGTCCCAGCGGTCCGCGGCGGTGTGCAGGCCGTAGCGGGACAGGACCCGGGCCCGGCGCATGCCCAGTTCCTCGGCGACCGAGGCGATCGAACCCCGGGTCGGCGCCATGGGGAGGTTCGACGGCGTACCGGCCGTGACCTCCGCGTCCTCCGCCTCCACCAGCTCGGCCATCTCCTCGGAGACTGCGGAGCTCGGGACCGGCTCGTCCTCGCCGGAGTAGCCGGGTTCCAGGCGGAGGTCCTCGGCGTCGGTGGGGAGCAGGTCGCCGGGGCCCATGTCGCCCGGGCGCAGGCGCTCGCTCCACGGCACCCACTCGGGGGCCAGCAGGGCGTCCGGGCCCGGCAACAGTACGACTTCGTCGAGCGTCACGATCTTCGCGCGGGATGCCCGCGCCACCGTGACGGCCCAGCGCCAACCCCGGTAGCCGAGCTCCTTGCACTCGAAGAAGTGCGTGACGACACGGTCGCCCTCGGACTCGAGTCCCGCGTGCTCACCGACGACGCCGGGCGCCGCCGCCTCCTCGGCTGCGGTGCGTGCGAGGTCGACGGCCTCGGCGCACAGGCGGTCGGGGGTGCGGCTTCGCGTGGTCGCTGCGCTCACAGGTATCGCTTCTCTCCTACGCCGTCACTGTAGGTGCGTACGCCGGGGGCGAGGGTGGCGGACGGAGCGGACCCGGGGACCGCGTCAACGTCCGCGCCCGCTCACGCTCGGGCGCACCTGTGCCATCCATTGTGCAAGATGGCTGAGATACGCACGCTACCTGCTCGCGTGCGCTCGGCCTACACCGACGGGACGTTTGGCACCCCCGCACCGGTCTCGGTATGGCCACGGCAAGTCCGTGAATGCGCGTCCATACGCGCGGTAACCGCACTACGAACGCCTCAGTCGGGGCACTATGACGTCGTGGCAGCCGCGAAGACACCCCAAGGAGCCACCGGGATCGGTGGGGCCAAAGGGATCAAGGGGAGCAGCCGACGCAACGGCACGGGCCGGGTGCGCGGCTCCTTCCGCTCGGTCGGACGCGCCCTGCACTTCCCGGTCACCGGACCCGCCCGAGGCATCCGCAAGGCCACGCACGCCCACGGGGCCGGGGAGTCCGGTCTGGGCAAGCTGATCGAGCTGCACGGTGTGAACGGCGCGGGCGATGTGATGATCACGGTCGCGCTCGCCTCCACGGTCTTCTTCTCCGTTCCCACGGACGAGGCCCGCGGGCGTGTCGCCCTCTACCTCGCGATCACCATGGCGCCCTTCACGGTCCTCGCCCCGGTGATCGGCCCGCTCCTGGACCGCCTGCCGCACGGCCGCCGCGCCGCGATGGCGGGCGCGATGCTCGCCCGGGCCCTGCTGGCGCTGGTGCTGTCCGGGGCGGTCGTCACCGGCAGCATCGAGATGTATCCGGCGGCCCTCGGGGTCCTCGTGTCCTCCAAGGCGTACGGCGTGGTCAGAAGCGCCGTGGTGCCCCGTCTCCTGCCACCCGGCTTCTCCCTGGTGAAGGCCAATTCCCGGGTCACCCTCGGCGGGCTCCTCGCGACCGGCATCGCCGCGCCGATCGCCGCGGGACTGCAGTCGCTGGGCCCGCGCTGGCCTCTCTACGGCGCCTTCGTGATCTTCATCGCGGGGACGTTCCTGTCCTTCACCCTGCCGCCGAAGGTCGACTCGGCCAAGGGCGAGGACATCGCCCTGCTCGCCGCCGACGAGGACCACCTCCACGGGCCGCACCGGCGGCCGGTCAAGCGACCCGGGCTGCGCACGGTCGGCATCGCCGTCACCCACGCGCTGGGCGCCAACGCCGGTCTGCGCTTCCTCTCCGGGTTCCTGACCTTCTTCCTGGCGTTCCTGCTGCGCGAGCACCCGCTGTCCGGGCAGAGCGCCGCGGTGTCGCTGGGCATCGTGGTCGTCTCGGCCGGTGTGGGCAACGCGCTGGGCACGGCGGTGGGGGCGGCGCTGCGCCAGCGGGCTCCGGAGATCATCATCGTGACGGTCGTCGCGTTCGTCCTGGGCATCGCGATCACCGCCGCGATCTTCTTCGGAGCGTTCCTGGTCGCGGTCCTCGCCGCGGTCGCCGGGTTCGCGCAGGCGCTGTCCAAGCTGTGCCTGGACGCGCTGATCCAGCGGGACGTGCCCGAGCAGGTCCGTACATCGGCCTTCGCACGCTCGGAGACCCTGCTCCAGGTGTCCTGGGTGTTCGGCGGCGCCGTCGGCATCGTGATGCCCCTCAACGGCTCCCTGGGCCTGTCGGTGGCCGCCGCGATCGTCGCCGTGGGCTGGCTGGCGACGGTGAAGGGCCTGCTGCGCTCGGCCCGCCAGGGCGGCTCTTCCCGCGCGCGCGTGGCCTAACGCACGGCACGCCGCACCCCGCGTAACGGGACGGCCGGTACCGCCCTATAGCCTTCCGCCATGACCACGATGCAATCCGCTGTGCGACGCCGCCGCGTTGTCGCCGCCGCCGGCGCCGTTTCCGCCGGACTGCTCGTCCTGTCGGCGTGCGACAAGCCGACGCCGCGCGCCACCGTCACGGTCGGCAAGAACTCGGTGAGCGCCGAGGCCGAGTGCTGGGAGGACGGCGACAACCTGGGCCAGGAGAAGGCCACCAAGTGCGCCCTGAAGAAGGCGTCCGACTCGATCGACGTCCCGCAGAGCGAGACCCTGCGCATCGGTGTCGACCCGGAGATCGCGGACACCGGCTGGGCGCTGTGGATCAACGGCCAGCAGGTCACCGACGTCTACAAGACGACGTACTACTCCTTCCAGGGCGTCGACCTCTTCGCCAGCCAGCAGGGTCAGGCCGCGCCGAAGCAGCTGTACATCAGCGTCGTCCAGCAGGACAAGCCCGGGTCCACGGGAGCCAGCAAGGCCTTCGAGGGCGTCTGGAACTTCAAGCTCGTCAACGACAACGCGTAAGCGCCGCGACGTCGATGCGCATCCTCGTGGCCACCGCGGTCCCGGTCGAACGGGACGCGGTGGCCCGGGCGTTTGACGGGGCGGCGGTCGACGTCGTCGCCGTCGGGGTCGGTCCCGCCCTCGCCGCCGCCGCCACGGCCACCGCGCTGGCAGGCACCCCCTACGGCCTCGTCGTCTCCGCCGGGATCGCCGGCGGCTTCGTGCCCCACGCCCCCGTCGGTTCGCTCGTCGTCGCCGACGAGATCACCGCGGCCGATCTGGGCGCCGAGACCGCCGAGGGCTTCGTGCCGGTGACCGAGCTGGGGTTCGGGACCGTCACCCACCGCCCCCCGGAAGCACTCGTCCGGGACGCCGTGGCCGCCACCGGAGCCCGCCGCGGCGCCGTGCTCACCGTCTCCACCGTGACCGGCACCGCCGCCCGCGCGGCCGCGCTCCGCGAGCGGCACCCCACCGCCCTCGCCGAGGCCATGGAGGGGTTCGGGGTCGCCGAGGCCGCCGCCCTGCACGGGGTGCCGGTGCTGGAGGTGCGGGCCGTGTCCAATCCGGTCGGGCCCCGCGACCGTGCCGCCTGGCGGATTCCGGACGCCCTCGCCGCACTGACCGACGGCTTCGGGAAGCTCGCGCCCGTACTGGAGAGTTGGAACCCACATGACCGGTGAACCGATGCAGATCGCGTACTCCCCCTGCCCCAACGACACCTTCGTCTTCGACGCCCTCGCCCACGGCCGCGTCCCCGGCGCGCCCGCGCTCGACGTGACGTTCGCGGACATCGACCTCACCAACGGCATGGCCGAACGCGGTGAGTTCGACGTGCTGAAGGTGTCCTACGCCGTACTGCCGTACGTCCTCGACGAGTACGCGCTGCTGCCGTGCGGCGGCGCGCTGGGGCGGGGCTGCGGGCCGCTGGTGCTCACCCGCGGGCCGGGGGATCTGACGGGCCGTACCGTCGCCGTGCCCAGCGAGCGGTCGACGGCGTATCTGCTGTTCCGGCTGTGGGCCGCGGACACGATCCCCGGCGGTGTCGGCGAGATCGTCGTCATGCCGTTCCACGAGATCATGCCCGCCGTGCGGGACGGGAAGGTCGACGCGGGGCTCGTCATCCACGAGGCACGCTTCACGTACCAGAACTACGGGCTGCACAAGCTCGCGGACATGGGCGAGCACTGGGAGAACAGCACCGGGCTGCCGATCCCGCTGGGCGCCATCATCGCCAAGCGGTCACTGGGCGAGCGGACGCTGACGAACCTGGCCGATTCCATCCGTACATCGGTGCGCGCCGCCTGGGACGACCCCGAGATCTCCCGCCCGTATGTCATGGAGCACGCCCAGGAGATGGATCCCGCCGTCGCCGACCAGCACATCGGGCTGTACGTCAACGAGTTCACCCATGATCTCGGCGTCGACGGCTATGCGGCGGTGCGGGGGCTCCTCACACGTGCGGCGGCCGAGGGGCTGGTGCCGCCCCTCGGCCCGAATGCACTGGCTTTCCCTTAGAAATCCAGCAGTTCTATACGTCGAGCTGGTCGGCGACGGCTCGCAGCAGGCCCGCGATCTTCCCGCCGGCGGCCTTGTCGGGGTAACGGCCCCTTTCGAGCATCGGTGTGATGTTCTCGAGAAGGGTCGTCAGATCCTGGACGATGGAGGCCAGCTCGTCCGGCTTCTTACGGGTCGCGGCCGCGACCGACGGGGTCGGATCGAGGACGACTACGGAAAGGGCCTGGTCACCGCGCTGCCCGGCGACGACCCCGAACTCCACTCGCTGGCCCGGCTTCAGGGCCTCGACTCCGGCGGGGAGGACCGAGGAATGGACGAAGACGTCACCGCCGTCGTCGCGGGAGAGAAAGCCGAAGCCCTTCTCGCTGTTGAACCACTTGACCTTGCCGGTAGGCACGTCTGTTCCTCGTCCTCGTACTCGTCGGAAAACTGCTTCTGAAACGGCTCTTGATAGCACTGGGGCGGGTCGTCGGGACCCGCCGGTACCAAGGCTAATGGTCTTCAGGCCGGTGACAAGACGTCGCCCGGTTGTTCCTTCGGGCAGGGAACTACCCTGGTCCGGTGCGTGACAAAACCCAAACGAATTCCGCCGCGCCCGGTGACCGACTGATCCGTGCCGGAGCCATCGTGTTCTTCATCGGTACGGTGGCCACACTCGTCACCGTGGCCCCGCTGCTTCTTGGAACGACGCCCTTTCCGACGTACATGTTCGGACTGAGCATGCTGATGGGCGTCGGCTTCCTGCTCGCCGGCGCGGGTGTGTTCCAGTCGATCGCGGCGGGGCGGCGTCAGGCGCGGGCCGGACGGTAGCCGGCGAGCCAGTCCGGGAACCGGGTGAGGTCGGCGAGGACCACGTCCGCGCCGGCCGCGGTCAACTCCGCCGCGCTGCACGGGCCGGTGGCCACGGCGACCGAGAGCGCCCCGGCGGTCCGGGCGCCGCGTACGTCCCCGAGGTGGTCGCCGACGTAGACGCTCGCGCCGTGCTCGCGCAGCGCCACCGCCTTCTGCTCGGCCCACAGGTCGCCGATCACCGCGTCGGGGTCGAGGCCGAGGTGCTCCACGTGCAGCTTGGCGCTGGGCTCGTACTTCGCGGTCACGACGATCGCCCGCCCACCGGCCGCCCGCACGGCGGCGATCGCCTCACGGGCGCCGTCCATGGCGGGCGTCGCGGTGATCGCGATGGCCGGGTACAGCGACCGGTAGAGGTCGGCCATGGCCGGGATCTCGTCCGCCGGGAACCAGTGGGCCAGTTCCTCCGCCAGCGGGGGCCCGAGCCGGGTGATCGCGAGGTCGGCGTCGATGTACGTCCCGGTCCGCTCGGACAGTTCCAGGTAGCAGGCCCGGATGCCGGGGCGGGAGTCTATGAGGGTCATGTCGAGGTCGAAGCCGACGGTCGGGGCGGAGATGGGTGCAGTGGCCATATGGGCCATTGTGCCCAGCCGGTACGACCGTCCTACCGCTGCCTCTGGGATCGCCAGACGAGGAACAGGGCCGACGCGACGGCCGCGCCCCGGATCACCCACGGCCAGGTGTCGGCGATCGCGTCACTCATGTGCCCCTTGACGATGGGGTCGCCCCAGCGGCCCTCGGTGCGGCCCCACAGCCACACGACCCCGGCGGTGAGCGCCAGGCCCGGCAGGAACATCACCGCCCACTTGGTCTCCGCCTCGGTCAGCCGCCGCGAGGCGTAGGCGATGAGCCAGCCGAGGAGAAGGACGACGAGGTTGCCGAGGACCGACCCCACGACGAGGAGACCCGCGGCGATCAGCAGGAGAGGGTTGGTCCACTTGCCCCTGGGGAGGGAGAGCAGCCGGCGGCGCGTGACGGGGACCTCGTCGGCCTCGACCCCGGCCTCAGTCGCGGGCCCGGCTTCCGGCGCCTTCTCGACGACCGGCTTCGGCTCCTGCTCGCGCGGCGGCGGCTTGAGCAGCTCCGGGATCTCCACACCGCCGACGAACCCCGCCGGGAGACTCTCCCCGACCCCGAACGGGGTGCTGTCCGTGCGCCACCAGTCCGGCTGGAGCGCGCTGTTCCCGATCTCGGCCTCGCTGGCGAGGTGGGGCGGCACGGGTGCCTCGTCCACCGTCTCGGCGGGACGCGGCTTGGGGACGGGGACGATACGGCGCAGCCCCTTGGGGCGGGGGGTGCCGGTGTCCCGGTCCCGCTGCGCGGGTACGGCGGTGGGGGCCGGGGTGGCCCGGGCCTGCGGTACGGCGTCGGCCGTGCCTCCCCCCGAGGAGGTACCCCCGGCCGCGCTGACGACGTCGTCGGGGCTGCCGAGCCGGGCGATGATCCGGCGCACGGCCGCGGGACTGTCCACGGGCACCTTCGCCCGGCGCCGGTCGATCTCGTTGCGCAGCTCCGAGACCAGGCGCATCCGGGTGCCGGACGGCAACTGCCGCTGCTGGGCCACGTCCCCGACGCGGCTCAGATACTCGTAGACGACCTGGTCGCTCTCGATACCCACGAAGTCCCTCCGGGGGGCGGCGCGTTGAATCCCCGGGGATGACCGTATCGCGCGGGACGCGGCCGACGTGGCCACGCGCGGCCGTGCCGTCGGCCGGCTCCCGACCCACGGACCCGCACCTCGCCGTCGCACCCACCCGCTAACGTGGGTCGGATGAGCACCTCGGCCACACCGCCCCGCTCCCTCGCAGAGGCTCTCCGCGTCCGGGACGACGCCTCACTGGGCGCGCTCCTGCGTGCCCGCCCCGATCTCATCACCCCCGTCCCCACCGACCTCACCCAGCTCGCCACGAGGGCCGGCACCCGCGCCTCGGTCGTGCGTGCTCTGGAGCGCCTGGACCGGTTCGCGTTGCAGACCGCGGAGGCGCTGGCCGTGGCGGGGGAACCGGCGTCGTACGCCGAGTTGCTGGGGCTGCTGGCGGGGGACACCGGGGCGCCCGCCGTCGCCGGAGCGCTGCCGCGTGCCCTCGGGACCCTGCGGGAGCAGGCGCTGGTGTGGGGCGAGGACGAGCGGCTGCGGCTGGTGCGGACCGCGCGGGAGCTGCTGGCGCCCTCGCCGCAGCATCCGTCGCCGACGGGGCTCGGGCCGACGGTGCAGGAGGCCACGGCGGGGATGTCGCCGGGCCGGATCCAGGAGATCGTGACCGCGGCCGGGCTGCCCTCGACGCACGACTCGGTGACCGCCGTCGCCGCGTTGACCGGGCTGTTCACCGACCGCGAGCGGATGGCGGCGCTGCTCGCCGGCCTCCCGGAGGAGTCCCTGGAGGTACTGCGGCGCCTGGTGTGGGGGCCGCCGTACGGGCAGGTCACGGCGGACCCCGCGGTCCGGCTGCGGCGGCTCCTGGACGTGGGGCTGCTGCTGCCGACGGCGCCCGGGACGGTCGTACTGCCGCGGGAGGTGGCCCTGCATCTGCGCGGCGGGCTCGCGCACCGGGTCACCGAACCGCTGCCGCCGGCCGTCGAGCCGGTCGCCACGCACCGTCCGCAGGTGGTGGACGCGACGGCTGCCGGACAGGCGTACACCGCGCTGGCGACGGTGGAGGAGCTGCTGAAGGACTGGGACGAGGGCGGCCCCGTGGTGCTGCGGGCCGGCGGTCTGAGCGTCCGCGACCTCAAGCGGACCGCCGTCGCGCTGGACGTGTCCGAGCCGGTCGCCGCGTTCTGGGTCGAGCTCGCCTACGCGGCCGGTCTGATCGCCTCCGACGGGGAGGCCGACGAGCGGTACGCGGCGACCCCGGCCTACGACGAGTGGCTGGAGCGGCCCTCGGCCGAACGCTGGGTGCGGCTCGCGGAAGCCTGGCTGACGGCGACCCGGACGGCCGGCCTGGTCGGCGGCCGGGACGCGAAGGACCGCACCCTGTCCGCGCTGGGCCCGGGCCTGGACCGCAGCGCCGCCCCGGAGGTGCGGCACCGGGTGCTGACCCTGCTGGCCGGTCTCCCGGAGGGTGCCTCGCCGTCCGTGGAGTCCGTGCAGGCGCGGCTGCGCTGGGAACGGCCGCTGCGAGGCCCCCAGCGGGACGACGACCTGCGGTCACGGCTCACCGAGTGGGCGCTGAGCGAGGCGGAACTGCTGGGTGTCACGGGACGCGGAGCGCTGTCGGCCCAGGGACGGGCACTGTGGGGGGCGGCACCGGCGAGGGCTCCTCGCGAGGAGCCGTCGGGCCCCGGCGACAAGCTGCCCGTCCACCACCACACCGCGCCCCCGGCGGAGCTCCTCTCCCCGACCGAGCAGGCCGTGGCCTCCGCCGCGGCCGCCCGTCTCCTCGCCCCGCTCCTGCCCGAGCCCCTGGACCATGTCCTGCTCCAGGCCGACCTCACCGCAGTGGCCCCGGGCCCGCTTCAGCGCCACCTGGCGGACGTGCTCGACGTGCTGGCGGACGTGGAGTCGAAGGGCGGGGCGACGGTGTACCGGTTCACGCCGGGCTCGGTACGCCGGGCGCTGGACGCCGGGCAGGCCGCCTCCGACCTGCACGCCTTCCTCGCCGCGCACTCCCGCACCCCGGTCCCGCAGCCGCTGACGTATCTGATCGACGACGTGGCCCGCAGACACGGCCATCTGCGCATCGGCGCGGCCTCGGCCTATGTCCGCTGCGACGACGACGCCCTGCTGAACGAGATCCTCGCCGACAAGCGGGCCGCCGGCCTGGGCCTGCGCCGACTGGCCCCCACGGTCCTGGCGGCCCAGGCCGATCCGGCCGCGCTCCTGGAGGGGCTGCGCCAGATGGGCTTCGCGCCGGCCGCCGAGTCCGCCGAGGGCGACGTCCTGATCGCCCGCGCCCACGCCCACCGCACCCCGCCGCGCACGGCGCCGGAGCCCGTCCCGGACGGCCCGCCGGTGCCGGACGCCACACTCCTGTCGGCCGCGATCCGCGCGATCCGGGCGGGCGACCTGGCCTCCACGACCCCGCGCAAGGAGAGCCCCGACCACGGCACCACCGGCGAACTCCCCCGCACCAGCTCCGCCGAGACCCTCGCCACCATGCAGGCCGCCGTCCTCACCAACGAGGCCCTGTGGATCGGCTACGTCAACGCCGAGGGCTCCGCCAGCCAGCGCGTCATCGCCCCGATCCGCGTCGAGGGCGGCTTCGTGACGGCGTACGACCACACGGCGGACGAGGTACGGACGTATCCGCTGCACCGGATCACGGGGGTGGCGGAGCTGGCGGACGACTAGCACCAGGCCATGGAAGGCGGCGCAGTCGCCCTTCCAGGGGCGCGGGGCCGTATCGCGATATGCGGCTCCGCCGCGTGGGCGCGACCAGCCACGACGGCGCCGCAGACACAGCCGGCCTCAGCAGTCGCCGACCGGGGCGTCCTCCGGCAGGCCGAAGTACACGCGGGCCTCCGCCTCCAGTTCCGCCGACGACATGGCGTCCTCGGTCGCGTGCTCGGCGAAGAAACCGAAGTGGGCCTCCGTCCACTCCGCGTTCCCGGCGCCGTCCGGCGGCTCCTCCCGGGAGACGACCCGGTAGCCGTCGTCCGGGCCCCGCTCCAGCCGCACCACCTGCGGGTACCGCCCGCCACCGCACTCCAGCAGCACCTGGTCGCGCGCCCCGTACTCCATGCACAGCGTGTTGACGCCGGCCCGCACCCGCCCGCCGTGCTCGGCCAGCTCGAGCGCTTCCGCCCGGCAGAACCACCGCGCCCTGATCCCGGGCACCGTCTCCCCGTACCCGCTCCCCCGCGAGTCCGCCGCGAGCCGCGCCTCGATCACCGGCCGCACCTCGCCCCACAGCCGCCCGTCCACCCCGGGCGGCCACATCACCCAGGTGCCCGTGCCCACCAGCACCAGCAGGGCCCCCACCCCGGTCGCCCAGCCGCGCACCGACAACCCCGTCATGCCCCCACCCTCCGCACATCGCGCCCGGTGCGCTGCTCGCCCGGTCAGACGGCCGACGGTGGCGCAGGGTTGCCCAGGACGGGCCCGCCGCATCGGCGCGCGGTACGGCACACTGGAGGTTTGGCCGTGCCGAAGGGAAGTGCGTAGGTGAACGGACCGCTGATCGTCCAGTCCGACAAGACTCTGCTCCTGGAGGTCGACCACGAGCAGGCCGACGAGTGCCGTCGGGCCATCGCGCCGTTCGCGGAGCTGGAGCGGGCGCCGGAGCACATCCACACCTACCGGGTGACGCCGCTGGGGCTGTGGAACGCCCGGGCCGCCGGGCATGACGCCGAGCAGGTCGTCGACGCTCTGGTCCAGTACAGCCGGTATCCGGTGCCGCACGCGCTGCTCGTCGACGTCGCCGAGACCATGGACCGGTACGGGCGGCTGACGCTCAGCAAGCACCCCGCGCACGGGCTGGTGCTCACGACCACCGACCGGCCGGTGCTGGAGGAGATCCTGCGCTCGAAGCGGATCGCTCCGCTCGTCGGTGCCCGGCTCGACCCCGACACCGTCGCCGTGCACCCCTCCGAGCGCGGGCAGATCAAGCAGACCCTGCTGAAGCTGGGCTGGCCGGCCGAGGACCTCGCGGGGTATGTCGACGGCGAGGCGCACCCGATCGAGCTGGCCGAGGACGGATGGGCGCTGCGGCCCTATCAGAAGCAGGCCGTGGAGAACTTCTGGCACGGCGGCAGCGGGGTCGTCGTCCTGCCCTGTGGCGCGGGCAAGACCCTCGTCGGTGCCGGGGCCATGGCGCAGGCGAAGTCCACCACCCTCATCCTCGTCACCAACACCGTCTCGGCCCGGCAGTGGAAGCACGAGCTGGTGAAGCGGACCTCGCTGACCGAGGAGGAGATCGGCGAGTACAGCGGGACGCGCAAGGAGATCCGGCCCGTCACCATCGCCACGTACCAGGTGCTCACCACCAGGCGGAAGGGTGTCTATCCGCACCTGGAGCTCTTCGACTCCCGGGACTGGGGACTGATCCTCTACGACGAGGTGCATCTGCTGCCGGCTCCCGTCTTCAAGTTCACGGCGGATCTCCAGGCGCGGCGGCGGCTCGGGCTGACCGCGACGCTGGTGCGGGAGGACGGGCGGGAGTCGGATGTCTTCTCGCTCATCGGGCCCAAGCGCTTCGACGCGCCCTGGAAGGAGATCGAGGCGCAGGGGTACATCGCGCCCGCCGACTGTGTCGAGGTCCGGGTCAATCTCACCGACTCCGAGCGGCTCGCGTACGCCACCGCCGAGCAGGAGGAGAAGTACCGCTTCTGTGCGACGACCGCGACGAAGCGGAAGGTCACGGAGGCGCTGGTCAAGCGCTTCGCCGGGCAGCAGACCCTGGTGATCGGCCAGTACATCGACCAGCTCGACGAGCTCGGCGAGCATCTGAACGCGCCCGTCATCAAGGGCGAGACCTCCAACGCCCAGCGCGAGAAGCTCTTCGACTCCTTCCGGCAGGGCGAGATCAGCGTGCTGGTGGTGTCGAAGGTCGCGAACTTCTCGATCGACCTGCCGGAGGCGACGGTCGCCATCCAGGTGTCGGGCACCTTCGGGTCCCGGCAGGAGGAGGCGCAGCGTCTGGGCCGGGTGCTGCGGCCGAAGGCGGACGGGCACCAGGCGCACTTCTACTCCGTCGTCGCCCGGGACACGATCGACCAGGACTTCGCGGCGCACCGGCAGCGGTTCCTGGCGGAGCAGGGGTACGCCTACCGGATCGTGGACGCGGACGAGCTGCTGGCGGGGGACAAGGGCACCGAGGGCTGACGGCCGCCGGGCGTCCTACCTGCGGCGGACGCCCGCCTCCTCGGCGTACTCGCCGCGTATGACCACGTCGAAGGCGGCGCCCGCGAAGACGCGGATCGCGCGCAGGGCGTTGCCGAGGCGGTGGCCGGCGTGGCCGTCGGAAAGGGAGGTCGCTCCGGAAGGGCGACCGGGGGCTGGGGTGAAGGTCGCTGCACTCATGGCTCCATGGTGGCTCCCGAGGCATAAGGAGGGCATCGGCCTCAAGGCCCCACTTCCTGTGCTACCTGGGTACACCCTGGGGGTGGAGTCTCCCCCGGCGGACCGAGGGGCGATCCCCTAGGGGGCGCGGAAAACGGTTGGCCCTCGCACCCGCCGTCCCTCTAGAATCCCCGCTCTTGCCCGCCTCCCACCCGGAGTGCCGCCGACCGGACGGAAACCGGTCGGCATGCCGCAGCACCGCAGCCCGCAGCACCTTCGGAGGCACCCCCTTGTCCACGCCCGTCGACGACCCCCTCGGCCGCGAACGCTCCCACCTCGCCGAGTCCCGGGCCGCCCTGCGCGCCATGCGTGAGGACGCCGAGTCCCTCGACATCAGCGACGTGACCGCGAACTGGGTCAACGCCCAGATCCTGGAACGCCAGATCGGGGAGCGCATCAAGGCGCTGGCCGACCTCAGCGACACCCCCCTGTTCTTCGGCCGCCTCGACTATCTGCACGCGCCCGGTGTCGATCTGGCCGAGGGCGCGGAGGGTGAGCGCTTCTACATCGGGCGCCGCCATGTGCACGACCAGGGCGGCGACCCCATGGTGATCGACTGGCGTGCGCCGGTCTCGCAGCCGTTCTACCGGGCGTCCAAGAAGGACCCGATGGACATCGCGCTGCGCCGCCGCTTCGGGTACACCCGCGGCGACATCACCGCGTACGAGGACGAGCACCTCTCCGACCCCGCCGAGGCGGCCACCACCAGCAAGCTCCTCCAGCAGGAGATCGAGCGGCCCCGCGTCGGCCCGATGCGTGACATCGTCGCCACGATCCAGCCCGAGCAGGACGAGATCGTGCGGTCCGGGCTCGGTGGGACCGTGTGCGTGCAGGGGGGTCCGGGGACCGGGAAGACCGCCGTCGGACTGCACCGGGTCGCCTATCTCCTCTACGCCCACCGCGAGCGGCTGGCCCGTACCGGCACCCTCGTCATCGGGCCGAACCGGTCCTTCCTGCACTACATCGAGCAGGTCCTGCCGGCGCTCGGGGAGCTGGCGGTCAAGCAGGCCACCGTCGACGACCTGGTCGCCGGGAAGGTCGAGGTGCGGGGCACCGACGAGGCGGCCGCGGCGGTCATCAAGGGCGACGCCCGGATGGCCCAGGTGCTCCGGCGCGCCGTGTACGCGCACGTCACCCGGCCCACGGAGCCGGTCGTCGTCGTGCGCGGGTCGCGGCGGTGGCGGGTCCCGGCCTACGAACTCGAGGACATCGTCGGTGAGTTGCTGGACCGTGACATCCGCTACGGCGCCGCCCGCGACGCCCTCCCGCAGCGCATCGCGCACGCCGTGCTGGTGCAGATGGAGCGTTCCGGGGAGGCCCCGGACGACCGGGTGCAGGACGCGGTGGCCCGCAACAGCGCGGTGAAGGCGGCCGTGAAGGAGATCTGGCCGCCCGTCGACCCGGCCAGGCTGGTGCTGCGGCTGCTGACGGACGCGGACTTCCTCGCCGCACACGCGGACGGGGTCCTCGACGAGGACGAGCAGAAGACGATCCTCGCGGCGAAGCCCGCCCGGTCCGTGAAGTCGGCCAAGTGGTCGGCCGCGGACGCGGTGTTGATCGACGAGGCGACGGACGTCGTCGAGCGCACGCACTCGCTCGGCCATGTGGTGCTGGACGAGGCGCAGGACCTCTCCCCCATGCAGTACCGGGCGGTCGGCCGCCGCTGCACCACCGGCTCCGCGACCGTCCTCGGCGACCTCGCACAGGGCACCACGCCCTGGGCGACCCGGAGTTGGGACGAGGCGCTCGCGCATCTGGGGAAGCCGGACGGGGTGATCGAGGAGCTGACGGCCGGTTTCCGGGTGCCGACGGATGTCATCACGTACGCCTCCCGGCTGCTCCCGCACATCGCGCCGGGCCTGACCCCGGTGGCGTCGGTGCGGGAGAACCCGGGGTTCTTCGAGGTGCGTGAGATCGGCGGCACGGCGGAAGTCGTCGCCGCCTGCGAGGAGTTGCTGGCCAACGAGGGCTCGACCGGTCTGATCGCGGCGGATGCCCGGATCCCGGTGCTGGCGGAGACGCTGGCGGCGGCGGGCATCGGGTATCTCGCGCCGGGCGAGGAGACGACCGAGGAGACCCGCCTGACGTTGGTCCCCGCGTCCCTCGCCAAGGGTCTGGAGTACGACTACGTGGTCCTGGACGAGCCGCAGGCGGTGGTGGACGGCGAGCCCGACGAGCGCACGGGTCTGCGACGCCTGTACGTCGGGCTCACGCGAGCGGTGTCGGGGCTGATCGTGACCCACGCGGGGCCGCTGCCGCGGGAACTCGCGGGGTGATCACGGGATACCGGGTGCCGCTCGGGGTACGTCGCCGGGTGCCGGCGGGTGGGGGCTTGTCGCGCAGTTCCCCGCGCCCCTAGGTGGGTGCCGGCAGCGCCTGTTCAACAGTGCGCGGCGCCTCTGGGCCGAGCAGTCAGCGTGCGTCGCCGGGTGCGGGGGCGTGGGGGCTTTTCGCGCAGTTCCCCGCGCCCCTGGGTGGGTGTCCGCAGCGCCTGTTCAGCGGTTCGCGGCGCCTCTGGGCCGAGCAGTCAGCGTGCGTCGTGGGGGCTTGTCGCGCAGTTCCCCGCGCCCCTGGGTGGGTGCCGGCGGCGCCTGTTCAGAGGCGGCCCTGGCCGACCTCGCCGTCCAGCGCCCTGCGCCACTCCGCCACCGCCTCCGTCGAGACCGGGTGCTGCCAGCCTTCCGGTCTTGCCGCTCCGCCGATGTGGAAGGCGTCGATGCCGGCGGTGAGGAGGGTGGGTACGTGGTGGAGGGTCAGGCCGCCGCCGACCAGGAGTCGCTGTTCGTATCCGGGCTCCCCGCGCCGCGCCGCCTCGGCGAGCAGCGTGGGGAGTCCGTCGTCCACGCCGGACGCGGATCCGGCCGTGAGGTAGGTGTCCAGGCCGGGCAGATCCGCCAGCTGTTTGCGCAGGGCGTCCCGGTCGGTGGCGTGGTCGATGGCGCGGTGGAAGGTCCAGCGGCACCCGTCCAGCTCGGCGACCACGCGCTCCACGGCCCCCAGGTCCACACCGCCGTCGGCGTCGAGGAAGCCGAGGACGAACTCGCGCGCCCCGGCCTCCCGCAGCTCGCGCGCGGCCCGGACCACCCGGGAGACGTCCCCCGCGTCGAAGCCGTCCGCGAGCCGCAGCATGACCCGCAGCGCGATGTCGACGGCCCCGCGGATCCCGGCGAACGTCCGGGCCGTCGGGGTCAGCCCGTCGGCCGCCATGTCGGTGACCAGCTCAAGGCGGTCCGCGCCTCCGGCCTGGGCGGCCACCGCGTCCTCGACGTCGAGGGCGATCACCTCCAGGACTGCACGCTTGCTCATGGGACCCCATTCGTCGGCGGTGGAAGGGCAGGAAAAACGGCGGCTACAGGTCTAGTCCAATCTCCAGACTACGCCCGCGGCCGCCGCGCCCGCGACAAGATCGGCCCCGCCCGGGGGAGATCTCAGCCGAAGATGTTCAGCTCCGCCGCCTCCGCCCCGGCCAGCTCGAACGTCCTCCCCGCCACCGGCCGCCCCGCGTACAGCCGTACGAGCGTGGCGGCGTCCCCGATGAACCGCGCCGGGGTCCGCTCTCCCGACACCGCTCCCAGCGTGAGCGGCTCGTCGACGTCGTCGAGGTCGGCGTGCAGCGGCAGCCGCCCCTGCTCCCGGGTGATCCGGGCGAGCAGCGCGAGGGCGTGCGGCAGACCGGGCCCGGCGTACGCGCCCGGCTCCCCGAGGACGTCCCGTACGTCCCCGCCGTGCACCCACTCCCCCACCGCGACCAGGTCCAGCACCCCGCCCGCCTTCGCGATCACCGGGCCCGCCTCGGTCATGCCGCGCTCCAGCTCGTCGACGACCCGCGCGTTGCTCCAGTCGGCGCGCTCGGCGATGTCCCGGTCGTTGCACTCGGGCGAGAACACGCCCTTCTCGAAGCGGCTCTCCACCACCCGCGTCAGCGCGGACGAACAGTGCGCGAGCGTGTCCCGTACGGTCCAGCCCGGACACCCGGCGGTCGGCAGGGCGAAGTCCGCGTCGGGCCGGGACCGCAGCAGCGGGATCAGCGCGTCGCGCTCGGTGGTCAGGAGGAGTCCGGGCAGCTCGGGGTCGCGTACGTCAGCAGAAGTCATGACGCCACACGCTAGAGGCCGACGCCCCGGCCGCGCAGGGGGCGGGCGGGGGAGAATGGACCCATGGCCGATCTCGACGCCCTGCGCACCCGTTTCGTCCACGCCCTGGAAGCAGCCAGGGGCGCCGGATCCACCGGACCCGACCCCGCCCCGTACGCCGACGACCTCCTCGCCCGCTGGCAGGAGCCGCAGCGGCGGTACCACACGCTCGCGCACCTCACCGCGGTCCTCGACCACGTCGACGTACTGGAGAAGTACGCCGACGACCCGGACGTGGTCCGCCTCGCGGCCTGGTTCCACGACGCGGTGTATCTGCCCGAGCGCTCCGAGAACGAGGAGCGGTCGGCGCGGATCGCCGAACGCGCCCTGTCCGAGGCCGGGTTGCCGCAGGCACGGACCGGCGAGGTCGCCCGGCTCGTCCGTCTCACCGTCACCCACGACCCGGCCGACGGCGACCGCGACGGCCAGGTGCTGTGCGACGCGGACCTGGCGATCCTGGCGGCTCCGCCGAAGGCGTACGCCGCCTACACGGCCGCCGTACGCGAGGAGTACGGCTTCGTGCCGAGCGACGCCTTCCGCGAGGGCCGGGCCGCGGTGCTGCGCCAGCTCCTGGAGCTTCCGCGGCTGTTCAGGACGCCGTACGGGCAGGCGGAGTGGGAGGCCACGGCCCGCTACAACCTCGCCGCCGAGCTGGAAATGCTGTCGCCCTGACGGGTCAGGGCCGCTTAGCCTGCCCGCATGACCGACATGGGTGGGGAACGCGTGACCGAGGCCGTCGAGAGCGCCGTGGCGCTGCTGCGGACGGCGGTGGACCGGGACTGGGAGGGGGTGCCGGCCGGCCGGGTGGAGTGGAGCTGCCGGACGACGGCGACACACATCGCGGAGGATCTCATCGCGTACGCGGGGCAGTTGGCGGGCCGGGCGAAGGACGCCTACGTGCCCTTCGAGATCGTCCTCGAAGAGGGCACCGACAACGCCGGCGTCATCCAGGTCATCGAGACGACCGGCGCGCTCTTCGCGACCACCCTGCGCACCACCCCGCGCGAGGTCCGCGCCTTCCACCCCTACCCCTTCCGCAGCGCGGGGCGCGAGGGCTTCGCCGCGATGGGCGTCGCCGAGGTGCTGCTGCACGCGCACGACATCGCGGAGGGGCTGGGACTGGCGTACGAGCCGCCCGCGCATCTCCCCGAGTACGTCCTGACGCGGATCTTCCCGCACGTCCAGCCCGGCCCCGACCTCTGGCGCACCCTGCTGTGGGCCACCGGTCGCGGGGACCTGCCCGGGCGCGCCCCGGTCACCGGGTGGCGCTGGAACAACAACCTCGTCCTCGGCACGGACCGGCTCACCCTGGAGGGCGTCTCGCCGGCCGCCGCCGCCAACCTGGCCGCGGGCGGCTCCGGCGGGTTCGACTGGGTCGTGGGCGGGCCGTTCCAGGGGACGCGGGAGGCGTCCGGGATGGTGCTGAAGGCGTATGAAGCGGGCGTGCACCGGCCGGAGTTCGGCCTGTTCGTCCTCGTCCGCCGGGAGGACGACCTCGCGATCGGCGGCATGGGCTTCCATGGCGCGCCCGACGAGGAGGGCCGGGTGGAGATCGGCTACGACCTCGTGGAGGGGGCCCGCGGCAGGGGCTACGCGACGGAGGCGCTGCGCGAGCTGGCGCGGTGGTCGCTGGCACGGGACGACGTGAACACCCTTTTCGCGACGGTCGAGCGGGCCAACATCCCCTCCCAAGGGGTGGTCTCCCGCGCGGGGTTCGCCAAGGCGAGCGAGGACGCTGAGCTCCTCGCCTACGAACTGGGCCGCTGAGTCCCGGTCACGAACCGGACTGCGGTTCCCGCCCCTTGGGCCTGCGCAGACCCGACGCCGTCAGCAGCCGTACCACCTCACGGCTGCTGACCTCCACGGCCCCGGCGGCCACGACGTCCGCGTACCGGTGCGAGGGGATGTCGTAGTGGTCCCGCTCGAAGGCCCGCCGGGGCACGCCCAGCCCGTCGGCGAAAGCCCGCAGTTCGTCGTAGGACACGTCGCTCACGAGGTGCGACCACATGCGGCCGTGCCCGGGCCAGTCGGGCGGGTCGATGTAGACGGTCACGAGGACGCCGCCCCGCCCGTCGCGGGACCCAGCGACCCCACCGCGGCGACCTTCACCCCCGCCTTGTGGCACACCCAGTACGGATCGGGCCCCAGCTCCGGCTCGACGTCGAGGGCATGCGGATCGTCCGCCTCGCACACCGGGCACAGCGGCCACCGTCCGTACCGCTCCAGCAGCGCGTCCTGGACGTCCTGCGCGACCAGCCCGGCCACGAACTCCACCCCGTCCGGCCACTGCTCCACCCACCAGCGCCGCTGTACGACGGAGTCCTCGACCAGCGACACGACGTCCGCCTCGGCGACCTCGTTCGCGACCAGGTCGGCGAGCACGAGGGCGCGTGCCGCGTGCAACGCCTGCTCCAGGGGGCTGATGGGGTGGCCGGAGGGATCCATGCACCCATTGTGCGCACTCTTGACCCCGACACCGAGCCGAAAATATCTTTCATGAGTGACCCAGGAAGTGAAGGAAATTTTCGGCGGCGGCTCCGGAAGCGCGCCGCCGGCCCCCGCCGCGCTCGCCGCCAAGGTGCGCACCCTCGCCCCTTCCATGACCCGCTCCATGCAGCGCGTCGCCGAGGCCGTCGCCGGCGACCCCGCGGGCTGCGCGGCCCTCACGGTCACCGGCCTCGCCGAACTCACCGGCACCAGCGAGGCGACGGTCGTGCGCACCGCCCGCATCCTCGGCTACCCCGGCTACCGCGACCTCCGCCTCGCCCTCGCCGGCCTCGCCGCCCAGCAGCAGTCGGGCCGCGCGCCCGCGATCACGACGGACATCGCGGTGGACGATCCCCTCGCGGACGTCGTCGCCAAACTCGCCTACGACGAGCAGCAGACCCTCGCGGACACCGCGGCCGGCCTCGACACGGTCCAGCTGGCCGCGGCGGTGACGGCGGCCGCGACCGCCCGCCGTATCGACGTGTACGGCGTCGGGGCCTCCGGTCTCGTCGCCCAGGACCTCACCCAGAAACTGCTGCGCATAGGCCTCATAGCCCACGCCCACCACGACCCCCACCTCGCCGTGACCAACGCGGTGCAGTTGCGGGCGGGCGACGTGGCGTTCGCGATCACGCACTCGGGCGCCACGGGCGATGTCATCGAGCCGCTGCGGGCCGCCTTCGAGCACGGGGCGACGACGGTGGCGATCACGGGCCGGCCGGACAGCCCGGTCACGCAGTACGCCGACCACGTACTGACGACGTCGACGGCGCGCGAGAGTGAACTGCGGCCCGCGGCCATGTCGTCACGGACCAGTCAGCTGCTGGTGGTGGACTGTCTGTTCGTGGGGGTGGCGCAGAGGACCTACGAGACCGCGGCTCCCGCGCTCGCCGCGTCGTACGAGGCATTGGCACATCGACACCGCGGTAAGCCATAAGCCGTAGGCACGCCATCGGATCGCCACCTGAAAGAGCCGCCCCCCATGACTTCCACCTCCCACCCCCGGGCTGTCCGCGCCGAGTTGGAGACCCTGACCACCGAGGCCTTCCGCCCCGAGCTGGCCGAGATCGACCGGCTCCCCACCCTCGACATCGCGCGGCTCATGAACGCGGAGGACGCCACCGTCGCCGCCGCCGTCGCCGCGGGACTGCCCGCCATCGCCGCCGCCATCGAGGACATCGCCGCCCGGATGAGCCGCGGCGGCCGTCTCGTCTACGCCGGTGCCGGCACCGCGGGGCGCCTCGGCGTGCTGGACGCCTCCGAGTGCCCGCCCACCTTCAACACCGACCCCGCGCAGGTCGTCGGCCTGATCGCGGGCGGCCCCGAGGCCATGGTCACCTCGGTCGAGGGCGCCGAGGACTCCAGGGAACTGGCGCGGGCGGATCTCGACGCACTGGAGCTGCGGGCGTCCGACACGGTGGTCGGCGTCTCGGCCTCCGGCCGCACCCCGTACGCGATCGGCGCCGTCGAACACGCCCGCGCCCGGGGCGCGTTGACGGTCGGCCTGTCCTGCAACGCGCACAGCGCGCTGGCGGCCGCCGCCGACCACGGCATCGAGATCGTCGTGGGACCGGAGCTGCTCACCGGCTCCACCCGGCTCAAGGCCGGCACCGCCCAGAAGCTGGTCCTCAACATGCTCTCGACGATCACGATGATCCGCCTGGGCAAGACGTACGGGAACCTCATGGTCGACGTACGCGCCTCCAACGAGAAGCTGCGTGCCCGCTCCCACCGGATCGTCGCCCTGGCCACGGGCGCGGCGGACGAGGAGATCGAGCGGGCCCTGGCGGCCACCGACGGCGAGGTGAAGAACGCCGTCCTGACGCTCCTCACCGGCGTGGACGGCCCCACGGCCGGCCGCCTTCTGGAGGAGTCCGGCGGCCATCTGCGTGCCGCGCTGGCGGCGGCGGGCGGCTGACAGCACGCTCGGTGCGTGAACACCTCGTACGACACCGCCGCGGCGATCCTCCCCCTCGTGGGCGGCCCCGCGAACATCACCTCCGTCGCCCACTGCATGACCCGCCTGCGCCTGGGCCTGGTGGACCGTTCGGCGGTGGACGGGGAGGCGCTGCGGGCGCTGCCGGGGGTGCTGGGCGTGGTCGAGGACGACACGTACCAGATCGTGCTGGGGCCGGGCGCGGTGGCGCGGGTGACGGCCGACTTCGAGGCGCTGCTGCGGAAGGAGACGCAGAAGGCCCGCAACGCGACCCCGGTGAAGCTGGCGCTGCGGCGGGTGGCGAACGTCTTCGTGCCGCTGATCCCCGCGCTCATCGGCTGCGGGGTGCTGGCGGGCCTGAACGGCCTGCTGCTGAACCTGGGCTGGCTCCCGTCGCTCACCCCCGCCCTGGCCGCGATCGCCACCGCCTTCATGGCCCTGATCGCGGTCTTCGTCGGCCACAACACCGCGAAGGAGTTCGGCGGCACACCGGTGCTGGGCGGGGCGGTCGCGGCGGTCGTGGTGTACCCGGGGGTGGCGAAGGTGACGGCGTTCGGGGTGACGCTGGCGCCGGGACAGGGCGGCGTCCTGGGCGCGCTGGCGGCGGCGCTGCTGGGGACGTACGTCGAGAAGTGGTGCCGTAGAAGGATCCCCGGCGCGCTGGACGTCCTCCTCACCCCGACCCTGACGGTCCTCGTCTCCGGCCTGGCGACGCTCTACGTCCTCATGTACGCGGCCGGCGCGGTCTCCTCGGCGATCGGCACGGCGGCGAACTGGCTGCTGACGACGACGGGCGCGTTCGCGGGCGCGGTCCTCGGCGGCCTCTTCCTCCCCCTGGTGATGCTGGGCCTCCACCAGGCCCTGATCCCCATCCACACCACCCTGATCGAACAGCAGGGCCACACGGTCCTCCTGCCCCTCCTCGCCATGGCGGGCGCGGGACAGGTGGGGGCGTGTCTGGCGGTCTACGTCCGGCTGCGCCACGACGAGGCCTTGCGTACGACGATCAGGTCGGCGCTTCCGGCGGGCCTGCTGGGGGTGGGCGAGCCGCTGATCTACGGGGTGTCGCTGCCGCTCGGCCGTCCGTTCCTGACCGCGTGTGCGGGCGGTGCGGCGGGCGGGGCGTTCGTCGGCCTGTTCGCGATGCTCGGCGACCCGGTGGGGTCGACGGCGATCGGACCGTCGGGGTGGGCGCTGTTCCCCCTGCTGGCGGGGCGCGGGGGTCTGGGGACGGCGGTGGCCGTCTACGCGGGCGGGCTGGTCACCGGGTACGCGGTGGGGTTCGTGACGACGTACTTCTTCGGCCTGCGACGACCGCCGGCGACGGCACCGGAGCCCTCGCCCTGACCGCGGGGGCTCCGGCGTAGGGGGATCAGATCACCTGCCGAGCCGGCCGCGGTGACCCTGGTGACCCGACACGGCGGCGATCCACCGGATGAAGTCGGCGGGATCCTGGTCGGCGCCGTGGCCCGCGTCCCAGTAGTACGAGGTGTCGACGTCGTCGCCGAGGCCGGTCAGCCGGGCGGAGAGGTTGCCGGCGACCGTGTGCGAGGTGTCGGTGTCCTTCGTGCCGAGGCGGATCCACCAGTGCCTGGAGCGGCTGCCGTTGGCCTTGCCGACGAGGTGGTGCATCGGGTTCATCAGGTGCAGCTTGGCGGGGACGTCCTCGTCGAGACGGGCGCTGTCGCCGCTCTCGTGGCGGAGGCTGTAGCGGGTGAAGTGGCGGGCCCTGGTGGTGCCCGTGCCGTAGAGGTTGTTCTCCGGGGTGGACAGGTCGAAGGCGTCGAAGGAGGGGGCGTTCTTCTTCCGCGCGCCGACGTGGGTGAGGAAGTCGGCCCACGTGAAGGTGGCCCTGCCGTTCTCCCAGGTGATGAAGGGATGGGCGGCGAGGTAGGTCTCGCGGGCCGGATCCGGCAGCGCGGCGAGGTACTTGGTGGCCGAGGGCCGCATGAACGTCTTCAGGAGATAGTCGTCCAGGTTGCGGGCCGAGAGCCGCCCGAAGCCCGGCGCCGACAGCTTGAGGGAGGCGACGTAGTCGCCGTACGCGGTGGCCAGTTCCCCGGAGACGGTCCGGTCGACGAGCGCACCGCCGGCGAGCGGGTTGCTTCCCCAGCACCACTCGTACGCCATGTCGGCGTGCTCGAGGTCGGTGATGGGGCACCAGGCGCCCGTGGCGAAGATGGCGTCGGAGGCGTCCGCGGCGCCGATCGCCGTCAGATACGGCTCGTAGAGCGGGCTGTCGCCGGACGCGCCGAGCAGGCAGGAGAGGGCGCCTCCCGCGCTGACCCCGGAGGAGACGATCCGGTTCACGTTGCCGGGTATGCGGCCCTTGTTGAACCTCAGGTAGCGGACGGCGGCCTTGAGGTCGACGATCGCGGCGGGCGCGGTGCCGTAGTAGGTACCGGCCTGGTCGACGAGGGTACGGCCGCGGGCGCCCGGCTCGACGACGACGTACCCGGCGGCGAGCGCGAGCCCCTGTCGGCTGGTGCCGCCGCCCATGCCGGTGGCGGTGATGCCGGTCTTGTTCGCCACGGAGGACGGCATGTAACCGCCGACGGAGTTGGCGAGGAGGATGGGGGCGTTCCGGGCGTCGACGGCGGTTCCGTCGATGGTGACCGGAACGCTGACGTTGAGGGACTGGTAGAGGACGTCGACGGGCTTCGCCACGTACGAGGCGACCTTGTGGAAGCGGTAGACGACCTCGTGGGCGGTGCCCTCGGTGTCGGTGACGGCGACGGTCAGTTCGGTGAAGGCGTCGGGATCGAAGACGAGGGTGCCGTCCTCGGCGGTTCGGCCCGCCGCCCGGGCACTGCCGGCCGCCACCCCGACCGCCGGTGCGGCGGCTATGGCACCGAGTCCCTTGACCACTGTTCTTCTCTGCACGTCCGTCTCCTGACTTCGCGGCTCGTTGTAAGGCGGCTCGACAACCCCATCAATCGCCCACATTATTGTCAACAACTTTGGCGGAAATGTGCGGGCGGGTGACGGGAACGATGGGCGGATCCGTCCCGCGCTCGGACGGAAAGGCGCAGGTCGAGTGGTGTACGGCGGGGGACGGATCCGTCGATCCCCGGGCCCCGGAGGGGCGTTGTCAGTGGGGGGTGCCATCGTGGAGGTCCGGCGATGCGGAGGGGGCTCCATGAGTGAGCGCGGTGACGGGTGGGGCGGGATGGACTACCGGGGGTGGCTGGACCTCGGTGATGTGCGGCGGCGGCTCGACGAGGGTGCGGATCCCGAGGCGTGGGGGGTCGGGGGGTCACGGCCGCTGCATCGGGCGGCGGTGTTCGGGGCGCCCGAGGTCGTCGCGGAGCTGGCCCGGCGAGTGGCGGACGTGGATGCGCTGGAGGGCGGGACCACTGCGTTGTGGGATGCCGTCATGGCCGGGCGGGCGGAGAACGCGCGGGCGTTGGCCGAGGCCGGGGCCGATCCCTGGCGGGCGGGGTTCGGCGGCTGGTCGCCGGGGCGGCTGAGCCTGGCCGGGCCCACGCCGGATCTTTTCCCGCTGCCCGAGGGTGTGCGGGGGCTGAGCGAGGCGGAGCGGGAGCTGGCTCGGGAGGGTCGCCGGCTGATCGACGCGCTGGGCGAGTTGTCCTACGACGGCACGGGGCTGGCCTGTGTGGCAGGCATCGACGCCGCCGAGGCGGTACGGCGGCTGGGGGCGACGGCCCCGGACCCCGAGCTGATGGAAGCGGTCCTGGACGACCCGTACGACTTCGACATGGACGAGACCCTGCGCCTGGTCGGCGTCACCACCGTGCCGGGCGGCTGCATAGTCACCCAGCCGTGGGGCTACGCGCCGCAGCAGCCGCTCGTCCAGCAGCTCCTGTCCGCCGGCACGGTCTGCTACGGGCTGTACGCCAACCCCAAGAGCGGCAACCAGGGCAGCGTCTTCCGCGACGGCGTCGGCGAGGGCTGGGATCTGCACCCCGGCGGCGGACCCGGCGAGCGGGACAGCCCGGCGGAGGTGCTCACCAACTACGTCTACTGCCACCACGCGGTCGCCTACTCGATCGCCTACGCCGGTCTGCGCCCGACCGACGCCCGGGCCGTCACCGGTCCGCCCGACGCCTGGGTGGTGCTGCCGGAGCGCGACTACTGGGAGCGGTGACGGGCGGGGCGCTGTCAGCGCGGGTGGGTACGGTTTCCTCATGAACCACGCCCAGCTCACCGCCCTGGGCCGAGCCCTGCGCCTTCTCGGCGAGCATGGCGAGGCCCTGACCGGCGACACCCCGGACACCAAGCTGTACGAGGTCAAGGCCGACATCAAGCGGGCCCTCGACCTGCTGGACGACAGCGTCAACGCCGCCGCGCCCAACACCCGCTGCGCCGAACATCCCAACGGACCGGTCGACGAGAACGCGCCTGACCTGTGCCTGCTGTGCGAGACCCGCCGCCGTACCGCCCGGCGCTCCCAGATCAACGGCCCCTCCGCACCGGCGCAGACCGCCTCCGCCCCCTCCCGCTACGGCGTGCGCGACGACCGGCCGCAGCCGCAGCAGCGCTGGCTGCCCGAGATGTGGAACGGGCAGGAGTGGCAGCTGTGCGGCACCCCGAGGCGGGACCGCAGGGAGGCCGAGCTGTATCTCGCCGCCCAGCGGCGCGGCCCCCGGGCCGCCATGGCGTACCGGCTCGTCCACGAGTTCACCGACTACGAGGTGCTGCGGGTGTGGGGCACCCCCGTCAAGGTCGACATCGAGCCCCTCGGCAACCTGTAGACGGCGAAGGGCCCGCCACGACCACCGTGACGGGCCCGACCGGCTCATTGGGTCTACGACTTGGCCGCGACCTCGGCTGCTTCGGAAGCGTCCTCGGGCACCGTCGCCGTCTCCCCTGCCGGCTTCTGCCGCGGGATGAACGAGGCCACCACGAACGCCAGCAGGGCCGCCCCGGCGCCCACCGCCAGGACCACCTTGAAGCCGCTCTCGGAGGGCAGCGCGTAGCCGCCGAAGTCGGTCGTCATCTGGGCCAGGATCACCCCCGCGATGGCGCTCGCCGACGAGGTTCCGATGGACCGCATCAGGGTGTTGAGGCTGTTCGCCGCGGCTGTCTCCGAGGCGGGGACGGCGCCCATGATCAGGGCGGGCATCGAGCCGTAGGTGAAGCCGATGCCGGCGCCGATGACGCAGGCGGCGAGCACGAAGTGCCAGACCTCGGTCATGAGGACGATGTTGACGCCGTAGCCCGCGGCCACGATCAGGGCACCGATCATCAGCGTCGTCTTCGGACCACGGGCCTTCGACACGGCCGCCGAGATCGGCGCCGTCACCATCATCACCAGCCCCGACGGGGCCATGACCAGGCCCGCGACGAGCATCGACCTGCCGAGGCCGTAGCCGGTCTGCGAGGGGAGCTGGAGCAGCTGCGGCAGGACCAGGGACATCGCGAACATCGCGAAGCCGACGGCGATCGAGGCGAGGTTGGTGACCAGGACCTGGCGGCGGGCGGTCGTACGGAGGTCGACCAGAGGCTGGTCCGTACGCAGCTCGAACCAACCCCACGCCAGGAGGACGACGAGCGCCGCCACGAAGAGGCCGATCGTCGTGCCGCTCGTCCAGCCCCAGTCCGCGCCCTTGGAGATGCCGAGCAGGAGGCAGACCAGGCCCGTCGCCATGCCGATGCCGCCGACCAGGTCGAAGCGGCCGCCGGTACGGACCCGGGACTCCGGTACGAAGAGCGAGACCAGCGCGAGAGCCACGACGCCCAGCGCCGCCGACGTCCAGAACAGGACGTGCCAGCTGAAGTTGTCGGCGATGAGGGCGGCGGCCGGCAGACCCAGCGCGCCGCCGATGCCGAGGGAGGCGCTCATCAGGGCCGTGGAACCGGCGAGGCGCTCCGCGGGCAGTTCGTCGCGCATGATGCTGATGCCGAGCGGGATCACACCGGAGGCCAGGCCCTGGAGCACCCGGCCGATGATCATCGGGATCAGGGAGTCGGAGAGCGCGCAGACCACCGAGCCGGCGATCAGCATGACGACGCTGATCAGCAGCATCCGGCGCTTGCCGAACATGTCGCCGAGACGGCCCACGACCGGGGTGGCGACGGCGGCGGCGAGCAGCGTCGCGGTGACCGCCCACGCGGTGTCCGAGGCCGGGGCGTCCAGGAGCCTCGGCAGCTCCGGAACGATCGGGATCACCAGGGTCTGCATCAGCGAGACCACGATTCCGGCGAAGGCCAGCACCGCGACCACGGCGTTCGACCGTGGTGGTGCGGCGGCAGGGGCGTCGGACATGGCGGGGCCTCCGTAGCGATGCGCTGCTGATTGACCTAGGCAACTTTCGGTCGATACATTAAGTCAGTTGCTTGACTTAACCAAGAGCAGCAGGTCAGCCGTACCGCTCCACGAAGGACCGGACCGTGTCCGCGTCCAGCTCGTAGACCGTCTCGTGGGCCCGGGGGTCGCGTGCGTGGAAGGTGTGGAAGAGCGGTCCGGCGGCTCCCCCGAGGACGATCAGGGAGGCGGAGGCGCCGCGCACCGCGCGCTCGGTCCCCGGCGCCGTCGTCAGGTCGATGCGGTTGACCACGCCCGGCGTGACCCACACCGGAACGGACTCCAGGAAACCGCAGAGCTGGAGGTGGAAGTGGCCGGTGAGGATCACCTTGACGTCGGTGCCTCGGACCGCCGCCGCCAGGTCGGCGGGGTTGCGCAGACCGAAGAGCTGCTGAAGGGGGTTGTCCAGCGCGAAGGGCGGGTGGTGGAAGGCGAGGACCGTGCCGTTCGGGGACGGGGTCGCCAACACATCCCGCAGCCAGTCGAGTTGGGCGGCGCCGAGCTGCCCGTGCACCTTCCCCGGCACCAGCGAGTCCAGCGTCACGAACCGCCACCCCGCCACCATGCTCACCGCGGCCCGCTCCCCCTCGGCGGACTCCAGCACCCGGCCGGGCTCCGGATGCCCGCTGCCCAGCACCTCGGCGAAGGCCTCGCGCTCGTCGTGATTGCCGGTCGTGCAGAAGACAGGCGCCCCGCCGAGCCGTTGCGCGAACTCCCCGAACATCTCCCTGACGGCCGTATACGCCTCCACCGTCCCGTCGTCGGCGAGGTCACCGGTGACGACGATCGCGTCGACGCCCTGTACGTGCCGGAGTTCGGCGAGCATCAGGCGCAGGGAGTCGTGGGCGTTGACGCCGTGCTTGTTGGGGGCGTCGGTGCGTTCGAGATGGGTGTCGGACAGATGAAGGATCCTCATCTCTCGCAAGCTAGCGCGAGGTGAGGGAGCATTTCAGCCCGTCCGGAGTTTGAGGACGAGGCCCTTCGGGCCGATGGGGGTCCGGGGGCGCAGCCCCCAGGGACGTGCACCCCCACCGGCCCGCAGCAGACTCAGCTCAGCGAGCGCAGCGCCACCGCGTCGTAGGCCTTCAGCTCGTCCGTGCGGCCCGCCAGCACCTTCGCCGCCCACTCCGGGTCCTGGAGCAGCGCGCGGCCGACGGCGACGAGGTCGTACTCCTCGCGCTCGAGGCGGTCGAGGAGGTCGTCGATGCCGCGGAGCGGGGAGCCCTCGCCCATGAAGCCCTTGATGAAGTCGCCGTCGAGACCGACCGAGCCGACCGTGATGACCTGCTTGCCGGTGAGCTTCTTGGTCCAGCCGGCGAGGTTGAGGTCGGAGTCCTCGAACTCGGGGAGCCAGTAGCGGCGGGTGGAGGCGTGGAAGGCGTCGACACCGGCGGCGGCGAGCGGGCTCAGGATGGCCTCCAGCTCCTCCGGGGTCTCGGCGAGACGGGCGTCGTAGGCCTCCTGCTTCCACTGCGAGTAGCGGAAGATGATCGGGAACTCCGCGGAGACCGTCTCCCGTACGGCCGCCACGATCTCGGCCGCGAACTTCGTACGGGCGACGAGGTCACCGCCGTAGGCGTCGCTGCGGCGGTTGGTCCCCGACCACAGGAACTGGTCGACGAGGTAGCCGTGGGCGCCGTGGATCTCCACACCGTCGAAGCCGATGCGCTCGGCGGCGGCGGCGGCCTCGGCGAAGGCGCCGATGACATCGTCCAGGTCGCGCTGGGTCATCGTCACGCCGGTGGGCTCGTCGGCGCCGGGGCGCAGACCGGAGGGGCCGACGACGGGGGCGTCCGGGACGGGCCCCTTGCCCGGCGTACGGGTCATGCCGATGTGCCAGAGCTGCGGGACGATGGTGCCGCCCGCCGCGTGCACGTCCTCGGCGACCTTCGCCCAGCCGGCGAGCTGCTCCTCGCCGTGGAAGCGCGGGACGCGGTTGCTCTCCCCCGCCGAGTCGTGGCCGACGTAGGTGCCCTCGGTGACGATCAGACCGACGCCCGCGGCCGCGCGGCGCGCGTAGTACGACGCCACGTCCGCGCCCGGGATGCCGCCCGGGGAGAAGTTGCGGGTCATCGGCGCCATGACGATGCGGTTCGGGACGGTCAGGCCGTTGATCGTGGTCGGCCGCGAGAGGATCTCGGCGGCGCGGGAGGCGGGGGCAGTCACGTGGGGGCACTCCTCGGGGACGGTCCGTCCGGCACCGGTACCGGTCGGTATGTGCATGCGCATGGACATACGCATGTAGGAGTCAACCACCTCGTCCGCCACGGACATTCCGCCGGCCCTGTGATCCCGGACACGCGCCCGGCCCCCGAGAATGGCCACATGGCCAAGCCCCCGCTGCTCTCCGCGCCCGAACTGGAGGCGTCCTCCGTGGTCGCCAACAACACCATGAACCGCGAGCGCGGCCTCTCCGGGGTCAACAGCTACGCCCGCGAGCTGGGCCTGGACCCCGTGGCCCACCTCTCGGGCCGCCCCGATCCCTCCTGGCTGGACCTGTGCAGCGGCGAGGGCCGCGCCCTGCGGGAGGCGGCCGCGCGTCTGCCCGCCGACGCCGTGCTCACGGCCGTCGATCTGGTGGGGCCTCTCATACCCGTACCGGCCCCGCCCGCGCTGGAGGAGATCGTCGCCTCCGTCACGTCATGGGCACCGAGCCGGTCCTACGACCTCATCACCTGTGTCCACGGTCTGCACTACGTCGGCGACCAGCTCGGCCTCCTCACCCGCGCCGCGTCCTGGCTGACCCCCGAGGGCCTGCTGCTGGCGCACTTCGACCCCGACTCCATCCGCCGGCCGGACGGATCGGCGGCCGGACGGGCGGCCGTGTCGGCCCTGCGCGCGGCCGGGTTCCGCTACGACACCCGGCACCACCGGCTCGGCCTGCGCGGCCCACGGTCCTTCACCCTTCCGTTCCGGTACGTCGGTGCGGACCCGGCCGCCGGGCCCAACTACACCGGCCAGCCCGCCGTCGGCTCCCACTACGACCTCGACCGGCATACGGAAACGCCCGAGGGCGGCACTCCCTGCATGTGCAGGGAGTGCCGCCCTCGGTAAGGACGTTGATCAACCGTCAGGTCGATCAGAAGTCCATGTCACCGCCCGGCATGCCGCCACCGGCAGGCGCGGCGGCCTTCTCCGGCTTGTCGGCGATGACGGCCTCGGTGGTGAGGAAGAGCGCGGCGATGGACGCGGCGTTCTGCAGGGCAGAGCGCGTGACCTTCGCCGGGTCGATGATGCCTTCGGCGATCATGTCGACGTACTCACCGGTGGCCGCGTTGAGACCCCAGCCCACGGTCAGGTTGCGGACCTTCTCGACCACGACGCCGCCCTCGAGACCACCGTTGACGGCGATCTGCTTGAGCGGGGCCTCCAGGGCGAGCTTCACGGCGTTGGCGCCGGTCGCCTCGTCACCCGTCAGCTCGAGCTTCTCGAACACCGCGGAGGCCTGGAGCAGGGCCACGCCACCACCGGCGACGATGCCCTCCTCGACGGCCGCCTTGGCGTTGCGCACGGCGTCCTCGATGCGGTGCTTGCGCTCCTTGAGCTCGACCTCGGTCGCGGCACCGGCCTTGATGACGGCGACGCCACCGGCGAGCTTGGCCAGGCGCTCCTGGAGCTTCTCGCGGTCGTAGTCCGAGTCGCTGTTCTCGATCTCGGCGCGGATCTGGTTGACGCGACCGGCAACCTGGTCCGCCGAGCCCGAGCCGTCGACGATCGTCGTCTCGTCCTTGGTGATGACGACCTTGCGGGCGCGGCCCAGGAGGTCCAGGGTCGCGTTCTCCAGCTTGAGGCCGACCTCCTCGGAGATGACCTCGCCGCCCGTGAGGATGGCGATGTCGCCGAGCATGGCCTTGCGACGGTCACCGAAGCCCGGAGCCTTGACGGCGACGGACTTGAAGGTGCCGCGGATCTTGTTGACGACCAGGGTCGACAGGGCCTCGCCCTCGACGTCCTCGGCGATGATCAGCAGCGGCTTGCCCGACTGCATGACCTTCTCCAGGAGCGGGAGCAGGTCCTTGACGGAGCCGATCTTGGAGTTGGCGATGAGGATGTACGGGTCGTCGAGCGACGCCTCCATCCGCTCCATGTCGGTGGCGAAGTACGCCGAGATGTAGCCCTTGTCGAAGCGCATACCCTCGGTGAGCTCGAGCTCCAGACCGAAGGTCTGGGACTCCTCGACGGTGATGACGCCTTCCTTGCCGACCTTGTCCATCGCCTCGGCGATGAGCTCGCCGATCTGGGTGTCGGCGGCGGAGATGGAGGCCGTCGAAGCGATCTGCTCCTTGGTCTCGACATCCTTCGCCTGCTCGAGCAGGGCACCGGAGACGGCCTCGACGGCCTTCTCGATACCGCGCTTGAGAGCCATCGGGTTGGCACCGGCGGCCACGTTGCGCAGACCCTCGCGCACCAGGGCCTGGGCCAGGACGGTCGCGGTCGTCGTGCCGTCGCCGGCTACGTCGTCCGTCTTCTTCGCGACTTCCTTGACCAGCTCGGCGCCGATCTTCTCGTACGGGTCCTCGAGCTCGATCTCCTTGGCGATGGAGACACCATCGTTGGTGATCGTGGGGGCGCCCCACTTCTTCTCGAGGACGACGTTGCGACCCTTGGGGCCGAGCGTCACCTTGACGGCGTCCGCGAGCTGGTTCATGCCGCGCTCGAGGCCGCGCCGCGCCTCCTCGTCGAACGCGATGATCTTGGCCATGTGAAGTGGTCCCTCCAGGACTGGGGGTGATTCCTTCGGACCGCGCCCGCGCCCGCGACGGACGGCTCGCACACCTCGTGGTTCCTTGCCCCACCTGGCCTGCGGGCCTCACCGACCCGGTCCTTCTTGTCACTCTCACCTTCAGAGTGCTAACGCCAATGATTAGCACTCGACCCCTGCGAGTGCAAGCGCCTCTCAGGGATCGTCCAGGTCCCGCACGGGTTCCGGGCAGGTGCCGGAGGGGGTCCGGACATGCCGGAGGGCCCGTACCCATGACTCCCCATGGGGTACGAGCCCTCCGAAAAAGAACGAAGAACGACGCTGCAGTTACCCGGCGCGTGCTTCAGCCTGTCGCAAGGCGAACCATGTCCGCCTGCGGCCCCTTCTGGCCCTGCGAGATCTCGAAATCGACCCGCTGACCTTCCTCGAGGGTGCGGTAGCCGTCCATCTGAATCGCGCTGTAGTGGACGAATACATCCGCACCACCGTCGACCGCGATGAAGCCGTACCCCTTCTCCGCGTTGAACCACTTGACGGTGCCCTGAGCCATGCCTAACTCCCCTATTACTGGCCCTTGCACAGATCCACACTTCGCGGATCCGGGTCAGACCTCACCCCCCACGGATTGGGGGCGTGCGCCGGAACGCGTCGACCGCGGCTGAATGTATCTGTCCAACTGCCGTCTGCAACAGGTCAATCGGACGAGAATTCTGGACGCGAAGGGTCCGGAATGTAGTGAGAATTCGCCCGAATTCTGGGCAAGTCGGGCTCCATAAAAGGAGCAAAGTTCACAAAAGAACCACACACTTTGGCTGCTTCTCGCCGCATCCGGAGCAAGTACTCATATGCGGTTGGCATGAAGGGTGAAGCAGGTTCCCCAACTGTACCGCGCTCAACCATAGAGAATTGCCCCCTCCGCTTCTCTCACGGAGGGGGCAATTCGATGAACTCTTGGTAATCGGCCTTACCGAGGGTAACGATCGGGGCTCGGTCAGCCTCCGGCGACGGCCGGAATGATCGAGACCCCGGCCCCGTCCGGAGTCGCCGTTTCCAGGCCCTGCTCGAAGCGGACGTCGTCGTCGTTGACGTACACGTTGACGAAGCGACGCAGCTTGCCCTGGTCGTCGAGGACGCGGGCCGCGATACCGGTGTGGTTCTTCTCGAGGTCGGCGATGACCTCGGCGAGGTTCGCGCCCTCGGCGGCGACCTCGGCCTGTCCGCCGGTGTAGGTGCGCAGGATGGTGGGGATGCGGACGTTGACGCTCACGGTTGAACCTCCGGTCGGGGTTGCGGGGGCCTAGACGAGGCCGGCCTCGCGGAACGAGTCAAGGTTGGGGCGGATGGTCGCGGTGAGCCCCGTACCCGCCACCGCGTCCAGGGTCTTCAGTCCGTCGCCCGTGTTCAGCACAACGGTGGTCAGCGTCGGGTCCAGCAGGCCGTTCTCGATCAGCTTCTTGGTGACACCGACCGTCACACCGCCCGCGGTCTCCGCGAAGATGCCCTCGGTCCGCGCCAGCAGCTTGATCGCGTCCACGACCTGCTCGTCGTTGACGTCCTCCACCGCACCGCCGGTACGGCGCGCGATGTCCAGGACGTACGGCCCGTCCGCCGGGTTGCCGATGGCGAGGGACTTGGCGATGGTGTTCGGCTTCTGCGGCCGCACCACGTCGTGGCCCGCCTTGTAGGCGACGGAGACCGGCGAGCAGCCCTCGGCCTGGGCGCCGAAGATCCGGTACGGCCTGTCCTCGACGAGCCCGAGCTTGATCAGCTCCTGGAGCCCCTTGTCGATCTTCGTGAGCTGCGAGCCGGAGGCGATCGGCACGACCAGCTGGTCGGGGAGCCGCCAGCCGAGCTGCTCGCAGATCTCGTACGCCAGGGTCTTGGAGCCCTCGGCGTAGTAGGGCCGCAGGTTGACGTTGACGAAGCCCCAGCCCTCGCCGGCCGGGTCGCCGATCAGCTCGGAGCAGAAGCGGTTCACATCGTCGTAATTGCCCTCGATGCCGACGAGCTCGCCGCCGTAGATCGCGGCCATGACGATCTTGCCCTGCTCCAGGTCGTGCGGGATGAACACGCAGGAACGGAAGCCGGCGCGGGCGGCGGCGGCGCCGACGGCACCGGCCAGGTTGCCCGTGGAGGAGCAGGAGAGGGTGGTGAAGCCGAAGGCGCGCGCGGCCTCCAGGGCCTGGGCGACGACGCGGTCCTTGAAGGAGTGCGTCGGGTTGCCGGAGTCGTCCTTCACATACAGACCGCCGGTGACACCGAGTTCGCGGGCCAGGTTGTCGGCCTTGACGAGCTGGGTCCAGCCCGGGTTGATGTTGGGCTTGTCGGCCACGTCCGCGGGGACGGGCAGCAACGGCGCGTAGCGCCAGATGTTCGCGGGTCCCGCCTCGATCCGCTTGCGGAGCTCCTCGGTGTCGTAGGCCGAGAAGTCGTAGGCGATCTCGAGCGGGCCGAAACACTCCTCGCACGCGAAAACCGGGCCGAGGGGGACGCGGTGACCGCACTCGCGGCAGCTGAGCGCCGCGGCCGGGCCGAGGTCTACGGTGTTTTCGGTGGTGCTTGCAACAGTCTGCGCAGCCATGAGAGGCGAGGCCCTTTCTCCTCATCTTCCTCACGACGCATCTCGCCGTGAGACGGATTTGGCACCTTCCCGAGTCGGGAGCCTCGCTGGTGACGAGAAACCGACTGGAGGGTTGCCGGGGCTTCATCGGGCCGTATCCCTCTGCCCCTCTGGATGAGCGGTATGAAGTTGTGTGAACGGCGGGCCACCCTCGACATGCGATGGTCATCCGCGTTGTTCAAGACTGTAACCGACGACCAGGACAGTTGAGATAGTCGTCCGAACCGCGAGATGGATCACACGCTGATACGCATACTCGCCGAGAGAACGCAGAGGAGCCGCGCACTGTGCTGAACGAAGTCGAGCGCTGGCTGACCACCCGGTCCTGGTCCCTGACCGATCGCCCGCTCCACCAGCTCCTGGCCGCCAAGCAACGCACGAACCAGTCGGTCAGCGTCGTACTGCCCGCACTCAACGAGGAGGAGACGGTCGGTGACATCGTCTCCGTGATCCGTCACGACCTCATGCAGCAGGTCCCCCTCGTCGACGAGATAGTCGTCGTCGACTCGGGCTCCACCGACCGTACATCGCAGGTCGCCGCCGCGGCCGGGGCGACCGTCGTCCACCGCGACGACATCCTGCCCCGTCTCCCGGCGGTGCCCGGCAAGGGCGAGGTGCTGTGGCGCTCGCTCCTGGTGACCCGCGGTGACATCGTCTGCTTCATCGACGCCGACCTGAAGGAGTTCTCCTCCGACTTCGTCTCCGGGATCGTGGGCCCGCTGCTCACCGACCCCGGCGTCGACCTCGTCAAGGGCATGTACGACCGCCCGCTGGGCGGCGCGGCCGGCCAGGGCGGCCGGGTGACCGAGCTGATGGCCCGCCCGCTGCTGAACATGCACTGGCCCCAGCTGGCCGGCTTCGTCCAGCCGCTGGGCGGCGAGTACGCGGCCCGCCGCTCCCTGCTGGAACAGCTGCCGTTCCCGGTGGGCTACGGCGTCGAGCTCGGCATGCTGGTCGACGCCCTGCATCTCGTGGGCCTGGACGCGCTGGCCCAGGTCGACGTGGGCGTCCGCAAGCACCGCCACCAGGACGGGCAGGCCCTGGGCCGGATGTCCGCCGCGATCTACCGCACGGCCCAGCTGCGGCTGGCCCGCGGCCACCTCATCCGCCCCTCCCTCACCCAGTTCGAGCGGGGCGCGGACGGCTTCGAACCGCGGACGTACTCGGTGGACACGGAGGAGCGGCCGCCGATGGTGGAGATCGTGGAGTACGCGTCCCGGAAGGTCGCCTGAGGGAGGCCGTATTACGGCGCCCACAAGCCCGTATACAGCGAACCGTACGTTTGAGCGTTTCCGGGTCGGGCTAAGTTGAGGCGTATGGCTTCCACGCAGTCCGACCAGGGTGCCCGGGTTCTCGTCGCGTCCAACCGCGGCCCGATCTCGTACGAGGTGCAGGAGGACGGCTCGCTGTCCGCGAAGCGCGGCGGCGGCGGGCTGGTCTCCGGCCTCTCCGCGATCGGGTCGGACGCGGACTCGCTGTGGGTGTGCTCGGCGCTCTCCGACGGCGACCGCGAGGCGGTACGGCGCGGGGAGGGCGAGTCCGGCGTACGGATGCTCGACATCCCGGCGGACGTGCACGCGGACGCGTACAACGGCATCGCGAACTCGGTCCTGTGGTTCGTCCACCACATGCTCTACCAGACCCCGCTGGAGCCGGTCTTCGACGCGGAGTTCCGGCGCCAGTGGGCGTCGTACCGGACGTACAACCGCGCCTTCGCCGAAGCACTGGCCGAGGAGGCGGGGCAGGGCGCGGCGGTCGTGGTGCAGGACTACCACCTGACGCTGGTGCCGGGGATGCTGCGCGAGCTGCGCCCCGACCTCCGGATCGGCCACTTCTCGCACACGCCGTGGGCGCCCCCGGAGTACTTCCGGATGCTGCCGGACGACATCGCCGAGCAGGTGCTGCGGGGCATGCTGGGCGCGGACCGGCTGGGGTTCCTGACCCGGCGGTGGGCGTCGGCGTTCGAGGCGTGCGCGGCGCGGATCGCCGGTGGCCTCGGGGACACCCGGATCGGTGTGCACGGGCTCGGGGCGGACGCCGACTTCCTGCGGAAGCGGTCGCACGAGGCGGACGTGGACGAGCGGCTGGCGGCGCTGCGGGCGGAGGTCGGCGAGGGCCGCCGGGCGATCGTCCGGGTCGACCGGACCGAACTGTCCAAGAACATCGTCCGGGGCCTGCTGGCGTACCGGCAGCTGCTCGACGACCGCCCCGAGTGGCGGGAGCGGGTCGTGCACGTGGCGTTCGCCTACCCGTCGCGGCAGGACCTCGCGGTGTACCGGGAGTACACGGCGGAGGTCCAGCGGGTCGCGGAAGAGATCAACTCGGTGTACGGGACGCCGGGCTGGACGCCGGTGGTCCTGCATGTGAAGGACGACTTCGCGCGCTCGCTGGCGGCGTACCGGCTGGCCGACGTGGCGCTGGTGAACCCGATCCGGGACGGTATGAACCTGGTCGCGAAGGAGGTGCCGGTCGTGTCGGACGAAGGATGCGTGCTGGTGCTGTCGCGGGAGGCGGGGGCGTACGAGGAGCTCGGCGAGGACGCGGTGGTGGTCAACCCGTACGACGTGGTCGGTACGGCGGAAGCCCTGCACGAGGCGTTGACCCTGCCGGTGGAGGAGCGGGCCGAGCGGACCAAGAGGCTGGCCGCGGCGGCGACGGCGCTGCCGCCGGCCCAGTGGTTCCTGGACCAGCTGCACGCGCTCGACGCCGATCAGCCCAGCTGAGCGGCGAGGGCGCGCAGCAGCCGTACGACACCCTGCGGACCGTCGACGACGAGGTCGGCCCGGTCCTTCAGTTCGGGAACCTCCTCGCTGCCGGCGCTGCACACCAGCAGGCCGGGGACGCCGTCGGAGCGCAGCTTGTCGACGGCGGAGTAGGCGGGGAGGTCGCCCAGGTCGTCGCCGGCGTACAGCACGGCCTCGGCGCCCAGCTCACGGACGTGCTCCGTCAGGGCCACGCCCTTGTCCATGCCGGGCGGCCGGAGCTCCAGCACCAGCCGGCCGGGTTCGACGATGAGGCCGTGGCGGGTGGCGAGGTCGGTGAGGGGTGCGCGCAGGGCCTCGAAGGCGGCCTGGGGGTCTACGGCCCGGCGGGTGTGGACGGCGAGGGCGCGGCCCTTCTCCTCGATCCACGTGCCTTGCCAGGCGCCGATCCGGTCGAGGAACCCGGGCAGTTCGGCGCGGGCCTCGGCGACGCCGGGGTGGGGCGGTGGGGCGGTGATGTCGCCGGTGGCGGCGTCCCAGCGTTCGGCGCCGTAGTGGCCGAGGACGACGAGGTGGTCGAGTCCTGGCGTCCCGTCGAATCCGCCGAGCCGTACGGCCAGGCCGGGCGGGCGGCCGGTGATCACCGCGACGGAGGCGACCTTCGGGGCCAGTGCGGCGAGCGCGGTCGCGGCCTCCGGGTGCGCGCGGGCCTGCTCGGGGTCCGCCACGATCGGCGCGAGCGTCCCGTCGAAGTCGAACGCGACGACGGCTCTGCCGGGCCGGCTGAGGATGGCGTCCAGTCCGTCCCGCCCGGCCCGGGTGACGGGCGTCGGCAGTGACTCGTCCATGACGTGCGTGTGGCTGCCCATGCACCGACCCTAATGTCTTCGCCCCCGCCGCCCCTACCCGTCCCGTCCTCCAGGGGCTGCCGCCCCTTCAACCCTGCTCCCAGGGGGCGCTGCCCCCTGGACCCCCGCTCCTCAAACGCCGGAAGGGCTGAGAAATCCAGCCCGTCCGGCGTTTGAGGACGAGCGAGAAAAATCGAGGTCACCTCTCCGACCTGCGGGAATCCCGCACGCGGCGCAGGCGGTTCACCGTGACCGGGTCGAAGGCGAGGGCTCGTGGGTCGTCGAGCAGGGCGTTCAGGAGCTGGTAGTAGCGAACCGGCACCAGACCCAGTTCCTCCCGTATCGCCCGCTCCTTCGCCCCCGGCCCGGCGAACCCCCGCCGCTCGAGGACGAGGATCGCCCGCTCCCGGGCCCCGAGCCCGTCCTGGTCGTCCATGCCCCGCACGGTAGCCGCCGCCACCGACAACGCCTACTCCCCGCCCTCCGCCTCCAGCGCCGTCGACTGAAGCCCGCCGAGGACCGCCGTAGGGCTGCCGCCGGACACCACCGCGCTCCCGATCCGCTTCTTCACCGCCGCGCTCACCGTGGCCCAGGACGTCCGCCCGACCGGATACAGCTCGGACAGCGGAAGCTCCTCCAGGAACGGCCGGAGGTCCTTGTCCCGTGCGGCCGTGCTCATGACGTCGGACGCGGACGCGGTGACCGGCAGCAGGTCGTACTCGCGCGAGAAGGCGAGGACGTTCTTCTCGTCGTAGACGAAGTCGAGGAAGTCCCCGACCTGCTCGGCGTGGCCGTTCTGCTTGAAGGCGGTCATCCAGTCGGCGACACCCATGGAGACCTTGGTCTGGCCGTCGACCCCGGGCATCGGCACCATGCCGAACTTCACGCCCTTCTTGGCGGCCATCTGCATCAGCGTGGGATGCCCGTTGAGCATCCCGACCTGCCCGTTCGCGAACGCGGCGAACGCGTCGGCCCGGTTCAGCTTCCCCGGCGCGACGGGCCCGGTCAGCCCCTTGCCGACGAGGTCGTCCTTGAGCCAGGTGAGGGTGGCGACGTTCTCGGCGGAGTCGATGCCGTACGACGTACCGAGGTTCTCGGTGTAGCCGCCCCCGCCGCTGAGCAGCCACTGCATGGTCTCGGCCTGCGCCTCCTCGGAGCCGAGCGGGAGGGCGTACGGGTACTTCACCCCGTCCGCCTTGAGCGCGGCGGCGTCCGCGGCGAGCTCGTCCCAGGTCTTCGGCGCGCTGAGGCCGGCCTCGGCGAAGAGGGTCTTGTTGTAGAAGAGCAGCCGTGTGGAGGCCGCGAACGGCATGCCGTACTGCGTCCCGTCCACCTCCCCCGCGGAGGCGAACTGGGAGGCGAAGTCGGCCTGCGTGGAGATGGAGAGCAGTTCGTCGGCCGAGTAGAGGAGGTCGTCGTCGGCGTAGTCGGCGTACGCGCCGATCTGCGCCATGTCGGGCGCGTCCCCGGCGGCGACCATCTCCTTGACCTTGCGGTCGACGTCGTTCCAGGAGTAGACGCTGACGTCGACCGTCACGTTCGGGTGCTTCTTCTCGTACTGCTCGACGAGCCCGTCCCAGTACTTCTGCGAGCTGTTGGCCTCGCTGTCTCCGTAGTCGGCGGCGACCAGCCGCAGCGTCACCTCGTCGGAGTCCGCCCCGACTCCGCAGCCGCCGAGTACCGCCGTCATGCCCAGTGCGGACACCACCGCGATCGTTCCTGTCCTACGCCGCTGCACTGCCGAGCCCCACATCGTCATCGTCGAAACTTTCGAAAGGTCAGACATAAGGTCTACACCACGTGAGTGGACTAGACCTCTTACGGGTCGCCGGGCCACACTACCCCCGTGAGACATGTCATCGCCCTCGATGTGGGCGGCACCGGAATGAAGGCCGCCCTCGTCGGCGCCTCCGGCGAGCTGCTCCACCAGGCCCGCCGGGCGACCGGCCGTGAGCGCGGTCCGGACGCGGTCGTCGAGGGCATCCTCGACTTCGCCGCCGACCTGCGCGCGTACGGCGCCGAGCACCTCGGTGAGCCCGCGTCCGCCGCCGGCGTCGCCGTCCCCGGCATCGTCGACGCCGAGCTCGGCATCGCCGCCTACGCCGCCAACCTCGGCTGGCGCGACGTACCGCTGCGCGCGCTGCTCACCGAGAGGCTCGCGGGCGTCCCCGTCGCCCTCGGCCACGACGTCCGCACCGGCGGTCTCGCCGAGGGCCGCATCGGTGCCGGCCGGGGCGCCGACCGCTTCCTGTTCGTCCCCCTGGGCACCGGCATCGCGGGCGCCATCGGCATCGCCGGCCGGGTGGAGGCGGGCGCGCACGGCTTCGCGGGCGAGATCGGCCACATCGTCGTACGCCCCGGCGGCACCCCCTGCCCCTGCGGCCAGCACGGCTGTCTGGAGCGGTACGCCTCCGCGGCGGCCGTCAGCCAGGCATGGGCCGCCGCCTGCGGGGACCCGGACGCGGACGCGGCGGACTGCGCGAAGGCGGTGCGCTCCGGGGACCCCCGGGCCGTACAGGTCTGGCAGAGCGCGGTCGACGCCCTCGCCGACGGCCTGGTCACCGCCCTCACCCTCCTGGACCCCCGCACCCTGATCATCGGTGGCGGGCTGGCCGAGGCGGGGGAAACCTTGTTCACACCACTGCGGGACGCCGTCCGGCAGCGCATCACCTTCCAGAAGCTGCCGACGATCGTCCCCGCGGCACTCGGGGACACGGCCGGCTGCCTCGGCGCCGGACTGCTGGCCTGGGATCTCCTCACAACGACTGACGGCACGGAGGTAACGCCCTGATGGCAACCCCCCCAGGGGCGCGGGGAACTGCGCGACCAGCCACGACGAGCCCGCACCCCGCGACGGACAAGTCCCCCCTCGTCCTGTCCGGCGCAACGGTCGTCCTCCCCACCGGAACCGTCAAAGACGGCCGAGTGATCATCGACGGCACCCGGATCGCCGGCAGCGCCCCGGACCACGCCCAGGTCGTCGACGTCACCGGCTACACCCTGGTCCCCGGCTTCGTGGACATCCACAACCACGGCGGCGGCGGAGCCTCGTTCACCTCGGGCACCACCGACGACGTACTCCACGGCATCCACACCCACCGCCTCCACGGCACCACCACCCTCGTCGCCTCCACCGTCACCGGCGACATGGACTTCCTGGCCCAGCGGGCGGGCCTGCTGTCCGAGCTCGCCGAGCAGGGCGACGTCGCCGGCATCCACTTCGAAGGTCCCTTCATCTCCCCCTGCCGCAAGGGCGCCCACTCCGAGGAGCTGCTGCGCGACCCGGACCCGGCGGAGGTCCGCAAGCTGATCGACGCGGCGCGCGGCAAGGCCAAGATGGTCACCCTCGCCACCGAACTGCCGGGCGGCATCGACTCCGTACGCCTGCTCGCCGAACACGGCGTCATCGCGGCGATCGGCCACACGGACGCGACGTACGAGCAGACGGTGGAGGCGATCGACGCGGGCGCGACCGTCGCGACGCACCTGTTCAACGCGATGCCCCCGCTCGGCCACCGCGCCCCGGGCCCGATCGCCGCCCTCCTGGAGGACGAGCGGATCACGGTCGAACTGATCAACGACGGCACCCATCTCCACCCGGCCGCCCTCCAGCTGGCGTTCCATCACGCGGGTGCGGACCGGGTCGCGTTCATCACGGACGCGATGGACGCGGCCGGCTTCGGCGACGGCCGCTACATGCTCGGCCCGCTGGAGGTCGAGGTCAGCGAGGGCGTGGCGCGGCTCGTGGAGGGCGGCTCGATCGCGGGCTCCACGCTCACGCTGGACCGCGCGTTCCAGCGGGCGGTGACGGTCGACCGGCTGTCCGTCGAGGACGCCGTCACGGCGCTGTCCGCCAACCCGGCCCGGCTGCTGGGGATGTACGACACGATCGGCTCGCTGGAGCCCGGCAAGTACGCCGACCTGGTACTTCTTGACCATCAATTCGCCCTCAAAGGCGTGATGCGACGCGGTGAATGGGTGGTCGATCCCCAACTGGGCTGATGTGTCCACCTGTTGAGGCGGCGGCCGTCCTGGGAGACTGGGAGGGCCGCCGTCCGTTTGGCGTGATCAGCTCTTCGGACGGACGGTGACAGCAAGTCCGTTCTGAATTTCTTTCCTCGGGGGAGGTCGATCCAGGTGATCCTCACGGTCACGCTGAACACCGCTCTCGACATCACGTATCGCGTGCGGGACCTCAGGCCGCACGCCTCCCACCGGGTCTCCGAGGTGACGGAACGCCCGGGCGGCAAGGGCCTGAACGTGGCCCGGGTGCTCGCGGCCCTCGGTCACGAGGTGACGGTCACCGGCTTCGCGGGCGGCGCCACGGGCAGGGTCGTCCAGGAGCAGCTCACGACGGCACCCGGCGTGGTGGACGCGCTCGTCCCGGTCACCGGCGCGACCCGGCGCACGATAGCGGTGGTGGACGAACACAGCGGCGACACCACCCAGTTGAACGAGCCCGGCCCGACCGTCAGCCCCGGCGAGTGGGCCGCCTTCCAGGAGGCCTACGAGGATCTGCTCCCGTCGATGGCCGCGGTCGCCCTGTGCGGCAGCCTGCCGCCGGGGGTGCCGGTGGGGGCGTACGCGGGGCTGGTGCGGACCGCTCGCGCGGCCGGGGTCCCGGTCCTTCTCGACACCAGCGGCGAAGCCCTGCGGCGCGGGGTCGCGGCCCGCCCGGACATCATCAAGCCGAACGCCGACGAGCTGGCCGAACTGACGGGCTCCCACGAGCCGTTGCGCGCCACGCAGGACGCGCGGCGGCGGGGCGCCCGGGCGGTCGTCACGTCCCTCGGTGCGGACGGCCTCCTTGCCGCGTCCCCCGAGGGCCGCTGGCGCGCCACCCCGCCGTCCCGTGTGCACGGCAATCCGACGGGCGCCGGGGACTCGGCGGTCGCGGGGCTGCTGTCGGGGTTGGTCGAGCAGCTGCCGTGGCCGGACCGGCTGGCCCGCGCGGTCGCGCTGTCGGCGGCGACGGTACTGGCGCCGGTGGCGGGCGAGTTCGACCCGGCCGCCTATGAGGAGCTGCGGGAGCGGGTCGCGGTGACGGGTGAGGTCACCGCGGCCTGAGTGCCGTCAGGACTTGACCCAGCCCTTGACGAGCCACATCTGGTCGAGCAGGGCGTCGCACTGGTTGCCCTGCTCGCAGGAGACCTTGATGGTGTTCGAGCCCTTGTTGAGCTGGACGTAGCTGTAGGTCTGCGTCCAGCCCTTGGTGTAGTCGCCCTCGGCGGCGTGCGCGTAGTTGTCCATGCCGACCGGCGTCGTGGAGGCCGTGCCGTTGACCGTGAGGGTGGCGGTGGCGTCCTTGCCGGGGACGCTGTAGCCGACGAACAGCGTGTACTTGCCGGTCTTGGGAACACCGCTGACATTCCACGTGACCGAGGCGCCGACGGCGTTGAAGCCGTTGAGGTAGACACCGCCGCCCGCCTTGGCGCCCTTGATGTCCGTCGCCGTGGTCACACCGGGGCCGAGCGAGAGGGCCTTGGCGTCGGTCTTCGGCAGGTCCTCCTCGTCGGCCGCCGCGCTGCTGGCGGCCTCGCTCGGCTCGCTGCTCTGCTGGGACGAGGGCGTGCTGGAGGCCTCGTTGCCGGAGGCGTCGTCGTCGCCGTCGCCGCCCAGCATGGCCACCCCGATGCCGATGACGACCGCGGCGACCACCGCGATGGCGCCAATCAGCAGGCCCTTGGTGTTGGGACCCCGGCCGCGACCGCCACCGCCGTACCCCTGCTGCGGGTGCTGGGTGGTGGGGGCGCCGCCCGGGAAGGTCTCCGGTGCCGCGTAGTGCGCGCTGTTGGGCTGGCCGTGCGCGCCCTGCTGCTGCGGCACCTGGCCGTACGGCGCGGTGGACTGCTGCTGCGGCTGCCCGTACTGGCGCTGGCCGACCGCGCGCACCCGGTTGACGGAGCCCGGATAGCCGTAGCCGCCGGAGGGCGGCTGGGCTCCGTTGGCCTGTCCGTCGGCGTAGAGGTAGCCGAACGGGTCGTCGTCCTCGGGCGGCGTGTTCGCGCCGGTGGTGCCGGACGTCATCCCAGGTACTCCTCAGCAGGTGCGGGGACGGATGCGGTACGCGTGGTGAATGGCGAGCCTACCCGCTCCTGCTGCCCCAAACGGGTGACTCGGATCGCATCAGCTCGCTGACCTGGGGATCATCCCGCGCGTCTGTGTTGTTTGGGACGAGATCGTTTCTCTACGTACATCCGCTCGTCGGCGGACTTCAGCACTTCGTCCGCCGTCATCCCGCAGTGCGCCCAGCCGATGCCGAAGCTGGCGCCGACGCGGACGGCCCGGCCCTCGGCGCGGATGGGCTGGATGATCTCGTTGCGCAGGCGTACGGCGAGGTCGGCGGCGTCCGCGCGGCCGAGGCCGTCGGCGAGGATCACGAACTCGTCGCCGCCGAGGCGGGCCACGGTGTCGCCGTCGCGGACCTGCCGGGACAGCCGGCGGGCGACCTCGATGAGGACCGCGTCACCGGCGTTGTGCCCGAACCGGTCGTTGATCGACTTGAAGCCGTCGAGGTCGCAGAAGAGGACCGCGAGCCCCTTGGTGCCGTCGTCGAGTTCACCCTCGGGGGCGACGGTGTGCACATGGTGGTCGAAGGCGGCGTCGAACGCCTCTGCGCCGGGCCGGAAGTCGAAGCCGTGGCCGTTGGCGTCGTAGGCGGGGTGGCCGAAGGCCGAGTCGATGGATTCGAGGGCGGCGTGGGTGGGGCGCTTGCACAGCCGCGCGGAGAGCCGGGCGCGCAGCTCGGCGGAGTTCGGCAGGCCGGTGAGGGAGTCGTGGGAGGCGCGGTGGGCGAGCTGGAGCTCGCGGCGCTTGCGGTCCTCTATGTCCTCGACGTGGGTGAGGAGAAACCGGGGGCCGTCCGCGGCGTCGGCGACGACGGAGTTGCGGAGCGAGACCCAGAGGTAGGTGCCGTCGCGGCGGCCCAGGCGCAGCTCCGCGCGTCCGCCCTCCGCCGAGGTTCGCAGCAGTGTCCCTATGTCCTCGGGGTGGACCAGGTCGGAGAAGGAGTAGCGGCGCATCGCGGACGCGGGACGGCCCAGGAGGCGGCACAGGGCGTCGTTGGTCCGCAGGATCCGGCCGTGCTGGTCGCCGCCCATCTCGGCGATGGCCATGCCGGAGGGGGCGTACTCGAAGGCCTGCCGGAAGCTCTCTTCACTCGCCCTGAGTGCCTGCTGTTCGCGCTCGAGCCGGACCAGCGCGCGCTGCATGTTGGCGCGCAGGCGCGCGTTGCTGATCGCGATGGCGGCCTGGAAGGCGTACATCTGGAGCGCTTCGCGTCCCCAGGCGCCCGGCCGGCGGCCGTTGCGCGGCCGGTCCACGGAGAGCACGCCGATCAGCTCACCGCAGGCGGCGCCGCCCACGCCGGGGGTGAACATGGGGGCGAAGAGCCGGTCGGAGGGGTGCCACTCGTCCTCGAAGCGGGGCGCGGGGCCGTCGGTGTACCACTGCGGTACGTCGTCGTCGTCGAGGATCCAGCCCTCGGTGTGCGGGATGAAGACCAGGTCGCCCCAGTTCTCACCCATGCTCAGGCGGCGCTCCCAGGAGTCGCGGGAGCCGACCCGGCCGGTGATGAGCGCCTCGGCGGCGGGATTGCCCGCGAAGGCGGCGACGACGAGGTCGCCGTCGGGGCGGACGAGGTTGACGCACGCCAGCTCGTAGCCGAGGCCGTTGACCACTCCGTCGGCGACGGTCTGCAGGGTGTCCGCCAGGGAGCGGGCGGTGTTCATGTCCGCCATGACCTGATGCAGTTGTCGCAGAGTCGCAAGACGGACGTAGGGCTCCGACTCGGTCTCCATGCTCGCCCTCCCCCCGAGACCTCGCAGCGAATCAAGGGTTCTCATCGGCGTATCGTTCTGGCAGCTTCCCCGCCACTGAATCACAGCGCGCTGCTCACTCGGTACACAGGGTCAACAATTAGTACCCCTTGTGACTCAAGTCACAGCGAAAGATGAACAATTGAGTGGGGTTTCTGCGTTTTCCCTGTGCGTTTACTGAACGCAAACTTTGTGGGTTTGTGGAGGTTCCCGGGGAGGGGCTGGTCGGGGGTCCTAGGTCCGAGATCGGGCCCCGCCTCGGGCGGAGGTCCGATGCGGTCCGCACCGGTCGGACACTAGCGTTTTCGACGTGCCGAACACTTCCCCGATCACCGCCGTCACCGCCTACGGGCATCCTGTGGGGGTGAGCAACGACGAGTTCCGCGCCGCCATGTCACGGCTGGCCGCGGGTGTGGTCCTGGTGACCGCCTACGAGCCCCCGCTCGACGCCGAGGGGCCCAAGGGCGAGGACGTCGGTATGACGGCCACCGCCTTCATGTCGGTGTCCCTGGACCCGCCCCTGGTGCTGGTCAGCCTGCGCGAGGGCTCCCGTATGGACGACCTCCTCGACGAACAGCCCCTGTGGGCCGTCTCGGTCCTCTCCGAGAGCCAGAGCCACATCGCCGGCCGCTTCGCCATGAAGGGCCGCATCAGCGACCGCCTCCTCTTCGAGGACGTCCCCCGCACCCGGGGCGAGGCCACCGGCTCCCTCCTGGTGGGCGGCGCCCTGGCGACCCTGGAGTGCCGAACGGAACAGCGGATAAGCGCGGGCGACCACACCCTGGTGATCGGCCGGGTCCTGACGGCGGAGGTACCGGGCGCGGACGGAGGGCCCCTGACGTACTTCAGGGGCCGCTACCGCCGGCTGGACTGACGTCGCCGGGCCCTTCCGCGTGCCTAGAGGAGCTCGATGTCCAGGCCGGCCACGCGCGCGGGGGCGGTCACGACGTCGATCACGGCGATCCGGTCCCGTACGAACGTGAAGGCCAGCGCCCGCTCCACCCGCCCGTCCACCAGCACCGCGAGCCCCGTGGCCCCGTCGACCAGCGCGGGCCGCGCGACCAGGGCGAGGCTCGCGAAGCTCGTCGCCCCCTTCGCCACCGCAAGGGCGCCCGCCGTGACACCGGCCTCGGCACGCGCCACGACGTCCGGGTCGAGCACCTCCACCAGCGCGTCGAAGTCGCCTCCGCGCGCGGCGGCCAGGAAGGCGTCGACGATCTCCCGCTGCCGGACCAGGTCCGCGTCGGGCGCCGGCGCGCCCTGCACCCGGCGCCGGGCCCGGCTGGCGAGCTGCCGCGCCGCGGCCGGCGTACGTCCCACGATGTCGGCGACATCCTCGAACGGCACCGCGAACAGGTCGTGCAGCACGAACGCCAGCCGTTCGGCGGGCGTCAGCGTCTCGAGTACGACGAGCAGTGCGACGCCGACCGAGTCGGCGAGCAGCGCGTCCTGCTCGGGGTCGGGGACCACGCCGGGCAGCGGTACGTCCGGCTCCAGCGGCTGCTCGGCACGCGCCTTGCGGGACCGCAGCATGTCCAGACAGACCCGCCCCACGACCGTGGTCAGCCAGCCCCCGAGGTTCTCCACCTGCCGGGTGTCGGAACGGCTCAGCCGGAACCACGCCTCCTGCACCGCGTCGTCCGCCTCCGCACGCGACCCGAGCATCCGGTAGGCGACGGCGCTCAGATGCCCCCGGTGCGCCTCGAACCGCTCGGCAAGAAACTCACTCTCGCTCATCCGCCTCTGACCTCTCGTCACATCGCCGGGGTGGTCTCAACGGTCTGACGAACGGCAGGGCGCGGATGTGACAGGGGTACAGCTCGGCGCGCGCCGGTGCTAACCCCAGTCGCGGCCCGTCCTGCCCCGCTTCGTCTCCGCCCGCTGCTTCTTCTCACGCAGGCGGCGTTCGTTGATGCCGCGCGGAATGCGGGTGGCCCTGCGGGGCTTGGGGGGCGGGGCGGTGGCCTCGGCCAGGAGGGCGGCCAGGCGTACGGCGGCGGTCTCGCGGTTGCGCCACTGGGAGCGGTGCTCCGAGGCGCGGACCGTGACGACGCCGTCGACGAGGCGGCCGGCCAGGCGTTCCAGGGCCCGCTGCTTCCACACCTCGGGCAGGGACTCCGTCTTGGCCAGGTCGAAGCGGAGCTCCACCTGTGAGTCGCTGGTGTTGACGTGCTGGCCGCCCGGTCCGGACGACCGCGAGAAACGCCACATGAGCTCGGCCTCGGGAAGGGAGACGGAGCCGCGGATGACGTGAGGACCGGACATGCCCCTATGGTCGCGCGGCTGACCCGCACACGTCACGCGAATATCCCCGTCTCTGTGCTCGCGCCCTCACTCCCGCTTGGTAAAGAAAGTAAAGAGAGCCGGAACCTTTGGTGCCCCTCTCCGCGTTCTTGGGGGTAGATGTAGCTTCAAGCCCGTACTGCCTGTGCAATGCATAACGAGGGAAGGATCCCAACCATGGCTGTAAGCCTGTCCAAGGGTGGCAACGTCTCGCTCAGCAAGGAGGCTCCGGGCCTGACTGCCGTCACCGTGGGCCTGGGCTGGGACGTCCGCACCACCACCGGCACGGAGTTCGACCTCGACGCCTCCGCGATCGCGGTCAACCCGACGGGCAAGGTCTACTCCGACGGCCACTTCGTCTTCTTCAACAACAAGCAGACGCCGGACCAGACCATCGTCCACACCGGTGACAACCGCACCGGCGAGGGCGCGGGCGACGACGAGGCGATCAACGTCAACCTGGCGGGCCTCCCGGCCGACATCGACAAGATCGTCTTCCCGGTCTCGATCTACGACGCCGAGAACCGCTCGCAGAACTTCGGCCAGGTCCGCAACGCGTACATCCGCATCGTCAACCAGGCCGGCGGCGCCGAGATCGCCCGCTACGACCTGTCCGAGGACGCGGCCACCGAGACCGCCATGGTCTTCGGCGAGCTGTACCGCAACGGCGCCGAGTGGAAGTTCCGCGCCGTCGGCCAGGGCTACGCCTCGGGCCTCGCGGGCATCGCGTCGGACTTCGGTGTCAGCGTCTGACGTCTGACGTCTGACGGACGCAGGCACCCCACGCTGCGCGGGAACCCCCGGCTCCGGCCGGGGGTTCCGGCGTTGTGAGGGCGAGTGAGGGCGGTTGCGGCACGTGTCGCCAGGCGCGGCCCTAGGTGTGTTGTCACGAGGATGCCCATGACGTGTGCGCGATAAATTGCCCCGCATGATCCTCGCCCCCGTCCCCCTCACCCCCGACCGCGACATCCCGGCCCCCGTCCTCACCGAACTCGCCGCGCTCTACGCCGCCAACCGCGAGTTCCACGCGCTCAGCGGGGACTTCCCGGACCCGGACGACGTGCGCCCGGAACAGGTGGCGACAGCACTGGCCGACGATCTCGCGGAGCCGGACGCCGAGGTACTGCTCGCCCGCAGCGAGGGACGGCTCGTCGGGATCGTGATCACCCTCGCCCACCACCCCGACCCGGCCGACCCGGACCCCTGGATCGGACTGCTGATGGTGGACAAGGACAGCCAACGCCAGGGGTACGGACGGCGGTTGGCGTCCCTCGTCGAGGACCGATTCCGCACGGCGGGCCGCGACGCCGTCCGCCTCGCCGTCCTCGACACCAACCCCAAGGCCCTCGCCTTCTGGACCGCCCTCGGCTACGAGGTCATCGACCACCGCGACGACCGCGAGCTCGGCCGCCCCTGCGCGGTCCTGCGCAAGCCGCTGCGCGCCCCCCGCCGCGCCGCCCGGGTCGTCGTGCTCGACCCCGAGGGTGCCGTCTTCCTCCTGCGGTACGACAACGTCGAGGTCGGCGTGCACTGGGCCATGCCCGGCGGCGGCCTGGAGCCGGACGAGAGCCCCGTCGAGGGCGCCCTGCGCGAACTGCGCGAGGAGACCGGCTGGACGGACCTGGCGACGGGCCCGCTGCTGTGCACCTGGGAACACGACTTCACGCACGCCTCCGTCGGCCCCGTCCATCAGCACGAGCACATCTACGTCACCCACGGCCCGCGCCGCGAACCCACCGGCCCCCACCTCGCCGCCGCCCACGCCGAGGACCTCATCCTCACCTGGCGCTGGTGGACCCGGAAGGAACTCAGGGCAGCGACCGAGGCCATGTGGCCGCCGGACCTCGCACGACGGCTCGACGCGTTCGACGGGGCGTGATCCCGATGGAACGGACGACCCTCGCCGGTACCGGACCGGGCGCGCTCGTCGGCATCGGATCGCCCCTGCTCGCGGACCGCGCCCGCCGGCCCTGACCGGTCGGCTCAGCGGTCCTCCGGCTTCCCGTCCCCGTACAGCCACTGCGCCCAGATCGCGTCGAAGTCCTCGTCCGGCGCCTGCTTCTGCACATACGCCGTGAAGTCGGCGGTGTCCGCGTTGCCGTGGCGGTGGGCGGCCGTCCAACCCTGGACGATGTCGTAGAAGGTGTCGTCGCCGACGGTCTGCCGGATCTTGTGGACGACCATCGCGGCGCGCTGGTAAATGGGGCCCTCGTCGGAGATGTGCGCGGCGCCGGTGGGCTTCGCCGGCGGGAAGGACCAGAGGTCCTCGTATCTGTCCTCGCCGTGGTCGTAGAGCGCGTCGAACGTCTCCTGGGCGCTGTCGCCGCCCTCGTCCTCCTCCCACAGCCACTCCGCGTACGTCGCGAACCCCTCGTTGAGCCACATGTCCCGCCAGGTCTTCGGCGTGACGGAGTTCCCGAACCACTGGTGCGCGAGCTCATGGACGAGGAGCCCGGTGTCCGGGGCGCCGGGGAAGAAGGGGCGGTTCTGTGTCTCCAGCGCGTACCCGGCGTCGTGCTCGCCGCCGACGATCGCGCCGGTGGAGGAGAAGGGGTACGGGCCGAAGTTGTACTCCGCCCACTCCATGACCTCCGGCAGCCGGGCCAGCGCCTTCGCGCTCGCCTTCGCCTGCCCCGGGGCGACGGCCGTGTACACCGGCAGGTCACCGGCGGTGGAGCGGCGGACGTCGTAGTCGCCGACCGCGAGCGTGGCGACGTGGCTCGCCATGGGCTCGGCGGTGCGCCAGGTGAAGGTCGTACGGCCCTTGCTGGTCGTCTCGTCCGTCAACTCCCCGTTGGACACGGCCCGCAGGCCCTCCGGCACGGTGACCGCGATGTCGTACGTCGCCTTGTCGGAGGGGTGGTGGCTGCCGGGGAACCACGCCATCGATCCCGTCGGCTCGCCGAGTCCGACCGCGCCGCTCTCCGTGCGCAGCCAGCCCTCCTCGGAGCCGTCCGGGTCGGTGATCGTCCGCGGGGTGCCGGAGTAGCGGACCCGCACCTCGAACGTCTCTCCCTGATCGAGCTCGTCCGCCGGGCGTACGGTGAGCTCCTGTCCGGTCCGGTTCCAGCGGGCCTTCTCGCCCTCGACCGTGACCTCCTCGACGTCCAGCCCCTCCAGGTCCAGGTCGAAGGCGGACAGGTCCTGCGTGGCCCGGGCGGTGACGGCCGCCGTGCCGGACAGGTGCTCCGCGTCGGGGTCGTAGGACAGCCTCAGCGCGTAGTGCGCCACGTCGTACCCGCCGTTGCCCGCCTTCGGGAAGTACGGGTCGCGCACACCGGAGCCGCCGGGGGCGCCCTGCACTCCACCGCTGGTGCACGCCGGGAGCGCGAGAGCGAGCAGGACGGAGGCACAGGCCGGGACAAGGCGCACGGAACGGGACATGACCATGATCCTAGAGCGGGCGCACCGCCACCCCACCGCGGCTCCGGACCCGGCGCACGGTCACCCCGTCCGGCCTCCCGCCGCGCCGTGACACCATCTCGTACGTGCTCGACATCGGCTACGCCCTCTCCAACCGCTTCCCGGACCCGCCCCAGACGGACTACCGCCGCGCGGACGTCCACGCGCTGCGTCACGACCTGTTCTGCGGTGACGTCTACCTCGCCGACACCAAGGCGGACCGGGAACTGTCCACAGCCTGGGGATGGGTGCCGGTGCTCGACTTCGCGTGGGCGCTGTGCGACATCGCGGAACGGCTCGACCGCGACCCGGCCGGCTCCCGGGCGTCCCGCCCCCAGCACGCGGAACTCGACTTCACCGAGTCCACCGACCGCATGCTCTTCGAGCGCCGCTTCGGCTGGGTCGACATCGAGTCCGACTGGATGCCGGCCGAGGAACCGCCCCTGACCTTCTCCCACTCCGAACTGCGCCGCGAGGCACGGGACTTCCTCCACGACCTGCTCGCCGACCTGTGCGACCTCCACGACGACCTCGCCGAGAACCCGGCGATCTGGACCCTCCAGGCCCGCTTCCCCCGCGTCGACTGACCGGCCGCCGCCCCGTCACTCCCCGGCCGGGCTGAAGGCCGCCCCGCCGAACACCGTCAGCTCCTCCGGCGGCAGACCTTCGGGCAGATGACCGCGGGAGAGGTAGGTGTGCCCCGTGCCCAGTCGACGGCCGTCCAGCCCGAGCGTCTCCATCACGTCGTAGTGCTGGTCGTTCGCGAAGACGTACCGCCCGTCCTCCCCGTCCTCCGGGTCAAGGGGTATGCAGCGCAGGACGGACTCCAGCACGGCCCGGTCCACGGGCCCGGTCGCGAACGGCAGGAAGGCCTCGGGGTCGGCGCCGACAGGATCGGGGTACGCGTCATCCTCGTCCCCGCCCACCGGATTGCCGTCCTCGTCAGTCTCGCCCTCGTCGAAGTAGCCGGGATGCGAGTCGTAGCAATGCCGCTCCTCCCCGTCCTCGAAGACCCGCAGATCCAGCACGTCCGAGTCGTGTACGTACGAACTCAGCGTCGCCGCGCCGAGGAGCCGACTCAACGGTCCGGCCAGCTCGATCGCGTCGGTCTCCGGGTCCGGGAAGAACAGCACGGTGCGCCCCGGGCCCGCCGTCATCGCGTACCCCCGCAGCGCCCTGCCGTCGCTCCCCGTCGCCGCCGCGAGCAGCGGCACGACCTCGGCGCACTCCCGCGCGACCAGGACATTGCCATAGAAGGTCCCCACCCCGTCAGCCCTCCACTCTGATCCCCATCTGACCCGCCAGCACCGGTGCCAGATCCAGCAGTTGTGCGCTACTGACGACCGCACCCGCGAGCCGTTCCACACCCCGCGCGATGTCGATCTCCACCGCCCCCCGCAGATCCACGTCCATGAGCGTCACCCCCGTGAGGTCCGCCCGCTTCAGCGCGCAGTCCACGAACTCGACCCGCTCCAGCCGCGCCCCGCCGAAGTCCGGCTCGGCAAGGACGCAGCCCTCGAAGACGACGTCCCGCAGGGTCGCCGCACGCAGGTTCAGATAGTCGATCTTGCCGCCGCGGATCACCACCCGCTCCAGGACCGCCCCGTGCAACTGCACCCCGCCCAGCCGGGCGTCGACCAGCTCCACGTCCCGCAGGGTCGCCTCCGACAGGTTGGTCCCCACGCCCCGGACGCCGGTGAGGACCGAGTCCAGCAGGCGCGCGTTGCGCAGCCGTGTCTCGTCCAGCGCGCACCCCGTCAGCGCGCAGTCCATGAAACGGGCGCCGGAGCCGTCCTGCCCCGCGAAGTCCGCCTCCGTGAACTCCAGCCCGTCGTAGTCCCCGTCCGGCTCCAGCCCTCCGCCGTCGTACGCAGCCAAGGGCGGCAACCGCACCTCCGGCCGCCGCGCACCCTTCACACCGGCACCGCCGGCTCCACCCGCCGCTCTCCTCGCCATGCCCCCATGCTGCACCCCACCACTGACAACGCCTCGGGCGAACACCCTGGCCTGCGAGGACTCCCCCTGTGCCCTGCCCGAGGTGTCCTTCGACAGCGCCCTCACCGCCGTATCGCGGGCGCCGGGCCGGGCCGGTACACCCTTGACCTCAAGCATGCTTGAGGTTGAAGAGTGAGGTCGACGGCCCGGGCCACCACGGCCCGGGCTCCGACAGCCACAGGGGGATCACCCATGCACGCCATCCGACTGCACGCCTTCGGCCCGGCCGAGAACCTCACCCCCGAGGAGGTCGAGGCCCCGCTCCCCGGCCCCGGCCAGGTACGTATCGCCGTCGAGGCGGCCGGCGTCCACCTCCTGGACACCGCACTCCGCGAGGGCGTACAGGGCCCCCTGCCCGCACCGACGCGACTGCCCACCATCCCCGGCCGTGAGGTCGCCGGCGTCATCGAGTCCCTCGGTGACGGCGTCGCCGCCCTCTGGCTCGGCAAGCACGTGGTCGCCCACCTCGGTTTCGCGCCCGGCGGCTACGCCGAACTCGCCGTCACCGACGTCGACCGCGTCCACGAGATCCCGGCGAACCTCGACGCCGCCGAGGCCGTCGCCATGATCGGAACAGGCCGTACGACGATGGGGATCCTCCAGTTCGCCGACCTCGGCCCCGACTCGGTCGCCGTGATCCCGGCCGCCGCCGGCGGCATCGGCACCCTCCTCGTGCAGTACGCCAAGAACGCCGGCGCGACCGTCGTCGGCCTGGCCGGCGGCCCGGAGAAGGTGGCCCGCGTCGCGGAGAACGGCGCCGACCTCGCCGTCGACTACAAGGACCCCGCCTGGCCCGACAAGGTCCGCGCGTTCCTCGGCGGCAGGCCCGCCACCGTCGTCTTCGACGGCGTCGGCGGCGAGATCGCCCGCCACAGCACCGAACTCCTCGGCCCCGGCGGAAAGCACATCGTCTTCGGCTGGTCGGCAGAAGGCATCCACGACGGCGGGCCCTACCTCATCGACGGCGTGTCCGAGCAGGTCCTGGGCCCCACGATGATGCAGAAGGCCGGCGGCCCCAACCCCGTGCGCACCCTCGAACTACGCGCCCTCAGCGAGGCCGCCGCAGGCCGCCTCACCCCCGCGATCCACCGCTTCCCCCTCACCGAGGCGGCCGCCGCACACCGGGCACTGGAAACGCGCGGCACCACCGGAAAGGTCGTCCTCGTGCCCTGACATGCCCGCTTCGGCGGCTCCTCCTGGCCGACCGCGAACGCACCTTCGTCAACGGAGTCGGTGGCCTGGACGCACAGAAGGGGCGACCGTCCGGCCGCCCCCTCCGCCCACCTCAGCGGCTCACCTCACGACCGCCTTGGTCGCCTTGCTCACCGCCGACCCGTCCTTGTGACCGGTTCGGTGCGCGATCACCTTCACGGTGATCTTCTTGCCCTTCTGCGCCGACTTCAGCACCAGCGAGGACTTGGTGGCCCCGCTGATCACCTTCCCGTTCGCGTACCACTGGTACGCGTACGAGGTCGGCGCCGGACTCCACGTCCCCTTCGACGCCTTCAGGGTCTTCCCGACCTTCGCCGTCCCGCTGATCACGGGCACCTTGCTCGCCTTGGGCGCGTCCCCCTTGGCCACGGTCACCGCAGCCGAAGTCGCCGTCCCGCTCTGCCAGCCCTCCTTGACCGCGGTCACGGTCACGGTCAGCTTCTTGCCGACCACCGAGGCAGGCGGGGTGAACGACTTCCCCGTCGCCCCTGAGACCGGCGTGCCGTCCGCCTTCCACTGGTACGTGTACGAGGACGGGACCGCCGACCAACTCCCCGGCGATGCCGTGACCTTGGCCCCGACCTTGGCCGTGCCCGTCACCTTGGGGGTGGCCGTGTTCCGCAGCTCGGGCCGGGGAGCCACGGAGAAGGTGCCGCGCGGGAACTCCCCGCCACGCGCGATCACGCTGACGTTCCAGGTGCCGGTGGCCGCGCCGGTCAGGTCGAGCGTCGCGGTCACCGTCCGGTTGTCCGCGGAGACCGAGTCGGCCGCCGCCGTGATCGTCTTGCCGGACAGGCCGAGCCGGACGGTGACGTCGGGGCCGAGCGCGGTGCCGGTGACCGTCAGCTTCACCTTGCCGCCGGTCACACCGGTGTCGGGGCTGACCGCGGTGACGGCCGTCTCCTCCGTGCCGCACACCGACGTGCAGGTCAGCTCGGCGCTGTAGGCGGTGCTGGACGCCTTCTCGGGCAAGCCCAGGACGAACACCGTCGGCGTGCTCTGCGAGGAGGAGCCGAGCACGTCGCAGTCGTAGCCCTCCGGGATGTAGTGCGTGCAGCCGTTGGCCCAGGTCGACGTGTTGTACAGCGCCGGCACCGCCGTGGTGGCGGCACCGGCGGTGTCCTTGATGTCCGTCTCGAAGTGGTCGAACCCGGCGGTCGGCAGCGCCGCGCACACCGCGGTGTGCGACTCGTCCAAGGTGCCGGTGATCGGCCCGTACCCGTAGGTCACGGACGGCACCTTCACGCACTCCGGCGCCGGACCGTCGGCGGTCGCGATCCGCAGAGCGTCCAGGCGGTACTCGGGCGCCGCCTTCAGCGTGACCGGCGTCTGCACGAGGACCTGATGCGTGGTGGAACCGGTGACCGCACAGGAGGAGTTGCGGAAGGCGCACTCCACCCGTCCGTCCCCGGAGACGACCGCGCTGTTGGCGGTCCCGAGGGCGTCCCGCACATTGACGTGCACGACATCGCCGGCCGCGGCGGTGGTCACCTGATGGCAGTTCAGCGTGCCGGAACCGTCGTAACCACTCTTCACCGAGGGCCCGCCGACCTTGGCCGCCGCGGTCTTGGTGCAGCCCGCCGAGGAAGCGCTCGCGGTGACGTCCCGCCGGGTCAGGCTGTAGGTGGCCGTCTCGTCCCGGCCGTTGACCAGCACGGTGTGGTCCTTGCCCGGCGTCAGGGAGCAGATGACCCAGCCGTTGGTCGTGGCGTAGCGCTCACAGACCCGCTTGCCGTCGGAGTCCAGCACCGAGAACGCCGCGGAGGCCGTCCCGGAGGTGGCGATCAGCTGGAAGACCTCGGCGTCCGTGTGCGCGGCCGCCGGGATGGCCAGGCAGTGCGAGAAGACGCCGCCGCCGGTGGTCAGCGTGGCCTTCGCGCCGCCCGCGCCGAAACTCCCGGCGGACAGAACGGGGCAGCCCTCGGCGACGTCGGTCCGGTGAAAGGCCACCGCGTAGGCACCCGTCGCCGAGTCACCGCCGTCCTCGGTGTGCACCAGAGCCCGGTAAGGGGCCTCACCGGTGAGCGCGCAGTCGCCACCACGGAGGTCGCCCTCATCGCACTGCGCGGTGCCCGTGCGGTCCAGGACCTCCACCTCGGGAGTCAGCCCGGCAGAGGAGAGCGAGGTGAGCGCGGCGATCCGGGCCCCCTGCGGAGCGGACAGCGCAAGGCAGTCGTACTGCCCGACCGAGCTCAACTCACCCTTGTACAGACCGGTCCCGGTCGCCACGCACCCGTCGTCGGCCGCGCGGTCCAGGACGACCAGACCGGCCCGTGTGTCACGGAAGGGGTACGTGCCGTCGAGGACGGCCGTGTACGTGCCCGGCGCCTTGATCCGGCACGGATCGGCACCGTACCGGCACACGCTCAGCCCGGCCGCGTCGTACACCCGCGCCACCTCGACCTCCCGGTCCTCGCTCACCGAGTGCACGGTGTACGAGCCCGCGGAGGCGGCGGTGAAGGTGAAGCACGGGTTGGCGGTGAAGTCCTGCTGCTCCAGCGCGCCGTACGGGCGGACCGGAGTGGCGGTACAGCCCTGCGGGTCGCTGAGCCGGCGGACCTTGACGCCGAACTCGGCGGGGAAGCCGTTCTCCGAGCGCGAGACGGTCGAGATCACCCGGTAAGGGCCGTCGCCGGGCAGGACACAGCTGTCCTCGCCGTCCTCCGGGAACCGCTCGCAGATCCGGGCACCGGTCGCGTCGGTGATCCAGGCGCGGGAGTCGCCGTACACCTTCGAACCGTGGGTGAGCCGGACCCGGTCGCCGCGCTCGCCCGCGAAGGGCTGGCAGTCGACCTCCACCTGGCTCACTGTCGTACGGGTGACATCCGGCTGGTCCCAGTCGGTGCCGACAGCGGCCGCGCACCCCTTGTCCGAGCCGAGCGGCACGAACGTCACGGAGGCGGTCTCGTCCTCCCAGCCGGTGTTGAGGACCTTCAGCGTGTAGGTGCCGGCCGCGGACACCGCGCACATGTCCTGCGTGGCGTACCCGTCGCCGGAGCAGTCCACCTGACTGTCATCGGCGGCGAACAACTGCCTGGCCATCGTGTTGCCGTTGGCGTCCAGCGCCGGTGCCAGATAAAGGCCGGGCGTCTCGACGGTGACGGTGAAGCAGGCGCTCGAATCGGGCGCGACGGTCGCCTTGCCGATCGCGTCCCCCGGGTCGCCGAAGGCCGCGAGGGCGAGCGGCGCGCACTCCGCCTCGTCGGCGGCGACGGCCGGCCCCGCACCCGCCAAGGACAGCAGTGAAGCGCACAGCGGGACGACGGCGGCGAACACGGCCGCGCGCCTTCGTCCCGTCCGTCTCGCGGGCGGACAGGAATCGTCGTCGGACACGGAATCCCCCCTGGAATATCGGTCGTTGAGGCGATGGTCGCACAGGGGTGTGACAGCGCTCTCATGAGTTTCCAGGGACGGCCGAAACCCTAGTGACGCCCGGCGATCCGATCCGCGACCCGCGCCAGCCGCGACGACTGCGCGCTGTGCGCCCCCGTCTCCCGCCGGTCAGCCGCCCGATACGTCGCGTACATCCCCTGCACCCCCAGCCACCGAAACGGCTCCGGCTCCCACTTGCGCACCTTGTGCCCCACCCACGGCAGATCCGTCAGCTCGGTCGTCCCGCCCTGCCCCGAGTCCCACCGCACCAGATCCCGCAGCGTCCGCGCCGCGAGGTTCGTCGTGGCCACACCGGAACCGACGTAACCCCCCGCCCAGCCCAGCCCTGTCGTCCGGTCCAGCGTCACCGTCGCGCACCAGTCCCGCGGCACCCCCAGCACCCCGGACCAGGCGTGCTCGACCCGCACCCCGGCCAGCGAAGGGAAGAACCGCACGAGGATCTCCCGCAGCGCCTCGATCGTCGCGTCCTGTGTCCGCCCGTCGTTGTCCGTCCTCGACCCGAAGCGATACGGCACCCCGCGCCCACCGAGCGCGATCCGCCCGTCCTCGGTGCGCTGCGCGTACATGTACGCGTGCGCCATGTCCCCGAGCGCCTCCCGCCCGTCCCAGCCCACCGACTCCCACTGCGCGTCGGTCAGCGGCTCGGTGACGACCATGGAGGAGTTCATCGGCAGCCAGGTCCGCCGCTGCCCCTTCAGATTCGCGGTGAAGCCCTCGGTGCAGCGCAGGACATAGGGCGCGCGCACCGTGCCGTACGGCGTGACCGCGTGCTGGGGCCGGATCTCCGTCACCGGCGTCTGCTCGTGGAGGGTCACCCCCAACGCCTCGACGACCGCCGCGAGCCCCTTCACCAGCTTCACCGGGTGCACGCGCGCACCGTGCGGCGTCCACGAGGAGCCGACCGCGCCCGCGACCCGGATCCGCTCGGCGGTCCCACGGGCGTCGTACAGCTCACGGTCCTTCTCGCCGTACGACAGCTCGTGCGCGTGGAAGTCCTTCAGCCGCGCCAACTGCGCGGGCGTCGTGGCGACTTCGAGGACGCCGCCCTTGTGGATGCCGGCGTCGATGCCCTCCTCCTCGGCGGCACGGACGACCTCGTCGACGGTGTCGTTCATGGCCTTCTGGAGGCGTACGGCGGCCTCGTGGCCGTGCAGCCTCGCATACCGGTCACGGCCGGCGACGCCGTTGTAGAGCCAGCCGCCGTTGCGGCCGGACGCCCCGTATCCGCAGAACTTCTGCTCCAGAACGGTGATCCGGAGGAAGGGCGCCGCCTTCTTCAGGTAGTACGCGGTCCACAACCCCGTGTACCCGCCGCCGACGATCACGACGTCCGCGGTGGCGTCACCCGGGAGCGGTTCGCGCACCGCAGGGAAGCCGTCGTCCGCGTACCAGAAGGAGATGCCGCCGTTCACGACAGCGCGTTCCGAGCTGCTCATGGCCGGACGTTAACCCCTGACAGCGCCCACTGTCTCCTTCGGATTTCGTCGTCTCCCACACCCCTGACCAGGGCCTGAACGCCCTGTGGGAGCCCCGGATAATTCGCGTGAGCCGGTGCGCCCACGCCGTTAGCCTCGAACAGTGATCGACATTCCGGAAGGGCTCGCGGCGTCGCAGGAGAAGTTCAACGGAGAGGCCGGGCGGAGATTCATCGCCTCACTTCCCCGACTGGCGGCGGACTTCCTGGAGCACTGGGACCTACGACGGGACGGCGCCGCGATGCACGGCGTCACGGCACTGGTCCTGCCGGTCGTCCGCCGCACGGACGGCATCCCGGCCGTACTGAAACTCCAGCTGCTGGACGACGAGAGCGAAGGCGAACCCGTCGCCCTGCGCGCCTGGGACGGCGACGGAGCCGTACGCCTCCTCCACCACGACCCCACGACGGGCACGATGCTCCTCGAACGCCTCGACGCGACCCGCATGCTCTCCCACGTCCCCGACCCCCGCGAGGCCGTCCTGACCATCGCCCGCCTCCTGTCCCACCTGACGTCCCTCCCGGCCCCGGCCGGGATGCGCGGGCTCGGAGACATCGCGGGGGCGATGCTGGAACGGACACCGTGGGCACTGGACCGGATCCCGGACCCGGAGGCACGCGGACTGGTCGCCGACTGCGCGGCGGCGGTACGGGAGGTCGTGGACGAACCCGGCGACCGGCTCCTGCACTGGGACCTCCACTACGACAACGTCCTGGCCTCGGACCGTGCGCCCTGGCTCGCCATCGACCCCAAACCCCTCGCCGGCGACCCCGGCTTCGACCTCCTCCCCGCCATCGACAACCGCTTCGACGCCGACGAGGTGCACTGGCGCCTCGACGCCATGACAGACGTCCTCGGCCTGGACCGCCCGCGCGCACGTGCCTGGACCCTGGGCCGCGTACTCCAGAACTGCCTCTGGGAGATCGAGGACGGGCGCCCGCTGGAGCCGGAACAACTGGAAATCGCCCGCCGCCTGAAAGGCCACCACCCCTCATGATCCGCACCGCCACCCCCGCCGACATCCCCGCCGTCCACGCCCTGATCCGCGAACTCGCCGACTACGAGAAGGCCCCGGACGAGGCGAAGGCCACCCCGGAACAACTCCACGAAGCACTGTTCGGCGAGCGCCCGGCGGCCTACGCGCACATCGCCGAGGACGACACGACAGGGGAAACGGTCGGCTACGCCCTGTGGTTCCTCAACTTCTCCACCTGGCGCGGCGTCCACGGGATCTACCTGGAGGACCTCTACGTCCGCCCGGAGGCCCGGGGCGGCGGCCACGGCAAGGCCCTGCTGACCGAGCTCGCCCGGATCTGCGTGGAGCGGGGGTACGAGCGTCTGGAGTGGTCCGTCCTGGACTGGAACGCACCGTCGATCGCCTTCTACGAGGCCCTGGGCGCGCGTCCGCAGGACGAGTGGACGGTGTACCGGCTGACCGACGAAGCGCTGGGGGCGCTGGGCGGCCGGGCATGAAAAAACCCAGGTCAGATTGGGTCTGACCTGGGATTTCGTTGAGCCCCCTGTCGGATTCGAACCGACGACCTACGCATTACAAGTGCGTTGCTCTGGCCATCTGAGCTAAGGAGGCATGCGTACGTCCGCCGCGAACGCGCCCGTGCAGTGTACCCAGGTCCCGGTCGCACCCTGTCGAAAATTTCGGCGAAGTTCACATGCCCGCGACTACTGACAGATCGGGTGAACGCCGGGTACCGTCCCTCCCAGTTCACCTGTGTGGACTACACCACCACCTTCCTACAACGGATCGTCCGGCACGTTCCTGCCGGTAGAAGGGGGCCCATCACCATGGCCACTGTTTCGTTCGACAAGGCGACCCGGATCTACCCGGGCACCGAGAAGCCCGCCGTAGACGGTCTTGACATCCACATCGAGGACGGAGAGTTCCTCGTTCTGGTCGGTCCGTCCGGCTGTGGCAAGTCGACCTCCCTCCGCATGCTGGCGGGGCTCGAGGACGTCAACGGCGGTGCGATCCGCATCGGTGACCGCGACGTCACGCACCTGCCGCCGAAGGACCGGGACATCGCCATGGTGTTCCAGAACTACGCGCTGTACCCGCACATGACCGTCGCCGACAACATGGGCTTCGCGCTCAAGATCGCCGGCGTGCCGAAGGCGGAGATCAAGCAGAAGGTCGAGGACGCGGCGAAGATCCTCGACCTCACCGACTACCTGGCCCGCAAGCCGAAGGCGCTCTCCGGTGGTCAGCGTCAGCGTGTCGCCATGGGCCGCGCCATCGTGCGTGAGCCGCAGGTCTTCCTCATGGACGAGCCGCTGTCCAACCTGGACGCCAAGCTCCGTGTCTCCACGCGTACGCAGATCGCGTCCCTGCAGCGCCGTCTCGGCATCACCACCGTCTACGTCACGCACGACCAGGTCGAGGCCATGACGATGGGCGACCGTGTGGCCGTGCTGAAGGACGGTCTGCTCCAGCAGGTCGACACCCCGCGCAACATGTACGACCGCCCGGCGAACCTCTTCGTCGCCGGCTTCATCGGCTCCCCCGCGATGAACCTGGTCGAGGTCCCGATCACCGACGGTGGCGTGAAGTTCGGCAAGAGCGTCGTGCCGGTCCAGCGTGACGCGGTCTCCGGCATCACCGACAAGACGGTGACCGTGGGTGTCCGTCCCGAGCACTTCGAGGTGGCGGGCCCGGACGCGGACCTGGGTCTCGCGGTCACCGTGAACGTGGTCGAGGAGCTGGGCGCCGACGCGTACGTCTACGGCACCGCCAAGCTCGACGGCAACGCCCAGGACCTCGTCGTCCGTGTCAGCGGCCGTGACGTCCCGGAGAAGGGCAGCACGCTGCACGTCGTCCCGCGCTCGGGCGAGACCCACGTGTTCTCGACCTCGACGGGTGAGCGTCTCTCCGACTGACCCACAGGCAGTACATCCCGGGTGAATTCACCCAGGTTGACGAAGAGGGCCCCGCAGCCTGCTGCGGGGCCCTCTTCGTTGTCGACAAATACCCCGGCAGACCGGTCATTTCGAGCAGTGTGCGTCAACGCCTTACCCAATTCGAGGCACCAGTTCATCCCCCGAACCGGTGACTAAATGTCGCCAAATCATCACCCCGCGCTACCCTCACACGCGTGAAGCACTCCACTAACCAACAGACGCGACGCGGCCGGGGCCCCGCCCGCCGTATCGGCCGCACGCTCGCCCTTGTCCTGCCCGTCGTCCTGGTCCTCTCCGGGACCCTCGCGGTCACCCGAGTCGACTGGTCGGGGGATCCCTCGGGCTCCGTGCTCACCGCCTCCGACGTCTCGGCGGCCGGCGCCTCCTCGAAGGCCAGGGCGCGTGCCCCGCAGGAGGTCCTGCGCGACAAGCTCCTGACCGAGCTCCAGGAGGAGAACCCGGGCGTCGCCCTCACCCACCTCCAGGAGGCCGTGAACGGCCGCCCGTCGCTCGCCAGGCACTGTGTGTCGATCGCCCGCGCGCTGGGCCGTGCGGCGGTGCGGGTGTACGGCCCGACGCGTGCGCAGTCCTACGCCCGGCCCGTCTGCGACACCTCCTTCGCAACGGGTGTGGCGGCGGCGCACCGCTGAGGCCATGGCCTCCTCCCCATCGGGGGAGGCCTCCATTCCGCTTGTGGAAAGTTACGTCTGAATAAGGAACGGTTACCGACAGAATCCGCGCGCGGGACGCCACGTACAGTTCGGTCATGACCGATCCGAACGCCGCGTCCCGCCCCGTTCAAGCCGTCGTCCTGGCAGGTGGCCAGGGTTCGCGGCTGCGCCCCTACACCGACGACCGGCCCAAGCCGATGGTCGAGATCCCCGGGACGGGGACTCCGATCATCGGCCATCAGCTTGTCTGGCTCGCCGAGGAGGGCGTGACGGACGTGGTGGTCAGCTGCGGCCATCTCGCCGACGTCCTGCAGAAGTGGCTGGACTCGGCCGATCTGCCCGTGAACGTGACGACGGTCGTCGAGACGGAGCCGCTGGGCCGCGGTGGTGGCCTCAAGTACGCGGCGGCGCGTCTTCCGCACCCTGACCGGCCCTGGTACGCCACGAACGGCGACATCTGGACCAGGTTCTCGCTGCGTGAGATGGCGGACTTCCACGCCGAGCGCGACGCGGTGGCGACGCTGGCTCTGGCCCGCCCTCGGATTCCGTGGGGGGCCGTGCAGACCGACGGGTTCGGGCACATCACGGACTTCATCGAGGCCCCGCCGACGACGTACGAGATCAATGCGGGTGTGTACGTCTTCTCCCCGGAGTTCGCCTCGATGCTGCCCGAGCGGGGCGACCATGAGCGGACCACCTTCCCGCATCTGGCGCGGGAGCTGCGGCTCGCCGGGTATCCGATTCCGCAGGGTGCGTACTGGCGGGCCATCGACACCGCGAAGGATCTGACCGAGGCGGCGAAGGAGTTGGCGGCGCTGGGGCGCTGAGCGTCGCGTCGCGGAAGGGCCCGGCACTTACGTGCCGGGCCCTTCGCGTCTTCGGGTCAGCCGGTGGGCTGCTGTCCCAGAATGCCTCCCACCGGCTCAGCTACCCCAACAGGCCGCCTACCAGGCCCGGTTCACCGGAGGAGCCTCCGGTGTCCGAGCCGCCTGTCGTACCGCCGGTGCCGCCCGTGGAGCCGGTGCCGCCGGTCGGCCCCGAGCTGGTGCTGGGGGCGCCTCCGGTCGGGGAGGACTGCTGGGGCGGGGCCTGGCCGGTGCCCTGGGTCTGGCTGGGCGCGGTGGTGGTGCTGGTGTCCCTGGTGGCACCCGGGGTGGTGGCGGCGCCGGAGGGGCTGGCCGTGCCCGCCGTGGCGCCCTGGGTGGGCGAGGTGGAGGCGGACGGGGTCTTCTTGCGCTTGCCGGGTTCCTGCGGGAGCGGGGAGCCGGGGAGTTCGTTGCGCGGGGCGTCGCCGGGGCCGGGGACGATGATGCGGTCGGCGTCGCGGACGGCGCCGCCGAGCATCGAGCCGATCAGCAGGGTGAGCCCGATGACGACGGAGGTGACCAGGGCGCCACGGCGCAGGACGTAGCGGCGCAGTTCCCAGAGGTCGGAGCGGGGTCCGAGGCGGCGCCAGGCGCTGCCGGCGAGACGTCCGTCGATGGAGTAGACGGGGGCGCCGGCGATGATCAGCGGGGACCAGGCGGCCAGGTAGATGATGTCGGGCGCGTCGTAGGCGGGGACGCTCTTCCAGCTGACGGTGAGCAGGAGCGCGGCGGAGAGCAGCGCGCCCACGGCGGCGCCGACGCGCTGCCAGCAGCCCAGGATCGTGAGGACGCCCACGATGACCTGGAGGAAGGCGATGACGAGGCCGGATCCGACGGGGTGCTGGAGGGCGAACTGGCGCAGTGGTTCGGCGACTTCCCAGGGGTGCAGGGTGTTGAGCCACTTGACCATGGAGCCGCGCTTGCCGCCGTCGAAGTAGACGGGGTCGCAGAGCTTGCCCATGCCGGCGTAGATGGAGATGAAGCCGAGGAAGATGCGCAGCGGGAGGAGGACGACGCCCAGGTTCATGCGGCGGCCCGGGTAGTAGGCGTGCCGCGCGGGGTCGACGCCGTGGCGCCGGGACGTGCCGGTGTCACCGGACCGCGCCGCGTCCTCGAACTCCTCGTCGCCGTAGGCGATTTCCTCGTCGTAGGCGCTGCCGACGGTCCGCATGTCGGGCAGGAGGCGGGGTTCGTCGCCGTCGTAGGTCCGCTGGGCGCCGACGACGGGGGTCTCGACGGTCTGCGCCAACTCGTCGTAGACGTCGATTCGGGGGATGACCTGGGTGGCTCCGGCGTCGGCGGAGGGCTCCTCGACCTGGCGGACCCCGCCGCCGCGCACGGCCTGGAGCAGGCGGTGGGCGCCGGTGTCGTCGGGGGCGGACTTGCCGCTCCAGACGACGGGGCGGCGGCGGGCCGCACCGGTGGCCGTGGCTCCCACGGCGGGCATCCGGGCGGTGTCCTCGGCAGCGCTCAAGTGCCGGGCGATCCGCGGGGATTGGGCGGCACGTCTCGTCGACGCGCCCAACTGCACGCGGAAGCTGGCGTGATTGACGATGACCTGCGCCGGATCGCTCGGCACCTTCACCATGCTCAGCGCGGGAGCGTCGTCGAATCCGGAATCGAATCCCGACGAGCGGTCCCCCGTGGGTGTGCGGGGTGTTCTGGTGTCCACACTCATCTAACCGAGTGACGTGTGTTTAGGACACTGCTTTGACTGCCCGGATGTGTCCGGACAGCGTCAAGCGTGCCCGCATCGCCCGAACGGAGGCGAGATTACCCCGTACGGGTGACGGTGCGGACCCCTGTTCAGGCCCGCCGACGAGCCGCCTCGTACAGCACGACACCCGCTGCCACACCGGCGTTCAGCGACTCCGCGCCACCCGGCATCGGGATCCGCATCCGGAAGTCGCACGTCTCGCCGACCAGCCGGGACAGGCCCTTGCCCTCGCTGCCGACGACGATGACGACCGGACCGCCGAGGGCCTCCAGGTCGCCGATCTCGTGCTCTCCGTCGGCGGCGAGACCGACGACGGCGATGCCGGCCTTCTGGTACGCCTCCAGGGCGCGCGTCAGGTTGGTGGCGCGGGCGACGGGCGTACGGGCGGCCGTACCGGCGGACGTCTTCCAGGCTCCGGCGGTCATGCCGGCCGCGCGGCGCTCGGGCACGACGACGCCGTGGCCGCCGAAGGCCGACACCGAGCGGACGACGGCGCCGAGGTTGCGCGGGTCGGTGACGCCGTCGAGCGCCACGATCAGCGGGTCCTCGCCGTGGTCGTAGGCGGCGCTGGCGAGGTCCTCGGGGTGGGCGTACTCGTACGGCGGGACCTGGAGGACCAGGCCCTGGTGGTTGAGCCCGTTGGTCATCCGGTCGAGCTCGGGACGGGGGGCCTCCATGAGGTTGATCCCGCCGCGCTCGGCCGCGAGCTGGAGCGCCTCGCGCACCCGCTCGTCGTTGTCGATGAACTGCTGGACGTACAGCGTCACCGCGGGCACGCCCTCGCGCAGCGCCTCGACGACGGGGTTGCGGCCGACGACCATCTCGGACGTGCCCTTGCCGCCCCGGCCGCGCGGCGTGGGACGGCGCGCGGCCTGCTTGGCCTTGGCGTTGGCGATGCGGTTCGCCTTGTGCTTCTTGCGCAGCTCGGCGGGCGGCGTCGGACCCCGGCCTTCGAGGCCCTTGCGTCGCTGGCCGCCACTGCCGACCTGCGCGCCCTTCTTGCCGGACATGCGGCGGTTGTTCGCGGCCATGACCTACCTGTTCTCTACGGAAGTAATACGTACGTCTATGCAGTGTGCCGCCCGGAGGGCCGGGCGGCACAATCGATCAAGAAGCGGGCTAGCGCGGACCGAGGGTCCAGCGCGGTCCCTGGGGGCCGTCCTCGATGGACAGGCCCGACTGGTTGAGCTGGTCGCGGATGGCGTCCGCGGTGGCCCAGTCCTTGCGGCCGCGGGCCGACTCGCGCTGGTCGAGGACGAGTCGTACGAGGCTGTCGACCACACCGTGCAGGTCCTCGCCGCGGCTCTCCTCGCCGGCCCAGTGGGCGTCGAGCGGGTCGAGGCCGAGAACGCCGAGCATGGCGCGGACCTCGGCGAGGCGGGCCACGGCGGCTTCCTTGTCGTCGGCGGCCAGCGCGCTGTTGCCCTGGCGGACCGTGGTGTGGACGACGGCGAGTGCCTGCGGGACGCCCAGGTCGTCGTCCATGGCCTCGGCGAAGGCGGGCGGGACCTCGGCGGAGGGCTCGACGGTGCCGGCCTTCTCGACGACGCGCTGCACGAAGCCCTCGATGCGCGCGAACGCCGACTCGGCCTCGCGCAGGGCCTCCTCGCTGTACTCGATCATCGAGCGGTAGTGCGGGGTGCCGAGGTAGTAGCGCAGGACGATCGGGCGCCACGTCTTGACCATCTCGGAGACGAGGACGCTGTTGCCGAGCGACTTCGACATCTTCTCGCCGCTCATGGTGACCCAGGCGTTGTGCACCCAGTACGCGGCGAAGTCGTCGCCGTAGGCCTTGGCCTGGGCGATCTCGTTCTCGTGGTGCGGGAAGATCAGGTCGAGGCCGCCGCCGTGGATGTCGAAGGCGCTGCCGAGGTACTTGTGGGCCATGGCCGAGCACTCCAGGTGCCAGCCGGGGCGGCCACGGCCCCACGGGGTCTCCCAGTCGGGCTCGCCCGGCTTGGTCGCCTTCCACAGCGCGAAGTCACGGGGGTCGCGCTTGCCGGTCTCGCCGTCCGCGGCGGGCTGGAGCAGGTTGTCCAGCTCCTGGTTGGACAGCTGGAGGTAGCCCGGGAAGGAGCGCACGTCGAAGTAGACGTTGCCGTCCGACTCGTAGGCGTGACCGCGCTCGATGAGGCCGCGCATCATCTCGATCATCTCGGGGACGTGCCCGGTGGCACGCGGCTCGTACGTCGGCGGGAGGCAGCCGAGGGCCTGGTAGCCGTCGTTGAACGCCCGCTCGTTCTCGTAGCCGATGGACCACCAGGGGCGGCCCTGGTCGTGCGACTTGGCGATGATCTTGTCGTCGATGTCGGTGACGTTGCGGATGAACGTGACGTCGTAGCCGCGGTACTCGAACCAGCGGCGCATGATGTCGAAGTTCAGGCCGGACCGGATGTGCCCGATGTGCGGTGCGGCCTGCACGGTGGCACCACAGAGGTAGATCGAGACACAACCCGGCATGAGCGGGGTGAAGTCACGGATCTGCCGGGCGCTGGTGTCGTACAGCCGAATAGTCACGAGACAAGGGTAGTGGGCCCCGGGTAGTGCGTTGCGCGCGTTCTGCTCAAGGGGACGTTTTCGTGACGTTGTCGGTCAGCCGACCCGTACGACCAGCGCCGTGGCGATCGCCATGAGGCCCTCGTCGCGGCCGGGGAACCCCAGTCCGTCCGTGGTGGCGCCCGACACCGACACCGGTGCTCCGGCCGCCTCCGAGAGGATCTTCTGGGCCTCGTCGCGGCGCTTGCCGATCTTCGGACGCGGTCCTACGACCTGTACGGCGATGTTGCCGATCCGGAAGCCCGCGGAGTTCACGATCCGGGCCGCCTCCGTCAGCAAGGTGATTCCGGACGCACCCGACCACTCGGGGCGCCCCGTGCCGAAGTGCTGCCCCAGGTCGCCGAGGCCCGCCGCCGAGAACAGCGCGTTGCACGCGGCGTGGGCGACGACGTCGGCGTCGGAGTGACCGGCCAGGCCCGGGCCCTCGCCCTCCCACTTGAGCCCGGCGCACCACAGCTCGCGGCCCTCTTCGAAGGCATGGATGTCGGTGCCGATGCCGACCTGCGGCAGCGGCGTCCCCGCGAAGGCGTCAGAAGCCATCGTTGAGCCTCCGGCGTGCCAGAACCGCCTCCGCGAGGACCAGGTCCAGGGGGCGGGTGACCTTGAAGGCCTCCTCGTGGCCAGGGACGACCACGACCGTCTCACCGAGCTGCTCGATCATGCTCGCGTCGTCGGTGACGTCGCCGGTGACGGTCTCGTGGGCGCGGATCAGGGTCGCGCGGTCGAAGCCCTGGGGCGTCTGGACGGCGCGGAGGCGGGCGCGCTCTGGGGTGGCGACGACGGGCTCGGGGTCGCCCGGGACCGTGGCCGGTTCGACCTCCTTGACGGTGTCGGCGAGGGGCAGCGCGGGCACGACGGCCGTGGCGCCCTCCCGTACGGCCTCGATGACCGCGTCCACCGTGTCCACGGGGACCAGCGGGCGGGCCGCGTCGTGGACGAGGACGATGTCGTAGTCCGGCGGCAACGCGTCCAGGCCGAGCCTCACGGAGTCCTGGCGTTCCTCACCGCCGGGGACGACCAGGAAGTCGGTGCGCTCGGGGAGGGCATGGGCGTCGAGGAGGCTCTTGACCTCGGCGGCGCCGTCGGGCGGTGCCACGACGACGACCAGGGAGACCGCGCGGGACGCCGCCATCGCACGGACCGCGTGGATCAGCATGGGGGTGCCGTTCAGCGCGCGGAGCGCTTTGGGGGCGCCCGGGCCGAGTCGTACGCCCCGGCCGGCGGCCGGAATCACGACCGCCGTGCGGACTTCGGCGCGTGAAGAGCGCGAATCGTCAGACATCGGTTCCTGTCAGGTTTGTGTGCTCGGCCAAGGTGGGTAGGCCAGACAGCGTGCCGGGCGCGACGCCTTGACCGGACCCTTCCGTGACACCGGTCGAGCCTGCTGCCCGGGCCCGGCACGCCAAGTATCGGGGCTCGTCCCCGAAGATGTGAGCGCCGGGACCAGGATCGGCCCGTGCAGGACGGATCGGCGTCCGGGCGTGAACATGCCGCAGCGCCCGGCGACAATGGTTACGTCATCGGGCACCGCGGCATTTCTTTGCAGCGTTTCTCTTTTCAGAGGACGCGGCAATGTGCTGAGCCGGGTCTGGCGGCAGCGTGCGTCGTCAGGACGCGAGGACCTCGTCGAGCAGGGCCTCGGCCTTGTCTTCGTTCGTGTTCTCCGCGAGAGCGAGCTCGCTCACCAGGATCTGGCGGGCCTTGGCGAGCATGCGCTTCTCACCTGCGGAAAGTCCGCGCTCACGCTCACGACGCCACAGGTCACGCACGACTTCCGCGACCTTGATGACATCGCCGGAGGCGAGCTTCTCCAGATTTGCCTTGTAGCGACGCGACCAGTTCGTGGGCTCCTCGGCGTACGGCGCGCGCAGCACCTCGAAGACCCGGTCCAGTCCGTCCTGACCGACCACATCACGCACGCCGACGAACTCCGCATTGTCCGCTGGCACACGTACCGTCAGGTCACCCTGCGCGACCTTCAGCACCAAGTAGGTCTTGTCCACGCCTTTGATCTGGCGAGTTTCGATAGCCTCGATCAGCGCGGCCCCGTGATGGGGATAGACCACGGTGTCGCCAACCTTGAACGTCATGTGACAGGTACCCCTTCCGTGGCTATCCAGGGTAACACGGAAACTGCGGGTTCTGAATGGCGTTTTCGCAGGTCAGGGCATATCTCGGGGCTTGACAACAACAACAGGAACGTGCTGCGCGGGCCGAGCGGAAGAAGGTATTCGCAGGTCGGAGCGGCTCTCCGGGGGAGGTGAAACGCGTACGTTACACACATCCGGAGGCCCTTCAGCGTAGACGAACGTCCCCATATGTCTGGTTCCGTGTGTGCGACTTCCGCTACTCCGTTCGGTGCCCGGAGTCGCCTCCGCGCCGTTTCCTGAATTGATCACTCGCAATCGTGAGCACCCACCGGATCAGCCCGTGATCAATTTCGTGGGCGGTCGCGATTTCCTTCACGGAAGATTTGCGAGGGGCGCGGAGGCTTCTTATGTGAATGGCGGACGAGTGCGGCTCAAAGTGACCCGTGAGTCATGTGTGAGGGGTGGTGACTAGCCCCTGCGGTGCGGAAGACGGCCCGTTGGGGAGGGTCGGGTGCGGTGACGCGGGAACGGCTCGGTAACCTAAGGCCCGCTGACAGACACTTAGGGCGGCTTTATGCGCCCGCTCCGTTCGAGTCAAGGAGTTGCCGCCCCCGTGAGCAGCAGCCTTCGACGCGGTGCCCTCGCGGCCGCCGCCATCGCGTTCTCGATCGCCTCGCTCTCCGCGTGCGCGGCCGGCAACAACGCCCAGACCCTGGAGGTCAAGCCGGACAACGCGGCCACCTCCGTCGGTGACATCAAGATCCAGAACGCCGTCGTCATCACCCAGCCCGACCTGGAGTCGACGGGTCCGGCCGTGATCTCCGCGACCCTGTTCAACAGCGGCCCCACCGCCGAGACGCTGGACTCGGTCACCGTGGACGACGCCGGCAAGACCGCCGAGCTCGCCGCCGCCAAGGGGAAGGGCAAGCTGACCATCCCGGCCGGCGGCTCCCTCGTCATCGGCGGTGAGGGCAACGCCTCCGCGGTCCTGTCCAGCAGCCGTGAGGCGGTCCGGGACGGCGACGCGCAGAAGATCACCTTCACCTTCAGCAAGACCGGTGCGGTGAGCCTGCAGGCCTTCGTGGTGCCGGCCAAGAGCTTCTTCGAGAAGTGGGGCCCCACCGAGATGCCCGAGGCGCCGGGCACGGGCGAGAGCACCTCGCCCTCCCCGACCGGGTCGGCCACCGACACGGCCTCGCCTTCGGCGACGGAGACCGCGACCGACGCGGCATCGGCCTCCGCCACGGCGACCGAGAGCGCCGCCGCCGGGCACTGAGCGGTCGTACGACGACTGCCTCGTCGCGAACGAAAGGGCGGGACCTCTCCGGAGGTCCCGCCCTTTCGTCGTCGTACGGCTTACGGCTTACGGCTCGAACTTGTAGCCCAGGCCCCTGACCGTCACCAGATACCTGGGCGCGCCCGGGTCGGGTTCGATCTTGGCGCGCAGGCGCTTGACGTGGACGTCGAGGGTCTTGGTGTCGCCGACGTAGTCGGCGCCCCAGACGCGGTCGATGAGCTGCATGCGGGTCAGGACGCGGCCCGCGTTGCGCAGGAGCATCTCCAGCAGGTCGAACTCCTTGAGGGGCAGGTCGACCTTGGAGCCGGAGACAGTGACCACGTGACGGTCCACGTCCATACGGACCGGACCGGCCTCCAGCGCGGCGGGGCTGACCTCCTCGGGCTCGCCGCGGCGGCGCAGGACGGCCCGGATACGGGCGACGAGTTCGCGGGACGAGAAGGGCTTGGTGACGTAGTCATCGGCTCCTATTTCCAGGCCGACGACCTTGTCGATCTCACTGTCCTTGGCGGTGACCATGATGACGGGCACGTTGGAGCGGCCGCGCAGCTGGCGGCAGACCTCGGTGCCCGGCAGGCCGGGCAGCATGAGGTCGAGGAGGACGAGGTCGGCGCCGTTGCGCTCGAACTCGTCGAGGCCGTCGGGGCCCGTGGTCGCGACCGCGACCTCGAAGCCCTCCTTGCGGAGCATGTACGACAGGGCGTCGGAGAAGGACTCCTCGTCCTCGACGACAAGCACTCGGGTCACGGAAGGACCTCCGGGGCGGGAAGCGGTTCGTACGGGGATGGGTCGGGTCCGTCCTCGTCATCGAGGTCGGCCGGGTGTTGTGCGCGGTCGCGGGCAGCCCCCGCCTCCGGCAGCCGCAGGGTGAACGTGGAGCCTTGTCCCTCCGAGCTCCACACCGTGACCTCCCCGGCATGGGAGGCGGCCACGTGTTTGACGATCGCCAGGCCCAGGCCGGTGCCGCCGGTGGCACGGGAGCGGGCCGGGTCGACGCGGTAGAAGCGCTCGAAGATGCGCTCCTTGTCCTTGTCGGAGATGCCTATGCCCTGGTCGGTCACGGCGATCTCGATGAGGTCCCCGCCGGGCGCGGTCACCCGGCGGGCGGCTATGCCGACGCGGGTGCGGGCCGGGGAGTAGTTCACGGCGTTCTCGACGAGGTTGCCGAGGGCGGCGGCGAGCTGGCCGCGGTTGCCCCAGATCCTGAGGTCGGCGGTGCCGCCGGCGGCCATGGTGATCTGCTTGGCGCCCGCCTGGTGGCGGCAGCGGTCGATGGCCTCGGCGACGAGTTCGTCGATACGGACGGGTTCGGCGTCCTCCAGGGGGTCGTCGTTCTGGACCCGGGAGAGGTCGATGAGCTCCTGGACCAGGTTGGTCAGCCGGGTCGCCTCTATCTGCATACGGCCGGCGAAGCGTGTCACCGCCTCGGGGTCGTCGGAGGCGTCCATGACGGCCTCGGACAGCAGGGAGAGGGCGCCGACCGGGGTCTTGAGCTCGTGACTGACGTTCGCGACGAAGTCGCGGCGTACCGCCTCGATGCGGCGGGCCTCGGTGAGGTCCTCGACCAGGAGGAGAACCAGCCGCGAGCCGAGCGGGGCGACACGGGCGGAGACCGCGAGGGCCTCGCCGCGTCCGGTTCCCCTTCTCGGCAGATCCAGTTCGACCTGTCGTATCTCTCCGTCTCTCCTGGTGTCGCGGGCCATCAGCAGCATGGGCTCGACGGCGAGTTTGCCGCCGCGGACCAGGCCGAGGGCGTAGGCGGCCGAGCTGGCCTTGACGACACCGTCGGCCTCGTCGAGGACGACGGCGGAGGAGCGCAGGACGGACAGGACGGTGTCCACGCCCGGCGGGAGCACCGGGTCGGTGTGCAGCGAGGTACGGGTGGGTCGCTTCTGTTCCCGCTCGCTGAAGCGGAACGCCAGCATGGCGATCACGCCGGTAACCACTCCGGCGATCGCTGCCACTGCGGCGACCGCCGCGTTCACGTCCATGCGTCCAGGTTAGGCATGGGATCGCTCCTGGCCACAGCCTTCGAGGTGCGAGCTCGAACACTCGTCGCCCAGAGTTCACCTAGGAGCCAGTGATGGTTCATTTGGGGTGACGGAAATCGACGCGTACAGGGCCGAACGTGGGAGCGTGGGGTTCACAGCGCCGGTCGTCGGATGTCTCCGGTGGCTGGTTCTGGCCCCCGGAACCCCCGAGGCAGACGTAAGAGAGGGACCCCTGATGCGGGACGCGTACCACGAGGAACTTGACTCCATCGGCGACGGTCTGGTGGAGATGGCCCGGCTGGTGGGGTCGGCGATCGGGCGCGCCACGACGTCCATCCTCGACTCCGACCTGAAGCTGGCCGAAAGCGTCATCGAGGCCGACCAGCGGGTGGACGACCTCCAGCACGAGCTGGAGGCGCGGGCCATAGCCCTGCTGGCCAGGCAGCAGCCGGTGGCCACGGATCTCCGTATCGTCGTCACCTCGCTGCGGATGTCGGCGGACCTGGAGCGTTCGGGCGACCTCGCCCAGCACGTGGCGAAGCTCGCCCGGCTGCGCTTCCCGGAGCGTGCCATCCCGCACGACCTGCACGCCACGATCCTGGAGATGGGCCAGCTCGCCCAGCGCCTGATGGCGAAGGCGGCGGAGGTCATCATCACCAAGGACGTCGACCTCGCGCTCCAGCTGGAGCAGGACGACGACGAGATGGACCTGCTGCACCGCACCCTCTTCCAGCACCTGCTCGACGACCGCTGGAAGCACGGCATCGAGACGGCGGTGGACGTCACCCTGCTGGGCCGCTACTACGAGCGGTTCGCCGACCACGCGGTGTCGGTGGCCAAGCGGGTGGTGTTCCTGGTGACGGGTGAGCACGCGGACGATCTGCAGGCGGACATCCAGCCCGCGACGGGGGTGGAGGGGGCCTGAGCCCCCGGTCTCCCGGGGGTGTGCGGGGCCTGTCGGGGCGCGTGCAAGCCTCAGTGCGCCGTTGATGCGACCTCGTGGGCGGGCATGCAATGGGGACAGGGTCTGTGCCGAGAGTCAGACCCTTGCCTCGAGGAGGGACCCATGGCCGAATCCCCCAGCACCCCCACGCCCGATCCCACGCAGGAACGCCCGACCGAGCAGCCCGCCGAGATCAGGAATCTGATGCTGATAGGCGCGTGCGGCTGTGGCTCGGGCTGCGGGTGCGGGTGCCAGTCGGGCAATCCGTGCCAGTGCGGCTGACGCCGCGATTTTTGTCGTACGACGGTGAGGGCCCCGGTGATCGCGCCGGGGCCCTTCGCGTGCCCGGGGTCAGGCGCCCCGGGTCCGGTTGACCGTGAGCAGGACGTCCGTGGTGGGCCGGAGGGTGCCGATGCGGCCGGGGTCCGTCTGGAGGGCGATGTCGACGGTCTCGGGCTCCCCGCCGAAGTCGGTGCGCTGCTGTTCGACGAGGACGGCGGGCGCGTAGATCTGGGGGACGCCGCCGCACAGGCCGAGGGAGGCGGGTGGTGTGCCGACGTCGCCGGTGAGGAAACGGCCGTCGGCGAGGTGGGTGAACCCGCTCGTCACGATCCTGTGCTGTTCGAGGTAGGCGCGCATCACCTTGGCGGTGCTGCGGAAGGCGACGGCCAGCTCGACGTCTCCGTCCTTGGCGGCGGGGTGGGTGACGTAGTGGACGTCCCGGGCACCGGCCGGCATCGGCAGGCCCACGACGTCGAGCTCCTGCTCCAACGGCACGTCGCTGCCCTCGCAGGCCCGCGCGTCCGCGAACGGATACCCCTTGTCCGCGGCCACGAGCCACCCGCCCACCGCCAGTACCGCCGCGGCGAACCCGCCGCCGACCGCCCACCACACGCGTCGCATGGGGCGCACAGTAGAGGCGGGTCAGGTGTGCGGTCGGGGAATTGTCCGGAGGTTGACGGACTCCTTGCCCGCTCAGAACCACCCCCGCCACCACGGGACGTCGGGCGAGGCGCAGGGCAGGACGCGGGCCCGGCGCAGGATGACGGCGTCGAGGTCGTGGAGCAGGGCGCGGAGTTCGCGGGCGGACCTGGCGGGGAGGGCGTGGAGCACCTGTTCGAGGTGGTCGCGGTAGTACCCCGGGTCGCACCCGCACCCAGGAATGCCGCAGGCGTCGACGTCGCGGGTCAGATGGGCGAGGGGGCCGTGCGCGAGGGCGGCCCAGTACCGGAACGCGCTGTCCGTGTCCCCCGGTGAGAAGCGCCGGTGTTCGAGCCTGCGGATGTCGGCGGCACAGCCCGCGGAGATCCGGCCGATACGGGGACGGGGGTGCCGGGAACGTCGTACCCGCACCGGTGTCGCTGCCCGTACCGCGGAGGGGCGCCTACGCGGCATCGCCCTTTCGGTGGTGAGTCATCCGCGCAGGTTACCGGGGCGGGCGGGCCGGCCGCACAGACAAACCCCCTGCCGGCGGGAAGGCCGCGGGCAGGGGGCTTGATCAGTACGGCTTACTTCTTCTTGCCCTGGTTCTTGACCGCCTCGATGGCCGCCGCGGCCGCGGCGGGGTCGAGGTAGGTGCCGCCCGGGTTGAGGGGCTTGAAGGCGGCGTCGAGTTCGTAGGACAGCGGGATGCCGGTGGGGATGTTCAGGCCCGCGATGTCGGCGTCGGAGATGCCGTCGAGGTGCTTGACGAGGGCGCGCAGCGAGTTGCCGTGGGCCGCGACCAGGACCGTGCGGCCCGCGAGGAGGTCGGGGACGATGCCGTCGTACCAGTACGGGAGCATGCGCGTCACGACGTCCTTGAGGCACTCCGTCCGCGGGCGGAGCTCCGGCGGGATCGTCGCGTAGCGCGGGTCGTCCGACTGGGAGTACTCCGTGCCGTCCTCGAGCGCGGGCGGCGGAGTGTCGTAGGAGCGGCGCCAGAGCATGAACTGCTCCTCGCCGAACTCCGCGAGGGTCTGCGCCTTGTCCTTGCCCTGGAGGGCGCCGTAGTGACGCTCGTTCAGGCGCCACGAACGGTGGACCGGGATCCAGTGGCGGTCCGCGGACTCCAGCGCGAGCTGGGCGGTGCGGATGGCGCGCTTCTGGAGGGACGTGTGGACCACGTCGGGGAGGAGATCGGCGTCCTTCAGGAGCTCGCCACCGCGGACCGCCTCCTTCTCGCCCTTCTCGTTCAGGTTCACGTCCACCCAGCCGGTGAACAGGTTCTTCGCGTTCCACTCGCTCTCGCCGTGGCGGAGGAGGATCAGCTTGTACGGTGCGTCGGCCATGCGTATGAGCGTAATCCACCGACTCGATCGCCTGTGCCTCCGCTCGGCAGGCGGACGGTTGACGAGATCTGTTAATTGAGTGGCCTCCCCGAGCACCCCGATTGTAAGTTGCCGTTGCCGTCAGAGACACTTACATCATCCCGGGGGATCCGCCATGTCACCAGCCGCCTTGAGACGTGCCCTCAGAGAATCCGTCTCCGGTCTCCCCCGCGCGTTCTGGTGGCTGTGGCTCAGCACCCTCGTCAACCGGCTCGGTGCCTTCGTCGCCACCTTCATGGCGCTCTACCTCACGCTCGACCGCGGGTACTCCGCCGCCTACGCCGGTCTCGTCGCCTCCCTGCACGGCCTGGGCGGTGTCGTCTCGTCCCTCGGGGCCGGTGTCATGACCGACCGGCTGGGACGGCGGCCCACGCTGCTCATCGCCCAGGCGTCCACCGCCGCCTCCGTCGCCCTGCTCGGCTTCATGCACCACCCCGTCGCCATCGCCGCCGTCGCCTTCCTCGTCGGTATGACGAGCAACGCCTCGCGGCCCGCGGTGCAGGCGATGATGGCCGACATCGTGCGGCCCGAGGACCGGGTGCGCGCCTTCTCGCTCAACTACTGGGCGATCAACCTGGGGTTCGCCATCTCCTCCATGGCCGCCGGGTTCATCGCCGAGTTCAGCTACCTCGCCGGCTTCCTCCTCGAGGCCGGCATGACGGCCGCCTGCGCGATCGTGATCTTCCTGAAGCTGCCCGAGTCGCGGCCCGAACGCACCCCCACCGAGAAGGCGGCCGACAACGAGGCCGGGCTCGGCACCGTGCTCCGCGACGGGCGCTACATGGGTGTCGTCGGGCTGTCCTTCCTCATCGCCCTCGTCTTCCAGCAGGGCGCCGTCGGACTGCCGGTGGCGATGGGCGAGGCCGGGTTCACACCCGCCGACTACGGCATGGCGATCGCCGTCAACGGCATCCTCATCGTCGCGTTGCAGATCCCGGTCACCCGGTTCATCCAGCACCGCGATCCGCGCCGGCTGCTCGTCATCTCGTCCCTGCTCGCCGGATACGGCTTCGGGCTCACCGCCTTCGCCGGCTCCATCGGCGTGTTCGCCCTCACGGTCTGCGTCTGGACCCTCGCCGAGATCGTCAACGCCCCCACCCAGACCAGCCTGGTCGTCCGCCTCTCCCCCGTCCACGGCCGCGGCCGCTACCAGGGCATGTACACCCTGTCCTGGGCGGTCGCCTCCCTCGTCGCCCCGCTGATGTCCGGCCTGATCATCGACCACTACGGCGCCGAGTGGCTGTGGGGGCTGTGCGCGGTCGTCGGCACCCTGGCCGGGGTGGGCTACGGCGTGCTGATGCGACGGCTGCCCGCCGAGGACCCGCTGCCGGCCGAGCCGCCGGTCGCCGCCAGGCCCGAAGTCAGCGCGGCCTGATCCCGGCCAACGCCCGGCCCCGCCACCGTTCCTGACCTGGCATCCCCTGTCCGTCGACTTTTCCCTACGCCGGGCGCGGACGCGTTTCCCGGCGGTATACAGGAAGGCGCGGGGGGCCGCCGGGGCCGCTGGGGTGGGAGACGGGCATGTCCGACAGTTCCGAGCCGATCTTCATCAGCTACGCCGGTCCGGACAACGAGTGGGCGGAATGGGTGGCCTGGCACCTCCAGGAGAACGGTTACCGGGTGGAGCTCGACCGCTGGAACTGGCGCACCGGCGACGACTTCGTGACGAAGATGAACAACGCACTCGACCAGGCGTCCGCCGTCGTCGCCGTCTTCTCCCCGCGCTACTTCGAGGCGGGGCGGTACACCGAGGAGGAGTGGACGTCTGTCATCGCCCGGCGCGGCCGTTTCATCCCGCTCGTGGTCGAGCCCTTGGAGTCCGGCCAGGTCCCGGCGATCCTCGCGCCCCGGCTCCGCAAGGACCTGCACGGACTGAGCGAGCCGGATGCCCTCAAGGCCCTCCTCGACGCCGTACGGGGACCGGCGCGGCCCACCCGCCCGCCGACCTTCCCCGGCGCCGCGGCCACACCGCCCGCGCCGCCCGCCCCGCACGGCCCGCAGCCGCCGTTCCCACCCCGCACCGGCGGCGGCCCCGCCGTGTGGGACGTACGCGACCGGCGGCGCAACCCGCACTTCACCGGCCGTGAAGCCGTCATCGACGAGGTCCGCGGCAAACTGCTGGCCGAACGCCACGCCGCCGTCCAGGCACTGCGCGGCACGGGCGGCATCGGCAAGACCCTGGTGGCTCTGGAGTACGCCTTCCGGCATGCCGCCGACTACGACCTCGTCTGGTGGGTCGACGCCGAACAGAGCGAGCAGGTCGTGGCCCGCTACGCCGAACTGGCGGCCCGCGTGGACGTGGCCAAGCCGGAGGCGGGCGTCGAGTTCAACGCCCGGTACGCGATGGAGTATCTGCGCACCCGGGACCGCTGGCTGATCATCCTGGACAACGCGGAGGACCCGGACCAGCTGCGGAGCTGGCTGCCGGAGGGCGGCGGGCACGTACTGATCACGGCCCGTAATCCGGCGTGGAGCGGGATCGTGCCGGGGCTGTCGCTGGGGGTGTTCAGCCGGGAGGAGTCGGTGGCTTACCTGAGGCGTCAGTTGCCGGCCCTGACCGACGATCAGGCGGACGCGCTGGCCGAGGCCCTCGGCGACCTGCCGCTCGCGCTGGCGCAGGCGGCGGGCGTGATGCGGGGCGGGATTCCGGCGGACCGGTATCTGGAGCTGCTCAGGACGAACACGGCCCAGCTGCTCGGGCGCAGCAACCTGCCGGACTATCCCGCGTCCCTGGCCGCCACGGTCACGATCGCCGCGGAACGTCTGGAGGCCGACCATCCGGGAGCCGTCGCCGTACTGCGCCTCGCCGCGTTTCTGGGGCCCGAGCCGATTCCCACGTCGTGGCTGGTCACGGCGCGGGACTCGTTGGCGAGCGTGCCGGGTGACGCCGACGACATCTTCTGGCCGGAGAGCGCCCTGACGCCGCTCGGGCGGTACGGGCTGGCGGTGGTGGGGTCGGATGTGTTTCAGGTGCATCGGCTGACGCAGGCGGTGGTACGACAGTCCGTCGACGAGGCGGATGCCCCGCGGGACGACGTGGCGGCGTTGCTGACCGCGGTCGATCCCGGCGATCCGGAGCTGCCCGCGACCTGGCCACGCTGGGCGTCCCTCACCTCCCACCTGACGGCGACACTGCCCGCCCTGAGCACCCGCCCCCGGCTGCGCCCCACCCTGCTGCGCGCCGCCCGCTACCTGGTGCGCAGCGCCCAGTACCACACCGGCCGCAGCCTCGCCGAGAAGCTGCACGAGACATGGTCCGAGTCCCTCGGAAAGAACGACCCCGACACTCTGCGCGCCGCCCATATGGTGACCTGGGCCCTGGACGGCCTGGGGGCACACGCGGAGGCCCTGCCTCTGGTCGAGGACGTCCTGAGGCGGCGTCGGCGGGTGCTGGGCGAGAATGACGACGACACGCTGAGTTCAGCCCATGACCTCGCCGTCACCCTGAACAAACTGGGCCGGCGCAAGGAGTCGTACGTCCTGCACCAGGACGCCCTCGAACGGCGTCGAGCAGTTCTGGGCCGCGATCACCCCGAGACACTCCGCACCGCCTACTCCATGGCCGTCGTCCTGGGTGCCACCGGCGAGTTGGAGAAGGCGCACGCAGACCTGACCGAGGTTCTGGAACAACAGCGACGCTCGCTGGGCAACGACCATCCCCACACTCTGGACACCGCTCACAACCTCGGCCAGGCGGCGGACCACACCGGCCAGCCGGACGCGGCCCACCGCGTCCTCACGGACGTCTTGAGGCGACGGCGTGACGTACTGGGCGAAGACCATCCCGACACTCTCCGCACCGCCCATAACCTGGGCATCGTGCTGGGACGTCTGGGCCGGTACGACGAGGCCCTTGCTCTGCTGTCCGGGTCATTCGAACGCCAGCGACGCGCCTTGGGCGACGACCATCCGGACTCTCTCGACATGGCCGACAGCCTTGGCCTCGCGCTCACGCATCTGGGTCGGTACAACAAGGCCGAGCAACTCCTGAGGAGCACAAGGGCACGTGTGCAAGAGGTCCTCGGGAAGGACCACCGCCTCCACAGACTCGTCAGCCGCAACCTGGCCAACGCCCTCGAAGGCCAGGGCCGCCACTTCGAGGCACAGAAGCTGAGGGCGTCCCTCCGCCGCAAACCCGCCCCCACCAAGCGCACCCCCTGACCCGCCCCCTCACGGATGCATCCGCGCCCCCTTCACCACCTTGTCCACCCCGTTCCGCGCCCCATAGACCGCAATCCCCACCACATCCAACTCCCCCGTCCCCACGGCCCGTACCGCCGCCCGGTTGTCCCGGTCGTTCCCCGTGGAGAACAGATCACCGGTGAACACCGAGCACGGCAACCCCCGGGACACCGCCCGCGCATGCGCCGCCGTCACCGTCTCCTTCGTCCCCTCGAAAACCATCACCGGCTGCCGGAACATCGGCAGATAGACCACCCCGTCGGCGTCCTCGTACGGCTCCCCGACCACCTCGGGAACCACCGTGCCGAGGCCGCTGACCAGGAACGCGGTGACGTTCAGCCGCTGCCACGGCTCCAGGTCCTCCCGCAGCAGGACGGCGATCTTCGTATCGAATCGGATGGGTGCTTCGCTCATGCCATGAGACTGCCGGGCGGCTCATGGCACCGTCTTGTACGTTCTTTGCATGGCCACCCGGCAGACCGTCTCCGCCTGGCGCCCCGCCGTCCCGGGCGTCGTGGAGGTCTTCCACGCTCACTACACCGGGTACGCCTACCCGATGCACGTCCATGACGCGTGGACGCTGCTGATCGTGGACGACGGGGCCGTACGGTACGACCTCGACCGGCATGAGCACGGCACCCCGCACGACACGGTGTCCCTGCTGCCGCCGCACGTCCCGCACAACGGCTCACCTGTCACGCCGGACGGTTTCCGCAAGCGGGTCGTCTATCTCGACACCTCCCTGCTGGGCGAGGATCTGGTCGGGTCCGCCGTCGACACCCCCGATCTGCGGGACCCCCTGCTGCGGCAGCGCGTCGGGCAGTTGCACCACGCCCTCGACCATCCCGGTGACGAGCTGGAGGCCGCGAGCAGGCTGATGTTCATCGGGGAACGGCTCACCGCTCAGCTGCGGCCGCGCCTGGTCGCCGACCTCCCGCGCGCCGACCCCGCCCTCGCCCGCCGGCTGCGCGAACTGCTCGACGAGCGGGTGGTCGAGGGGATCACCCTCGACGAGGCCGCCGCGCTGGTGCACGCGCATCCCGCCCATCTGGTACGGGCGTTCAGCAGCGCCTACGGCATCGCGCCGCACCAGTACCTCAACTCCCGCCGCGTCGACCGCGCCCGGCGGCTCCTCCTGGACGGGGTGCGGCCGAGTGAGGTGGCCGCCGCCACCGGCTTCTTCGACCAGTCCCATCTGACCCGGCACTTCAGGAAGTTGGTGGGGGTCACGCCCGGGCGGTACACAAAGGGAGGGTGAGACTTCGGATCGCGGCAGGTCGGCGGCCGAAAGCGGACGCCCGTTCGAGAGGTTCGGCGGAAGACGCCCGTCCGGCGATCAATGCCGCTTAGCGTCGGCACATGGACAACTCAGAGGACACCCAAGGCACTTCAGAGACCGACCGCACCGTGAGAGTCAGACGTTTCTCGACCGCCGTCGTCGGCGCGGCCGCCCTGGTCGCCCTCAGTGTCGGGGCCGCCCTCGCGGCGACCTCGGACGAGGAGCCCACCGCCGAACCCTCCGTGGAGATCAGCGTCCCGGCGGACGGGGGCACGGGCGGCTCCGGATCCGGCGGTGGCGACACCACCGGCGGCAGCGACCCGAGCCCGACGTTCACGGAACCGGACGACCCCACCGAGGAACCGACCGAGGGCCCCACCGACGGGCCGTCCGCGCCCAGTGAGCTGGACGAGCTCAACCGGCGTATCTCGGAGCTCGACAGGAAGGTCGACGAGCTGCCCACCAAGAAGGAACTCGCGGACGCCTTGCGCGCGTTCGCCGACGAGCTCGACAAGAGCGACCCTTCCGGCGAGCACCCCGACCCCACCAGCGAGCCCCAGCCGGGCTCGTCCCTGCCGCCCGGCGAGTCCTGACGCGCCGGACCGGGGTCAGTCGGACCGGTCGGCCGGGCGCTGGGTCAGGTGTGCGAACGCGTCCAGGTTGCGCGTCGGCTCACCCCGGGCCACCCGCCACTCGTACTCCTTGCGGATCGCGGACGCGAAACCGAGCTCCAGCAGGGTGTTGAAGCTGCCGTCCGCCGCCTCCAGGGTCTGTCCCAGGAGGCGGTCGATCTCGTCGGCGGTGACGGCGGCGAGGGGCAGCTTGGCGGTGACGTAGACGTCGCCGAGCCGGTCCACCGCGTAACTCACGCCGTACAGCTTGAGGTTGCGCTCCAGGAGCCAGCGGTGGACTCCCGACTCGTTCTCGTCGGGGTGGCGGACGACGAAGGCGTTCAGGGAGAGGGAGTGGCGGCCGACCAGGAGCGAGACCGTCGTCTTCAGCTTGCGGGTGCCGGGGAGCTGGACGACGTAATTGCCGGGGGCCGGGCTCTCCCACTCCAGGTCGTTGTCCTGGAGGACAGCCTCGATGACCTGTGCCGCCTTCTGCTCCTCAGCCATGGTGGGAGCGTACGCGACGCCGGTGGGCCTGCATCGCGGCCGTGTAGACGTCCGCCGTCGCGGCGGCCGCGGTGTCCCAGCCGAAGGACTGCGCGTGCCGGGCGGCGGCCTCGCCCATGCGGGGCGCGAGGTGGGGGTCGTCGGCGAGCTCGCCGAGCACGCGCGCGTAGTCGGCGGGATTGTGGCCCCGTACGAGGAAGCCCGTCTGCCGGTCGCGCACGGCCACCGGCAGGCCGCCGACCGCCGCCGCGAGGACGGGCGTGCCGGCTGCCTGGGCCTCTATGGCGACCAGACCGAAGGACTCGCTGTAGGACGGCATGACCAGCACGGACGCGGCCCGGAACCAGTCCGCGAGCTGTTCCTGGCCGACGGGCGGACGGAACCGTACGACGTCCGCGACACCGAGCCGGGCGGCCAGCTTCTGCAGGCCCTCGGGCTTGGCGAGGCCGCTGCCGCTGGGGCCGCCGACGATGGGCACGACCAGACGGGAGCGCAGCTCGGGGCGCTCGTCGAGGAGGACGGCGACGGCGCGCAGGAGGACGTCGGGGGCCTTCAGGGGCTGGATGCGGCCCGCGAAGAGCGGGATGAGGGCGTCCTGGGGGAGGTCCAGGCGGGCGCGGGCGGCGGCGCGGCCGTCGGCGGGGCTGAAGCGGTCCAGGTTGACGCCGGGGTGGACCACGGCGACCTTGCCGGGGTCCGCGCTGTAGTGGCGTACGAGCTCGTCGGCCTCCTCCGCCGTGTTGGCGATGAGGCGGTCCGCGGCGTCGACGATCTGGGTCTCGCCGATGACCCGGGCGGCGGGTTCGGGGGTGTCGCCGTCGGCGAGGTTGGCGTTCTTGACCTTGGCCATGGTGTGCATGGCGTGGACCAGCGGGACGCCCCAGCGCTGGGCGGCGAGCCAGCCGACGTGGCCGGAGAGCCAGTAGTGCGAGTGGACGAGGTCGTAGTAGCCGGGGCGGTGGCCGGCCCAGGCCTGCATCACGCCGTGCGTGAAGGCGCACAGCTGGGCGGGGAGCTCTTCCTTGGCGAGGCCCTCGTAGGGGCCGGCGTCGACGTGGCGGACGAGTACGCCGGGGGCGAGCTGGACCGTCGGCTCCAGTGCGGCGGTGGTCGCGCGCGTGAAGATCTCGACCTCGATGTTGATCGCTGCGAGGCGCTGCGCCAGCTCGACGATGTAGACGTTCATGCCGCCGGCGTCGCCGGTGCCGGGCTGGTGGAGCGGGGAGGTGTGCACGGAGAGCATCGCGATACGGCGGGGGCGGCGGTGCAGCCTCAGCCGCGGGGGCGCGGCCGGGGAGCGCCGCCCGAGCCTGCTGACGTACTGGCTCACGTGGCGGTCCTCCTCGCAGCGGGCATGCCTGACGGAGGGTGTGGGGAGCCCTCCACGGGGGTGCAACATCGGAGGAACGGGTTCCCATTCCGGGCGCGGTGAATTTTGCTGAGGCATTACCGGGGGTCGCTCAACTGTTCGGGGCGTGGGTGCGTCAGGAGGGTCTTTTCGGCGCGCATACCCTCGTAGGCATGACATCCCGCTCCACCACCCGCCCCGTGGGCACAGTGACGCGCGGGACCACCAACCCCAACCGGCTGCGCCGCATGGACCGCTGGATCACCGCGGCCCACGGGCCGGAACTGCGGCGGGCCGACGACCCCCTCGCCATCGATCTCGGGTACGGGGCAGCCCCCTGGACCGCCGTCGAGCTGTTGCGGCGGCTCCGAACCGTCGCGCCACGCGCGCGTGTCGTAGGGGTGGAGATCGAGCCCGCCCGGGTCGCGGCCGCGAAGCCGTACGAGCGGGAGGGGCTCGAGTTCCGGCACGGCGGGTTCGAGGTTCCGGTCCGGTCGCGGCCGACGCTCATCCGGGCCGCCAATGTGCTGCGGCAGTACGAGGAGGGCGAGGTCGCCGAGGTGTGGGCGCGGCTGTGTGCGCGGCTCGCGCCGGGCGGGCTGCTCATCGAGGGGACGTGTGACGAGATCGGGCGGCGGCATGTGTGGGTCGCGCTCGGACCGGAGGGGCCGCGGACGGTCACCTTCGCGACCCGGCTGGGCTCCCTGGAGCGGCCGTCCGACCTCGCCGAGCGGCTGCCGAAAGCCCTCATCCACCGCAACGTCCCGGGTGAGCCCGTGCACGCCTTCCTCCGCGACTTCGACCGCGCCTGGGCCGCCGCCGCGCCCTACGCCTCGTACGGCGCCCGGCAGCGCTGGATCCGGGCGGTGCGGGATCTGACCGCCGACTGGCCCGTGACCGATGGGCCGGTGCGGTGGCGCCAGGGGGAAGTCACCGTGTCGTGGGGGGCGTTGGCCCCGCGCGGGTGAACCTCACTCGCCCGCCTGACCTGCGGGGAACGATCTCCGTGAGTCGTTCGTCACAAAGGCGGGGAGATCGTCATGGGGCGGGTGGATCAGGGGGATGGACGTCGTACTGCCTCTGTCGTTTTCTGTCACGACATGGCACGATCCCCGGGCGTCCGTAAGTTACTGACGGTAAATCAGGTGGGGGGCTGGGGTATGGGTGCGGGCAAGCGCGGGCTGGTGACGGCTGCTGTGACCGTGGTCTGTGCGGTCACGGTGCTCGCGGCACCGGGCACGGCGTTCGCCAGCCCGAGCCCCAGTCCCAGCCCCACGCCTTCGGCATCCGCCACCGCCGGGACCAACAAGGACCTCGAGGCCGTACGCCAGCAGCTGGACGACCTCTATCACGACGCCGCCGTCGCCACGGACGAGTACAACGCCGCCGAGGAAGCCGCCGACCAGCAGTCGGCCGCGATCGTGGCGCTGGCGAAGAAGATCGTCAAGGGCAAGGAGAAGCTGGCGGAGTTGGAGAAGCGCGCGGGCGATGCGGCCGCCGCCCAGTACCGCACCGGCGGACTGCCCGACGAGGCACAGCTGATGCTCAGCGACGATCCGCAGCAGTTCCTCAACGGAGCGGGCCGGATTCTGCAGGGCCAGCGCGCCACCAAGGGTCTCATCGCGGAAATGACCCGCACCCAGGAGGACTTGGAGCAGTACGCCAGGGACGCCTCCGCCCAGTGGAACAAGCTCGAGGCCAACCGGAAGACGAAGGCCGCCGCCAAGAAGAAGGTCAAGAAGCAGATCGCGGCGGCCGAGGAGCTCGAGTCCCAGCTGGAGAAAGAGGAGAAGGAGCGCCTCGCCCGGCTGGAGCAGCAGGCCGCCTACCAGGCGCAGACCGCCTGGCTGGACTCCGGGATCCTCGACGAGATCAACGGCAAGGCGTCCACCCAGGGCAAGAAGGCCGTGGAGTACGCGAGCGCCCAGATAGGCAAGCCCTACGAATGGGGTGCCGAGGGTCCGGGGTCGTACGACTGCTCGGGCCTGACCTCGCAGGCCTGGGCCAGTGCCGGGCAGGCCATTCCGCGGACCTCGCAGCAGCAGTGGAAGCAGCTGAAGCACGTGGACGTCGCGGACATGCGGCCCGGCGACCTCATCATCTACAACGCCGATGCCAGCCATGTCGCGATGTACATAGGCGACGGCGCCATCATCCACGCCCCGCGGCCCGGGCGGACGGTGACCGTCGCCGGGGCGGGATCCATGCCGATCCTGGCGGTCGTGCGGCCGGACGCCTGACATATAGGCATTTGAGGTCGCGGGCACCTGAGATCGGGGTCACGTGACGCACCGCACGCCGACTGGCTCCCAAACCCGGCGCGGACGTGACGTTCGTCATTCCCGCACCTCGGGCGGGGTGTCCAACTGCGGTACGGAACGCGGCATATGACAGCGGCCGCCTGCCGAGCCGGGTGCCGTACACCATTCCGTTGCGGCGCCGAGTACCGCTATGGTCCCCGTCGGTGGGTCGAGGTCCCTCGCCCCGCCATGCCCTCGGGGGGAGGGAAGGACCCAAGACGATGCCCGTACCCGTACCGCGGCAGAGAGCGATCCCGGCCGTGGAAAGTGGTCAGGCGCCGGCCGCAACCGCACGTGGCGGCCCTTCAAGGGAAGAGGCCCCGCGCACGGACGGCACGATCGAGAAGCACAACGGCACGACTCATCTGACGCTGCTGGTGATCGAGGACGATCCCGGTGGCTCGACGCTCGTGCCGGAGCTCCTCGACGCCGCCGGCAACCCCATCCGCGTCCGCACCGCCCGCAACCTCACCGAGGCCGAGCGGCTGCTCACCGACGACGTCCACTGCATCCTGCTGGACCTCGCGCTGCGCGCCCCCGTGCGCGGCGGTGACGACGAGCTCGCCGTGCTCAAGCACGTACTGGAGCTCGCACCCCGGCACGCCGTGCTCGCCCTCACCACCTCCGGCGACGCCGAGCGCGGCACGGAGGCCGTCCGCGTGGGCGCCCAGGACTACCTCTTCCGGGATGAACTGGACAGCCGGCTGCTGAGCCGGGCGATCCGCTACGCCGTCGAGAGGAAACGTTCCGACACGGCCGAGCGGAGGCTCGCCGAGGGCCGGCTGCGGGCGCAGGAGAACCGCCGCCTGGAGCGGGGGCTGCTGCCCACACCGCTGCTGGAGGGCTCCTCGCTGCGGTTCGCCGCGCGCTACCGGCCGGGGCGTTCACGTGCGCTCCTCGGCGGTGACTTCTACGACGTCGTCCGCACTCCCGACGGCACGGTGCACGCCATGATCGGCGACGTCTGCGGGCACGGGCCCGACGAGGCGGCGCTCGGCGTGGAGCTGCGGATCGCGTGGCGAGCGCTGACCCTGGCGGGGCTGTGCGGGGACGAACTGCTCGGCACGTTGCAGCAGGTCCTCGAGCACGAGCGGTCCGACGACGAGATCTTCGCGACGCTGTGCACGGTGGACATCGCACCGGACGGGCGTCGGGCGGGGCTGTGCCTCGCGGGGCATCCGGCACCGCTGGTCGCACGGCCGGGGCGGCCGGCACGGCTGCTGCCGTACGACAACAACGGGCCGGCGCTCGGGCTGCTGCCCGGTGCCCGGTGGCCGCGGATGCAGGTGGAGCTGGGGCGGGAGTGGAGTCTGATGCTCTACACCGACGGGCTGATCGAGGGGCGGATCGGGGTCGGCAAGGAGCGGCTCGGCCAGGACGGCATGGTGGAGATGGTCCGCCGGCAGCTGTCCGAAGGGCTGCAGGGGGAAGCGTTGCTGCGGGCGGCCGTCAGCGAGGTGCGGGAGTTGAACGGTGGCGAGCTGACGGATGACGTCGCTGTGCTGCTGCTGGATCGGACCGGGTGATTTCGGGCGGGGGCCCGCCGTTGCGGGTGCCTGTCATTTGCCGGGTGCGCGTCCGTTGTGGCTGGTCGCGCAGTTCCCCGCGCCCCTGGGTCAGTCGCCGCTGACGGCGCGTTCTACCTGCCGCCGTTCCAGGGGCCGTACGGGCCGTCGCTGCTGCTGCCTCCGCGGCCCCTGCCTCCGCCGCCCGACACCTGGCGGAGCGCCGGGCGTACGTCGACGAAGAAGACGATCGAGGCGACCAGGCCCGCGAGTTGCAGGAAGAGCATCGGCACCAGGAGGTTCACCGCGACCGCGACGCCGAGGATGATCAGCCAGAAACCCTTGTTGTTCTTGCTGGCCGCGCGGTACGCGTCCTCACGGAACAGGGCGGCCATCACGAAGGCCACCACCGCGAATCCCAACATCGCGAGATAGAGAATCCACATCAACCCCGCGAATCCCTGCATCAGCACAACGCCCACCACCTGACTCGGATCGTCGTTACGCGGTCACCGTACCCGTAGAACGGGCCGGGCACCCCAGGGGTGCCCGGCCCGTCGTACCGGTACCGGCCGCCTCGCCTACTTCGCGGGCGGGGTCGTCTTCTTGGCGGTGGTCTTCTTCGCCGGGGTGGCCTTCTTGGCGGTGGTCTTCTTCGCCGGAGCGGCCGCGGCGGCCTGGGCCTCGGCGGGCTTCGGCTCTTCCTTGACCTCGACGGGCTCGGCCTTGGGCTCGACGGCCACGGCCAGCTCCTCGATCTCCTCGGCGGCCTCGCCACGCCAGGTCTTCACGGCCTGCTCGCCGTGCTCGGCGACCTTCTCGTAGGTCTCGCGGGCCTTCACGGCGTACTCGGCGGCGACACCGACGCCACGCAGGGCGAAGTCCTGGGCGCTCTCGCCGAACTTCTTCAGGTCGGCGTCGATGGTGGTGCCGAGCTTCTTGAGGTCGCCGTCCAGGGTCGCGATGAACTCGCCGACCTTGGTCTGGAGGGACTCCTGCGCCTCCTTGGCCTTGACGCCGGCCTCCTTGGCACGGGCGGCGGCCTTCTCCTGCACGGCCTTCGGGTCGGTGCCGCGCACGGCCTCGATACGGGCCGGGGCCTCGGCGCGCAGCTGCTCGACGATGCCGGGCACCTTCTTGGCCTCCTGGAGGGCGAGGTCACCGGCGCCGGCGAGGAAGTAGAGCGGGGTGGGGTCCGAAACGGCCTTGCGGATGTCGTCGGTGATGGCCATGGTGATGGTCCTCCCGGATCGCTTTCGTTTGAGGGTTTTGGTTCCGCGCTCGGTCAGCCGGTGTCTCAACTGGCCGTCTGCTGCGGGCCGGCGTCGCTGCCGTCGGTCGCGCGGGGGGCCGTGCTCTTCTTGCGGGTACGGCGCTTGGCAGTGCCGCCCCGGGCTTCTTCGCCCGGGATGTCTGCCGGTACGTCGACCGTGGTGGCCTCCGCCTCGGGAGCGGGTGCCCCCTGCGAGCCGGTCTCCTCGGTGTCGGTCCCGAATCCGTTCTCCTTGCGGAAGGACTCGTAGATCTGGAGCAGCACCTGCTTCTGCCGCTCGTTGAGCGTGGGGTCGGCGATGATGACGGCACGCGTCTCCACCTCGTCCCGGTCGCGCTCGGCGTCGAGGATGCCGGCGCGGACGTACAGCGTCTCGGCGGAGATCCGCAGCGCCTTGGCGACCTGCTGCAGCACCTCCGCGCTCGGCTTGCGCAGCCCGCGCTCGATCTGGCTCAGATACGGATTGGACACCCCGGCGGCGTCGGCGAGCTGCCTGAGCGAGAGCTGGGCGTTTCGCCGCTGCTCGCGCAGGTACTCACCGAGATTGCCGACGTTGAGCGATGCCATGACTCCACTGTGCCTCACCGTTGCTAACTATTGCAAGCAGGCGCTTGCAAAAGTGCTCCACGCCACTGATCCGGCGTAGTGGGTGCATAGGATCGTCCGCATGGCACTGCGACCTGTTCAGCTGAACATCAAGGCTGTCGACGGCTCGGCGGTCGGCCGGTTCTGGGCCCAGGCGCTCGGCTGGAACCTTTTCCGACCCGGTGTGACCACCTACGTCGGCCCCTCAGCCGAACTCGTCTGGCCGGACCCCGTCGCCGTCGGCATCGACGTCGTGCCGGTTCCCGAACCCAAGACGGCGACGAAGAACCGTGTGCACCTCGACCTCGCCACCACCTCCGCGGCCCATCAGGCGGAGTTGGTCGCGCGCCTGAAGGCTCTCGGTGCGACCCCCGTCGACGTGGGCCAGGGCGACGACGTGCCGTTCACGGTCCTCGCCGACCCGGAGGGCAACGAGTTCTGTGTGCTGGAGCCCCGGGAGATCCACCGGGACACCGGGCCGATCGCCGTGATGGTCGTCGACTGCGCGGATCCGCGGGCCATGGCCCGGTTCTGGGGCCAGGCGGTGGACTGGCCGCTGCACGAGGTGACCGACGACCATGCGCTGTTCCGCTCCCCCAAGGGTGTCGGCCCGTATCTCGAGTTCCTCCGCACGCCCGACGTGAAGACCGTGCCGGACCGTATCCATCTCGACCTGCTGCCCTACCCCGGCGACGACAAGGAGGCGGAGGTGACCCGGCTGCGGGCCCTCGGCGCCGTCGACCTCGACCTCGGCCAGGGCGATGTGCCGTGGACGTGCCTGACCGACCCGGAGGGGCACGAGTTCTGCGTCCTCGCCCCGTCCTGAGACGACACGGCCCGCCCGCATGTGCGGGGCGATCAGCTCGCGTCACTCACCGACGTCAGCCCGTCTGCCCCGTCTGCCCCGTCAGCGCCTTGATCGCCGGCCGCAGAAGTGCCGCGACGCGATCGGGCGGGGCGTCATGGAGGGCGGGCAGGGCGAGGAGCTGGTGCCCGACGGTGACGCCCAGGAGGGTGGTCACGATCAGGGCGGCGCGCAGTTCGGGGTCCTCGGCCGTCGGCAGGGTGGCGGCGACCCCGTCGATCTGCCGGGCGAGGGCGGCGCGGGCGTGGTCGGCCGCGGCCGGGTCGGTGAGCATGGAGCGCATCATCGCCAGCGTGCCCTCGGGCAGACCGCCGAGTTTGAGGCCGAGCGTGGCGATGAGCTGATCGACGAGCGCGTCGGTGTCGGCGGGTGCCGGTGACACGGGGAGCGCCTGCACCGCCTGCGAGAACAGCTCGCGCTTCGAACCGAAGTACTGCATGACCAGGGCCGGGTCCACACCCGCCGAGGCCGCCACGGCACGGATGGTGGTGCGGTCGAAGCCCTTCTCCGCGAACAGCTCCCGGGCGCTGTCGAGGATGCGCGCCTCGGTGGCCCGACGGCGGTCGGCGCGGGACCGATGGGGCGAGGAGGGGGACGTAGGCATCAATTCACTCTACAGACGTTGACCGAATCACCCCGTCGTCCTTACGGTGATTGGGTCAACGCTTGTTGAGTGAAAGACCGTACGACCGGGGTGGTCACCATGTCCGAACCGCAGCTCCCCGTCCTCCGCTCCCCACGCGAGGTACTGGCCCGCTACTACCGGGCCATGGTCGACAAGTCCGCGGACGACCTCGCCGACCTGTACGCCGTGGACGCGGTGCACGAGTTCCCGTTCGCCGTCCCCGGCTTCCCGCCTCGCTACGACGGTCGTGAGGCCGTACGTGCGGGGTACCAGGTGGCCTGGGGCGCAAGTCCCGCCCGGGTGGACGAGATCAGGAAGGTCGCGGCCTACGAGACCACCGAACCCGGAGTGATCGTCGCCGAGCATGTCGTGGCGGGGTCAGTACTGTCGGTGCCGCCCCGGCGCACCGTCTTCACCGTCCCCGGCCTGCTGATACTCCACGTCCACGACGGACTGATCACGCGGGCGCGCGACTACATGGACGCATCGGGGGTCACCGGCGCCCGCGGTTGAGCGCCCGGGACGGCCGTCCTCCTGACCGTCCGTGCGAAAAGCGGTGCGCGAAGATCGCCCGCGTCACAGACTGGCACACATGACCGAAACGGATCCCAAGGACGTCCTCCGCTTCTACCTCCAGTCGGCCCGCGACGCCCTCCTCTGGAAGCTCGACGGGCTCTCCGAGTACAGCGTCCGCCGCCCCCTGACACCGACCGGAACCAACCTCCTGGGGCTGGTGAAGCACGCGGCCGGCGTGGAGTTGGGGTATCTGGGCGACACCTTCGGGCGCCCGTCCGGGGAGCGGCTCCCCTGGCTCGACACCGCCGCCGAGAGCAACGGCGACATGTGGGCCACCGCCGACGAGTCGCGCGAGGACATCGTGGGCCTGTACCGCCGGGCATGGGCGCACGCGGACGCGACGCTCGACGCGCTCGCCCTGGACACCGTCGGCAGGGTGCCGTGGTGGCCGAACGGCAAGGACGAGGTCACGCTGCATCACGCGATGGTCCGCGTGATCGCCGACACGCAGCGGCACGCCGGGCACGCCGACATCCTCCGGGAGCTCCTGGACGGTGCCGTCGGGATGAACCAGGGCAACGACAGCATGGCCTCGCAGGACCCGGCCTGGTGGGAGGCCTACCGGGAACGGCTGGAGCGTGCGGCTCGGGAGGCAGACCGGAAGAGCTGACCAAGTACCCACAAAAAAGTGGGTACTTGGCAGCGGGACCGGGTGGATCGGAAGCTGGTCACGAAGGGCCGGCGAAGGAAAGGGGATCGGAAGCCGGGATCGGGAACCGGGAGCGATCAGGAAGCGGCCTGCTTCTCCATGTGGCGGTGGCCCCAGTCGGACAACGGGGCCAGCAGCTCGGAGAGTTCACGGCCGAAGGCGGTCAGTGAGTAGACCGTCTTGAGCGGCAGGACGTCGTGCACCTCCCGGTGCACAAGACCGTCCGTCTCCATCGAGCGCAGCGCCTGCGTCAGCACTTTCTCGCTGAGGCCGGGCAGTTGCCTGCGCAGCTCACCGGGCCGTTGCGGACCGGCCTCCAGCAGCCACAGCAGCGAGGTCTTCCACTTGCCGTCGATCACCGCGATCGCGGCGGTCACTCCGCAGGTGTTCATGTCCAGGACCCGCGCGCAGCCCATCTCCGCCCCCTTCGTCATCATTCGTAACGGCCTGCCAAGGGCCACTGTTCCCAAGGGAGTTGCAGCATGCCCGAGTCCTCTTCCGTCACCGTCCTCGGCCTGGGCCCGATGGGCCGCGCGCTGGCCGGTGCCTTCCTGGACGCCGGTCTGCGGACCACGGTCTGGAACCGCACCCCGGGCCGGGACCTCGACCTCAAAGAGCGCGGGGCGATCAGCGCCCCCTCGGCCGCCGAAGCGGTCGCCGCGAGCCCGCTGACGGTCGTCTGCGTGGTCAACTACGACGCCGCCGACACCTTCCTGCGTACGGAATCCGTCACCGACGCCCTCAAGGGCCGTACCGTCGTCAACTTCTCCAGCGACGCCCCCGACCGCGCCCGCCGCGCCGCGGACTGGGCCGCCGAGCACGGCATCCGCTATCTGGACGGCGCGATCATGACGCCGATCACGACCATCGGCACGCCCCACGCGGTGTTCTTGCACAGCGGCCCCGAGGACCTCTACGCCGAGCACCGCCCCGCCCTGGACGCGCTGGGCGGCACCCACACCCACCTCGGCGCGGACCCCGGCCGGGCAGCCGCCCACGACATCGCCCTGCTCGACATCTTCTGGACGGCCACCGCGGGCTATGTCCACGCCCTCGCGCTGGCCCGCGCCGAGGGCATCACCGCCCGCGAACTGGCTTCCTTCGCCCAGGGCATCGGCGCGATCCTGCCGCCGCTGTTCGCCGAGTGGGCGGACGACATCGACGAGGGCACCTACTCCGGCGAGGGCAACCCGCTGACCTCCTCGGTCTCCTCGATGGCCCACATCGTCCACACCGCCGAGGCACACGGCATCGACTCGGCCGTACTGCGCGCCGCCGAGGGCCAGGCCCGCCGCGCCGTCGGTCTGGGCCACGGCACGGACGGCATCACACGGCTGACCGAGCTGCTGGGCCGCCGCTGATCCGGTGCACTACGGCCGCCGGGACCGCAGCCAGTCCGCTACGACCGTGAAGTCCGCGTCGGTGATCCCGTACCGGTGATCGACGCGGTGGAGCAGGGCCGGTACGGGGTGATCCGCCGCCCGTGCCCGGTCCGCCGCACCGATCTCGTCGTCGATCCAGACGAAGGGTCGCCCGGCCGCCCGGTCGAGGAGGGGCAGTGTCTTCCAGTGCAGGGCGCCATCCCCCTCGCCGGCCGGGTCCGGCCAGTCCACGGCCGGCAGCGGGGGCAGCCCGAGCCAGGGGGCGAGGAGGTCGTTGGCGTCCTCCGTCGCCCAGGTCGTGGCCCATACGAGCTCGCAGCCCAACGCCGTGAGCCGCGACCCCAGTCCGGGATCGACACGGCTCAGCAGAGGGTGCCTGGCGGCCGCCGCACCGCCGTACACCGGATACGGCCGCGAGGACCCGAACGGCAGGATCGTCCCGTCGATGTCGAGAAAGAGAATCATCGGCAGCCAGCATGCACCGCCCGCGCCCCCGTGCACCGATATTCGGTGGCGCCGTTCATGACCGCGGGGCTACCGTCCCTCCCATGACTGCCGGGTTTGCGGCCACGCGCCGCGCGACAGTTGGGTACCCGGCCTCCGAGTGAGGCCGGTGCGGGCCAGAGGTCCGCCGTCTTCTCTTCGCCCTTGCCTCCCAGAGACCAGCGACGAAGAGAAAGAAGAGAATGCCCAACGACTTCAACCAGCCGATCATCGACGAGTTCCGGGCCGGCAACGGCCGCGTCGGCGGCATGTTCGAGGGTGCCCGGCTGCTCCTGCTGACCACCACCGGCGCCCGCACCGGCACCCCGCACACCACCCCCCTCGGCTACCTCCCCGACGGCGGCGACCGCGTCCTGGTCATCGCCTCCGCGGGCGGCTCCCCCAGGCACCCGGCCTGGTACCACAATCTCCGCGCGAACCCCCAAGTGACCGTCGAGAGCGGCGCGTTCATCTACGAGGCCCGGGCCGTCGTCCTGGAGGGCGAGGAGCGCGACCGGTCGTTCGCGCGGGCGGTGGAGGCGGAGCCGGGCTGGGCGGCGTACCAGGAGAAGGCCGGCGACCGGGTGATCCCGGTGGTCGCCCTGTACGAGAACGCGGCACCCGGTCCGCCGAACATCCGGGCCGGCTCCATGGGCGAGGCCATCAAGCTCGTCCACGACAACTTCCGCCACGAACTCGCCCTGATCCGTGAGGAGATGCGCAAGAACACCGGCTCGACCCTCGGCGCCCAGCTCCGCGTCAACTGCCTCACCTTCTGCCAGGGCATCCACAACCACCACACCGGCGAGGACCAGGGCCTGTTCCCCTTCCTCGCCGGCCGGCACCCCGAAGCCGCCCCCGTGCTGGCCCGCCTGGGCGAGGAGCACGAGCGGATCGCCGCGCTGGTGGAGGAGCTGAAGCAGGTGGTGTGGACGGCGGCCGAGCCCGCCACGGCCCAGGCGGAGGTGGAACGGCTCGCGGCCGAACTGGAGACCCATCTGACCTACGAGGAGGAGCAGTTGATCCCTCTGCTGGGCGGCTGAGGCCCTTTCACAGGGGCAGCGGCCGTCCGTGCACCACCTCCAGCCCCGACACCGCCCGCGTGAGCACCACGTACAGCCGGTGCAGCCCTCGCTCCTCCGCCTCGGCGATCGCCGCGGGCTCGACGGCGACGACATGGTCGTACTCGAGCCCCTTGACCAGCGTCGCCGGTACGAGGGTCACGCGGGCGCCCAGGTCGTCGGGGCCCGCGGTGTCGAGGCCCGCGGCGTGGAGGGCCGCTCGCACCCGGGGCACGTCCGCGTCGGCGGCGACGACACCGATCGACCCCTCCCTCAGGAGCGCGTCGCGCACGGCGGCCACGACCGCGCCGGGCACGTCGTCCCCGGCGTCCCGGATCCGCAACTCCCCGTCTCCGCGCAGCGATCGCGAGGCCGGGACGTCGACGTCCAGCCGCTCCAGAAGCCGGTTGGCCAGGCCTACGACGGCCTCGGGCACCCGGAAACCGGTCGTGAGCGGCACGACGGCGGCGTCCGGGCGGCCGAGGTGCGCGAGCTGGTCGGACCAGGTCCGCGCCGCCCACGGCGTGGTGCCCTGCGCCAGGTCCCCCAGCACGGTCAGCGACCCGAAGGAGGCCCGCCGGGCGATGGCCCGGCACTCCATCGGGGAGAGGTCCTGGGCCTCGTCGACCACGACATGGCCGTATGCCTCGGGATGTTCGATCAGCCCGTCGGCCTCGTCGAGGAGCACGAGGTCGGCGGCCGACCAGCGTGCCGACTTCCACGATCGCGGCGGCTTGTCCCACAGCAGCGCCTTCTGCTCGTCGGCGTCCAGCACCCCGTCCGCGGCCCGCTCCAACACCCCGGGGTCCGTGAGGAGTTCGGCGACGACCTCCTCCGGCCGCACACGGGGCCACACGGCATCGACGTACGCGCTGATCGCCCGCGCCCGCTCGATCCTGCGCACCCAGGAGTTCGGCACCGGCCCCTCGCGCCGCTCGGCCTGCGCCCGGACGTACGCCACGACCCGCGCCCGGACCCGCTCCCGCCCGACACCGTACGGCGGCGCCTCGGCCCGCACCCCCGCCACGATCCGCACCAGCTCACCGGCCGGCACCCGCCACCGGTACGACCCGTCGGGAATCGCCAGCCCCTCCACGACCTCCGCGGACACCCGCGCGTACAGTGCCCGGCGCAGCACCTCCGCCATCCGCCCGTCGTGCTTGACGGCGGCGGTACGCCCGTCGTCCTCACCCCTGACCGGATGCCGCGCGATCTCCTCCTGGAGGGTGGCCTGCCGTACGCCGGTCTCGCCGAGCGCGGGCAGCACCTGGGAGATGTACGCCAGGAAGGTGCGGTTGGGGCCGAGGATCAGCATGCCGCCGCGGCGGATGCGCTGCGGGTGGGTGTAGAGCAGATACGCGGCCCGGTGCAGCCCGACGGCGGTCTTGCCGGTGCCCGGGGCGCCCTGCACGCACACGGAGGCGCGCAGATCTCCTCGTACGAGATCGTCCTGCTCGGGCTGGATGGTCGCGGCGATGTCCCGCATGGGCCCGACGCGGGGCCGCTCGATCTCCCGCAGCACGATGTCCCCGACCCGGTCCTCACCCTCTTCGAGATGCTCGTCCTCCAGTCCGGTGAGGTCGGCGGAGTCCCCCCGGCTGCCCGGCGCCCACCCGAACCGCCGCCGCACGGCGACGCCCTGCGGGTCGCGTGCGCTGGCCTGGTAGAAGGCGCGCGAGACGGGAGCGCGCCAGTCGACGACGAGGGGTGGGGCGGCGGGGTGCTCGCTGATCCGCAGCCGCCCGATGTGCAGCGTCTGCCGGTCATCGGACGAATCCAGCCGCCCGAAGAACAACGGCCCCTCGGGCAGCTCCCGCATCTCCTTGGCCCGGCTGCGCAGCCGGTACCCGAGCACTTCGGCGTCGGCACCGGAGGCGGAGACGTCCTCGCCGGTGACGACCTGTTCCTGGGCACCGTCGACCATGGCGGCGAGGGCGGCGCGGCAGGTGTCGTGGTGGGTGCGTTCGAGGTGGAGGGCGTGCTGGAGTCGGCCTGGGTCGGGTGACGTCATGGGGTCGAGCGTACCGAAATAACGTAACCGAGTTAAATTTTTTACCGAGCCTCGCTCACGCCAGGTGCGGCAACCCCGCCTCCAGCAGATCGAAGGCCCGCTCGGCGGCGGCAACGGCATCCGCCCGCACGACACCCGCGTCCTCGCCGCCGGTGACCCGCCGCCAGTTCTCCTGGGCCAGCACCCGCCGCACCGCGATGATCTGCCCGGCGGCGAGCCGTGCGTCGAGATCACCGCCGAGGGCTTCGGCGAGGGCCTCCTCGGAGCGTTCGAGGTGGGCGTACATGCGGGCGACGAGGGCGGGGGTGCCGTAGAGCAGGTCGTAGAAGGCGAGCACGGCGGGGTGATCACTGAGCCCGGTGATGGGATCCGACCGCTCGATCCCACCGAGGAAGTCCCGCCGAAGCGAAACGAGCGGCGCGACGTCCGGGGCGCCCGCCACCACCCGCGCGGCCTCGTCCTCGTGATCGGCGATGCGGTGGAAGACGAGGTCTTCCTTGGTCGGGAAGTACCGGAAGAGGGTCGGCTTGGAGATCTCGGCTGCGGCGGCGATCTCGGCTACGGAGACGGTGTCGTAGCCCTTCTCCAGGAAGAGGCGGACGGCGGTGTCCGAGAGGGTTTCGTACATCCGCTGCTTCTTGCGTTCGCGCAGGCCGATCTCGCTCATGGGTCGAGCGTAAAGGGGCGGGGGGAGCCTCGGTCACTGTGCCGGTGCCGGAGCCGGGACAGGTGCCGGCCCTCGTCGCCAGCTCGGCTGTAGCGAGAGGTTCCACAGGTCGTCCAGGTGCTTGCTCCACGTGGCGACGATGGCCCGGGCGTCGTCACCCGCACCCCGGGACCAGACGCTGAGGTCGGTGCGGTAGCCCTTGGGGTCGTAGAACTCGGGTCCGCCGCTGCGGAGCATGCTGCGGGCCGAGACGTTGTAGAGGCCGTGGAGCACCTGTTCCCGGTTGAAGATGCAGACCTTCTCCCTGGGGATGCCCGGGTAGACCCGGTACTCGCACTCCGCGCTCACCCTGCCCAGGGCGTTGAGGCGGTCCTCGAGTCCTGACAGGGTCTCGTCGTAGTCCTTGCACTTCTCTTCCAGGCACCTGCGAAAACCTGGGTCGTCCACCGGCACCCCGTCCTCGCCCACGCGCGACGGCACGGTCATCGGCTGCCCGAAGTCCGGTATCAGAACCCTGACCGACACATGCCGGGTCGGGCCGGGGTCTTCGAGGAGTCCCTCAAGGCGGTAGAAGAGTTCGTTGCAGAGTGTCTCGCCGGTGTAACCGAGGAAGTGGATCTCCACTTCCCGGGAACGGAACGCCTCGGTCACGAAGGTTCCCAGTTCCCGCGACTCGACCTGGACCCGTCGCGGCAGCCGGAGCGTCAGGGCCAGATCCTTGAGCGTGTCATACAGGACATAGCCGACCAGGCTGAGCAGAGCGCCACCGAGGAACGCCTTGTCCTCCAGGGCGTCGCCGACCGGGCGCACGAACTGCGCGGTCAGACCGGTGACGAAGATCGTCATCAGCAGGACGCGGATGACGATCGGTTCGTAACGGGCCTGAAGACGCCTCCAGTGCTCGCCCACACCACGGTCGGCGGACCCTCCGCTCTTCCGCTCAGACACGCGCCCCCCTTTGATCTCGCCGAACTCCGACGGACCGTCACACAGCTTTGAACAAGGCGGATTTCGGCTCGACCATGCTCCTCTCAGGCCAGAGCGCGGGCAAGATAGGGGTTCGCAGCGGAACGGATCGGCAGGCCGAGAGATCCCTTCGCTGCCGCCAGTGTCATCGCGTAGGAGTCCACGGCGCGGCGGACGTTGGGCACGTCCAGGCTCGCACCCGTCACCAGGCGGTCGAGGTCCACATAAGCCGAGCGCACGGTCTCGAACCAGCGATAGACACGCCAGTCCCGCTTCCAGCCTGCCGTATAACCGTGGTCCAGCCGCTTCTCCCAGCGGCGGAACATACGATCGCGGATCTCCCGCCGCGTCGGGGTGAGATGCATGTGCCGGACCAGGTCGTAGAGCGGATCGCCGATGACGGCCAGTTCCCAGTCGATGATAGTCAAGGCGAGTGCATCGCCACGGCGGACGAGGTTCCACGGGTTCAGGTCCCCGTGCAGGAGGGCGGCTCTGCGGTCGTTCACCTTGTGCCGGGCCAGGATGCCTTTGAGCCGCTGATCGTCGGGCAACCCGATACGTCGTGCCAGCTGTTGCGACTCTTTCGGCAACTCTTTAACCAGAGCGACGAGTTGGTCGCTCAGCCAGGTGTAGAAGCTGCCCTCGCCGGCGACCGGGTCCAACTCCCTGTGGTCGATCCTCGTCAACGCGCAGAGCTGGTCCACGAGACCGTCCGCCTCGTGCGGCAGCAGACCGTGCACCGGATGGTCGGGAAGCCGGTCGTGCTCGCGCGGCCCTTCGTAGGTGTGGATGCCGAAACTTCCCCCCCGGTAGCTCGTACCCAGAGCGAGGATCTTCGGCGCCGCCACCGGGACCTTCGATGTCTCGATGACCCGCAGGACAGCGTGCTCGCTGAGGAATCCCCGCTCACGCCGGCAGACATCGGCCCTCTTGCGCCGTACGACGACGGGAAAGTCGACAGTCGGCACCGGGACCACCGAGCTTACGTGCCCTGTGCCCTTGAAGACCCGACTGGCCGGGACCGCGCCCTCCGCCAGCAGCGCATGACGCACCGCCGAGCGGGGAAAGTCAGGGTGTTCCGGGAAACGCGGATCGGGGCTCCAGTTGCCGTCCTTGACGGACAGTCCGAGGCCGCCCTTTCGGCCCGCGAGCCACCGGAGGAGAATCCGCTCGATCCTCTGATCACTCGGGATGACAGCGAGTCTGAGCGGTTCGGCCGCCGCCTCCAGCGCCCGGCGCACCGCGCTCTTCGCCGCGTCCAGCCCTTTCTGGTCGGGCGAGTCCGGCAGGGACTGCACGGCCCGCATCACGTCGGGGTAGACGGACTGCGCCCGCTCGAAGGCAATGTAGTGCGGCAGATCCCTGGTCAGGCCCCGGACGGCCGCCGGACGGACCTGCTGCATGGCGGCCGCCCAGGCCTCGATCACCTCGCCCCGCTGATGAACCGGGTACTGCATGCGCTCGATATGCGTCGCGAGGTCGTGCAAGGGATCCCCGTAGGTCGCCAGTTCCCAGTCGACGCAGATGAGGGGCGGGTCGCCGCCGTACGACATGACCAGGTTGTCGCGGTGTAGGTCGGTGTGGAGAAGACCGAACGGTCGCCGGGACATGACGGGAACCCGATCGGCCAACTGCTTCATGGCCTCCTCCGGGATACCGAGTGCCTTGAACAGCCCGCCGAAAGCAGCCCAATTGGGCTGACGAACCTGCTGGTCGGTCATCAACACCAGCGTCCGCAGAAATCCCTGGCTGTCCCAGTCGTCGCCGGGCCAGACATCCGGCAGGGGCGGCAACGCGTCTCTGCCCACCTGGGTCATCCTGGCGAGCAGGTCAGCCATCGCCTTGATGAGTATCGTGTCGACGGGCTTGCCGTTGTCGCACACGCGGGAGAGTGGCACACCCTCCACATAGGAGTGGATGGCGAACCCGTCGGCCTTGACGAGGCAGTCCGGGACATGCGGCAGAACGGTCTTGATGGCGTTGAGGATCTCCGCCTCGTCAGGCCATGTCCTGATCACCACGGGCAACGCCTCGGCGCGCCGAATACGTACAGTCACCAATGTGCCGGTCTTGCGGCGGGCCAGCCTGGCCACGTCCGCTGTCAGGGGCAGCACGTAGTTCTGGTTGTGGTGACCTCTGCTCGCTACACCCTGCCGCGTGGCACGCTCGACGAACGCCTCGACATCGGCGGATCTGGCGCGCTCCCCGGGGTGGGAACCGGGAGGAGATACTGCGCCCACTGGCCGCTCCGGGTGTGACTCACGCAGGGGACTGGGGAAGGTACGGCAAGCACAAACACTAGGTGTCGGTTGTAACAAGCACGACCGGAGTTCGGCTCGAATCGCCACAAAGAGTGGTTTGCAACTTTTCTTGGCCAAGGTGTCTGAGATTGACGTGTTCGCCTTCTCCCATACGCGCAAAACAGAGCGGTTGCTCAGGCGGTGTGGGGATGCTATCGGACTCGTCAAGGCTCTTCCGTGCGGGGTGGGGCTGCTTCCTCGGCAAGGTTGTCCCAGATCGAGTCGAACCACGCCTGCATGCGGCTCACGAAGACAGAGCCAGCCGAGTCGAGGTCGGCATCCTTCACATGGTGCGTCAGAGTGGCGCCGACTCCGAGGGCGTCCAGGGCGGGAATCTCCTCGCCGTTCTCGAGGACGACGGTGCGCTTGATGACCTCGTACGGCGCATGCAATGCCTCGACACCGTTGAGCAGGTAGAGCTTGCATGTCGGGGTCAGCGGCGCATGACGGATATGCGTCTCGACGGACGGAACCAACTGCTCGACCCGGAGCTCGTTCAGCACCGTCCGCAATGAGCCGCTATGCCTCCGCGTGAGGGCGAGCCGACGCTCTCGCAGTCGCCCATCATCCTTGTCGGCCAGGACCCTGGGATAGGGAAGCGCCAGCGACTCCGAGGGCAGCAGCATCCGCAGGGTGATGCTCTGAGGACTGATCTCGCCCATGCGGATCCGCTCGGCTTGGAGGCGGATGTGCGCGTCCAGCGATTCCGAAGTCAATGTATAGACATCCAGGCTGACTTCAGGCCGAGAGAACGCCTCACCAATGAGGGGCCCTAGCGTCAGTTTGCCCGGCTTAGCCGTGGAGGACTGTATGTCCTGCCGCCTGATAACCCGGGACCCACTCCCCTGGCGGGTTTCGATCCAACCCTCACTACTGAGCTCCTTGAGCACCCGCTGCACAGTGTCGCGCGAGACACCGAACTCCTGGGCGAGCTCGCGCTGCGGCGGCAGAAATGACTTGAGGGGATAGATCCCGTCAGCCATGCGAGCCCGCAGCGCATCCCCGACGCGCTCGAACTCCCTGCCACCGTCACCTGTGCCGCTCTCACTCACACATCGACCGTACCGCTCCCCCTCCCCAAGCAAACCACTTTCAGTCCAATTGGCATTCCAACTTGACCACGAGTTAAGGGATCAAGGGACACGGGCAGAACCAGATTACGTCAACCAGTCCAATTGGAACGAGAGTTGATCGCTTCCCGGAAAGTGGCAGATGGGGGTAGTCATGGTCGTCGTTCAACTGCTGTCCGCAGCCTTGCTCGTGGGCCTGGACCAACTGTTCCAGTCGAGGTACGGAGCGCTCGGCGTCCTGTGCCTCTTCCTCCTCGCGGTGGGCCTCAAGGCACGCAACACGGCATGCCTGTCCGTCGGCGCCGTGATCTTCGTCCTGCTGATGACGCAGGCCTAGGAACGCTCCGCGAGGACATTCCAGCAGGAGTCGAACCACGCCTGCATGCTCTCGATGAACACGGATCCCGGGGCATCTGGGTCGCCCTCGTCATTGACGTGCCGGGTCAGCGTCGAGCCGAGGCCGAGCACGTCCCGGGCTTCGACCTCCGTGAGGTCGTCCAGCAGAATGGTGCGCTCCACCACTTCGTACGGCCCGAACAGCGCCTCGACGCCGGGGCGCAGATAGAGCTTGAACGTCGGAGTCAGCGGCACATGCCGCACCTGCACGTCGATGTCCCCGACCAGCCCCTCGGCCTTCAGGTCGAGCAACGCGATGCGCATCGACGTGGTGTGCCGACGGGTGATCGCGCGGAGCCGCTCCTGCAACCGGTCCGGTTGGCCTGGTTGCCGCTGCGGTTCCTCCTCCCCCTCCGGCTTCTTGGCTCGGGGGTAGGGAAGATCGAGCGACTCCGAGGGCAGCAGCATGCGGAGCTTGATGTGCTCGGGATGGATCTCGCCAAGTCGGATGCTCTCGGCCTGGAGCCGGATATGGGCGTCCAGAGACTCAGAGGTCAGGGTGAACACGTCCAGTTGCACGATCGACTGAGCGAAGGCCCGCTCGATGAACGTGCCGAGAGCCGCACGCACCCGGGGCGTCTCCAGCTTGGGCGGCAGTCCCACATGGGTCGGACTCTTCACGACACGCGATCCTCTGCCCTGCCGGGATTTGATCCAGCCCTCGCTGTTCAGTTCGCGCATGACCCGCTGCACCGTGTCGCGCGACACCCCGAATTCTTCCGCGAGTTGACGCTGCGGCGGGATCTGGGAGCCGACTGCGTAGGTACCGACGGCTATCCGGGTCCGCAGCGCCTCCAGGACACGCTCGAACTCGGTACCGCTCCCGTCGCCGCGTTCCCCCATCACGACGTGACCGTACCCCTCTGGCCTACGCCTCAGGCCTGTTCCAGAACCACGGCCCTGACCACCTCCAGTGAACTCACCACCACCGAAGCACCAGCCTCCCGCAACACCTTCTCCTTGCGCGCGTTACGCGCGTAGCCGAGGAACGGCACGCCCGCGCTCCGAGCAGCCTCGTAGTCGGTGTCGCTGTCGCCGATCATCAGGGCGGACGAGGGAGCCGCGCCCATCGCGTTCAGGGCGCGGTTGAGGCAGTGCGGGTCGGGCTTGAGACGGTGGAGGTCCTCGGTGCGGCCGTAGATGTGGGGGGTGAAGCAGGAGATCAGGCCCCGGGACGAAAGGTATCTGCGGACGACCCTGGGGGAGTTGTTCGTCGCTATCGCCAGGCGGGAGCCGACCGCAGTCCAAGTGCGGATCAGGACGTCCGCGTACGCCGTCGGCATCGCCGAGGCCGCGGCGCGCAGTTCCTCCTGGGTGAGCCGCTCCTCCAGTTCCGCGACCAGGTCACTGCCGGGGTGCCGGCCGTCCACGGCGCGCAGGACGACATGAGGGTCGAGGGACTCCCGTTCGTCCTCCGTCACCAGGCCGTGCAGGCCTCGGCTCTCCAGCCACTCGACCAGCCCCCTCGCCACCCCGTCCGCCGTGTGCCCGGCGAACAGGCGGCAGATCGGACCGTCGAAGTCCCACAGGACGACTCGGGCGCGGGTGATCAGTTCGCGGAGTTCCTCGAGTTCTGCTGTCACCGCTTCAGTCTGCGTCGTATCAGAAGTCACTAGGAGAGTGTCAGGTCCGTCGTGATGGTTTCCCAGAGGGCGTCGAACCACTTCTGGGATTCCTCCACGAACGCCCCGTCCCGCTGGCTCGCCGCCTTCACGAAGGAGAAGAGGACGGACTGGGAGCCGAGGGCGTCGTACATCTCCAGGGTCTGGCTCTCGTACTCCTCCTCGCGCTTCTCCAGCATGTAGTAGCCGAGCAGCACTTCTTCCTCGTTGAGCAGGTACATCTTCACCGGCGGGGTGAAGGGCAGCGCGCGGAAGGTGATCCGGACGTCGATGCCGTGGGTGGAGCGGACGGCGTTGAGGTTGTACTTGAGGACGTGCGCCTGGGCGTTGCGCATCTCCAGCCACCGCTGGTGGACCGGGTCCTCCTCGACGTCGCGGTCGATCAGTACCGGGAAGGCGAGGTTGATGTCCCGGGACGGCAGCAGGACGCGGAAGTTGATCGACTCGGGGTGGATCCTGCCCTCGTGGATCCGGCGGAGTGAGTCGCCGAGGGCCAGCATCAGGGTCTCGGAGGTGTGACTCACGACGTCCACGCGCACGTGCTTCGCCGTGAACGCCTCCGACAGCCGCGGCGCCAGCCCCACCATCGTCGGCTGCGGCGCCCCCCGGACCGGCGCCGGCTCCGCGATCCTCGGCGGGCTCCCCTTGCTCACGTTGCTGAGCAGCCCGTCCTCCTGGAGGGCGCGCAGGGCCTGGCGGACGGCACCGCGTTCGACGCCGAACTCCTCTGCCAACTCGGCCTGGGTGGGCAGGCGATCCCCCGTCTTGAGGTCGCCCGCGCGAATACGTTCCCGCAGGATGTCGGCGATCTCCTGGGGCGAAAGCCTTCTGCTGCCGTTCACTGCAACGTTCTCCTGGGTCACGACCAAACGCTACAACTCCGATCCATCTATGGGGAGTTGTTTGGAAGTTGTTTCGGACTACGGGCCAAGTGGGGACAACTATTACTGAGATGGTTGCCAACTTCGCCAAGTTGGCGGAAGTTTTGCCTCCTTGTCGCCCAACCCCCGCACATCCGAATCCCAGCACATCCAACCCCCCCGCACATCCGACCGCCCCGGATGCCCGCCTCACGCCCGAAGGGGGAACACCGTGCCAGCTCTCTACCTCCTCTCCGCCCTCCTCGTCACCGGCATCGAGCAGACCGTCCAGTGGAAGTACGGCGCCACCGGCATCGTCGGCCTGCTGCTGCTCACCATCGGCGTCAGGGCCAAGAGCCCGGCGCTGAGCTCCATCGGCGCCGTCGTGCTCGCCCTGCTGGTCGCGGGGCCCGCCCTATGACGGACAGGCGCCGCCCGGATCCGCCACTGTGGGAGACCTTCAGCTCGTGAGCGTCAGCTCCGAACTGATCGTCTCCCACAGTGCGTTGAACCACAGGTGGGACTGCTCGACGAAGGTGGTGTCCCGCAGGCCGGCGCCCTGGTCGAAGGCGAACAGCATCGACTGGGTGCCCTCGGCGTCGTACATCTGAAGGAACTCGTGGTCGATCTGCTCCTCGCGCTGGCTGAGGGTGTAGTAGGCGAACAGGGCCTCGGTGTTGTTGAGCAGGTACAGCTTCACCGGCGGGGTGAAGGGCAGCGCGCGGAAGGTGACCCGGACGTCGATGCCGTGCGTGGAGCGCAGGGCCAGCAGGTTGTGGCGGAGCACATGACCCTGGGCGTTGCGGTGGGCCAGCCAGTGGCGCTGCAGCCGGCCGTCCACCGAGGCGTCGACCGGGGCCGGGAAGGCGAGGTCGATGTCCCGGCTCGGCAGCAGGACGCGGACGTCGATCTTGGCCGGTTTCAGCTGCCCGGCGTGAATCTGGCGCAGGGGTTCGCCGAGGGCGAGGTTGAAGGAGACCGAGGTCAGACAGAGCGCGTCGATCTCGACGTGCGGGGTCGCGAAGGCGGCGGCTATCCGTGGGGCGAGGGCCACCATCGTGGGCTGCGGCGGGGCTCCGGGGCCGGTCAGCGCCCTGCCGAGGTCGGGGGCGACGGTCGCGGGGCTGCCCTTGGACACGTTGGTGAGCAGCTGCTCGGACTGCAGGATGCGCAGGGCCTGTCGTACCGCCCCGCGCTCCACTCCGAACTCGTCGGCCAGCCTGGCCTGGGTGGGCATGCGCTGACCCGGCCGCAGCTCACCGGACCGGATCCGGGAACGCAGCTCGTCGGCCACGTCACGATGTGATGTGTGTGACCGCTGTGACCTCTCCCGTCCATTGACGGAGGCGTGTTTCGGGTCCACAACCAAACACTACAACTTCCCGCCATCTTTGGGCAGTTCGGAGGAAGGTGGTTATGAGACGCATCCAAGCGGAGATAAGTACAGTGAAGTTGGTAGCCAACTTGCACAACATGGTCAAACTTCCAAAGGGTTGGTGCCACCAAGCCGCTTCAGACCTCGACAGGTAGTACCGCAACTGGGGGGATCGTCATGCCGCTCGCCATCGCCATCGCCGCCCTCGCCATCGGATTCGAGCAGCTCATCCAGTGGAAGTGGGGGCCGATGGGCATCATCGCCTTCGTCCTTCTCACCGTCGGCATCAAGGCAAAGAACACCATGGTCGGCGGTATCGGTGCGGCGATCCTCGTGATGCTGCTCGCCCAGTCCGGCTGACCGGACCGCCCAAGTCCGCGCAGTCGGCCGGTCGGGCTCCCTTCCGGAGGGGAGCCGGGAGCCCGGTCGGTCAGCACAGCCACAACTCCACATCGACAACTGAACACCGCTTCCGCTCAGCCACAACTAAAGAGCTACACAGCTACAGCTACGGATCGGTTCAGTCCCGAGCCCCTGCCACCGGCGGGAGGCGGCCGGCAGGAGGGAGACGTCAGAACATGTCCGGGCACCAAGGCCGCCCGGACGTATGCAGCAGGGCGTCGGCCATTCGGCCGGCGCCCGCTCGGTCTTCCTGGACCCGGCCGAGCGCGGCGAGCCGTACGGCGGACTCGTCGCCGAGCCACAGGGTGGCCAAGTCGGCGACGTCCAGGGTGAGTTCGGCGTTCTGCGTGGTCGCCGTACAGGACGCCCGGCCGTCCTCCGCCACCTCCAGCCGATAGCGCCCACCGGCCAGACCGGCCGCGTCGACGACCTCCAGGACCAACGCCCCCGCCCTGTTGTACGTACGCGCCTCCAGAGCCCGTACGACGTCCAGGATCCGCACCCACAGCCAGTCCGCGTGCATGGTGGTGCGCGCGGCCCGCGGATCAGGCAGGTAGAAGGGCAGCAGGTCGTCGGGCCCGCGCCAGCCGCTGCGCACCTTCGTGACCCAGTCGATCGAGCAGAGATGGAGCCACAGGGCGCGCTCGGCGGCCGCGGTCGTGGCGATCAGCCACTTCACCTTGGCCGTCTCGGCGGGCTGCTTGTCCTCCCACTGGTCGTCGCACTTGTAGGCCGCCATTCCCTCGACCTCGCCGGTGGCCGAGCGGTACACGGCGAAGAACGGCTCGACCCAGGGGGCACGGTCCAGGTGCACGGCCCCGGTCTCGATCTCCCACCATCGCCGCGTACGACTGACCGCACCGGGTTGGCCGCGGCGCACGCGCTCATGCAGCTCCGGGCCGAGCTTGCGGACGTCCTCCCGGTCCACGAGATCGATACGGCCGCCGTCCTCGGGCCCCGACCAGCGGGCGTCCAGCCCTGCGCGCGGCACGTCCACCGTCCACTCGGTCATCCAGGTGGCGGGACCGAAGCCGTAGCGGCCGTAGATCGGGTACTCGGCGGCGATCAGCGTGGCGACGACGTCTCCGCGCTCCTTCGCCGCGCCAAGGTCCGCGGCCATCATGCGCGTCAGGATGCCGCGTCGGCGGTGGGTGGCCGTCACGCTGACGTTCGTGATGGCATCCGCGGGAACCTCCGCGCCGCCGACAGCCGTGAGCTGCTGCTCGAACGACCGGAACGTCCCCACACACCGCCCACCGTCGAAGGCACCCAGCGTCCGGGACGGTTCGATATAGCTGCTCCGGTCCGCGATCTCGTCCTCGGTGACGCCGGGACTGCGCAGAAAACCGGTGTTCAGGGCACGGATCCAGTCGGGGATCTCGTCCTCGTCGATCGGACGGATGTCGATGTCGGGATACGGGCGGGTCATGGAGCCACGTTAGGTCGACGACGATGAGCTGTCGCCACGATTTTCCCGCTCCCGACCGGCCCCCCGCCCTACCCGGCCGCTCGGAATCGTGCGAGAAGCCCGCGCGCTCCCATGCTGTCGGCGTCGAAGCCGTGAATGCTGTCGAGTTCGTCGGGGACGGACGGTCCCCACAGACGCGCGCCGTGGCACTGAAAACAGAAAGCCAAGCTCGCCGGCCCTCGTGGGCGACGAGGTCGCGATCTGGGAGGCGGCACGGGTCACGGAGACCCTGAAGTCGGTCGGCGCTCTGCCGGACAGTCCTCTGATGCGCTGCTTCTTTCCCGGGTGGGGCATCCGCGCACACAGTGCCTCCGGCCTGCTCTTCCAGGAAGCAGCATCCGCTCATGGTCGTCGAGCGGGACGCCGCGCACCAGGGACCGCCCCCTCCTCACATCAACAGGTCCTCCACCTGCGCCTCGCCTTCCCGGTAGCGTCGGGCGATCTCCGCGCTGGAGTCGTCCGCCGTGCGTTGCAAGCGCTGGCGGCGGCGGGAGACCTGCTGTTCGTAGCGGACGAGGCGGGCCATCGCGGCGTTGAGTTCGAGGTCGGTGCGGGCCCGGAGGTCGGAGAGTTCGACCTCGGCGAGCATCTCGGCGGCGAGGCGGCGGTACTCCTCGCTGTGGGGCGTGCCCAGCGTCACATGGCGGGCCGAGGAGCGGTGGCGGGCCGGGGCGTCCGCGAGGATCTCGGAGAGGCGCTCCACCACCGAGCCCTCCCCCGCCGGCGAGCGGCGTGCCAACTCCGCGCGCAGGATGTCGATACGGCCCTGCAGCAGCCGCCGTACATAGCTCAGGTCCGCCTCGTCGCGCTGGGCGTCCCGGCGCAGGGTGCGCAGCTCGGGCAGGCTCAGCGGGGCGAGGTCGTGTTCGGACGGGTCCGCGGACAGCCACGGCTCCTCCGTACGCTGCGCGGGCGGCCGGACAACAGCCCCGGGCGGCTGTCCGATGCTCGGTGTGCTCATGTGCCTCAACCGTCCCCTCGACCGGGCGTGTATGAGCATCGTGCCACCCCAAGTGGCCGCTATGTGACCGAGTGCCCCCGATCGGCCCCAGATGGGGGGTTATCGATCAAAAAGAAACCCGAGGAAAGGTCACTGCGGCCCGGGCGGCATGATGGTCCCATGCGTGCAGTGGTTCAGAGAGTCGACGGCGCGAGCGTCGTCGTCGAGGGCGAGACCGTCGGGGAGATCGTCGGCGAGGGACTCTGTGTCCTCGTGGGGGTCACCCACGAGGACACCAAGGAGAAGGCCGCCCAACTCGCCCGCAAACTCTGGTCGATCCGCATGCTGCACGACGAGAAGTCCTGCAGCGACGTCGACGCCCCGCTCCTCGTGATCAGCCAGTTCACCCTGTACGGGGACGCGAGGAAGGGCCGCCGCCCCACCTGGAACGCCGCCGCCCCCGGCGACATCGCCGAGCCGCTCGTCGACGAGGTCGTGTCCCAGCTCCGCGCCCTGGGCGCGACGGTGGCTACGGGACGGTTCGGCGCGCAGATGCGGGTGTCGCTGACGAACGACGGCCCCTTCACCGTGCTCGTGGAGATCTAGGTGCTCTTGGAGATCTAGGCCCGCAGCCCCTCAGGGCTCGACCACGACCTCCTGTGCCGCCGCCGTCGTGTCCGCCACCAGGTGCGCGTCCACCGGCACGTTCCGCTTCACCAGGGCGAGGGCGACTGGGCCGAGTTCGTGGTGGCGTACGGACGTCGTGATGAAGCCGATCTTGCGGCCGTCGGGGCCGTCGTCCGCGAGGTGGATCTGGGTGCCGGCCGGTGGCAGGTGGACCTCGCTGCCGTCGAGGTGGAGGAAGACGAGGCGGCGCGGGGGCTTGCCCAGGTTGTGGACACGGGCGACCGTCTCCTGGCCTCGGTAGCAGCCCTTCTGCAGATGCACCGCCGTGCCGATCCAGCCCAACTCGTGCGGGATGGTGCGGTGGTCGGTCTCGAAGCCGAGGCGAGGGCGGTGCTGCTCGACGCGCAGCGCCTCGTAGGCCAGGAGACCCGCTGCCGGGCCCGCCTGCTCGGCGTACGACTCCAGGTCCGCGCGCGGGAGGAACAGATCACGGCCGTACGCCGTCTCGCGGACGACGACACCCTCCGGCACCGGCGCGATCGAACCGGCCGGCAGATGGACGACCGCGATGTCGGCCGTGCGGTCGGCGGTCTCGACCCGGTAGAAGAACTTCATCGACTCCAGGTAGGCGAGCAGCGCCTCCTGGGTGTCGGGTTCCACATGGATCCAGACCGTCGCACCGTCGTCCACCAGGTACAGCGCATGCTCGATGTGGCCGTTGGCGGACAGGATCAGCGCCTCGGTGGCCTGGCCCACGGGCAGCTCGGAGACGTGTTGCGTGAGCAGCAGATGCAGCCAGCTCAGCCGGTCCTCGCCGGTGACGGTGAGGACACCGCGGTGGGAGAGGTCGACGAATCCGGTGCCCTCGGCGAGGGCGCGCTGTTCGCGGAACAGGTCGCCGTAGTGGGCGGCGACACCTTCGTCCACGCCCTCGGCGGGGACGGCGCCGGGCAGGGACAGCAGAGGGCTCTTCATACGCCTAAGCCTACGACTCGGTAGTTGAAGCCTTCAGAGAACAGTCCTTGCACCGGCCGAAGATCGCGAAGTGCTTCATGTCCGTCTCGAACCCGAAGGTCGAACGCAGCTTCGCGGTGAACTCCGCCGCCACCGCGATATCCGCCTCGATGACGTTCTGGCAGTCGCGGCAGACCAGGTGGATGTGGTGGTGACGGTCCGCGAGATGGTACGTCGGCGCCCCGTGCCCCAGATGGGCATGGCTGACCAGACCGAGCTCCTCCAGGAGCTCCAGGGTCCGGTAGACCGTGGAAATGTTGACCCCCGACGCCGTCTTCTTCACTTCCGTGAGGATGTCGTCGGGGGTCGCGTGTTCGAGGGTGTCCACGGCTTCGAGCACAAGCTGCCGTTGCGGGGTCAGCCGGTAACCGCGCTGCCGCAGATCACTCTTCCAGTCGGTGCTCACCACACCGACGAGTCTAGGCCTACTTGAAGAAGGCGATGCCGTCGTCCGGCATGTCGTCGGGGAGAGCCTTGGCCCAGCGCTCGACGTCCTCCGGGGTGACGACCTTCTTCAGGTGCGCGGACATGTAGGGGCGCAGTTCGACCTCGGGGGTCTGCTTCTCGCCGACCCACATGAGGTCGCTCTTGACGTAGCCGTACAGACGCTTGCCGCCGGTGTACGGGCCCGAGGCCGCCGTACGCGCCACCGCGTCCGTGACCAGGTCGATCTGCGGCTTCTGCTTGGCCAGCTCGCCGTACCAGATCTCCACGACGCCGTCGTCACGGACCATCGTGATCTCGACCTTGCGGTCGGCGTCGACGCGCCAGAAGCCGTGCTCGGACTCCAGCGGACGGACCTTGTTCCCGTCGTTGTCCAGGACCCAGGTGTGGGACTGGTACTCCAGGAAGTCCCGGCCGTCGTGCGAGAAGGTGACCTCCTGCCCGAAGTTGCACTTCTCGGAGCCGGGGAAGTCGTGCACGCCCGCGCCGGCCCAGTTGCCGAGCAGGAAGGCGAGCGGGACGAGCTCCTTGTGGAGGTCGGACGGGATCTCGATCATGAGAGGCGGTTCCTAGGTATGGGTCAGCGCTGGCCCTGGTACAGCTTCTTCGCTGTCAGCCCGGCGAAGGCGAGGACGCCGACGCAGACCATGGCGAGCAGGATTTCGAAGACAACCTCAAGCACGTGGTGCTCCTACGGTGAGCGAGGGTGGGCGGTACACAGGCCGGGCCCCAGCTTAGTCGGCCGGGGCCCGGCCTTCTCCGCGAGGTGGGCCTCAGCCGAGCAGCTGGCTCTGCAGCGTCACCGTCTGCTGGAAGGGCACGGCCTTCGCAGCGCCCTTGCGTGACTGGACGATCACAGCGAGGACGTCCCCTGCGGCGAGATACGCCTGGCGGGTCTGCTCGGGGCCGTAGGGCTCCAGCTCGACGTAGACAGAGCGCCGGATCTCTTCCAGCCGGGACTTCTCCGGGAACTTCTCGTCGAAGACGGACGCCTCGGCGCCGCGCAAGGCGTGAGAGGGGCTGTTGGCCGGGGCGAGGTCCTCGTCGAAGAGGTAGTCCGTGGCCGCCGCGGTGTCGAACTGCAGCAGGTAGATCCGGGTGTGCGTGCCGTCCGTGGTCCAGCCACGGGCCGCGATGTGCCGCAGTCCGCTGTCGGTGAGCGTCTGCCCGAACTCCTCGCGGTCGTCCTCCGTGTACTCCGTGAGGAAGTCCTTCGTCGTCAGCCAGCCGGCCTTCCCCTCGAGTGCCTTGTCGGCCTTCGCGCCCTCAGGCGCGGGCAGCAGGAGCTCCCGCAGGTCGGCGTAGTGCGAGCCGGCCGTGTTCTCCTCGGAGAAGGGGCCCGGACGGCCGGACGGCAGCGGCGGCTTGACGATCTGCGGGTACTCCCAGCGTCCGTCCGACTCGGTCGCGAGTCCGGGTACGTCCGTCCGCTCCATGCGGGTGATGCCGTACGCCGTCCCCGCACCGGCCACGGCGAAGACCACGACGGCGGCGGTCCAGCGCAGGACGGCCCGGAGGACGCGACGGTCCTTCGGGGCCGGGACCACGGGCTCCGGGAGCGCCTCGGGCACGGGCGTTGTCACGAGGTACTGCTGCTCGGTCTGCTCGGTCATACCGCCTCCCCAGGCTCCGCGATGCGGTCGAGCTGGTCCTTCAGAAGCTCAGCGACACCCTTGGTGTCGAACGGCTTGTCCCCGTCCGCGGTGAGAGTGATCAGGACGTCGCCCCGGTAGGCGGAGCAGTACATCGAGTCGAGGTCCTCGTCGGTGTCCTTGGGCGGAAGGAAGCACTCGGCGTCCTTGTAGCCCTTGATCTTCGGGCCCTTGCGGATGATGTCCAGGCTGTCGAGGAACTCGTTCTGGGACGTGGAGACGTTCCGGACCACCGACTGGCTTTTCATCCGGGACAGCACGATGCTGACGGAGAGGGGGGTGTCGGTGAAGAAGGCGCTGCCGGCTTCCTTGACGTAGCTGCGCATGGCCGTGCCCTCGATGGACTGCTTGTCGATCAGCTTCTCCAGCTCTCTGCGCTCGGTCCGGGGCAGGCCGCGCAGCGACTCCTTGCGCAGGGCGGTCGCCTGGGCGGCACCGAGCTCCACGTCGGAGCCGAACTCGGCCAGATCCGGGCCGCGCTGCCAGCCGTCGATGTACGGCACGAGCGCACCGGCCAGCCCCTTGGCAGCGACCGCATTCTCCGCGTCTGCCTTGGCCTTCGGGAACTTCCAGACCGGGGCACCGGCATCACGATCGGCGCCGTCCACGGTCACGACGGTGTAGCCGACGCCGGCCACGACGGCACCGGTCAGCAGCACGGACCCGGCGATCGCGGCGATACGACCACGGCGGACGGGCTTCTTGGCGGGAACGGCAGGCTCGGGTACCGCTGACTCGACGACCTCGACCTCGCCGATCGGCTCGTTATGGTTCTCCGTCACAGCCGCCCCATCTGCCGCTCGACCAGGTCCATGATCTTCTTCTTGGTGATCGGCTTGGTGTCGTAGACCCAGACCTCCACAGCGATGTCACCGCGCCAGGCGTGCGCCTCCGCGCTGTAGAGCGGGAGGTAGCCGGGCTCGGTCTTGGGCTCCTTGTGGACGTATGCCATCCCGTCCTCGGTCCCCGGAACGACCCAGCTCTCCGTGGAGTCCTTGGAGTCCGCCCAGTACTGGCCGTCCAGCGCAGCATCGCGGGCCTCGACGGCCTCCTCCTGCCGGTACTGGATCAGCCGGATCGACACCGAGAGGTTGCCTGTCTCCCAGCCGGTGACGGCCGCACGGCGGAATTCCTCGTCGACGAGGTTGCCGAAGGCACGGCCGGGCTTCTCGAAGACGTCGGCGTAAGCGGCCAGGTCCATCCAGCCGTCGTTGTCGCCCAGCCAGGCGCCGGCCTCCTTCGCCCCATCCGGCTTCTTCAGCAGCAGCTTGCGCAGATCGCCGTCCGTCTTCACCCGCCGGTCCTGCGCCGCGGACAACGGCTCGACCTCGCCCTCGGCCTGCTTGACGGCGGGCTGGGAAAGCGACGGCAGCCTGGTCGGCTCACGGTCCGCCTGGATGAGGAAACCCGTGCAGGTGCCGGCGACCGTGCCGAGGGCGGCGGCCGCGGCGATGAGGAGTGCGGTGCGTCCGCGCCGGCGCGGACGGGGCGCTTCGGGCACCTCCGCCGGTACCGGTATTTCAAGAACTTCAGGTACTTCCAAGACGTCCCCCCACAGAACGCGAAGTGCGCATTCCGTATGCGCGCACAGGAGACTCACCGCCGATGACCTGGGTTGTAGGCGAGATGATTACGATTCAGGCATGGCGAAGAAGCTCGTGATCAAGGTGACGGCGGGGGCCGATGCCCCCGAGCGCTGCTCGCAGGCGTTCACGGTGGCGGCGGTGGCCGTGGCCAGCGGGGTGGAGGTCTCCCTGTGGCTGACCGGGGAGTCCGCGTGGTTCGCGCTGCCGGGCCGCGCCGCCGAGTTCGACCTGCCGCACGCGGCCCCGCTCCCCGACCTGATCGACTCGGTCCTGGCCGGCGGCACGCTGACGTTGTGCACCCAGTGCGCGGCCCGTCGGGACATCACGGAGAAGGACGTCATCGAGGGCGTACGGATCGCGGGGGCGCAGGTGTTCGTGCAGGAGGCGCTCGGGGACGGGACGCAGGCGCTGGTCTACTGAGCCGTCCGCACCCACAGACAGAACGGATGGCCCGCGGGGTCGAAGAGCCCTCTTCGCCCCCGCCGCCCTTACCGGTTCCCATCCCCAGGGGCATGCTGCCCCTTCGACCCCGCTCCCAGCGAGGCTCCGCCCCCTGGCGCCCCCTCCTCAAACGAGGCCCGTTCAGGGCCGAAGCGGGGGTCTGGGGGCGGCAGCCCCCAGGGATGGGACGGGTAGGGGCGGCGGGGGCGAAACGCCTCCTACCGCGGCCGCTTCTTCCCGTCCAGTTCGTCCCACCAGTCGTCCGACTTGGGGTCGCCGGACGGGTCGTCCCACCAACGGTCGTCAGGACCGCGCCGGTTGGCGACCATCGCGGCGACCGGGGGGATCAGCATGGCGACCACGCACATGCCGACGGCCACCGGAACCGACCAGAGGCGCACGACCGACCAGGCCAGGACGAAGAGCCCGATGCACGTGCCCATCATGGCGAAGTAGACATGACGTCGTCGTGCCAGCATGAGTCCAGCGTAGGCCCGTCCACGGGCATGCCGAAGGGCCGCACCCCGCGGGGTGCGGCCCTTCGGTCGGTCTCGGCGGTTCAGACCGCGATCGCGACCTCCGCGAGGCCGCCGTGCTGGGCGACGACCGTGCGGTCGGCGGTGCCGCCGGGGACCAGGGCGCGGACGGTCCAGGTGCCCTCGGCCGCGTAGAAGCGGAACTGGCCCGTCGCCGAGGTCGGGACCTCGGCGGTGAACTCGCCGGTCGAGTCCAGGAGGCGGACGTAGCCCACCACCGGCTCGCCGTCGCGGGTCACCTGGCCCTGGATCGTGGTCTCACCGGGCTTGATCGTCGAGGCGTCCGGGCCGCCGGCCTTCGCTCCACACATGTCTTTCTCCAAGAGGGGTCTGACCGGAAGGAAGGCCGGTCGGGATTGAGCGGGGTCTGTGCTTACTTGTTGGCGCCGAGCTCGATCGGAACGCCGACCAGGCTGCCGTACTCGGTCCAGGAGCCGTCGTAGTTCTTGACGTTCTCCACACCCAGCAGCTCGTGCAGCACGAACCAGGTCAGCGCGGAGCGCTCACCGATGCGGCAGTAGGCGATGGTGTCCTTGGCCAGGTCCACCTGCTCCTCGGCGTAGAGCTCCTTGAGCTCGTCGTCCGACTTGAAGGTGCCGTCGTCGTTGGCGTTCTTCGACCACGGGATGTTGCGGGCGGACGGGACGTGGCCCGGACGCTGCGACTGCTCCTGCGGAAGGTGCGCCGGGGCGAGCAGCTTGCCGCTGAACTCGTCGGGCGAACGGACGTCGACGAGGTTCTGCGAACCGATCGCCGCCACCACGTCGTCGCGGAAGGCGCGGATCGCGGTGTTCTGGGGCTTGGCCTTGTAGTCGGTGGCGGCCCGCTCCGGGACCTCCTCGACCAGCTCGCGGGCGTCCAGCTCCCACTTCTTGCGGCCGCCGTCGAGCAGCTTGACGTTGTCGTGGCCGTACAGCTTGAAGTACCAGTAGGCGTAGGAGGCGAACCAGTTGTTGTTGCCGCCGTAGAGGATCACCAGCGTGTCGTTGGCGATGCCCTTCGCCGAGAGGAGCTTCTCGAAGCCCTCCTGGTCGATGAAGTCACGGCGGACCGGGTCCTGCAGGTCCTGCGTCCAGTCGATCCGGATCGCGTTCTTGATGTGGTTCTTCTCGTAGGCGGACGTGTCTTCGTCCACCTCCACGATCGCGATGTCGGCGTTGTCGAGGTTGGCCTCGACCCAGTCGGCGTCGACCAGGACGTCGCTGCGGCTCATGCTCTTTCTCCTCCGGGGCAGTTACGGCGGGGCGTGCGAGTGCGAGGGTGCGTGGCCCGGTGCGGGCGCGGCGCACGGATGCCCTGGAATCAGGGCGAGGGGATGCGGAAGGACGGAGCTTCCGCTCAGAAGGTGCGACAGAGCATGGCGGCAACGCGGCACAGGTCCACTGCCCGCCGCTTCGTGAGATCCGCCTGTCGCTTCATGCGTCGATCGTAGGGACGGACAGCCTGGCGTGTCACCGGCGTGTCGTATTTTGAGACGCGATCGTCCGGGATGTGGGATCCGAGCAGCGCCCGGGCCGTGTTCGCACGGGTTTCGGGCGCCGGTGGCCGTCGTCACATCTGCGGTGCGGACGGCCCGTCTCGCTCCTCGGACAGTTCCTGTCCGCCGAACGCGGTCCTACCCGGCCAGCTCGACGTTCGAACCCTTCACCGTCACCTCTACGCCGTTCTGCGCGGCCTCGACCTTGTCGAGCTGCACGCCGCCGGGCAGGTCGTCGATCTTCTGCTCGAAGTCGGTGATCGAGCGGACCTTGCCCTCCGCGACCTCGACGACCATGTTCGGCAGGTTGTCCGCGTGCACCTTCACGGTGTCGCCGTCGACGGTGACCGTGCTGAGCACCGGATACGTCGTCGACTTGCCCAGGGCCGTGACCTTGACGTTCACCTTGATCTTGCCGTTGCCGCCGTCGGAGAGGCCGACGACCTCGGCCGTCACCCCGGTGAAGATCTGCGTCGGTTCGGACTCGGCGGCCTTGAGCAGCTCGTCGTAGGAGATGCTCGCGGTGCCGTTCGCGGTGGCGGCGGTCGCGGAGCTGTAGTCGCCGGAGAAGGCGACGCCCTTGAAGTTCGCCTTGATGTCGTCGATGCGGATCTTGTCGCCCGTGGTGCCGGCGGCGGCCTCGTAGTCCCTGATGCCGACCTCGGTGTCGTCGAGCTCGCCGGAGACGACCTGGGTGAGGAACGGGAAGCCCTTGATGGACACGTCGGGGGTGGAGGAGAGGTTCTCGGTGGTCCTGAGCTTGTCCGCCACCTCGCCCTCCGCGAAGTGGACCGCGACACGGTCGGCGATCACGAAGAGGCCGCCCAGAATGACGACGACGATCAGAAGTATTCGCAGTGCGCGCATTCTTTGGTGTTCCCCCACCTAGGCGGTCTACGTCCGGGTGCCACCGTAACTCCGGCCGGAGCGCCGACCAGGAGTTTGTCGATCACCTGTGACAAGGCGGGCCAGGGCTTTACCCGAGCGCCCGCCCCAGCACGTACACCGCCGGTGCCGCGGCGGCCAGCGGCAGGGCCACGCCCGCCGTGAAGTGCACGAAGCGGGACGGGTAGTCATAGCTCGCGACCCGGTGGCCGATCAGCGCGCACACCCCCGCGCCCGCGCCCAGCAGCGCGCCCCCCGAGCCCAGGTCCGTCATCCCGCCGACCGCGATACCCGCGCCCGCCGCGGCGAGCAGCGAGACCACCACGGAGGCCGGCGTGGGCAGCGGCAGCGCCCGGGCCAGGACGGCGACCGCGACCGAGGCCGCGCCGACCGTCACCGCGTCCGCGGCGGCCGCGAGATAGCCGGACGCGATGATCGCCAGGGCCGCCGAGGCGACGGTGGCCATCAGGCCGTACATCCGGGTGTCGGCGTCGGCGTGCGAGCGCAGCTGGAGCACCAGGGAGAGCAGCACCCAGACGCCCAGCGTCCCGAGGATCGCGGACGGCGCGTGGTCGGACGCCAGCAGCGCCACGTCCGCGACCAGCGCGCCCAGGAACGCCAGCGCGATGCCCTGCCGGGCGGGCCACATGCCGTTCAGCCGGAACCAGCCGGCCGCCGTCACGGCCTGGAGGACGACGAGCGGGACGAGCAGGGCGTACGACCCGACGGCCGCCGTGCCGGCGAGGAGCAGGCCGAGCAGCGCGGTGAGCGCGGCGGGCTGCATGCCGGGCTCGATGACCGGGGAGCGGCCCTCGAGCCGGGCGCGCTGGGCGTCGGTGATGCGGGCGTTGCCGCCGAGGCTGGCGGGGCCGTAGTCGGAGGTGGTGGGGGCCTGCGGAGGGGTCGCCGCGGGGGCCGGCGGCTCGCCGTACGCCTGCTGCGGCACGTACGAGGTGTCCGCGGCCGGCGCGACCGGCGCCTGGACCTGCGTCTCCCAGGTCTGGCCCTGCCACTGCTGGGTGTACTGCTGGGCGGCCTGCGGATCCTCGTAGCCCTGCTGCTGCCCGGGCCAGGACTGCTGCTGATGCTGGGGCTGCTGCTGGTGCTGCTGCCAGTACGGGTCGTAACCCTGCTGGTACTGCTGCTGCCCCTCATACGGCTGGTCGGTCATCGTCACCCTCCTGCGAACGGCGGGAGCACCTCGACCGTGCCGCCGTCGGCCAGCCGTACCGTCTCATGTCCGCGGGTGCCCACGGGGTCACCGTCGATGAGGAACGAGCATCGCTGCAGGACGCGCGTGAGTTCGCCGGGGTGTCGCCCGCGCACCGCGTCGAGCGCCTCGGCGAGCGTGTCCGCGTCGTACGCCTCCTCGGCGACGCCGGCCGCGGACTTGGCGGCGGCCCAGTAGCGGACCGTGACCTTGGGCATCCGGTTCCTCAATCAATCGGCTGTGTACACGGTCAGGCTAGCCGCCCTGTGCGACGGCCCAGTCCCCGATGCGCCCCAGCAGCTCGTCCGGCGCCGCGTTCTCGGCATGGCCCATGCCGGGCTCCAGCCACAGTTCGCCGTGGTCACCGGCGGCCGCGGCCAGCATGCGCGGGTGGTCGAGGGGGAAATAGCCGTCGCGGTCGCCGTGGACGACGAGGAGAGGAGTGGGGGCGATCCTCGGGACGGCCTCCACCGGGGACAGCGGGACCGGGTCCCACTCCCGGTGATGGATCCTCGTCCGCAGGCCGTAGCGGCCCACCAGACGGCCCGCGGGGCGGGTTATCAGCCAGTGGACCCTGCGCATAGGGGCCGTGCCGCGGTAGTACCAGCGAGCCGGAGCACTCACCGAGACCACCGCGTCCGAATGCGCTTCCGTGCGCCCCTCGCGCCCCGAGTCACCGTCCGGCCGGTACAGGGCCGCGTGCCGCAGCACCACAGAACCGCCCATGGAGAAGCCGACGGTCACCACGCGCGTGTGCCCGAGCGACCGGGCCCACTCCACCGCGGCCGCCAGATCCAGCACCTCGCGGTCCCCCACCGTCGAGCGCCCGCCGGAGGCTCCGTGGCCGCGGAAGGAGAACGTGACCACGGCCCCGTACTGCGTGAACGTCTTGGCCACCCGGCGAACATGTGGACGATCCACGTCGCCGGTGAAACCGTGCGCGACGACGAACACGAGACCACGCGCGGATGAAGCGGAGGCGTCGTATACAACGGCCGGCGGATCGTATACGGAATCGATCGTCACACCGTCGGTGGTGTGCAGAAACGTCCGTATAGGTGTGCCTCTGTTCGTCTCAGAGTGCGGAATCGGGGTGGATCGCACCACACGACCTGCCGGATCAATGCGCATGTGGGCTATTCTCCTCAACAGAGGACTCGGGCAATGCAGCCCCCGGGTCCTTTTGTGCTTTCGGATCACCTGTATACGAAAGCTACGACCTCGCCGGGACCGAGGAGGAACCAGCCGTATGAGTTCTCTGCTGCTCCTGACCAATGCCCTCCAGCCATCGACGGAGGTGCTTCCCGCTCTCGGCCTTCTCCTGCACAACGTGCGAGTGGCCCCGGCAGAAGGCCCTGCCCTCGTCGACACCCCTGGTGCCGACGTGATCCTCATCGACGGCCGCCGCGATCTGCCACAGGTCCGCAGCCTGTGTCAGCTCCTGCGCTCCACGGGGCCGGGCTGTCCGCTCATCCTCGTCGTCACCGAGGGCGGCCTCGCCGCCGTCACCGCCGACTGGGGCATCGACGACGTCCTGCTCGACACCGCCGGACCGGCCGAGGTCGAGGCACGACTGCGCCTGGCCATGGGCCGGCAGCAGATCGTCAACGACGACTCCCCCATGGAGATCCGCAACGGCGACCTCTCGGTCGACGAGGCGACCTACAGCGCCAAGCTGAAGGGCCGGGTCCTCGACCTGACCTTCAAGGAGTTCGAGCTCCTCAAATACCTCGCCCAGCACCCGGGCCGCGTCTTCACGCGCGCCCAGCTGCTCCAGGAGGTCTGGGGCTACGACTACTTCGGTGGCACCCGGACCGTGGACGTGCACGTACGACGTCTGCGCGCCAAGCTCGGCCCCGAGCACGAGTCGCTCATCGGAACCGTCCGTAACGTCGGTTATCGATTCGTTACGCCGGAGAAGGGTGGGGCCGTCTCGGACGAGGCAAAGTCCAAGAGCGCCCAGCCAAAGGCGGAGGATGCGGACGAGACGGCCGCCCTGGACGCGGCCGAGGTCAATGCCGACGTATAGCGGTCGTCGGAAACGCTCGGGCGGGGCACAGGGAAGCTCCTTCACGCCCTGCCCAGAGCGGGTCCATCCGCGTAGACTCCGCGCGTGGCCAAGGTAACCAGGGATGATGTGGCGCGGCTGGCGGGGACGTCCACTGCCGTCGTCAGCTATGTCATCAACAACGGACCCCGGCCGGTTGCCCCGGCCACGCGCGAGCGTGTCCTCGCCGCGATCAAGGAACTGGGTTACCGGCCCGACCGGGTCGCGCAGGCGATGGCATCGCGGCGCACCGACCTCATAGGCCTGATCGTGCCGGACGCGCGCCAGCCCTTCTTCGGGGAGATGGCGCACGCGGTCGAACAGGCCGCGTCCGAGCGCGGAAAGATGGTACTGGTCGGCAACTCCGACTACATCGCCGAGCGCGAGGTCCACTATCTGCGGGCCTTCCTCGGTATGCGGGTCTCCGGACTGATCCTGGTCAGCCACGCACTGAACGACAACGCCGCCGCCGAGATCGACGCCTGGGACGCCCGGGTGGTGCTCCTGCACGAGCGGCCCGAGGCTATCGACGACGTCGCGGTGGTCACGGACGACCTCGGCGGCGCCGAACTCGCCACCCGCCATCTCCTGGAACACGGTTACGCGTACGTCGCCTGTATGGGCGGCACCGCCGAGACCCCCTCCGTCGGCGACCCGGTCTCCGACCACGTCGAGGGCTGGCGGCGCGCGATGGACGAGGCGGGGATCTCCACCGAGGGGCGGCTCTTCGAGGCGCCCTACAACCGCTACGACGCGTATCAGGTGGCGCTGGGTGTGCTGTCGGGCCCCGAGCGTCCGCCCGCGATCTTCTGCTCCACCGACGACCAGGCGATCGGCGTGCTGCGCGCGGCGCGCGAGCTGCGGATCGATGTGCCGGGTGAGCTGGCGGTGATCGGGTTCGACGACATCAAGGAAGCGGCGCTCGCTGATCCGCCGATGACAACGATCGCATCGGACCGGTCGGCGATGGCGCGGGCCGCGGTGGACCTGGTGCTCGATGACGGGCTGCGGGTCGCGGGTTCGCGCCGGGAGCGGCTGAAGGTGTTTCCGTCGCGGTTGGTCGTACGACAGTCCTGTGGCTGCGCATGAGGCTGCACGGGCCTTCATGAGGTCTGTCTGAGAAGGCTCCGCCTACTCCCTGGTCCGGCTTTATATCGGGCAAACGAGGTTCTGGTGGCGTTCTCAGGGAGCACTCAGGGAGCTCTCATGGTCGGGCGACAAGCTCATTGCCATGACCGAGAGCTTCCGCCGCGACGGCGAGTACGAGCAGTACACGAACCCCTACCAGGGCGCCCAGCAGCACGCCTCCTCCCCCGTGAACCCGGAGTGGCCGCCCCCGCCGGCGCAGCCGCCCGCTCCGCAGCCGGTGACCGTCGAGCCGGGTACGACCGTGTGGCCGGGGCAGCAGCAGGCGGCCTACGCCACTTCCGCTGACGGCGGCGCCGGCGACGGCCACGGCGGCGGGACGGCTCTCCTCACCGCGGTACCGGCGGAGCCTGCCGCGCCGAAGAAGCGGACCCGGGGTCCCCTCGCCCTTCTCGCCGCCGTGGCGATCGTCGCCGCGGCGATCGGTGGCGGTACGGCGTACGGCATCCAGGAACTCACCGGCAACGACACCGTCACCTCCAGCAGCACCAGCACCAACGTCATCCCGTCCTCCGCCAGGGGCACGGTCTCCGGGGTCGCCAAGGCGGTCAGCCCGAGCATCGTCGAAATCAACGCGACACTCAGCAACGGCTCCTCCACCGGCTCCGGCGTGATCATCACCAGTGGCGGCGAGATCATCACCAACAACCACGTCATCTCCGGCGCCTCCTCGATCAAGGTCTCGACGAGCGACGGCAAGGAGTACACCGCCAAGGTCGTCGGCACCGACAGCGCCAAGGACCTCGCCCTGATCAAGCTGGAGAACGCCTCCGGCCTCACCCCCGCGACCCTCGGCAACTCCGACGGTGTCCAGGTCGGCGACGAGGTCGTGGCGATCGGCTCCCCCGAGGGCCTGACCGGCACCGTCACCAGCGGCATCGTCTCGGCGCTCGACCGCGACGTGACCGTCTCGACCGACGAGAGCCAGAGCCAGGGCGGCCAGGGCGGCGGCAGCGGGCAGTGGCCGTTCGAGTTCGGTGGCCAGGAGTTCAACGGCGACACCGGTTCGTCCACGACGACGTACAAGGCGCTCCAGACCGACGCGTCCCTGAACCCCGGCAACTCCGGCGGCGCGCTGATCGACATGAACGGCAACATCGTCGGCATCAACTCGGCGATGTACTCGGCCGCGGACTCCACCTCCTCGTCCAGCGCCGGCAGCGTCGGCCTCGGCTTCGCCATCCCGATCAACACCGTCAAGGCCGACCTGGCGAAGCTGCGGGCCGGCGGCAGCGACAGCTGAACCACCTCTGAGCAGCAGGGAGTACGTCATGATCAAGCAGGTTTCCCACCCGGTGGCCGGCGACGACCCGGCCGGCTTCGCCCTCGCGCTGGCAGTGGCGTACGAGCTCAACGCACCCGCCGCGGCGGTCCGCGCCCCCGAGATATCGACGGCGGCCGCCCGGCACGCGGCGAGGGTCACCCGGCGTCGTACGGTCCGCGGCTGATCCCCACCGTGCTCGACCCGACCGCACCGAAACATGCGAGGCTGAGAGCGACCCGGCCCCGCCCCACCGCACCCTGAGGAACCGCGAGCGATGAGTCCCGCCGATGGCGACCGTGACCCCCAGCGCATCCTGATCGTCGACGACGAGCCGGCCGTGCGCGAAGCACTTCAGCGCAGCCTCGCCTTCGAGGGGTACGACACCGAGGTCGCGGTCGACGGCGCGGACGCGCTGGAGAAGGCGACGGCATACCAGCCGGACCTGGTCGTCCTCGACATCCAGATGCCGCGCATGGACGGCCTGACCGCCGCGCGGCGCATGCGGGGTGCGGGCACGACGACGCCGATCCTCATGCTGACGGCTCGGGACACGGTCGGCGACCGTGTGACGGGTCTCGACGCCGGCGCCGACGACTACCTGGTCAAGCCGTTCGAACTGGACGAACTGTTCGCTCGGGTCCGTGCGCTGCTGCGGCGCAGCTCCTACGCGGCCGTGGCCGGGGCCGCCGTCCAGGAGGACGAGGCGCTGACCTTCGCGGACCTCCGCATGGATCTGGCGACGCGGGAGGTGACCCGTGCCGGGCGGCCGGTGGAGCTGACCCGAACCGAGTTCACGCTGCTGGAGATGTTCATGGCGCATCCGCGCCAGGTCCTCACCCGTGAGCAGATCCTCAAGGCGGTCTGGGGCTTCGACTTCGAGCCGTCGTCGAACTCCCTCGACGTGTATGTGATGTACCTGCGCCGCAAGACGGAGGCGGGCGGAGAGCCTCGGCTCGTGCACACGGTGCGTGGCGTGGGGTACGTGTTGCGGCAGGGCGGGGCCGAGTGAACAGGGTTCTGCACCGGTTCCGGACACTTCCCATCCGGGCACGGCTGTCGTTGCTGGTCGCGGCGGCGGTGGCGTTCGCGGTGGCGGCGGTTTCGGTGACCTGCTGGTTCATCGTGCAGGGGAAGCTGTACGAGCAGTTGGACAACGATCTGCAGCGGGGCAGCGGCGGACCCCAGCAGATCAAGCAGATCAACCAGGCCCAGAGCGCCCTCGACAACTGTTCCAAGACCCCGCAGAGCACCGGCTTCTCCCGCGGCGACTACACCCAGGTGGTCACGGAGAACGGAAAGGTCTGCGTCGTCGACGACTCGGCGGGCGCGATCAAGGTGACACAGGCCGACAAGAACGTGATCGAGAAGGCGGATCCCACCCGGGTCTACTTCCGCAACGGCACGGCCGAGGACGGCACCGAGGTGCGCGTGATGACGCGGTACCTGAGTCCCACCACCACCTCCACCGGGGAGGCCGGTCCCGCCATCGGCATCGCCATCGCCGTACCCCTGAAGGGCACCCAGAGCACCCTCAACGACCTCGCCCTGATCCTCCTCCTCGTCTCCGGTATCGGAGTGCTCGGTGCCGGCGCCGCCGGTCTGGCCGTGGCCCGCGCAGGGCTGCGCCCCGTCGACAAGCTCACCGAAGCCGTCGAACACGTGGCCCGCACCGAGGACTTGAGCGTCCGTATCCCCGTCGAGGAGGACTCCGAGGACGAGGTGGCCCGGCTCTCGCGGTCGTTCAACTCGATGACCTCGTCCCTCGCCAGCTCCCGTGAGCTCCAGCAGCAGCTGATCGCGGACGCCGGCCACGAACTCCGTACCCCTCTCACCTCCCTCCGCACCAACATCGAGCTCCTGACCCGCAGTGAGGAGACCGGCCGCCCCATCCCCGAGGCGGACCGCAAGGCGCTGCTCGCCTCGGTGAAGGCGCAGATGACCGAACTGGCGGCGCTCATCGGCGACTTGCAGGAGCTGTCGAGGTCGGAGGGTCAGCGGGGGGAACGTGTGCAGGTCGTCTCGCTGGAGGACACCGTCGAGTCCGCCCTGCGTCGCGCACGGCTGCGTGGGCCCGAGCTGAGCATCGACGTCGATCTCCAGCCCTGGTACGTCCGTGCCGAGCCCGCCGCTCTGGAACGCGCCGTGGTCAACATCCTCGACAACGCCGTGAAGTTCAGCCCCGAGGGCGGCTCCATCGAGGTCCGGCTGGCTTCCGACGGCACCCTCACCGTCCGCGACCACGGCCCCGGTATCCCGGAGGACGAACTCCCCCACGTCTTCGACCGTTTCTGGCGCTCACCGAGCGCCCGCGCCCTCCCCGGTTCGGGCCTCGGTCTCTCCATCGTCGCCCGCACGGTGGAGCAGGCCGGCGGCCAGGTGACGCTGGGGCACGCGCCGGGTGGCGGCACCATCGCGACCGTGCAGATGCCGGGTGCGCCCACTCCTCCGCCGGAGAATCCTGTCGCTGGACAGTGACGACCAAGCTGTCAATGTCCTGTCAAAGCTCCCGCGTTTTCGACCCTACTCGCGGGTTCTCTGCCACCTTCCTGAGCTGTCGAACAGATGCCCCACGCGTCTGTCCTCAACGCTCAGGAGTGAAGAACCCCCCATGCGCCCGTTTCGCACATCGACTCTGAAGAAGAGCGCCCTGGCCGCCGCGTCCGTGGCCCTCGCCGTCACCGGACTGCTGGCCGGCTCCGGCACCGCGCAGGCCGCGGGCCCCGGCGGCGCCCAGAACGTCCGGGGCGTGGACCCCGGGAACACCGACGTCATGCTCGACCGGCTGTGCGGCCAGGAGACCAGCCTGACCGGGGTCTACGGCGCGTACAACGTCGACACCGGCGAGTTCAAGACGCGGGACGAGTACCTGCGGGACGTCGTCGGGCTGTGGGTGCCCGCCGGACCGTGGGAGCTGTTCCGCGGCTGGTGCGGGTACGCGCAGGCGTCCACCTGGTCGGTCAAGGGCGAGCCCGTCCGCACCTCCGAGTGGACCGGCAACCACGGCACGACGGAGGACAAGGTGACCTTCGTCAGCGGCTACAGCACCAAGACGTTCGCCAAGAAGAGCGTCGGCGCCAGCATCAGCCTCTCGCTCGCCAAGAGCATCTTCTCCGGCACGGCCGGCGGCAGCTTCGGATACGAGTGGGGCTGGGAGAAGAGCTCGTCCTTCGAGCGCCGCAGCGAGAAGTCGATACCGCCGTGCACCCAGGTCGCGACGACCTGGACGCCGTACCAGCGCGTGGTCCGCGTGAACCCGGTCTTCTACGTCGAGGACTACCAGTGGAACAAGGGCGACGGCGAGGTCACCGCGCACACCTGGCGTGGCCGGGACGCGAGCTGGAAGACGATCTACTCGTACGGCTACTACATCGACGGCGTCTCCGACAAGCTCCTGCCCAACGGCCAGCCGGACGGCCGTGAGGACAAGTGGCAGGAGAACCTCGACCCCAAGTCCTGCGCCAAGTAGCCGAACTGGCCGATTCGCGCGGCAACCTTCCGTGCGGGGGCGGCGACTGCACTGCGGTCCCTACCCCCGCACGGAACGGAATCCCCCCATGAGTGAGATCCGCGGCAAGGCCCGCCACCGCCGGAGGAAGACAGCCCTCGCGGTGGGCGTCCCGCTCGCTCTGACCGCCGCCGGCGTCACGGCGTACGGCTTCCTCCCGGGCACCCAGTCCCACGCGTCCGCCGCGACCGCCGCGGCCCCCGCGTGGGCGACCGCCACCGCCGACGGCTTCGCCTCGGTCAACGCGCTGGGGCAGAACGGCACTTACGGCGGGCGTGACGGGCAGACCGTCACCGTCAAGACGCTCGCCGACCTGGAGAAGTACGCGACCGCGGCCGAGCCGTACGTCATCGTCGTCGCCGCGACCATCAACATGAACCCGGTCGGCAAGGAGATCAAGGTCCAGTCCGACAAGACCATCGTCGGGGCCGGGACCTCCGGGCACATCGTCGGCGGCGGGTTCTTCCTCGGGGCCGGCGTGCACAACGTGATCATCCGGAACCTGACCATCCGGGACGCCTACCAGGGCATCTGGAACGACAAGGACCACGACTTCGACGCCGTCCAGATGGACGGTGCCCATCACGTCTGGATCGACCACAACGATCTGCGGCACATGGCCGACGGCCTCATCGACGTCCGCAAGGACAGCACCTATGTGACCGTCTCCTGGAACAAACTCAGCCAGGACAACAAGGCGTTCGGCATCGGGTGGACGGAGAACGTCGTCACCGACATCACCATCCACCACAACTGGATCCGCGAGACCGAGCAGCGCAACCCGTCGACGGACAACGCCGCCCACGCGCACCTCTACAACAACTTCCTCGAGGACGTCGCCGACACCGACATCAAGTCGTCGTACGGCAACTACTCGCGCGGCGCCACCAAGATGGTCCTGGAGAACTCCTACTTCCAGGGCGTCAACAACCCCGTCATCAAGGACAGCACCGCGACGATCGTGCAGAAGGGGAACACCTTCGTCGGCACCAGCGGGCGCAACGAGAGCGGGGGTACGGCTTTCGACCCGAAGACGTATTACGCCTACACGCTCGACAAGACGGCCGACGTACCGGCGCTTCTCAAGTCCGGTGCGGGACCACGGAGTTCGATCGGCACGACGGTGACCGCCGCGACGAAGGCAGCCGCCGCCACCACGCTGACCGTCGCCAAGGACGGCAGCGGGCAGTACTCGACCGTGCAGGCCGCGGTGAACGCCGTACCGGCGAACAACCCCTCCCGCGTGGTGATATCGGTGAAGCCGGGGACCTACCGCGAGCTGGTCAAGGTGCCGTCCAACAAGCCGCACGTCACCATCCAGGGGTCGGGCGCCAGCCGTAAGGACACGGTGATCGTCTACAACAACGCGTCGGGCACGCCCAAGCCCGACGGCTCCGGCACCTACGGCACCGGCGGCAGCGCCACCGTCGCCGTCGAGGCCGACGACTTCCAGGCCCGCAACCTGACCGTCTCCAACGACTTCGACGAGGCCAGTCACCAGGACATCGCGGGCCAGGCGGTGGCCCTGCGCACCGCCGCCGACAAGGTGTTCCTGGACGGGATCATCGTCAGCGGCGACCAGGACACCCTGCTCGTGGACACCGCGGCGAAGGACAAGCTGGGCCGGGTCTACATGACGAACTTCTACGTCATCGGCAACGTCGACTTCATCTTCGGCCGGGCCACCACGGTGATCGACAAGTCGGTCATCACCCTGAAGAAGCGCTGGAACGGCACCTCGGCCGGTTACGTCACCGCGCCCAGCACCGCCGCGGACCGCAAGGGCATCCTCATCGCCAACTCGACGGTCAACGGGGACGTCTCCTCCGCGAGCTTCTACCTGGGCCGCCCCTGGCACGCCGGCGGCGACACGACCCTCGACCCGCAGACCACGGTCCGGAACACGTCGTTGAGCGCCGCGATCAAGTCCACGCCCTGGACCGACATGAGCGGCTTCTCCTGGAAGGACGACCGGTTCGCCGAGTACAAGAACACCGGCGCCGGTTCCGGCAGCGCGAGCGGCGACCGGCCCCAGCTGACCGACTCCCAGGCCACCGGCCAGGAGGTCGCGGACTGGCTCGGCGGCTGGACGCCCACCGCTTCCTGACGCGCGGGTCCCCGTCCTACGATCAACCCGACCACGGGGAGGGATCATGGGCGGGGACATCATCCGGGAGTACCGCAGACGGGGGCCGGCGTGGAAGGCGGCCGCCGCCGTCGCGCTCTTCTTCGCGGCCGGCGTCGGGGAAGTGCTGCTCAACGGGGTGCCGTTGTGGCCCGCGGTGGCCCTGGTGACGGTCCTGCTGCTCTCCAACGGCTGGATGGCGCTGGCCCTGCTGCGGGCCCGTACCGTCGTACGGCCCGGCGGGATCACCTCGTACAGCGCCCTGCGCGTGCGGAAGTGGACCTGGCACGACATCCAGGACCTACGCGTCGAGAACGCCCCGCAGGACTCCAGTCTCCGGTTCATCACCTGCCTGTACGACTCGGCGGGGCGCCGGACCGTGCTGCCCTTCGTCAACGACCGGTGTGTGACGGACGTGCACGCCGAGACCGAGTTCCTGCGGGGGGTCCTGGCGGGCGGCCGGGGGGTGGCATAGCAGGCCGGAGGCGCCGCGGCGGACCGCGGCTCAGCCGGGCCATGCGGGGGGCCGGGCTACACACTCAGGAGTCCGGTGGGCTTCCCGGCCGGGCGGGTGTGGGCGGCCAGCCGGGCGTATGTCCCGCCGCGCTCCACGAGTTCGTCGTGTGTGCCGGCCTCCACCAGCCGGCCCTCGTCCACGACGAGGATGCGGTCGGCGTCGGGGGCGAGGCTCAGATCGTGGGTGATCATGATCGTCGTACGGCCGGACATCAGGTGGCGCAGCGGCTTCACGATGCGGCGGGCGGCCACCGAGTCGAGGCCGGTGGTGGGTTCGTCGAGGATCAGGACGGGGGCGGCGCGCAGCATCGCGCGGGCGATGGCGATCCGCTTGAGCTGGCCGCCGGAGAGGGCGGCGGTGCCGGGGGCGATGACGGTGCCGTAGCCGCCGGGGAGTTCGGCGATGAACTCGTGCGCCGCGGCAGCCCGCGCGGCCCGCTCGATGTCCTCGTCGGCGGCGCCGGGGCGGCCGCACTCGATGTTCTCGCGGATCGTGCCGTGCAGGACGAGCGTCTCCTGCGGTAGCAGCGCCACGTTCTCGCGCAGGAATTCCAGGGGTACGTCGGTCAGCGGGACGCCGTCCAGGCAGAGCACTCCGGACGAGGGGTCGTAGAAGCGGAGCAGCAGCTTGGCGAGGGTGGACTTGCCGGCGCCGCTCGGGCCGGTGACGAGGACGAGTTCGCCGGGGGCGGCCTGGAAGGTGACGTCATGCAGGGAGTCCCTGGCGGCGCCGGGGTAGCGGAAGCCGGCGCCGTGGACGCTGACCCAGCCGCGTACCGGCCAGTCCCGGACCGGTTCGGCGGGGTCGGTGACGGCGGGTTCGGCGTCGAGGATCTCGTTGAGCCGCTGGGCGCCCGCGGTGGCGGCGGTGAGGGTGAGGCCGAGTTGGCCGAGGTTGCGGACCGGTGGGTAGAGGTAGCCGATGAACGCGGCGAAGGCGAGGAGCCGCCCGAGGGTCATACGGTCGGCGGAGATCTCCCAGACACCGAGTCCGATGACGGCGAGGACGCAGACCGTCTCGACGACCTCGACGAACTGCTCGTACATCTCGCTGAGTCGTGCCCCGCGCACGGATGCCTTCATCCAGGCGCGGGCCTCGCGGTCGAGCCGCTTCTCCTCGTCGGCGCGGCGGTTGTAGGCCTGGGTCAGCACCACATTGCCGAGGGACTCCTCGACGACGGAGGTGATGGCGCCGTCGGCGGTCCGCTCGTCCTGTGAGGCGCTCTTGACGCGGCCGGCGAAGCGGCGGGCGGCCAGCAGGAACAGGGGGGCGAGGACGAAGGTGACGAGGGCCAGGTCCCAGCGCAGATAAAGGGCCGCGGCGGAGTAGAAGACGGCGGAGAACGCGGCGGCGACGGTACCGACGACCCCGGACACCACCATCTGCTCGATGGCCTCGACATCACCGGTGAGCCGTTCGACGAGGTCGCCCTGGCGGTGCTTCTGGAAGAAGTGCGGGGGCAGGTCCTGGACGTGCCGGAACACCGTGGCCCGCAGCCGGAGCACGAATCTCTCCGCGGTCCAGGCGGCCAGCGAGTTCCCGAGGTAGCCGACCAGCGCGCCGAGCGCGGCGACGGCGAGCCAGGCGCCGGCCGGGCCCCAGAAGGCGGAGAGCGAACCGGCCTTCAGGGCGGTGTCGGTCAGCTCCGCGAACAGCAGGATCGAGGCGGTCTCGGCGAGCGCGGACACCACCACGCACCCGACGATCGCCACCAGCCACCTGCGGTCACCGCGGGTCAGCGGCCAGAAGCGGCGGAAGGCCTCGCGGACTTCCCTCATGATTCCTCCTCCGTACATGCCGGAGGCGGGGCCACCGAGTCCCTGTCGGTGGCCCCGCCTCACGGTTCGGCGTCAGCAGCCCTTGCGGGATACCGGACGGGCGGCGGCCTTCTTCTGCTGAGGAGCCTTCTTCTTCGGCGCCGGGGCGGCGGGCTTGGTGTTCTTCCTGGCGACAGGGGCGATCTTGTGGAAGCTCATGGGAATTACCTCTCCGGTTATCAGGTTCAGGTTATGCGGGGTTTATTTCAGTGCTTATGGGAGACCGGGCGCCGTCGCGGAGTCACCTTCTTCACCTGGGCCTTCTTCTTGGCGGCCGGGGCGGCGGGCTTGGTGTTCTTCCTGGCGACGGGGGCGACCTTGTGGAAGCTCATCGTCTTCTCCTTTGTGTTGTCCGGTGTCGTTCGCTTTCGACATGGAAAACACTACGGGACCGCAAACCCGGAAAAGGCCAATTCCGCTTAGACCTCGATGAATTGCAGCTGAGACCATTTTTCAGGCGGCACCCGGAACCAATACGCCACTCACACAGGTTTTAATACGCGAAGAGGCGGCCGCGTCGATATGACGCGACCGCCTCTTACCGCCCCAGAGGGTTACTTCAGGATCGTGATCCGGTTCGCGGCCGGAGGTGCGATCGGGCTCGTGGCCGAGGAGTTGGCCAGGAGGTACTGCTCGAGCGCCGCCAGGTCGTCCGTGCCGACGAGGTCGTTGGTGCCCAGGCCCAGCGTGGTGATGCCGTCGCCGCCGCCCGCGAGGAAGCTGTTGGTCGCGACGCGGTAGGTGGCCGCCGGGTCGATGGCCGTGCCGTTCAGCTTGACGGAGTCGACGACGATCCGGTCGGCGCCGGTCTTCGTGAGGTCCAGCGTGTACGTCAGGCCCGACGAGGGCTGAAGGATCTTCGGCGAGGCCGCGTTGCTGCCGCTCACCTGCTCCTGGAGGACCTTGATCAGCTGGGCGCCGGTGAAGTCCTGAAGGTTCACGGTGTTGGAGAACGGCTGGACGGTGAAGCCCTCGGCGTAGGTCACCACGCCGTCGCCCTCGGTCCCCTTGGCCGCGTAGTTGAGGCCGGCCCGCACACCGCCCGGGTTCATCAGCGCGAGGTCGGTCTCCGGGTCGAGCTGCTTGCCGTACGCGAGTTGCGCGTCGGCGATGAGGTCGCCCATCGGGGACTCGGTGCCGGTGCTCGGGATGTCGGCGGAGATGTAGCCGATCGCGCGGTTGCCGATGGGCGCCGCGAGGGTGTTCCACCTGCTGATCAGCTCGGTCATGTCCGTCGCCTTGGCGACGGTCCGGGTGACCACGTGGTTCGCCGACTTCACGGCCGTACGGGCGATGTCACCCGTCCACCGGTCGTACGTCAGCGTGGTGTCCGTGTAGAGCCGGCCGAAGGACGCGGCCGAGGTGACCGTGCGCGGGTTGCCCGCCGGGTCGTTGATGGTGCAGGCGTAGGCGGCGTGGGTGTGACCCGTCACCAGCGCGTCGACCTGCGGGGTGATGTTCTTGGCGATGTCCACGATCGGGCCGGAGATGCCGTCACCGGCGCCCGGGGCGTCGCAGTCGTAGTTGTACGACGCCGAGGCCGGGGCCCCGCCCTCGTGGATGAGGGCCACGATCGACTTGACGCCCTGGCGCTGGAGCTCCTTGGCGTACTTGTTGATCGTCTGGACCTCGTCCTTGAACTTCAGGCCCTTGACGCCCTCCGCGGAGACGACGCCCGGGGTGTCCTCCAGGGTGACGCCGATGAAGCCGACCTTGACGCCGTTCTTCTTCCACACCCAGTAGGGCTTGAGGATCGGCTTGCCGGTCTTCTCGTTCAGGACGTTGGCCGCGAGGTAGGGGAAGTTCGCACCCTCGAACTCCTCGTCCGTGTAGCAGCCGGCGGTCGGGTGACAGCCGCCCTTCTGCAGACGGGCCAGTTCCTTGGCGCCCTCGTCGAACTCGTGGTTGCCGACGGAGGTGACGTCCAGGTCGAGGCCGTTGAGCGCCTCGATGGTCGGCTCGTCATGGAAGAGTCCCGAAATGAGCGGAGACGCACCGACCATGTCGCCGCCGGCGGCGGTGATGGAGTACTTGTTGCCCGCACGCGCCTCGCGCAGGTGCGTGGCGAGGTACTCGACACCACCGGCGTCGATGGTCTTCGTCGTGCCGTCCGCCTGGAGTTCGGTGACACGGCCGGACGAACCGGACGGCGGCTCCAGGTTGCCGTGCAGGTCGTTGAAGGACAGCAGCTGCACGTCCTGGTAACGACTGGGCGCCTTACCACCCGACTTGCCCGATTCGCCCGCAGCGGCCGTCGAGGGCAGCGCGGCGGCGAGAGCGCCGACGGTCGCGAGACCGGCGGCTGCGGCAAGGAGACGGACGGTCCGTCTGCGGCGTTGGTGCGGCTGGGATATGGCTGGCATACGCCCCCCTGTGGGATGTCTGAATCACGTGGGCCCCGTCCGGCGCAGCCTAGAGTCAACGCGCGTAGCGCGACAGGGGTTTCCTGGTTACATCCTGGTTTCCCTTTGCCCTTTCCTTTGCCGCCACTTTGCGGGGTCCTCCCCGTACCCTCGTACGCATGACCAGCGACGACACCGCACGGCATGGCACTTCCCGCTCGATCGACACCTACTCGGCGCTCTCTCCTGACCGGACCGAAGCGGTGCTGGCGCTCCTCGCGGAGGCCGTGCGCAGCGACGGGCAGCAGGCGGTGTCGGAGCAGGGGCGGCTGCAGCTGCGCGGTGGCGCACGCGAAGGGGTGTCCCATCTGCTGCTGACCGTCGACGACCAGCTCGTCGGCTACGCCCAACTGGAGGACACCGACCCGGTGGAGGCGCCGGCCGCGGAACTGGTCGTCCATCCCGCGCACCGCGGTCACGGCCACGGCCGGGCGCTGGGCTCGGCCCTCCTCGCCGCGTCCGGCAAGCGGCTGCGGGTGTGGGCCCACGGCGGCCACTCCGCGGCCCGGCATCTCGCCCAGGTCCTCGGCCTGACCCTCTTCCGTGAGCTGCGGCAGATGCGGCGGCCGCTGACGGGCCTCGAGCTGCCCGACCCTGTCCTCCCGGACGGCGTGACGGTACGCACCTTCGTCCCCGGCCAGGACGACGCGGCCTGGCTCGCCGTCAACGCCGCCGCCTTCGCCCACCATCCCGAGCAGGGCTCCCTCGTCCAGCGCGACCTCGACGCGCGCATGGCCGAGTCCTGGTTCGACCCGTCCGGGTTCTTCCTCGCCTTCCGCGGCGACGAGTTGATCGGTTTCCACTGGACCAAGGTCCACGCCACGGAGCAGCTGGGCGAGGTCTATGTCCTCGGGGTGAAGCCGGGTGCGCAGGGTGGGGGGCTCGGGAAGTCCCTCACCACGGTCGGCCTGCGGCATCTGGCGGGGCAGGGGTTGCCCACGGCGATGCTGTACGTCGACGCGGACAACAAGGCGGCGGTGTCGGTGTACGAGCGGCTCGGGTTCGTGACGCATGAGACGGATCTGATGTACCGCACGGAGACGTGAGGCCGGGGGCGCGCGCCGGGCGGTTTTCGCCCCCGCCGCCCCTACCCGTCCCGTCCCTGGGGGCTGCCGCCCCCAGACCCCCGCTTCGGCCCCGAAAGGGCCTCGTCCTCAAACGCCGGACGGGCTGGAACATCTGGACCGGCGTCAGCAAATCCAGCCCCTCCGGCGTTTGAGGAGCGGGGGTCCAGGGGGCGGAGCCCCCTGGAGGGTGGGAACGGGTAAGGGCGGCGGGGCGAGATCACGCGCCCGACGGGCCGGCCCGCAGCGCTCGCCGTCTCGTCCGCTCCGGTCCGCACAGCACCCACACCACCGCCGCCCCCACCAGCACCCACGCCCACCGGTCATGGGACGCCGCCCACCGCTCGTCCCGCACTCCCACGAACATCGCCCACCGACCCGGCAGCGCCAGCGGCGTCACGACCGCCGACGTGAGTACCGCCGCGGCCACCGCCTGCCCCGGCTCCGACGCCTCGTTGAACCGCACGGCGACAGCGGCCGCCGCCAGGGCGAGCACAGAGGTCGCGGCGGCCTCCAACGTGACGTCGCCCACGGGAGGACGTATCTCACCCGGCACGAGGAGCATCGCCACCGTCCACGCCAGCGCCAGGAACGGGGCGACCACTGCCACCCGCAGCGCCTGCCGGAGCGGACGCGTCGTCGGCACCGAGGCGGTGGTCTCGCGGGCCGGGTCGTCCAGGAGGAACGCCAGGCCCAGGGCGAAGGCCAGCGCGGCCGCCCGCAGCAGATTCAGCGCCAGCCACTCGTCCCCGTCGATGAGCCACCGCGCCGCCCCCGCGAGGAGCAGCCCCACACCGCCGGCGGCCCCCAACGCCCGCCACGGCAAGGTCCGCAGAACGGGACCCAGCAACGTCCGCGACACCACCGCACTCCGCACCCGCGCCTCCCCGGCCCCGCTCATCTCCACCCTCTCCACCTTCTCCACTCGAACGCCGGAGCCCGTGTCAGTCACACGAGTCGGCCTTCACCTTGGCGTCCACGCCCAGCAGTTCGGCCGCCCGGGCGGTCGTCACCTTCGGCGCCGTCAGTTCCGACCACCGCGACTTCACCTTCGCCTCGATCTCGCCCCGCGGCCGCTCCAGCAGCTTGCGGACCACCGTCGTCTGTCCCTCCGTCATCGACATCGAGTTCGTCGGGGACAGCACGATCGCCGAGCCGGTCACGCTGTCGTCGAGGCGGACGCGCCTCAACTGGGTGATCGGGTCGGACTCCCAGGCCAGGGCGATCCACATGAGGGTGACCATGCGGCCGTCGCACAGTTCGCCCGCCGCGTCCTCGTTGCCCGCGATCAGTACGGCGGCGACGGCGGCCGAGAACTCGGGGACGCGGTTGCCGCCCCAGTTCGTGCCGACCGTCACCTGGTGGGCGGCCTTGGACGGGGCGACCGCCGCGTCGCTGTCGAGGCCGTAGGTGGCGTCTATCCGCTGGCGGACGAGAAGTGGCTGGTCGTGTGCCGTACCGCCCGCCAGGGACTGCACCTGGTCCACGACCGAGGCCCAGTCCGCCGTGCGGTCCCGCCACTCCGGGAAGGCGCAGTACCGCGATCCGGCCCGCTCCACGCATGTCTGCACCTGCTCGGGGTGGAACGTCACCCGCTCCCGCGCCGCCGTCGTCTTCGCCGGCACTCCCTGTGCCTGGGCGGTCCCGCCCAGGACAGTCAGGGCCAGCGCTCCGACGAACAGGGCCCGTGCGGACCGCGCACGACCGCCGCCCAGCAGTACCGCGAGCAGCGCCAGGCTCAGCCCGAGGCCGGCGAGATAGACGGCGTGCCAGAGGGCGGGGCGGCCGATCAGGTCGGAGGGCAGCGTGTCGTTGCTCATCTCGCCCACCACCGGGTACAGCCAGCGGACCCAGCCGCCTTCGCCTCCCAGCCCCGTGCCGAGCACGAAGAAGAAGAGGAAGACCACCAACAGCAGCGGAGCCGCGAAGCTCGAGGCCACCAGCCGGGCCATCAGGACGCCGACCGCCCCGAACAGCAGCACCGTCAGCGGCCCCACCAGCAGCTCGCCGACCGAACCGTGCCCGAGGGCACCGGACTTGAGGGCCTCCCAGCCGAACTGTCCCGTCACGCAGACCGCGGTGAGCAGGACGGTCGGCACGACGGACAGCAGATGCGCCACCGTACGCCGCCCCGACCCCATCACCAGCACCCCGAAGTGGCGTTCCGTGTCCTGTCGCCCGGACCGCAGCACCGCCTGGTTCACGGCCAGCAGCGCGGCGAGGCCGACCAGCAGCGGCCCGCCCTGCGTGGCACGGTCGACGTTCTGCAGGGCCGGATAGCCGTCCGCGTAGTCCCGGGCGTTCCACACGATCCAGGCGACGTACATCAGGAAGCCGACGATCACCGGAAGGCTCATCAGCATGCGGCGCGCCTCGAACCGGGCGAGTGCGAACACCGCGGCCCAGGAGTCCCGTGACGCGATCCGCTCGGCGGGCGGGGCCGCCTCCATCACCGCGCTCATGCCGCCACCTCCGCGCCCGCGCCGTCGAGGGTCAGCAGGTAGCCGTCCTCCAGGGTGGGGTCGAGGAGTTCGGCACCGGCGGGCGGATCCCCCACGTTGCGGAAGGAGCCTGTGCCGGTGCGCCACCCCGCCTTCGCTCCCGGGTCGCGTTCCGTACTGCTCCACACGCGTCCGGCGGCGCGTGCGGTCAGTTCGGCGGGAGTGCCGTCGAAGCGCACTCCGCCGGTCGCCATCACCACGACCCGGTGGCAGAGCATCGCCACGTCCTCCGTCTGGTGGGTGGACAGCAGGACCGTCCGCCCTTCGCCCGCCCTGGCGATCAACTCCCGGAATCTCATGCGCTGTTCCGGGTCGAGGCCGACCGTCGGTTCGTCCAGGACGAGGAAGCCCGGGTCGCCGACGAGCGCCGCGGCCAGCGCGACCCGCTGCCGCATGCCTCCGGACAGCTTCTTGATGCGCTTGGCGCGCACCTCGCCCAGGTCGACCTCGTCCAGCACCCGGCGCACCTCACGGTGGCGGGCGGCGCGATCCGTCAGCTCCTTCAGGATCGCCACGTAGTCGACGAACTCGAAGGCCGTGAAGTCCGGGTGGAAACCGGGGGTCTGGGGCAGATAGCCGAGCCGGCGCCGCACCTCCTGCCGCCCGCGGGTGGTGCCCGGGTCATGTCCGAGCACCGTGAAGGCGCCCCGGTCGGCGGGCGCGGCGGTGGCCAGTACCCGCAACAGGGTGGTCTTTCCGGCCCCGTTGGGACCGAGCAGTCCGGTGACGCCGCGCGTCAGCCGCAGCGACACGTCGTCCAGGGCGCGGGTACCGCCGTAACGGAGGCTGAGCCCCGAGGCGGAGACGGTGGGTGTCATACGGCACTCCTGTGGGAGACGTCGAAACGGTCACGTGCGAGGTAGAGCAGTCCGACCGCGAGTGCGGCGACCGCGGCGGCGGCACCCTGGCCCGCCGCTGTGAACGGCACGAGCGGCCCGTCGCCGCTCGCGTCCGCGACGATCAGCAGCGCGACCCACATCCCGCCGACGAGGGACGGTGCGAGGACCGGGCCCAGTCGGGGGGTCAGCGCGAGGCCGGTCGCGGTGAGGGCGAGCGCGGGCAGCAGCCAGGCCAGGGCGCGCAGGCCGTAGGCGGGGAGCGCGAGCGTCGCCAGGCCGTTGAGGCCGAGGACGGTGGTGAGCACGGCGACCGTACGGATCATCAGCAGCCGGAATCCGTGCACCGGACTGACGACCGCCATCTCGTACGTCGGGTCCAGCGCGGGCCCGTACGCCAGTGCCACACCCGCGAGCGGCAGCAGCGGGGCAAGGGCGAGGAACAGCGTCGGCGAGTCCGCCGAGTACACCGCCCCCACCGTCGCCGCCAGCACGAACACCACCGCCGCCAGCCACGACCGGCGCAGCACCGGGGTCGCCGCGAGCAGCCGCGCGGTGTGGTCGGCGACCCCGAGCCGCACGAGCAGCCCCTCGAACAACCCCCGCTTGGGCGCGTCGAGTTCGGCGTCGAGGCGCTCCCAGCCGGCGTCCACGGAAGGGCCGACGGAGGCGAGCACCTCCCGGCACCGCGCACAGGAGACGAGGTGTGTGTCGGCGGACCAGAGCATGGGGGGCGTCAGCTCACCCTGTGCATAGGCCCGTAGATCCTCTTCGGCCACATGCCATGTCATGCCGCCACCTCCTGTCCGTGCTCCCGACCGTGCTCCCGGCCCCGCAGACCGTGATCGCTTACGTGCCTGCTCATGCCAGTGCCTCCCGCAGTTGCTTACGGGCCCGCATCGCCCGCGTCTTGACCGTGCCCGGCGGGATCCCCAGGACGACGGCCGCCTCGCGGGTGGTCAGCCCGTCGATGACCGTCGCCTGGAGGACCGCCCGGAGCTCGGGTGACAGCCGGACCAGGGCGCCCGCGAGGTCTCCGTGCTCAACCCCCGCGAGCACGCGTTCCTCCGCTGACGCCTCGTCCCGGTGGCGCAGCCTGGCCAGTGCCTGCCGCAGCCTCCCCCGCGCCCCGTCGCCGCGCAGCACGTCGACGAGGCGCCGCGAACCGATGCGCCACAGCCACCCGGCCGGATCCCCGGTGACTCCGTCCTCGCGATAGCGGGCCTTGCCCCGCCAGATCGCGAGGAACGTCTCCTGCACCACGTCGTCGACGACCCCGGCGTCGGCGCACCGGCCCCGCAGCCTGGCCGTCAGCCAGGGCGCGAACCGCCGGTACAGCTCCTCGAAGGCGCGCCGGTCCCCGTCCGCCGCGGCCCGCAGCAGCTCCCCGTCGCTTCTCGTCTCGCTCACATCACCCTCATCGCACGAGCCCCGCCGATCGGTTCACAGGATCGCTCTTGACTTTCCGACCCGCCTTGCACCACCCTTTAACTACTCAATTAGTGAAAGGGTGGTGCACGGGTGGTCGAGTACCGCATCGACCGGCACTCCGGGGTCGCCACGTACGTCCAGATCGTCCAGCAGACCAAGCAGGCCCTCCGGCTGGGCCACCTGGAACCGGGCGACAAGCTCCCCACGGCGCGCGAGGTAGTGGAGGCCACCGCCATCAACCCCAACACGGTCCTGAAGGCCTACCGCGAACTGGAGCGCGAGGGACTGGTCGAGGCCCGGCGCGGCCTCGGCACCTTCGTGCGCCGCGGCCTCGGCGCCGCTACCGCCGACTCGCCCCTCCACTCCGAGCTCGACGGATGGACCCAGCGGGCCCGGGCGGCCGGCCTCGACCGGGACGACGTGGCCGCGCTCTTCACCGCCGTACTCGACAAGCACTTCCTGGACGGAAACGGCCAGGACCAGCACAGCCAGGGAGCCCCCTCATGACCGACACCGCCCTTGAGGCAGCCGCGCTGGGCAAGCGCTTCGGCCGGCTGCGGCGGTCCGCCGGATGGGCCCTGCGCGACTGCACGTTCACGCTCCCCGCCAGCCGCGTCTGCGCCGTCGTCGGCCCCAACGGCGCCGGCAAGTCCACGCTGCTCGCCCTCGCCGCCGGCCTCATGGCCCCCACGGAGGGCGCCCTCTCCGTCCTCGGCGGGCCCGCGGGCCAGGCACGCGCACGCGTGGGCTTCGTCGCCCAGGACAAGCCGCTCTATCCCCAGCTCAGCGTCGCCGAGACGCTCCGCATGGGCGCCGACCTCAACCCCGGCCACTGGGACGCGCGCGCCGCCGAGCGGATCGTGGCAGGCGGCGAGCTCGACCCCAAGGCCCGTATCCGCGCCCTGTCCGGCGGCCAGCGGACCCGGGTCGCGCTCGCCCTCGCGCTCGGCAAGAAGCCCGAACTCCTGCTCCTGGACGAGCCGATGGCCGACCTCGACCCGCTGGCCCGGCACGAGCTGATGGGCGTGCTGATGTCACAAGCGGCCCAGCACGGCACCACGATCGTCATGTCCTCGCACGTCGTCGCCGAGCTGGAGGACTCCTGCGACCACCTGCTGCTGATCGGCGGCGGCCGGGTCCGCCTCGCCGGGGAGATCGACGAGCTGCTGGAGACGCACACGCGCGTGTCGGCATCCGCGGACACCGCCCTCGACCCGCACACGGTCGTCGAGTCCCGCACCACGGGCCGCCAGCTGTCCGCCCTGATCCGCCCGGCCGCCCCGCTCCCCGCCGGCTGGCGCACCAGCGCGCCCTCCCTGGAGGAGCTGGTGCTGTCCTATCTGCGCAACCCGCAGGCCCCCGGCCTGACGCCGGCCGGCGCCGAGGAGGTCTCCGCGTGAGCACCCTCACCGCACCGCACCTGACCCGGTGGCTGATACGACTGCACCGACCGGCCCTCCTCATCTGGACCGTCGTCCTCCTCGGACTCGGCAGCGCGCTGATGTGCCTGTGGGGTCCACTGGCCGACGCCTCCGCCGAGGCCTGGCAGCAGCACTACGCCTGCGCGTCCACAGGTCCCTGCCTGTACGACCAGGCCGCGATCCTGCGCTACAAGCACATCTACGACTACGCGACCATCGCGGTCCTGGCCGTCCCCTTCCTCGTCGCCGCCTGGGCGGGAGCCGCCCTCACCGGCCGTGAACTGGAGCAGCGCACCGCGCAGCTGGCGTGGGCCCAGGGCCTGACCCCGACCCGCTGGCTGCTCTCGAAGCTCACCCTCCCGGCCGCCCTGGTCACCGCCGGCACCGGCCTCCTGGTGCTGCTGCACCACGAGATGTGGTGGGCGTCCGAGGGCCGGATCGGCAGCGCCAAGTCCTGGTACGACCCGCCCACCTTCTACGCCGGCGGCCCGATCACCGTCGCCCTCGCCCTGGCCGGCCTGTTCGCCGGCGCCTTCGCGGGCGTGCTGCTGCGCCGCTCACTGGCCGCGCTGGGCGCCTCCGTCGTCGCCGTGGGCGCGCTGTGGGCCGGTGTCCACCGGGCCCTGCCGCACCTGTGGACGCCGGTGCACAGCGTGTCGGGCCTGGACAGCGATCTGCCCGTGGGCAACGGCGTGGACGTGTCCACAGGCCTGCTCACCGCCGACGGCGAGCGCCTCGCCGACCCGTTCTGCGGCAGCACGATCAACCCGCAGTGCGAGCGGCTCTACGACCGTCTCGGCGCCGTCAGCTGGTACCACGACTACCACCCGCTCTCCCACTACTGGCCCCTCCAGCTGACCGCCTCCGCGATCGTGCTCGCCGTCGCCGCCCTGCTCGCGCTGGCCGCGTTCCGCGTGATGGCCGTACGCACGAGAGGTCTCTCATGATCCGGGGCGTGCTGCGGCTGCACCGCACGGCCCTGATCGTGTGGACCGTGTTCGTGCTGGGCTCGGTGGCCTCCCTGGTCTGGCTGACCGAGATCACCGCCGACGACGTACACGCGACGCTGGCCGCCTGCCCCAGGAACGACCCCGACGGCGGCTGCGGCATCTGGGCCTGGCGCGACTACAGCGAGCCGATGGGCTGGATCAGTACGTTCATGTACTACGGCTTCTGGTCCGTCGCCGCCTGGTCGGCCGGCGCGCTGATCGGCCGTGAACTGGAGTCCGGCACGGAGCGGCTGGCGTGGACGCAGGGCGTCTCGCCGATGCGCTGGCTGACCGCCAAGCTCTCCGTGCCGGCGCTGGTCCTGATCGTCGGCGGCGCGCTCTTCGTCCCCGTCTACCGCTGGGCCTGGTCGGCCCACCGCGACCTGATGGGCGACGACTGGGGCTTCGCCGACGTGTTCGCCGCCCGCGGCCCGCTCGTCGTGGCCTACGGCCTGTGCGCCCTCGCCGTCGGCGCGCTCACCGGGCTCGTCGTACGCCGTTCACTGCCCGCGACGGCCATCGCGGTCGCCGCGGTGATCGTGCTCAACCGGTACGTGGAGAAGTACCGCGCGCAGTACTGGCCCTCGGCCGACAGCGACGGACGCGAACTGCCCGCCACCGTATGGCAGCTGGGCGACGGCGCCTACCACCCGCAGTCCCACTTCTGGCCGCTGCACCTCGTCGAGACCGGCATCGTCCTCGCCGTCGCGGCCCTGGCCACCCTCGCCGCGTTCCTCCTGCTCCGCCACCGCACCCACCCCGCTCGCACGCCCCGCCAGGAGTCCCCCGCATGACCGCATCCGTCGCCGCGGCCCCACCGCGGCCCCCGGCCACCGGCCGCACGGTGCTGCGCCTGCACCGCGCCGCCCTGATCGTCTGGGTGCTCGTGACCGTCGCCGCCGCGCTGGCCCTGCTGTGGGCGTATGGTCCCGGCGCCGATTCCGCCGAGGCCGCGTGGCGGCGCAGCTGCCCCGTCGGCGACGACTGCATGTGGGACACCACGCTCAACGGCTACTACCGGACCGTCATGCTCGCCAGGTGGGCCATCGTCTACCTGCCCTGTGCCGTCGCCGCGTGGGCCGGTGCCGTCATCGGCCGCGAACTGGAGTCCGGCACCGCGCGGCTGGCGTGGACCCAGGGCGTGACGCCGACCCGCTGGCTGGCCGCCAAGCTCGCCGTCCCCGCGGCCCTGCTCACCGCCGGCACGGCCGTACTGGTCCTGCTGCACCGCATGGTCTACCGCGCGAACGAGTTCCCGCTGGACTGGGTCTGGTACGACGACAACACGTTCACCGCGAACGGCACCGTCGCCCTCGCCCTGCCCCTCCTCGCCCTGGCCGTCGGCGCCCTCGCGGGCCTGCTCCTGCGCCGCGCCCTGCCGGCCCTCGCGCTGGGCCTCGCGGTCACCGTGCTCGTGGAGTACGCCGCCGACACCGTCACCCCCCACCTGTGGCCCTGGCAGACCGCGCTCAACGGTCTGCGCTCGGGCCCCGGGACCCCGCAGAACGTCCTGTGGGGCGACCAGGGGGCCCTGACCGCCGGCGGCGAACGGATCCCGATCCCGGACTGCGGCGACAGCATGAAGTGCTTCACCGACCACGGCGTGACCGGCTACTACCTCGACTACCACCCCGCCTCCGACTTCTGGCCCCTCCAGTACGTCGAGACCGGCCTCCTCCTCGCCATCGCCGCCGCCGCGACGGCCGCCGCCTTCCTGCTGCTGCGCCGCCGCACGGCCTAGGACCTCCGGACCGCACGTCCTCCCACGGGGGTGGGGGACGTGCGGTCCGGGCCTGTTTCCGGGCGGGCGGATGCCCGGGATCCGCTCCCCGGTGTCCCACACGCCATGTCTCCGTAACCAATGGTTCAGACAGACTTGCGAGGCTCGGCGAATGAAGCCCGCCGTGCCCGAGCCTTCGCCGCCACCCGAGGGACCCGCGCGGAACGGAGTCGCCGCGCTCCCGCCCGCGCTCTCCGACGCGCCTGTCTCGCCCTCGGCGCGGAACAATGGGTCCATGAGCCAGCCCAACACCCAGGCAGCACAGGTCCAGCACGCGCAGCCCTCCGTGGGCTCCATAGCCGCGCACCGCCCGCACACCGTGGCGGCGGCGGTCTCCGACCTGGAACCCGACATCGACGCCGACCTCGACGCGTACGAGGAGTCGCCCTTCGATGGACCGGATCTCCCGCAGGGTCGTTTCCTCGACCGGGAGCGCAGCTGGCTCGCCTTCAACGAGCGCGTCCTGGAACTCGCCGAGGATCCGAACACGCCCCTGCTCGAACGGGCGAACTTCCTCGCGATTTTCGCCAGCAACCTGGACGAGTTCTTCATGGTCCGGGTGGCCGGTCTGAAGCGCCGTATCGCCACCGGCGTCGCCACCCGCTCCGCCTCCGGCCTCCAGCCGCGCGAGGTGCTGGAGATGATCTGGGCCCGCTCCCGCGAGCTGATGGCCCGGCACGCCGCCTGCTACCACGAGGACGTCGCCCCCGCACTGGCGGAGGAGGGCATCCACCTGGTCCGCTGGAACGAGCTCCAGGAGAAGGAGCAGGCCCGCCTCTTCACCCTGTTCCGCCACCAGATCTTCCCGGTCCTGACCCCCCTGGCGGTCGACCCGGCGCACCCCTTCCCGTACATCTCGGGTCTCTCGCTGAACCTCGCGGTCGTCGTACGCAACCCCGTCACCGGCCACCGCCACTTCGCCCGCGTCAAGGTCCCGCCGCTGCTGTCCCGCTTCCTGGAGAGCTCCCCCGGCCGCTACGTCCCCATCGAGGACGTCATCGCCGCGCACCTGGAGGAGCTGTTCCCGGGCATGGAGGTGCTGGAGCACCACGCCTTCCGCCTGACCAGGAACGAGGACCTGGAGGTCGAGGAGGACGACGCCGAGAACCTGCTCCAGGCCCTGGAGAAGGAGCTCATGCGGCGCCGCTTCGGGCCGCCGGTGCGCCTGGAGGTGGAGGAGTCCATCGACCGCGAGGTCCTGGACCTGCTGGTGCGCGAGCTGAAGATCTCCGAGGCCGAGGTGTACCCGCTGCCGGGTCCCCTGGACCTCACCGGTCTCTTCCGCATCGCCTCCCTCGACCGGCCCGAGCTGAAGTACAAGAAGTTCATCGCCGGCGTCCACCGCGACCTGGCCGAGGTCGAGTCGGCGTCCGCGCCCGACATCTTCGCGGCCCTGCGCGCCCGTGACGTGCTGCTGCACCACCCCTACGACAGCTTCTCGACCTCCGTGCAGGCCTTCCTCCAGCAGGCGGCCGACGACCCGGACGTCCTCGCCATCAAGCAGACCCTGTACCGGACCTCCGGCGACTCCCCGATAGTCGACGCGCTCATCGACGCCGCCGAGGCCGGCAAGCAGGTCCTCGTCCTGGTCGAGATCAAGGCCCGCTTCGACGAGCACGCCAACATCAAGTGGGCGCGCAAGCTGGAGGAGGCGGGCTGCCATGTCGTCTACGGCCTGGTGGGCCTGAAGACCCACTGCAAGCTGTCCCTGGTGGTGCGCCAGGAGGGCGAGACGCTACGGCGCTACAGCCACGTCGGCACCGGCAACTACCACCCCAAGACGGCCCGCCTGTACGAGGACCTGGGCCTGCTGACGGCGGACCCGCAGGTCGGCGCGGACCTCTCGGACCTGTTCAACCGTCTCTCGGGCTACTCCCGCCGCGAGACCTACCGCCGCCTCCTGGTGGCTCCCAAGTCCCTTCGGGACGGTCTGATCTCGCGGGTCAACAAGGAAGTCCAGCACCACAAGGCGGGGCGTCCGGCGTTCATCCGCATCAAGGTCAACTCGATGGTCGACGAGGCGCTCATCGACTCGCTCTACCGCGCGTCCCAGGCCGGTGTGCCGGTCGACGTGTGGGTGCGCGGCATCTGCGCGATCCGCCCCGGCGTCACGGGCCTGTCGGAGAACATCCGGGTCCGCTCGATCCTCGGCCGCTTCCTGGAGCACTCCCGGGTCTTCGGCTTCGGCAACGGCGGTGAGCCCGAGGTGTGGATCGGCAGCGCCGACATGATGCACCGCAACCTCGACCGCCGTATCGAGGCGCTGGTCAGGGTGACCGACCCGGCCCACCGGGCGGCGCTCAACCGTCTCCTGGAGACGGGCATGTCCGACGCCACGTCCTCCTGGCATCTGGGCCCGGACGGCGAGTGGGAGCGGCACGCGACCGACGCGGAGGGCCAGCCGCTGCGCAACGTCCAGGAGATGCTCATAGACGCCCGGAGGCGCCGGCGTGGCACAGCAACACCTTGAACCGACGGAACCCGTGGCCGGTCATGCCGGGCCGGTGACGGGGGAAGCCCTCGCGGGTTACCTCCGGGCCCAGGCCACGGAGTTCCTCCGCGCCCTGCGACTGCACCGGGAGTCCGGTGCGGTCGCCGGCAGCGGCGCGGTGCCCCCCGTCGACGCGGCCCGGGCCCTGCGCCGCTCGGCCCGCCGCATCAGCGGCAGCCTCCACACCTTCCGGCCGCTCCTGGAGGCGGACTGGTCGGAACGGATGCGGCCCGAACTGGCGTGGGTGTCGGGCACGCTGGCGTCGGAGCACGCGTGCGAGGCGCGGCTGGAGAGGCTGCTGCTGGCGCTGCACCGGCTGTCGGGGGCGACGGTGTTTCCGGCGCAGGGGGCCGGCGGGACAGTCGCCTCGGCCCCGCCGGCGCCCTCCCCGGACCGCGGCAACCTCACGGTGGGCGCGGCGAAGGCGGGCGCCCTCCTGGACCGCCAGCTGACCCTGGCCCGTACCCGGGCGCACTCCACGGCCCTCCAGGCCCTCGGCTCCTCCCGCTTCCACGCGGTCGCCGATAACATCGCCGTACTGGCCAGCGAGGTGCCCCTCACCCCCGCGGCCCCCTCCACCGACCTCCACGCCCTGGCCCAGGCCGCCAAGGACCGCCTCAAGGACGCCGCGGCCGCCCTCCCCCTGGTCACCGCGGGCCATCCCTACAACGCGGAGGCCCTCGTCCACGGCCTCTCCCCGGACCCGGCCCCGCACCCCCAGGACGCCCCCTGGCACCAGGTCCGCCTGCTGCTGCGCCTGCACCGGTACGCCCGCGAGGTCCTGCGCGGCGACCTGACCGATGTACGCCTGCTCGCGGCCGGCGAGGCACTCGACCGGCACCGCGACGCGTCCGAGGCCGCCGCGGCCGCCGCGCAGGCGGCCCGCACGCCCCGGATCGCGCCGGCGACCGCCTACGCCCTCGGCGTGCTCCACGCCGACCAGCGCCACGAAGTGGAAGCCGCCAGGTTCGCCTTCCAGCGTTCGTGGCAGATGGAACCCGTCAGCACCTCGTAGCCGACACGGAGGCGGTGAGCCCTCGGTGAGCTCTCCCGGCAACAGCACCGTCCAGGCGGCGGGCTGCGTCCTGTGGCGCCGTTCGCCCTTCGACGGTGAGCTGGAGGTATGCCTCGTCCACAGGCCGAAATACGACGACTGGTCCCACCCCAAGGGCAAGCTGAAGCGGGGCGAGGACCCCCTGGTGGGCGCCCTGCGCGAGGTGGCGGAGGAAACCGGCTACCGGGCGGCGACCGGCGCCGAGCTGCCCACGATGCACTACGTGGCGAACGAGCGCCCCAAACAGGTCCGCTACTGGGCCGCCGAGGCCGTCGACGGTGCCTTCACCCCGAACAGCGAGGTCGACCGCATCCTGTGGCTCTCCCCGACGGGAGCCCGCAACCGACTGACCCAGCCGAGGGACCGCACGTTGGTGGACGCGCTGCTGGCCTCACTGCACCTGACATAGTCCGGAATCGCGTCGTGTCCTCGACGTAAGCCTTCCGTGACCTAACCGCCCCTTCCGCAGGGGTTCACCCCCCGTTCATTTACGCCAGTCGGCGCCTTCACCTGATCTGCCTAATTTCGGCCTTACGCGGTGCGGACCGCCCTTCGGGACAACACCTCGAAGTCGTGTCCGCATCACCCAGTCTTCGCACGCCGCCGGATTCAGGACGGCGGCTCTCGGAAGGAACTCCCTCAGTGAAGCTTCAGCGCAAGAACCGGCGGGCTCTCGCTCTCGGCGCGATCGCCGTCTCCGGCGCCCTGGCCCTCACGGCGTGCGGCTCCGACGACACCGGCTCCTCGGACGGCGCGAGCAACGCCACCGCCGCCAACAGCTCGATCAAGTGTGACGACGCCAAGGGTCAGCTGCTCGCCGACGGCTCCTCCGCGCAGAAGAACGCCATCGACGCCTGGGTCAAGCAGTTCACGGCCGCCTGCTCCGGCGTCCAGATCAACTACAAGGGCGGCGGCTCCGGCGCCGGCGTCACCGCGTTCACCCAGGGCCAGGTGGCCTTCGCCGGTTCGGACTCCGCGCTGAAGCCCGAAGAGGTCACCGCCTCCAAGTCGGTCTGCAAGGGCGGCCAGGGCATCGACCTCCCGATGGTCGGCGGCCCGATCGCGGTCGGCTTCAACGTCCCGGGCGTGGACAAGCTCGTCCTGAACGCCGAGACGCTCGCCAAGATCTTCGACAGCAAGATCACCAACTGGAACGACAAGGCGATCAAGGCGCTCAACCCCGACGCCACGCTCCCCGACCTGAAGATCCAGGCGTTCCACCGCTCCGACGAGTCCGGCACCACGGACAACTTCACCAAGTACCTGATCGCCGCCTCCCCGGCGAACTGGAAGTACGAGGGCGGCAAGGCCTGGCAGGCCAAGGGCGGCCAGTCGGCCTCCGGCTCCTCCGGTGTCGCCCAGCAGGTCAAGCAGACCTCCGGCGCCATCTCCTACATGGAGCTGTCGTACGCCAAGGACGGCATCGTCCCGGTCACCATCGACACGGGCGCCTCCGCCCCGGTCGAGGCCACCGTCGAGAACGCCACCAAGGCGATCGCGGCCGCTCAGGTCGTCGGCACCGGCAAGGACCTGTCGCTGAAGCTGGACTACGCGACCAAGGCCGACGGCGCCTACCCGATCACCCTGGTCACGTACGAGATCGTCTGCGACAAGGGCAACAAGGCCGACAGCCTGCCCGCCACGAAGGCGTTCCTGCGCTACATCGCCTCCGAGGACGGCCAGGGCGTGCTCGCCGAGGCCGGCTACGCCCCGATCCCCGACGACATCATCGCCAAGGTCCGCACCACCATCGAGGGCCTGAGCTGATCCCGCGTGCGGTCCGGTCCAGGGCCTGAGACCCCGGACCGGACCGCACCGTCCGGTGCACCGCCGCCAGGAGCCGTACAGCCGTACGACTCCGCAGACCGGAGAACCCGATGGACACCACACAGATAGCTGACACTCCTCCCCCCGCCCCTCAGCCCACCGTGACCGAGCAGAAGGCCGCGGCCCGTGGCGCCACCCGCCCCGGCGACCGCGTCTTCCTCGCCCTGTCCCGCGGTTCGGGCATCTTCCTGCTGGTGATCATGGCCGCGATCGCGGTCTTCCTCACCTACCGCGCGTCCCTCGCGATCAGCAAGGACGACGGAAACTTCCTGACCACCTTCGAGTGGAACACCGGCCTCAACCCGCCGGTCTTCGGCATCGCGGTGCTCGCCTTCGGCACGGTCGTCTCCTCGATCGTCGCCATGGCCATCGCGGTCCCGATCGCGGTCGCCATCGCGCTGTTCCTCACGCACTACGCCCCGCGCAAGCTGAGCGGCCCGATCGCCTACGTGATCGACCTGCTCGCCGCCGTCCCGTCCATCGTGTACGGCCTGTGGGGCGCCCTGATCCTCGTGCCGAACATGACCGGTCTCTTCGGCTGGCTGGACACCTATCTCGGCTGGACCGGCATCTTCTCCTGGCAGGGCGGCGCGCCCCGCTCGATGCTGACCGTCGGCATCCTGCTCGCGATCATGATCCTGCCGATCATCACCAACGTCAGCCGTGAGGTCTTCCGGCAGACACCGCGGATGAACGAGGAGGCGGCCCTGGCGCTCGGCGCCACCCGCTGGGAGGTCATCCGCATCTCGGTGATCCCCTTCGGCCGCTCCGGCGTGATCTCCGCCTCGATGCTCGGCCTCGGCCGCGCGCTCGGCGAGACGATGGCCGTCGCCACCGTGCTCTCCCCGACCTTCGACATCCAGGCCAGCCTGCTCGACCCGGGCGGCGGCACCTTCGCGCAGAACATCGCCAGCAAGTTCGGCGAGGCCACGGAGTTCGGCCGTGACGCGCTGATCGCCTCCGGTCTGGTCCTGTTCGTCATCACCCTGCTGGTCAACGGCGCGGCCCGCGCGATCATCGCCCGCCGCAAGGAGTACTCGGGGGCCAACGCATGAGCACCGCAACCGTCAGCACCCTGCGCGGTGCCCGTCTGCCCAAGTGGTCCCCGTACGCCATCGCGGCCGGCTCGATCGCCGTCGCGGTCGGCATCGGGCTGGGCGCCGGCCTCGACAGCGAGGTCCAGTGGGGCCTGATCGCCGCGATCCTCTTCCTCGTCGGGACCTACGGCATCGCCGCCCGTGTCGAGGGCCGCCGCCAGGCCAGGGACCGGATCGCCACCTCGCTGGTCTGGGTCTCCTTCCTGATCGCCCTCATCCCGCTGGTCTCCCTGATCTGGGTGACGGTCGCGCGCGGTGTGAAGGTCCTGGACGTCTACTTCCTGACCCACTCCATGGGTGTGGTCGCCGACACCGAGCCGGGCGGCGGCATCTACCACGCCATCCTCGGCAGCCTCGAGCAGGTCGCCCTCGCCACGGTCATCGCCGCCCCGATCGGTGTGCTCACCGCGATCTACCTGGTGGAGTACGGCCGGGGCAACCTCTCCAGGGCCATCACGTTCTTCGTCGACGTGATGACCGGCATCCCGTCGATCGTCGCGGGCCTCTTCATCCTCAGCCTCATGCTGATGTTCGAGATGCAGCCCTTCGGGTTCGCCGGCTCGCTGGCCCTGGCCATCCTGATGATGCCGGTGGTCGTCCGCTCCACCGAGGAGATGCTCAAGCTCGTCCCGAACGAGCTGCGCGAGGCCTCGCTGGCCCTCGGCGTCCCGAAGTGGCGCACGATCCTGAAGGTGGTCCTGCCGACCTCGATCGGCGGTATCACGACCGGCATCATGCTGGCGGTCGCCCGTATCGCCGGTGAGACCGCTCCGGTTCTGCTGCTGGTGTTCGGTAACCCGTTCATCAACAACAACCCCTTCGAGGGTGCGCAGGCCTCGCTGCCGCTGTACATCTACCAGCAGTACGCGAACAGCGCGGGCTCCGGAGCGGCGTACGACCGCGCCTGGGCGGCGTCACTGACGCTGATCGCCTTCGTGATGATCCTGAACCTGGTGGCCCGCGGCATCGCCCGCTGGAAGGCCCCCAAGACCGGTCGCTGACGCGGCCTCTCGGCGACTGAATCCCTGGAAGTGACGTAATCATGGCCAAGCGAATCGACGTAAGCGGACTGACCGCCTACTACGGCTCCCACAAGGCGATCGAGGACATCTCGATGACCGTCGAGCCCCGCTCGGTGACGGCCTTCATCGGCCCCTCCGGCTGCGGCAAGTCGACGTTCCTGCGCACCCTGAACCGGATGCACGAGGTCACCCCCGGCGGCCGCGTCGAGGGCAAGGTGCTCCTGGACGACGAGGACCTGTACGGCAGCGGCATCGACCCCGTGTCGGTGCGCCGCGAGGTCGGCATGGTCTTCCAGCGCCCGAACCCGTTCCCCACGATGTCGATCTTCGACAACGTGGCGGCGGGCCTGCGCCTGAACGGCTCGTACAAGAAGGCCCAGCTCTCGGACATCGTGGAGAAGTCCCTCAAGGGCGCGAACCTCTGGAACGAGGTCAAGGACCGCCTGAACAAGCCGGGCTCGGGCCTGTCCGGCGGTCAGCAGCAGCGTCTGTGCATCGCCCGCGCGATCGCGGTCGAGCCGAACGTCCTGCTGATGGACGAGCCCTGCTCGGCCCTGGACCCCATCTCCACCCTGGCGATCGAGGACCTGATCGGCGAGCTGAAGGAGCGCTTCACGATCGTCATCGTGACGCACAACATGCAGCAGGCCGCCCGCGTCTCGGACCGCACGGCGTTCTTCAACCTCGCGGCCGTCGGCCAGCCCGGCAAGCTGATCGAGATCGACGACACGGAGCGCATCTTCTCCAACCCGTCGGTCCAGGCCACGGAGGACTACATCTCGGGCCGCTTCGGCTAGACCGGCACCCGCTGAAGACCCCTCGCGGTGCTGCATGGCGGTGCCACCGCGAGGACGAAAAAGGGCCCGCCCCCTGCTTCAACAGGGGGCGGGCCCGTTTCGTACGGCCGGCGGTTACGCGACGCCGTCGGCGTAGGCCGTCTTCCAGCCGCTGCACGTGGCCGAGACCACGTTGCCGTCGTTGCGCAGACAGACCCTGATGTAGAGCGTGGCCGACTCGGCGAAGTCCTCGTCGGACGGCACGCACGTGTTGAAGCCGTTGCCGTTGTACTTGGAGTGGACCGTGCCGGAGCTGCCGACCTTCCAGTACCCGACGACACCGGCACCGTCGGTCGAGTTGTCGCAGATGTGGAACGAGTCGTCGTCCGTGTAGAAGGCCTCCGAGCCCGCGGCCGCCGCGTAGTCACCGGACCTGTAGGTCGACACGCTGTAGATCTCGGTGGCCGCGGAGGCCGGCGCGGCCACGTAGAGCATGGTGGCCGCCGCGGCACCCACCGCTCCCGCACCGGACAGCAGACGCCTGCTGAGAGTGTTCACGAGAATTCCCCCTTCGAACACGCGTTCATAGAACAGGTGATCCAAAGGTCTCACGAAGGGGACGGGAGTGTCGGGTGTTTTTCAACTACTTGACCACGCTCACAGGAACGCCAGGTTCACGACACCGAACACACACGCGGCGACCAGCGCCGCCGCCGGCATGGTGATGAACCAGCCCAGGATGATGTTCTTCGCGACACCCCACCGCACGGCGTTCACCCGCTTCGTCGCCCCCACGCCCATGATCGCCGAGGTGATGACATGGGTCGTCGAGATCGGCGCGTGGAACATGAACGCGGTGGTGAACATGATCCCCGCGCCCGTGGTCTCCGCGGCGAAGCCCTGCGGCGGGTCCAGCTCGATGATCTTCCGCCCGAGGGTCCGCATGATCCGCCAGCCGCCCGCGTACGTGCCGAGCGACAGCATCACCGCACAGGCGATCTTGACCCACACCGGGATCGGGTCACCGGCCTGCTCGACATCGGCGATGACGAGCGCCATCACCACGATGCCCATCGTCTTCTGCGCGTCCTGCAGACCATGACCGAGGGCCATACCGGCCGCGGACACGGTCTGCGCGATCCGGAAACCGCGCTTGGCCTTGTGCGGGTTCGACTTCCGGAACATCCACATGATCGCGACCATCACCAGATAGCCGGTGACGAGACCGACGATCGGCGACAGGAACATCGGGATGACGACCTTGTCGAGCACCCCGGACCAGATCACGCCGATCCCGCCCGCGAGTGCCGCTCCCACCATGCCGCCGAACAGCGCGTGCGAGGACGACGAGGGCAGACCGAAGTACCAGGTGACCAGGTTCCAGACGATCGCGCCGACGAGGGCGGAGAAGAGGATCCACATCCCCCGGTTGCCCTGCGGGGTCTCGATCAGGCCCTCACTCACGGTCTTGGCGATCCCGCTGCCGAGGAACGCACCCGCGAGGTTCATCACGGCCGCCATGGCGAGCGCGGCCCGCGGGGTCAGCGCGCGCGTGGAGACCGAGGTCGCGATCGCGTTGGCCGAATCATGGAAACCATTGGTGTACGTGAAGCCGAGCGCGACGCCGATGGTCACGATCAGAGCGAAGGTGTCCACGTGGTTCAGGACTCCTTGACCGCGATGGTCTCCACGGTGTTGGCGACGTGTTCGAACGCGTCAGCCGCCTCTTCCAGCACGTCCACGATCTGCTTGAGCTTCAGCACCTCGATGGCCTCGTACTTGCCGTTGAAGAGCATGGCGAGCAGCTTGCGGTGGATCTGGTCGGCCTGGTTCTCCAGCCGGTTGACCTCGATCCAGTACTCGGTGAGGTTGTCCATGGTCCGCAGGTTCGGCATGGCCTCGGCGGTGAGCTCGGCGGCCCGCGCCAGCACCTCGATCTGCTGCTCGACGCCCTTGGGGAGTTCCTCGACGTTGTAGAGGACGACGAGGTCGACGGCCTCCTCCATGAAGTCCATGATGTCGTCGAGGGACGACGCGAGGTTGTAGATGTCCTCACGGTCGAACGGCGTGATGAACGAGGAGTTCAGCTGGTGGAAGATCGCATGCGTGGCATCGTCACCTGCGTGTTCCGCCGCCCGCATCCGCTCTGCGATCTCGGCCCGGCCGGCGGTGTCCGCCCCGAGCAGTTCCATGAGGAGCTTCGAGCCCGTGACGATGTTGTCCGCGGATGCGGCGAACATGTCGTAGAAGCTCGTCTCCCTGGGGGTCAGACGAAAGCGCACAAGGGGTCCTCGGGGTGCATGGGTTTCGGTCAGGCTGATGCTAAGTGCATCATCCGGCCACGGCTAATGGGCCGTCCCCCAGTGTCGCCCATCAGGCAGAGTGGTCGGCACGGGGGCCTTCCGCAGGCCCTATACCCGCCAAAGTTGGGTACGATATACCCAGTAGGGGTATATGTGTGCCCTCAGATTGGCCCGCAGATGTGGAGGACGCCATGACGACCACCGAGGCCGGCGCGGAAGTGCCCTCCGCGGAGACGGACCACGACCACGGAGTGCACGGCTACCACAAGCAGAAGGACGAGCACCTCAAGCGCCTGCGCCGCATCGAGGGCCAGATCCGCGGCCTTCAGCGCATGGTGGACGAGGACGTCTACTGCATCGACATACTCACGCAGGTGTCCGCCTCCACCAAGGCCCTGCAGTCCTTCGCGCTGCAACTGCTGGAGGAACACCTGCGGCACTGCGTCGCGGACGCGGCCCTCAAGGGCGGCGAGGAGATCGACGCCAAGGTGGAAGAGGCGACCAAGGCGATCGGCCGGCTGCTGCGAACCTGAGACGGACGCGGACGCCGGGCTGACAGGACCGACGGGACCGAGGGGACGCCCCCGGGCGGCTCACGCGCCGGAGGCGTCCTCGCGCTCCTGGGCCACTTTCAGCACCTCGTCGATGCTCTCAAGGCTGAGCCTGTCCTCGTGGGCGGCCGAGGCCGCGATGATCAGGTCTCCGCACAGCTCGATCTCGGCGAGGGCCACGTGGTCCTGAACTGCCGTACCGCCGACCGGAGCCACGTGCATCACCTCTTCTCTGCCGTTACCGCTTCCTAGAGTAGGGAGCGGCCTACGCACCGCGCATGGCACGGACGGGCTAGTTCTTGACGCCCGTCACGGCTGCTCACTCCTCGGCGATCTTCCCGGCGTAGATGTCGTCGTCGTCCGGAAGCCGTACGTCGACGGCGACCCCGAAGTCGTAGAGCAAGGTCGTGGAGGCGACCGCCACGGTCCCCTCCTGCTGCCCGTTGACGAAGCTGAACCGGTGCCGGACCTTGCGGATCCGCCCGTCGCCGTCGAGGTAGACGTCGAAGGGGACCCGGGCCGTGGCGAACCCTTTCGCCGCCGCGCCGAGGGCGGACCTGTTCCCGGCGGAGGCGTCCCGGGCGGCGACGGTGAGATCCGCGACCCCCCGGTAGTGCGACACCTGCGTCCCCGCGACCTCGGTCTTCCCGACATAGGCCGCGGACCGCGTCCCCCGCAACAACTCGGCGGCGGCGAACGGGTCGGTGGCGCCCCCGGTGACGAGATTCCCGTCCGACAGCGATGCGGTCTCGACCCGCACCCATTTGTCGGAGGGCACCCCGGCACCGCGGTTCTTCATGAACAGCGCACCGGGAGCGAGCAGTTCGGTGATGGGCCGATGCCCGCTGGTCCCGGCGGGATCCTGCGGCAGCTGCACCTTCAGCTCCCCGATCCGGCGCCGGTAGTCATAGATCCCCTCCCCGCGAATGGTGACGCGGGTCCCCCCGGTCGCCATCTCCATGGAGGTCCGGGCCTTGGAACTCCGCGCCTCCACAAGCCGGTCGGCGGCAACGCGCACCACCTCGACGGCGTCACCCGAGCTCCGCCCGTCCTCGGCGGCGACCCCGCTCCCCGCACACCCCGCGGCCCCGGCGCAGAAGACGGCCACGACCCCCGCCACAACACCGACCCCGCCCGTCCGCCTCTGCTGCCGCTCCGCCATCGCCTGCCTCCGTCACGGACCCCCTGTCCGTTCCGCTAACGACGACCATGCGGAGCCCGTCACGCGCATACGAGCCCTTTACCCGGGCTCGGTAACGTTGTCGCCGTGGCACACCAGGACAGGGTCCCCCCGCCCCGCGACTCCCCTGAACACCTGACGACAACAGTCGACCAGGGCCCCTTCTGCACAGCCCGCTGCACCTGCGGCTGGCGCGGCCCGGCACGAAGAGCAAGAAGCCAGGCAAGAACAGACGCAAAACACCACACAGAGACGTAACAGCACGCCTCTCGACGCCGGTCCGTGTCCTTGTTCTTCAGCCCGTCACGATGGAACCCCCGACCCCACCACCTCGTCTCGTTCCACGAACCCCCAGGAGGCGACATGGAACGGCGTACGTTCATCGGCGGCGGCGTAGCCGCCATCGCCGCGGCGACCGCGACCGCGTGCAATGGCGACGACAAAGCCGACGCAGCGCAGACGGCCACCGCCGGCACGTCCGCACGTACGTCGACCAGAACCGGCACCACCGCCACCGCCCCCGCGGACTGGACCGCCCTCGCCCGCGACCTCGACGGCACCCTCGTCCGCCCGGGCGACACGAACTGGCCCACCGCCCACCAGCTCTACAACACCCGCTTCGACAACCTGAAGCCCGCGGCGGTCGCGTACGTCGCCCACGCGGAAGACATCCGCACCGCCCTCGCCTACGCCCGAGCCCATCACCTCCACATCGCGATCCGCAACGGCGGCCACTCCTACGCCGGCTGGTCCTCCGGCAACAACCGCCTGATCGTCGACGTCTCGAAGCTCAACAAGGTCCGCGGCAGCGGCGGTACAGCGGTGGTCGGCGCCGGATCGAAACTCATCGACGTCTACCGCGCGCTGACCGCGAAGGGCGTCACCATCCCCGCCGGCTCCTGCCCCACCGTCGGCGTCTCCGGACTCACCCTCGGCGGCGGCCACGGAGTCGTCTCCCGCGCCTACGGCCTGACCTGCGACAGCCTCACCCAGGCGACACTGATCACGGCGGACGGCAAGCAGCTCACCGCGAACGCGACCGAGAACAAGGACCTCTTCTGGGCGCTGCGCGGCGCGGGCAACGGCAACTTCGGCGTCGTCACCGAGCTGCGCTTCAAGACCCACCCGGCACCCCAGGCGGTGAAGGCGTATCTGTCCTGGCCGTGGGCGAAGGCCGCCGCCGTGACCAAGGCCTGGCAGGAGTGGGGCCCGGCCCAGCCCGACGAGATCTGGTCGTCCCTGCACCTGGCGGGCACCTCCGGCGGCTACACCACGGTCTCCGTCGCCGCCTTCTCCCTAGGTACCTACGGCGAACTCCAGAACGCCGTGGACCGCCTGGCCGACAGGATCGGCGCCCCCGCGACCAGCGTCTCCCTCAAGCGCCTCTCGTACGAGGACGCGATGGAGGTCTACGCCGGCTGCTCCTCCTTCACCACGGACGCCCAGTGCCACCTGCCCGGCAAGACCCCGGGCCGGTCCCCGCAGGGCGCGCTCGGCCGGGAGACGTACGCCGCGAAGTCGGACTTCTTCGACCGCTCCCTGTCCACGGCCGGCATCCAGGCGATGCTCAGGCAGCTGGAGTCGGTACGCGGCGGGGCCGGCGACATCGCCCTCACGGCCCTGGGCGGCGCCGTCAACCGTGTCTCCCCGACGGCCACGGCGTTCGTCCACCGCCGTTCCCGCATGCTGGCCCAGTACATCGCCGCCTGGAAGGCGGGCACGCCGGGCACGGCCGCCCAGTCCTGGCTGACCCAGGCCCACAACGCGATGAAGCCCTACGCGTCGGGCGCGGCCTACCAGAACTACACCGACCCGTCTCTGACGGACTGGCGCAAGGCGTACTACGGAGACGCGGCGACCAGGCTCGCGGCCCTGAAGAAGCAGTACGACCCGAAGGGCTTCTTCACGTTCCCGCAGGCCCTCTAGGGCACCTCCGGGGCCTGTTGGGCGGATCAGGCGGCGAGGTCGCGCTCCTCGGCGCCCGTTTCCTTCCGGGCGCCGGGGATCAGGGCGTCCTGACCGTCGTAGGACTTCCCCCGTGCCCGGATCAGCCATCCCGCGCGCGGCGACCGCTCGATTGCCTTCATCAGCGGGGTGAGCAGGGCCATGGCCAGCGGGGACAGCAGCAGGGCCACGGCGGTGCCGAGGGCGAAGCCGCCGATGACGTCGGTCGGGTAGTGCACGCCCATGTAGACCCGGCAGAAGCCCTCGAGCAGGGCGAGGCCGATGCCGAAGAAGCCGAACTTCCGGTTGGCGACGAACAGTCCGACCGCCATGGCCATGGTGATCGTGGCGTGGTCGCTCACGAAGGAGTAGTCGGTCTTGCCGGAGACCAGGACCTCGAGTCCCTCGTGCTGGAGGAACGGCCGGGGCCGCTCCACGAATCCTCGAATCGGCACGTTGACCAGCACGGCGACACCGGCCGCGAGCGGCGCCCAGACCAGTGCGGCCACGGACGAGGGTGCCTCCGCGCCGCCCCGCTTGCGCACGGACAGCCAGCACCACAGCACGAGCAGCACGGTGGCCAGGAGAATCCCGTACTCACCGACGTACTCCATGACCCGGTCGAACCACACGGGTGCGTCCTTGGCCAGGCCGTTGATGTCGTAGAGCAGGTCGACGTCGGGGTTCGACCCGGATGCGGCGAGTCCAGCCATGGTGCTGCGGCCCCTTCGTCGGCTCTCCCGGCGCGCAGAGGTCGCGCGCCGCTGTTCCACCCCCGTGGTGTGTAGATCGCTACGAGAACAGGAACGCACGGTCCCCGTTAATACGTTCCACCCTCCACTGAATGATCACGCAGACGTTATCGAAGAGAGACACATCGCTGCAGCTCAGGGGGCAGGTTCACAGGCTGTCAGACCGTCGTGGGGAGCGCTTTCGCGCCATCTTCGGTGACGCGTGTGGCTCCGAAGTAGTCGGGGGTGTCGATCGGGTCGAACCGGATCACAGCACCTGTTCTCGGGGCGTCGATCATGTATCCGCCGCCGACATAAATCCCCACATGCCGGATGGCCCGGGAGTTGGTGAGGTCGTCCGAGAAGAAGACGAGATCGCCGGGGAGCAGCTCGTCCCTGGCCGGATGCTGACCCGCGTTCCACTGGTCGTTGGCGACGCGGGGCAGCGTGATCCCGACACTCTCGTACGCGGCCTTCGTCAGCCCCGAGCAGTCGAACCGGCCACCGTCCTGAGCAGTACCGTCACCGCCCCAGAGGTAGGGCGTGCCGAGCTTCTTCTGCGCGTAGTAGATGGCTCCGGCGGCCTGCTTGGAGGGGTCCACACGCGTGACGGGAGCGGCGAAGCTCTCCTCCAGCGTCGTGATCGTCTTCACGTAGTTCTGGGTCTCCTTGTACGGCGGCACACCCCCGTACTTGATCACCGCGTAGGCGCCCGCGTTGTAGGACGCGAGCATGTTCTTCGTGGCGTCCCCGGGGACGTCCTTCACGTACGAGGCGAGGGTGCAGTCGTACTTCGCGGCCGACGGAATCGCGTCATTCGGATCCCATACGTCGCGGTCGCCGTCCCCGTCGCCGTCGATCCCGTGCGTGGCCCAGGTCCCGGGGATGAATTGCGCTATCCCCTGCGCGGCCGCGGCGCTCTGCGCCTTCGGGTTGAACCCGCTCTCCTGGTAGAGCTGGGCGGCGAGCAGCGCCGGGTTGATCGCGGTGCAGAGATTGCCCCACTTCTGCACGAGGTTCTGATAGGCGGCCGGGACGGACCCCTTGGCCAGCGCCTTCGTGGCTCCGCCGACCCCGTTGGCGAGGTTCCCGGCGACGACGTACACACCGACGACGAGCAGCATCACGAAGCTGAGCCCCGCCCCGAGGACGGCACCCCCCACGAGCCATGCCTTACGCACCGTCAACCGCCCCTCGCTGCCCCGGAGTCCGACGCCCACGTCAGTTTAGGGGCGCCTTCGTCGTTCTGGGGTGATCATGCGGAAGGAGACTCCGTCGCGTCCCGGTACAGTCGCGCGGCCTCCCGCCCGAGCACCACGCTGTACGAGATGCCGGCGGTCGCCCCGCCCTGCTCGTGCCCGCCGAGCACCCCGACGACCTCCCCGTCCCCGTTGACCCACGGGCTGCCGCTGGTGCCGCCGCTGAACCCTGGGCAGTCGACGCGTTGTTGCGTACGGCTGTGCGCGACCGGCTTGTCGGCGCAGCGGACCGGCGTCTCGCGGGAGCCGGGATAGCCGGTGACCGTGACACCGGTGGCACCGGTCGCGGTACCGGTGGTGAAGCGGTTCCCCCCGACGAGGTCCTCGACGCCCTCGCCCCGCCGCCCGGCCACGGTCGCGAACGCCACGTCACTGTCCTCGTCCCACGCGTCGGGCAGAAACCGTCTGGTGATGCGCCACTTCCCGTACGGCGCCCTGCCGTTTCGGTAGCCCGGCGCGAACACGAGGTCGTCCGTGTCACCGTCCAGGCAGTGTGCGGCGGTGACGACGAGATCCCGGTGCGGGCTGTGCACGACGGACGCGGTACAGAAGTGCCGCCCGCCGGCGAACAGCGCCCCCACGCGCACGGTCTCCGCGGTCGCGGCGGCGGTGACGGTGACCCCGAAAGGGCCGGGGCCGTCGTCGGCGGCCGCCTCGGAGGCGGAGGTGACGGCGAGGAGTACGAGGACGGCGTAGAGAGGCGTGCGCTTCATCGGAACGCAGCCTTCCGCACGAAGGTGAGAACCGGGTCAGGCGCGCGTCAAGGGACGTCTACCCGGACACCAACCCTGGCAGCGTTCTCCTCCGCGCAGCTGAACCGGCTGCGGCTGGAACCCCCGGTCGTCCTCCACGCCGACGTCGAGGCTCTCAACGCCCGGTTCGCGCAACTCCGGCGGCTCGCCCGGGAGGCCCCGCCTCCGACGCGGGCGTCACCGTCACGGGCACGTGGATCAACGCAACGGCGGGAATGTTCGCCGGCTGACGACCGGCCGGGCAGCGCCTAGCCGGGTCGTACGGCCGTCTCCAGCGGGAACCGCGTCCCCGTCAGCTCCTCCGACACCGTCCACAGCCGCCTCGCCGTCGCCGGGTCGCTCGCCGCGGGTGAGCGGCCCACCAGGGTCGGGGCGCCCCGCATCTCGCCGAACCCGTCCGGGCCGACGTAGCTCGCGCCGGGCAGGTCCTGCGTCGCCGCGTACAGCGTCGGCAGGGTGCCCGCCTTGTCATCCTGGGCCAGGAACCTGTTGCCGAACTTCATGAAGACCCGGGCCGCCGGACTCGCCGCGTGGCTCTGGAGGTTGGTGGCCGAGTAGCCGGGGTGGGCGGCGAGGGCGCGGACCGCGGAGCCCGACTGCGTCAGGCGGCGCTGGAGTTCCAGGGTGAACAGGAGGTTCGCCAGCTTCGACTGGGCGTAGGCCTGGTTGGGGTGGTAGCCGGTCGTCCAGTTCAGGTCGTCGAAGCGGATCCTGGCGTCGCCCCAGCGGTGGGCGCCCGAGGACACCGTCACCACCCGGTCCGTGAGGTACGGCAGCAGCAGGTTCGTGAGCGCGAAGTGGCCCAGGTGGTTCGTGCCGAACTGCATCTCGAAGCCGTCCGGCGTCCGCTGCTCCGGCACCATCATCACGCCGGCGTTGTTGATGAGGAGGTCCAGCGGACCGTCCCACGCCGCCGCGAACTCCCGTACGGACGACAGGTCCGCCAGGTCCAGGCGCCGCACCTCCACGCTGCCGTTCACCGTCCGCGCCGCCGCCTCACCGCGCCGCGGGTCCCGTACGGCGAACACCACGTGCGCGCCCGCCCCGGTCAGCGCGGCCGCGGCGGTGAGGCCGATACCGCTGTTGGCGCCGGTGATCACGGCGGTGCGGCCGGTCAGGTCGGGGAGGTGGGTCGCGTTCCACGCGTGCTTGCTCTTGTCAGCCATGCCCTCAAAGTAGGCGACGCCAACAATGCTGTCAATGACAACAATGATGGCGATGCCAACAATAGTGACGGCGCCTACATCGGGATACGATGGCGTCCATGCCGTCCGAGACCCGCCCCTACCACCACGGAGACCTCCGCTCCGCCCTGCTCGCGAGCGCGGAGCGCACCCTGCGCGACAGGGGCGTGGCCTCACTCTCCCTGCGCGAACTGGCCCGCGACATCGGCGTCAGCCACGCCGCCCCGGGACGGCATTTCAAGGACAAGCAGGCCCTGCTCAACGCCCTGGCCCTCGACGGCTACGAACGGCTGACCCGGGCGCTCGACGCCGCCGACGACCCCGCCCTGCCGCTGGAACCCCGGTTCACGGCTCTCGCCCGGGCCTATCTGGCCTTCTCCCTGGAGAACGCCGAGCTCCTGGAGCTCATGTACGCCCGCAAGCACGACCCCGAGGCGTCCGAGCAGATGGCCGTCGCCGTCGGCCGCACGGTGGGAGCCCTCGAGCAGATCATCTCGGACGCCCAGCAGCGCGGCGAGATCGTCCAGGGGGACCCCGGCCGCCTCACCCTCGCCCTGGGCGCCACCCTGCACGGCACCGCCATGTTCGCGGCCACCGACAAGCTCGACCCGCAGGCAGCCCTCGACGGCATGCCCGAGCTCGTACATCTCCTGCTGCACGGCCTCAAGCCCAGGTGACCCTCCGGCAGTTGTGCGCAACGCGTGTGGATGGTCAAGCCGAGGCCATTCGGCGCCCATCACCCCGCCATTGATCAGTAACCCCCCAACCCCCTTCAGTAAGGCGGAAGTCAGGATTCCACCGCCCGTCTTGTTGTCACGTACTCAACAAGGGGATGGTCTACGCGGGTCGCCGCCCCCACCGGGAACCTCACCGGTGGTCCCCACCGCAGGCCTCTGCAACCCCACTCTCAGGAGGCTGTACGTTGCGTACGCCCAACACCCCCCACATATCCGGCAGATCGCGCCGGATCGGCACGGCCGCCACGACCACGGCCGCCCTCCTCCTCGCCGGACTCGGCATCGCGACCCACGCCGACGCGGCCGCCCCCACGCCGCACAAGGTGAGCGCCCGGACCGTCGCCGCACAGGTCGCCAAGGCCCATGTGCAGTACGAGAGCGCGTGCGCCACGACCCCGAAGAAGGGCTACGCCGCCTGCAACGCGCTCCGTGTCACCGGCGGCACCACCGCCTACATGGAGAAGCAGGCCGCGCTCAAGGGCGCGACCCCCAAGACCGTCAAGCCGAACGCCACCTCGGCCACACCGACCGGCTACGGCCCGAGCGACCTCCAGGACGCCTACGGCCTGACCGCCGCCTCCTCCTCGAACGGCTCCGGCGAGACCATCGCCATCGTCGACGCCTACGACGACCCCAACGCCGCCGCGGACCTGGCCACCTACCGCTCCTACTACGGCCTCCCCGCCTGCACCGTCGCCAACGGCTGCTTCAAGAAGGTCTCCCAGACCGGCTCCACGACCTCCCTCCCCACCGCCGACAGCGGCTGGGCCGGTGAGATCTCCCTCGACCTCGACATGGTCTCCGCCATCGCTCCGAACGCCAAGATCCTTCTGGTCGAGGCGAGTTCGTCGAGCATGGCCAACCTGGGCAAGGCGGTGAACGAGGCCGTCGCCCTGGGCGCCAAGTTCGTCTCCAACTCCTACGGCGGCTCCGAGTCCTCCTCGGACACCTCCTACGACTCCTCCTACTTCAACCACCCGGGCGTCGCCATCACCGTCTCCGCGGGCGACGAGGCCTACGGCGCCGAGTACCCGGCCGGCTCGAAGTACGTGACCTCGGTCGGCGGCACCAAGCTCTCCACGTCCTCCACCACCCGCGGCTGGACCGAGAGCGTCTGGAAGACCAGCAGCACCGAGGGCACCGGCTCCGGCTGCTCCGCGTACGACGCCAAGCCCAGCTGGCAGACCGACACCGGCTGCACCAAGCGCATGATCTCCGACGTCTCCGCCGTCGCCGACCCGGCCACCGGTGTCTCCGTCTACGACTCCTACGGCTCCGACGGCACCGGCTGGAACACCTACGGCGGCACCAGCGCCTCGGCCCCGATCATCGCCTCCGTGTACGCCCTGGCCGGCACGCCGTCCAGCAGCTCCTACCCGGCACAGTTCCCCTACGAGGACACCTCCGCCCTCAACGACGTGACCTCCGGCAACAACGGCACCTGCTCCACGAGCTACTTCTGCACCGCCGCCTCGGGCTACGACGGCCCGACCGGCCTGGGCACCCCGCAGGGAGTGAGCGCCTTCACAGGCTGACGCTCAGTCACCACCCAGACGGGCCGCGGCACCAGCCGCGGCCCGTTCGTCATGCCGGTCCCGTGCGGAGATAGCCTTCACCCGCAGAACATGGGTGCACTCGGGTGCCACCAGCACACCAGATGCCGAGAAGAGGTCAACGACGGAACCACACGAAGGTTCCGCTCCGACCTCATTGCCCGGCGTGACCAGCCGTGATACACAGAGTGACCGGGCAGTGCATTCGTACGAAACCCGCCAATCAATGACGCCAAGTCGACATCCGGCAGCAGAATTGTCGGCGAGAATGAGGCCTGACCTCTGCGCACCTGCAGGGGGAAGCGGAACTACCCACCAGGGGCGGTGACTTACATGCTCTTTGCGGCCGACAAGGGAGACATCAACACCATCATCGGCGGGATCGCTCCGGACTGGGGCCCCTTCGGGGCGCTGGGCACGGAAGCGAAGACGATGATCCAGGTCGTCATGGCGGTCGCCATCATGCTCTGCCTCGGCATCGCCATCTGGGGCGCCGCGAAGCAACGCATCGGCGCGACGGCCCTCCGTGACACCTTCAGCGCGGAACAGGGCAAGGGCCTGATCATCGCCGGCCTCACCGGGGTCTTCATCATCGGCTCACTCGGCACGCTGTTCACCATCGTGTACGGCATGGCCGTCTAGCAGGCGTTCCTCCAGTCCCCCGGGCACGCCCGGTCGTACCCCTCCACCCCACCCGCCCGTCGTGCCCACCGACTGAGGTTGCGTTTCCCTGATGCCGAGTCACCACACCGCGCCCGCGCGGGAACCAGCACGGCTACCGTCGTACTCCTACGTGTTTCCGCACGACGTAGAGGGGGCGTACGCGGCATGAGTCCCGGTGACGAACACGACACCTCCGGCGGCTACGGGGGCTCCGGCCAGACCCGCACGCGCATGCCGGACGACGTGTACGGCGGCGCGCGTCCCCGCGCCCGCTCGTCGTCACGCAGCCTGGTCACGGTGGTCGGCGTGGTCGTCCTCCTCATCGCCGCGATCGCCTTCGCGAACCGCGGAGGAGACGACTCCTCATCGAAAACCGGCGCCAGCGACAAGCCCGAGGTGTCCACCACGGCGGCAAGCGGGACGAAGCCGGTGGCTGCGGGGTTCGCGCACGATGCGCAGGGGGCGCAGAGCGCGGCGGCGAATTACGCGGTAGCGCTGGGTTCGGACGGCATGTTCAACACGTCCCGGCGACACGAGATCGTGCAAGACGTCGCTGACCCCACTTCCCTCGACCGGCTCCAGTCCGGCTTCGACGCGGACTATTCGGCGGGGTTCCTGAAGAAGATCGGTCTCAGCGAGGACGGCAGCGCCCCTACAGGCAGCACATTCGTCAACCGCACGCTGCCGGCAGGAACCAAGGTCACGTCCTTCAGCAACAGCGCGGCCACCGTCGAGGTCTGGTGCAACGGCCTCTTCGGACTCACCGGCCAGAGCTCGACCAACCCCGTGACCAGCAACTGGTTCACCGTGACCATGAAGCTGAACTGGAGCGGTGGCGACTGGAAGGTCCTCGAGACCAGCCAGAAGACCGGACCCACCCCGGTCACGGGCGACAACCCCGTGTCCGGCGCAGATGAGATCGGCAAGGCGGTCGAGGAGTTCGGAGGCTTCACGTATGCCCGGTAGCCCGCACCGCGCACTCAAGCTCACCGGTTTGGTGGCCGCAGCTCAAGCAACCACCGTGCTGCTGGCCACACGTGCTTTCGCCGCACCCACACCGAGCCCGACGCCGACGCCGAGCGACGATCCATGCTCGCTGATTGCCGGCCCTGCCAAGAAGTACTGCGAACGCGGCAGCGGCTCCGAAGGGGCCGGCGGAACCACCATCGACCCCACCTCCACCCTCGACCCCCTCTCCTCCCTCGCCAAGGGCTGTGCCGACGCCGCCGCATGGACCGTCGACAAGCTCAGCGAGGCCGTGAAGGACACCGCGAACGTCGACTTCACGAACCCCAAGTTCCTCCAGCAGTACGCGGTCGTCTTCGCGGCGTCGACGATTCTGACGCTGCTGCTGTGGCTGCTGGCCGTGGCCAAGCGAGCCGTCCGTGGCGCACCCCTCACCACGGCCATCTCCGAAGCGATCGGGTTCCTCTGGCTGACCGTGCTGGCGTCGGCCTTCACCCCCCTGATCCTGTACACGGTCGTCTCGGCCACCGACGGCGTCACCGAGGTCCTCGCGAAGACCACCGGCGACCAGACGGACACGTTCTTCGGCACCTTCTCCGGCGCCCTGGAGAAGGGCGAGGACATCGGCGGCGGCCCGATCATGCTGATCGTGGTGTCCCTCGTCTCCATCCTCGCCGCCGGCGTCCTCTGGCTGGAACTGGTCATCAGGGCCGCGCTCCTCTACGTCGGCGCCCTCCTCGGCACCGTCGTCTACGCGGGCCTGGTCGACAAGAACCTGTGGGGCCACGTCCGCCGCTGGGCGGGCATCATGATCGCGGTCATCCTGGTCAAGCCGGTCATCGTGATCGTCCTGGGGCTGGCCGGCGCGCTGTCCGCCGACGACGGTCCGGACGCCTTCTCCGCCGTGGTCTCCGGCCTGGCCATCATCCTGCTCGCCATCTTCGCCAGCGCGATGATCTACCGCTTCGTCCCCGGCTTCGGCGACGAGATCGCGGGCTCCCGCAACAACCGCATCATGCAGGGCGCCGAAGGAAAGGCGGCCGCGGTCATCAGCTCCCCCGCGACCCTCGTCGCCCAGGGCATCAAGACCCACAGCACCAGGGCCGACAACAACGGCGGCGGCAACGGTTCGAGCGGCGCCCGCCCCTCCAACCCCGCCTCCGGCGGCGTCGCCGCCCACAGCGCCCGCACCCCGAACGGTGGCGGCGGCGGATCTGTCCCCTCCGCCGCACCCCAGCCCCGTTCGAGCAACGCGGTCAACACCCCGCACGCCAGCAACAACCGCACAGGAGGTGACGGGCGTTGACGACCGAGTCCCACGTGTCCCACGCGGTCACACCCCGCCGTACCTATCTCATCGGCCGCGCCCGGCCGAACGCGATCGTCGGCCGCAACCGTGAGACCGGCGAGATCGCGCTGATCATCGCCGGCGCGTTCCTCGGCATGATGTGCGGGCTCCTCGTCCCCGTCCTGGCCTTGCGCATCGTGCTGCTGATGGGCTTCCCACTGATCGCCCTGATGGCGGTCTACGTGCCGTACAAGCACCGCACGTTCTACAAGTGGTTCGAGATCAACCGCAGTTACAAGCGGTCCCTGAAGCGCGGGACCGTCTACCGCTCCGGCGTCATGGAGGCCGGCATCAGGGCCGACGGCCTGGAGGTCGAGATCGGCCCGCCGCCCGGCATCGGCCGTATCACCTGGCTCGCCGCACCCTTCGGCCCCGACGAGATCGCCGTACTCCTGCACGCGGACCGCCGCACCGTCACCGCCGCCATCGAGATCGAGGGCCCCGGCGTCGGCCTGCGCGACTCCGAGGACCAGGAAGCCCTCGTCGACCGCTTCGGCACCCTGCTCAAGCACGTCGCCAACGGGGACGGCTTCGTCACCCGCCTCCAGATGCTGGCCCGCACCCTCCCCGCCGACCCCGACGCCCACGCCAAGGACGTCGCCGTCCGCGGGGACGAGAGGGCACCGGGATGGCTCCAGCAGTCGTACGACCAACTCCAGTCCATGGTGTCGACGAGCAGCGAGCAGCACCGCGCCTACCTCGTCGCCTGCATGCACTTCACCCGCGAACTCGCCGCCGAGGCCCACACCATGGCCCGCGCCGCGCGCCCCCAGTCCGGCCGCAAACTGGACCGCGACGCGGGCCTCGCGGTCGTGATGGCACGTGAACTCACCGACATCTGCTCGCGGTTGCAGGAGGCCGACATCCGCGTACGGCAACCGCTGGGCCAGGGCCGTCTCGCCTCGCTCATCCACTCCATGTACGACCCGGACCACCCCATCGACCACATCCAGGCGATGAGCAAGCGCAACTCCTGGCCGGCCGAGCTGGACGCCATGGAGCCGACGTATCTCCAGGCGAAGACCCGGGAGTCCAGCACCCGCGCGCCCTGGTGCCATGCGACGGCCTGGGTGAAGGAATGGCCGATGACCCCCGTCGGGGTCAACTTCCTCGCCCCCCTCCTCGTCCACACCCCGGACGTCATCCGCACGGTCGCCGTCACCATGGACCTCGAACCCACCGAGGTCGCCATCGAGCGCATGCTGACCGAGAAGACGAACGACGAGGCGGAAGCCTCCCGCCAGGCCAAGATGAACCGCACCGTCGACCCGCGCGACATCGCCTCCCACAACCGTCTCGACCAGCGCGGCGAAGACCTCGCGAGCGGCGCGGCCGGCGTCAACCTGGTCGGTTACATCACCGTCTCCTCCCGCAATCCCGACGCCCTGGCCCGCGACAAGCGGACCATCCGGGCCTCGGCCGGAAAGTCGTACCTGAAGCTCGAATGGTGCGACCGCGAACACCACCGCGCGTTCGTGAACACGCTCCCGTTCGCCACCGGCATCCGAAGGTAGGGGCTGAGCTCAGATGCGGGACCCGCTGTCCGTCCTCACCGACGCCTTCACGTCCTTCCTCTTCGGCAAGGTCGAGACGACCCGCCTGCCCGTCCGCACCTCCACCGGCCAGGCCCAGGCGGTCTACCTGCCCACGGCCGCACCGGGGCTCGGCGACTCCGGCGTGATCATCGGCCGCGAGGTGTACTCCGGGAAGGGCTACATCTACGACCCCTTCCAGCTGTACGGCCAGCAGCTCCCGGCACCTCACTGGCTGGTCCTCGGCGAGTCCGGCAACGGCAAGTCGGCGCTGGAGAAGACATACGTCCTGCGCCAACTGCGCTTCCGCGACCGGCAGGTCGTCGTTCTCGACGCACAGGGCGAGGACGGGGTCGGCGAATGGAACCTCATCGCCCAGGAGTTGGGGATAACTCCTATCCGCCTCGACCCGATGGCCGCCCTGGACATGGGGATCCGGCTGAACCCCCTCGACCCCGCGATCACGACGACCGGCCAGCTCGCGCTGCTCCGGACCATCATCGAGGTCGCGCTGGGCCACGGACTCGACGAGCGCTCCGGCTTCGCCCTGAAGGTCGCGCACGCCTACGTCAACGAGACGATCGTCGAACGCCAGCCGATCCTCACGGACATCGTGGAGCAGCTGCGGCACCCCGAGCCGGAGTCGGCCGAGGCGATGAACGTCGACATAGAGGACGTACGCGCCTGGGGCCTGGACGTCGCGCTGGTCCTGGACCGTCTGGTCGACGGTGACCTGCGCGGCATGTTCGACGGCCCCACGACGGTCGGCATCGACCTGGACGCCCCGCTCATCGTCTTCGACCTGTCGCACATCGACCGCAACTCCATCGCCATGCCCATCCTCATGGCGATCGTCGGCGTGTGGCTGGAGCACACCTGGATCCGCCCCGACCGGAAGAAGCGCATCTTCCTGGTCGAGGAGGCCTGGCACATCATCAACAGCCCCTTCGTGGCCCAGCTGTTCCAGCGGCTGCTGAAGTTCGGCCGACGGCTCGGCCTGTCCTTCGTGGCGGTCGTCCACCACCTGTCCGACGTGGTGGACGGAGCCGCGGCGAAGGAGGCGGCGGCGATCCTGAAGATGGCGTCCACGAGGACGATCTACGCCCAGAAGGCGGACGAGGCCAGAATGACGGGCCGGGTGCTGGGTCTGCCACGCTGGGCGGTCGAGATCATCCCCTCGCTGACACCGGGCATCGCGGTGTGGGACGTCAACGGCAACGTCCAGGTGGTCAAACACCTGATCACCGAGACGGAGCGCCCACTGGTCTTCACCGACCGCGCGATGACCGAGTCCTCCGAGGACCACCTCGCGGACGACGCCCTGCGCGCGGCCGAGCTGGAGGCCGAGGAGCGGGCGGCGGCCTTCATGGAACAGCACATGGGCGACTCCGAGTCGACGGTGGCGTAGGCGGGAGGCGTGCCATGGTGAGACCTGACGATCGCCGCGGGCAGGGAGGTCAGGGAGGCGTCCCTGACGGGCTGTTGGTCGGCATACTCGCCTTCCTCCTCGGCATGACCCTGATGGTCTGGTCGGCTACCGGTCTGGCGGGCCTGTTCGCCCACGGCAGCTGGCCCCAGGGCGTCACCTTCGCCCGTACGCCCATGGCGATGCGCCAGCTCATCGGCCAGCCCCAGGACATCCCGGGCGCCTGGCCGGAGACCCCGGCCGGGCAGCTCTCCGGGTACGGGCTGTTCTGGGGGCTGGTCATCGGGCAGCTGATGATCCTGATCGTGCTCACCGTGTTCGTCCTGGGGACGGTGGCCCGCTGGAAGGCGGTACGGCGGGCACGGCGGACGGAGGTGCCGGTCGCGGTCGTCGAACAGCCGCCGGCGGCTCCGGAGCCCGTCGTCGAGGCGGTCACGCACCACGAGGTCCCGACACCGCGGGCAGAGCCGGAGCCTCCCCCGGCGGTGGCGGTGCCCGCACGGGTGGAGAAGGTTCTCGTGGCCCCCAGGGAGGACCGCCAGGCCTCCGCCACCCAGGCCGTCCGCGACGCCGAGGGCGCCATCCTCATCGTCACCTCGAACCCCGCCGTCTGGTCCGACACCAAGGACGCCCGCACCAAGCTGGGCCCGGTCCACCTCTACGACCCCGCCCATCTCTGCGACACCCCGGCCCGCCTCCACTGGTCCCCCACGACGGGCTGCGAGGAGAAGCAGACGGCGACCGCGAGGGCCCACGCCCTCCTCGCGCCGGTCCGCCCCACCGCGAAGATCGACCAGGCGGTGGCCGACGTAGCGGAAACGCTCCTGCGGAGCTGTCTGCACGCCGCCGCCATCGACGGCCGCACCATCCGGCACGTCCACCGCTGGTCCCAGGGCACCCAGATCCAGGACGCGGTCCGCATCCTCCGTACCAACCCCAAGGCCGCTCCCGGAGCGGCGGGCGAGCTCGAGGCCGCGCTCACCGCTTATCCCGAACGCCGGGACATCGCCCAGGAGTTGACCGGACGCGCGCTCTCCGCGCTCTTCACGGTCAACATCCGCGAGGCGTGCACTCCCAACCGAACTGATGCCCTTGCCTTGGATTCCTTCGTGGACGAAGGGGGCACGCTTTACGTGGTGGGGGAATCCATCGAGGACCCCAGGACCAATCCGGGCGCCATGCCACTCCTGACGGCGCTCGTCTCCAGCGTGGTCGAGCGTGGCCGGCGCATGGCCGAACGGTCATCCTCCGGTCGCCTCGACCCACCACTGACGCTCGTCCTGGACGATGTCGCCGCCGTGGCTCCGCTTCCCCAGCTCCCGGAGCTGCTGGCCACCGGGGCGGACCGGGGCCTGCCGACCCTGGCCCTGCTCCGCTCCCGGGAACAGGCGAGGGCCCGTTGGCCGCACGACGAACTGCCGGTATGACCGCACCCGTCGAGACCCGGCCCTGCTCCGGATCCGGCGCCTCCGGGGTTCCGGCCTTCTCCGGACTCAGGCCTTCTCCAGCACGAACTCCAACTCGCTCTCCCCCTCGTGCCCGTCCAACGGCACGGTCTTCCCGCTCGGCACGAACCCGACCTTGCGATAGAACCCCTGGGCCCGCGGATTGTCCTCGTGCACGATGAGCCGCACGGCCTCGACCCCACGCCCCCACGCCCACTCCAGGGCGGCGTCGAAGAGCGCCCCGGCCACCGCGCCGCCACGCCACTCGGGCCGCACGAACACCCCGACCACATGACCCTGGTTCCGCTCGACGGTGAACCCGGCCCAGTCGGTGCTCCCGGCCTCCTCCATCAGCACGACCACCGACCCGACCCACGTCCCGTCAGCCGCCTCGGCGACGAACTGCCGCGCCCCACCGAACTCCCCGGCGGCTCCGGCGGCCCGCTCCCGCCAGAAGGAGTCCGGACGGGTCAGGGCCATCTCGTACGTCTCCAGAAAGGCCACCGGCGCGGCCGGATCCCGCAGCGAGACCAGCCGCAGCTCCTTCACGGCAGGCCACTCATCAGCACGTATGGGCCGGACAACATACGAACCGGGCGTCGAGTCAGTCATGCCGTTCACCGTAATACCCGGGTACCAGACCCCTCACCTCATATAGGACCCGCAGGTGGACGCCCGGCACCCGGTCCACACCGGATCATCGGCCCATGGACCCCCTGCCGGAGGAGCGAACAGCCGAACCCCTCACCCAGTACGTCCAGCGCATCGCCGGCCAGGTGCGCGACTTCGACCGCCGCCACCCCCCCGCTCTGGGACCTCGCCCTCACCGGCTTCTGGCTGACAGCCCCCCTGATCGACTACGTCGGCGGCGGCGGCTGGGAGAGCGTGGCCCGCAACAAGGATGTCCCGGACGGCCTGCTCCTCACTCTGAGCCTCGGCCTCACGATCCCGCTCCTCTGGCGCCGCACCCACCCCCGAGCAGCCCTGCTGACCATGGCCCCGATGGCCTTCGCCAACGCCTTCACGGGCGCGGTCCTCCAGGCCGCCCTCCTCCAGCTGGTCCTCGTCTACAACATCGCCCCCGCCTGGAGACCGAACGCGACCAGCAGGCCCAGCTCGCCGCGGCCGCCGAACGCGCCCGCATAGCCCGCGAGATGCACGACATCATCGGCCACAACTCCTCCGTCTTCACCGGCCTCGCCGACGGCGGCCGCTACTCCGCCGCATCCTGGCGAAGACGGGCTCCAGGGACCGGATTCAGGCCGTGATCCTGGCGTACGAAACAAAGCTGGTGAAATAGAAAAAGGCCCACGCCTGGAGGCGTGGGCCTTTTCTAAAATTTGTTCGGCGGTGTCCTACTCTCCCACAGGGTCCCCCCTGCAGTACCATCGGCGCTGTAAGGCTTAGCTTCCGGGTTCGGAATGTAACCGGGCGTTTCCCTCACGCTATGACCACCGAAACACTATGAAACTGTCGAACTATGCCGCACCACACCCGATAATGGGTATGGGGCTGTTCGTGGTTTCAGAACCAACACAGTGGACGCGAGCAACTGAGGACAAGCCCTCGGCCTATTAGTACCGGTCACCTCCGCACGTTACCGTGCTTCCAGATCCGGCCTATCAAC